>NZ_JABMIK010000023.1:0-563 GCF_041386365.1 Pantoea sp. KPR_PJ | reverse complement strand
TGACTGGGGTGAAGTCGTAACAAGGTAACCGTAGGGGAACCTGCGGTTGGATCACCTCCTTACCTGAAGATACTGCCTCCGAAGTGCTCACACAGATTGTCTGATAGAAAGTAACGAGCAGAAAAACCTCTACAGGCTTGTAGCTCAGGTGGTTAGAGCGCACCCCTGATAAGGGTGAGGTCGGTGGTTCAAGTCCACTCAGGCCTACCAGATTTTCCCTCATGCTGCGTTGTGACGCCGGCTCGCATAGTGAACTATGCTTCGCATCGCCACGCCTTGCCTGAGAAAAAATCGCATTCCTCGCACAGAAGAATGCCACTCCTGGTAGTAGACGGTCTCTGCAGTCACTGTATGGGGCTATAGCTCAGCTGGGAGAGCGCCTGCCTTGCACGCAGGAGGTCAGCGGTTCGATCCCGCTTAGCTCCACCATACTGTTTTTCTGAAATACTTCAGAGCGTACCGGAAACGGTGGGCTGCGAAGTATTATGCTCTTTAACAATCCGGAACAAGCTGAAAATTGAAACGACGCGCCGCGTCGCTCCCCGTAACAGGAGCGAAAGGCA
>NZ_JABMIK010000022.1:0-1184 GCF_041386365.1 Pantoea sp. KPR_PJ | reverse complement strand
CGCAATTAAGCGATAACTTCAGCAACAACGCCCGCGCCAACGGTACGGCCGCCTTCGCGGATTGCGAAGCGCAGACCCTGGTCCATCGCGATCGGGTGGATCAGCGTAACGGTCATTTTGATGTTGTCGCCCGGCATTACCATCTCAACGCCTTCCGGCAGTTCGATGTTGCCAGTCACGTCAGTGGTACGGAAGTAGAACTGCGGACGGTAGCCTTTGAAGAACGGAGTGTGACGACCACCTTCTTCTTTGGACAGAACGTACACTTCTGATACGAACTTGGTGTGCGGCTTGATTGAGCCCGGCTTAGCCAGTACTTGGCCACGCTCGATCTCTTCACGCTTGATACCACGCAGCAGAACGCCTACGTTCTCACCAGCCTGGCCCTGGTCCAGCAGTTTGCGGAACATTTCAACGCCGGTACAGGTTGATTTCGCGGTGTCTTTGATGCCCACGATTTCAACTTCGTCGCCTACTTTCACGATGCCGCGCTCAACACGACCGGTAACAACGGTACCACGGCCAGAGATTGAGAACACGTCTTCGATCGGCAGCAGGAACGGCAGGTCGATAGCACGAACCGGCTCAGGAATGTAGGTATCCAGGTGGCCAGCCAGCTCAACGATCTTCGCTTCCCACTCTGCGTCGCCTTCCAGCGCTTTCAGCGCAGAACCGCGAACGATCGGGGTGTCGTCGCCCGGGAAGTCGTACTGTGACAGCAGGTCACGGACTTCCATCTCAACCAGTTCCAGCAGCTCTTCGTCATCAACCATGTCGCACTTGTTCAGGAACACGATGATGTAAGGAACGCCAACCTGACGACCCAGCAGGATGTGCTCACGGGTCTGCGGCATCGGGCCGTCAGTCGCAGCAACAACCAGGATAGCGCCGTCCATCTGGGCAGCACCGGTGATCATGTTTTTCACGTAGTCGGCGTGGCCCGGGCAGTCAACGTGCGCGTAGTGACGGGTCGGGGTTTCGTACTCAACGTGAGAGGTGTTGATGGTGATACCACGAGCCTTCTCTTCCGGCGCGTTATCGATCTGGTCGAACGCACGAGCCTGGCCACCAAAGGTTTTAGCCAGAACGGTAGTGATAGCTGCAGTCAGGGTGGTTTTACCGTGGTCAACGTGACCGATGGTGCCCACGTTTACGTGCAGTTTGTTACGTTGAAATTGCTCTTT
>NZ_JABMIK010000021.1:0-1366 GCF_041386365.1 Pantoea sp. KPR_PJ | reverse complement strand
TGCTCTTTAACAATCCGGAACAAGCTGAAAATTGAAACGACGCGCCGCGTCGCTCCCCGTAACAGGAGCGAAAGGCAGGCGCGTTCGAGTCTCTCAATTATCACATCCGCGACGTCGCAAGACGCCTGTGGGTTGTGAGGTTAAGCGACCAAGCGTACACGGTGGATGCCCTGGCAGTCAGAGGCGATGAAGGACGTGCTAATCTGCGAAAAGCGCCGGCAAGGTGATATGAACCGCTACAGCCGGCGATGTCCGAATGGGGAAACCCAGTGTGACTCGTCACACTATCGTTAGCTGAATACATAGGCTAACGAGGCGAACCGGGGGAACTGAAACATCTAAGTACCCCGAGGAAAAGAAATCAACCGAGATTCCCCCAGTAGCGGCGAGCGAACGGGGAGCAGCCCAGAGCCTGAATCAGCTTGTGCACTAGTGGAAGCGTCTGGAAAGTCGCAGGGTACAGGGTGATACTCCCGTACACGAAAGTGCACATGCTGTGAGCTCGATGAGTAGGGCGGGACACGTGGTATCCTGTCTGAATATGGGGGGACCATCCTCCAAGGCTAAATACTCCTGACTGACCGATAGTGAACCAGTACCGTGAGGGAAAGGCGAAAAGAACCCCGGCGAGGGGAGTGAAAAGAACCTGAAACCGTGTACGTACAAGCAGTGGGAGCACCTTCGTGGTGTGACTGCGTACCTTTTGTATAATGGGTCAGCGACTTATATTCTGTAGCAAGGTTAACCGTATAGGGGAGCCGCAGGGAAACCGAGTCTTAACTGGGCGTCAAGTTGCAGGGTATAGACCCGAAACCCGGTGATCTAGCCATGGGCAGGTTGAAGGTTGGGTAACACTAACTGGAGGACCGAACCGACTAATGTTGAAAAATTAGCGGATGACCTGTGGCTGGGGGTGAAAGGCCAATCAAACCGGGAGATAGCTGGTTCTCCCCGAAAGCTATTTAGGTAGCGCCTCGTGAACTCATCTCCGGGGGTAGAGCACTGTTTCGGCTAGGGGGCCATCCCGGCTTACCAACCCGATGCAAACTGCGAATACCGGAGAATGTTATCACGGGAGACACACGGCGGGTGCTAACGTCCGTCGTGAAGAGGGAAACAACCCAGACCGCCAGCTAAGGTCCCAAAGTCATGGTTAAGTGGGAAACGATGTGGGAAGGCCCAGACAGCCAGGATGTTGGCTTAGAAGCAGCCATCATTTAAAGAAAGCGTAATAGCTCACTGGTCGAGTCGGCCTGCGCGGAAGATGTAACGGGGCTAAACCATGCACCGAAGCTGCGGCAGCGACATGTAAATGTTGTTGGGTAGGGGAGCGTTCTGTAAGCCGTTGAAGGTGTGCTGTGAGGCA
>NZ_JABMIK010000019.1:0-1741 GCF_041386365.1 Pantoea sp. KPR_PJ | reverse complement strand
GCTGGAGGTATCAGAAGTGCGAATGCTGACATAAGTAACGATAAAGCGGGTGAAAAGCCCGCTCGCCGGAAGACCAAGGGTTCCTGTCCAACGTTAATCGGGGCAGGGTGAGTCGACCCCTAAGGCGAGGCTGAAAAGCGTAGTCGATGGGAAACAGGTTAATATTCCTGTACTTGGTGCTGCTGCGAAGGGGGGACGGAGAAGGCTATGTTGGCCGGGCGACGGTTGTCCCGGTTTAAGCGTGTAGGTGTGTGTTCCAGGCAAATCCGGTTCACTTTACACTGAGGCGTGACGACGAGGCACTACGGTGCTGAAGCAACAAATGCCCTGCTTCCAGGAAAAGCCTCTAAGCATCAGGCAGCACGAAATCGTACCCCAAACCGACACAGGTGGTCAGGTAGAGAATACCAAGGCGCTTGAGAGAACTCGGGTGAAGGAACTAGGCAAAATGGTGCCGTAACTTCGGGAGAAGGCACGCTGGCGCGTAGGTGAGGGGACTTGCTCCCGGAGCCGAGGCCAGTCGAAGATACCAGCTGGCTGCAACTGTTTATTAAAAACACAGCACTGTGCAAACACGAAAGTGGACGTATACGGTGTGACGCCTGCCCGGTGCCGGAAGGTTAATTGATGGGGTTATCCGCAAGGAGAAGCTCTTGATCGAAGCCCCGGTAAACGGCGGCCGTAACTATAACGGTCCTAAGGTAGCGAAATTCCTTGTCGGGTAAGTTCCGACCTGCACGAATGGCGTAATGATGGCCAGGCTGTCTCCACCCGAGACTCAGTGAAATTGAAATCGCTGTGAAGATGCAGTGTACCCGCGGCAAGACGGAAAGACCCCGTGAACCTTTACTACAGCTTGACACTGAACACTGGTCCTTGATGTGTAGGATAGGTGGGAGGCTTCGAAGCGTGGACGCCAGTCTGCGTGGAGCCGTCCTTGAAATACCACCCTTTAATGGCTGGTGTTCTAACGTAGGCCCGTAATCCGGGCTGCGGACAGTGTCTGGTGGGTAGTTTGACTGGGGCGGTCTCCTCCCAAAGCGTAACGGAGGAGCACGAAGGTTGGCTAATCCTGGTCGGACATCAGGAGGTTAGTGCAATGGCATAAGCCAGCTTGACTGCGAGAGTGACGGCTCGAGCAGGTGCGAAAGCAGGTCATAGTGATCCGGTGGTTCTGAATGGAAGGGCCATCGCTCAACGGATAAAAGGTACTCCGGGGATAACAGGCTGATACCGCCCAAGAGTTCATATCGACGGCGGTGTTTGGCACCTCGATGTCGGCTCATCACATCCTGGGGCTGAAGTAGGTCCCAAGGGTACGGCTGTTCGCCGTTTAAAGTGGTACGCGAGCTGGGTTTAGAACGTCGTGAGACAGTTCGGTCCCTATCTGCCGTGGGCGCTGGAAAACTGAGGGGGGTTGCTCCTAGTACGAGAGGACCGGAGTGAACGCACCGCTGGTGTTCGGGTTGTCACGCCAGTGGCACTGCCCGGTAGCTAAGTGCGGAAAAGATAAGTGCTGAAAGCATCTAAGCACGAAACTTGCCCCGAGATGAGTTTTCCCTGAGCACGTGATGCTCCTGAAGGGACGTTGAAGACGACGACGTTGATAGGCCGGGTGTGTAAGCGCAGCGATGCGTTGAGCTAACCGGTACTAATGACCCGTGAGGCTTAACCTTACAACGCCAGAGGCGTTTTGTGAGACGCGGGATTTTCAGCTTGTGACGGACATATCTGCGCGGCC
>NZ_JABMIK010000018.1:0-1790 GCF_041386365.1 Pantoea sp. KPR_PJ | reverse complement strand
AAAACCTTGGTTTAGGAGAAGCAGCTAAACGCGTGGTCGGCACTGGCGATAAGCAGCTGCCGGACATGTCTACTTTCACTTTTTCCCGAAACGGGCAAAACGGCTGGGATGTGTTGCCCAACGGTATGATCAGGCAGTTTGGAACAGCGACGCTGTCCCCCGTGGGCAATTTCAATAAGCAGACGCTCGGCGGCGTTGATTACTACACCCACTATTACCGCATTGCTTTTCCGAGGCAGTACCTGAATGCGCAGGTTTCGACGAATGCCACACTTGCCAGCCCGGCCTATACGGTTCAGGGGTCAATAGCTGGCAGGTCTCTGGCTATTCATCGTGATACAGATACGGGCAGCGACGTGTCAAAAACGCGATTTACCGTGGCGTACACTACGCCCGCTCTCGGTGAAGCGCCGACTGTTCATTTTGAATCAATAGGGTACTGATATGAAAAACATGCTTTTTAGTCCGGGCGCAGCTGGTTTCTTTCTTCAGGACATGGACGCGCCAGCTGATGCTGTTGAAGTATCCGCTGAGGTAGAGGCGTTTTTAAGGCAAGCAATTATATGGGGCGCAGAAGAGTTTCTTTTTTCCGGAGAATCTGTATCTGTGGCATATCCCGCTCACCTGCAGGAATATGCCACGGACAATAAAGCGCCTACGCAATATCCGGCGACGCAGGCCAGCTGATTTCTGAGGCCTGAGAAACCTCAACCGCCTGCACTGCCTGAATATATTTCATCCATTCGGTAAGCAGTGCTTTGTCTGCATCCGTAATAATGCCGAGCAGTAGCTGCGTCTGCCATGCCTGAGTTACGCCGTTCGCCTCGCTGATGAGCGCAGCCTTCTGCCTGGCTGCGCTCTTCACATCGGCGGCCTGCTGCGCATCCGTATCAGTAACCCACTTTTCCCCGTCCCAACAATCCCAGTCGGTTACAGGTGCAATGGCGGTTGTTTCTTCCGGATAATCACCTAACTCTGAAATTACGATTTTTGAGCCATCAGCAATGGAGTAAACCGTTTCACCGCGATGGTCGGCAATCGTCTGCCAGTCACCGTCACGGTATACAGCAACGCTACCCGCGCTTGCTTGCGGTGGGGCGACAGTACAGGCGCACGCAGGAAGCCCGACGCCTTGCTGCAGGTACTCGTCAGCTGAGCCGGTAAACTCGCCAGTAATACTGTCAAAGTTATAGATTTTCAGCGTGCCGGCCATTTCCGCCAGGCCATTTTTATCAAGCGTGATTTGTGCCATTATGCAGCCCTTACGATGTAGTTAAATGCGACGTTGCGCGGACGTGCTGTGATCCATACAGAAAAGCCCGTAATACCTGCTTGCAGTTGAGTCGCCTGGATTGAGTTGTCGCTTAGCACTGCAGCTAACGCACTGTTGTTAGGGGCTTTTGCATCTGAAGGCTGAGTTGTTGTGACTGAATCCGCCTGATTAAAAGCCGTGCCTATCGTTGAACCTGAGGTTGTTGCATCTACACCAGGATAATCCAGCGCTGCCGTTCGCAGGCCAGTCGATGCCTGCGCTGTACCCAAAGCACGCCCGGAATCGACTCCGCGCCCATCATCCCAGCCCCTGATAAATTCACCTCGAAGATCTGGTAGCACCAGCCCCGGATAAATCAGCGCCAGCTTCGGATAAAGCGTCCCGCTGAAACTTGCCCCGTTACTTTTCAGAAAGACCATGCCAGCCATTGAGGGAAACAGCTCATTGGGCATTTTTGCGTGCGCCCAGGGGAACGGCGATCCTATGACTGGTGCACCTTCTCCTAAACCAAGGTTTT
>NZ_JABMIK010000017.1:0-4190 GCF_041386365.1 Pantoea sp. KPR_PJ | reverse complement strand
CCCCATGCGAGAGTAGGGAACTGCCAGGCATCCACACGCGACAGCCCTGACCTCACGGTCAGGGCTTTTTGCGTTTTCATAATGCCGAAAAAAAGCGTTTTCTCCCTACATTAGATTAAAACTTCCCTACAAGGCTGAAATGATGCGGTAAACTACGCGCAGATAACTTAGTAAAGGCCGCACAATGTCCCACCCGTATCCTTCTTTGCAAGCCGACAATACGCTTGGTCTGGCAATTCACGCCTGTCACCGTGTTATCGCGGAGACACCACAGGCTATCCTCAACGCGTGGCGTGAGGCAGAACGCAACAGGCAGCCCTTTATCCTGCTCGGTGAAGGCAGCAATGTGCTTTTCCTTGAAGATTTTTCGGGCACGGTTGTGATTAACCGTATCAAAGGGATTCATATTGAACAGCAGGAAGACGCCTGGAAAATTCATGTTGGTGCCGGTGAAAACTGGCATACGCTGGTCGAATCCACCCTGAAACAGGGGATCCCTGGTCTGGAGAACCTTGCTCTTATTCCAGGTATGGCTGGATCTGCGCCGATTCAGAATATCGGCGCCTATGGCGTAGAGTTCAGGGATGTCTGCGACTATGTCGACGTGCTTGACCTGCACACGGGTGAAACGCAGCGCCTGCATCGTGAAGCCTGTGCGTTTGGCTACCGTGACAGCATTTTCAAGCATCATTATCAGCACGGCTATGCCATTGTCGCAGTAGGTCTTCATTTGCATAAAGAGTGGCGTCCCGTGCTGACTTACGGCGATTTGACCCGTCTGGATGCTGCGACGGTAACGGCGCAGGAAATCTTCAATGCTGTTTGCCATATGCGGCGATCCAAGCTGCCCGATCCTCGCGTAACGGGCAATGTAGGCAGCTTTTTTAAAAACCCACTGATTGGCCGTGAGCAGGCTGAAAAACTGACAGGCAGCTATCCCGGTATGCCTCATTATCCGCAAGCGAATGGTGACGTTAAACTGGCGGCGGGTTGGTTGATCGATCAATGCCAGCTGAAGGGCTTTCGCGTTGGCGGGGCAGCGGTACACCAGCAGCAGGCACTGGTATTAATCAATGCTGAACGTGCCACTCCTCAGGATATTATCGAACTGGCAAAAATCGTGCGCGCCCGCGTTGGGCAAAAATTTGATGTCTGGCTTGAACCAGAGGTTCGATTCATTGGGGCAGTGGGTGAGTGCAATGCTGTGGAGGCCATTTTATGAAAGACCATAGCATCCCATTAAAGTTGATTGAGATACTCTCGAATGGTGAGTTCCATTCCGGAGAGCAGCTGGGTGAATCGTTAGGCATGAGCCGTGCTGCCATCAACAAACATATTCAGACGCTGAAATCCTGGGGACTGGATATTTATACGGTGACGGGGAAGGGATACAGCCTGCCAGCACCCATGCAGTTACTGGATAAAGACACCATCATGGCACAGCTTAATCATGCCCGCCTTGATGTGATCCCCGTGATTGATTCCACTAACCAGTATTTGCTCGATCGTATGAATACGCTGCAGTCAGGGGATGCCTGTATTGCAGAATATCAGCAGGCTGGTCGCGGACGCCGAGGGCGGCAGTGGTTTTCTCCGTTTGGTGCCAATCTCTATATGTCGATGTACTGGCGTCTGGAACAGGGGCCCGCCGCTGCGATGGGACTGAGCCTGGTTATCGGCATTGTCATGGCTGAGACTTTACAACAGCTGGGTGCCCAGGATGTTCGGGTGAAATGGCCTAATGATCTTTACCTTCGCGATCGCAAACTGGCCGGGATCCTGGTGGAATTAACAGGAAAAACGGGTGACGCAGCGCAAATTGTCATTGGTGCAGGTATCAATCTGGCCATGCGCGGCGCAGATGCTGACCAGATCAATCAAGGCTGGATCAATTTGCAGGAAGCTGGCATTACCATCGATCGAAACGATCTTGCCGCGAGGCTAATCAATAGCCTGCGTGACGCATTGCCGCTGTTTGAGCGTGATGGTCTTGCCCCCTTCACCGAACGCTGGAAAGCGCTGGATAACTTTATTAATCGTCCTGTTAAGTTGCTGATCGGCGAACGCGAGATACATGGCATCGCACGCGGAATAGATAAACAGGGTGGATTACTGCTTGAGCAGGAAGGGGAAATCCGTTCCTGGGTAGGTGGGGAAATATCCCTGCGACCGCAATAAAAGAAAGCCTGCACGATGCAGGCTTTCTTTTGCTTATTTGCGCAGTTTGACCCGATCGACGGCATGGTTGCCGCTTTTGGTCATAATGAGGCTGGCTCTCTCGCGGGTCGGCAGAATGTTTTCCTGCAAATTTAACCAGTTAATCTCTTTCCACAGGCCGGTGGCTATCTGCACAGCCTCTTCTTCAGAGAGTTGTGCATAGTGATGGAAATAGGAGTCAGGATCGGTAAAGGCTCCCTGACGAAATTTAAGAAAGCGATTTATGTACCAGCGCTGTAGCAAATCATCTGGCGCATCAACGTAAATAGAAAAATCAACAAAGTCGGAAACAAACACATGGTGAGGATCGTGGGGATAATCCATTCCGCTCTGTAAAACATTCAATCCTTCAAGAATCAGTATATCTGGCTGATGAACAACTTTATCTCCGTCGGGAATGACGTCATAGACAAGGTGTGAATAGACCGGCGCAGTGACCTGGCTGGCACCTGATTTCAGGGCTGAGACAAAGTTGACCAGCCGATGCATATCATAAGACTGCGGGAAGCCCTTCTTTTTCATCAGGCCGCGTTCTTTCAATACGGCATTAGGATGTAGAAAGCCGTCGGTAGTAATGAGCTCTACTTTACGATGCTCTGGCCAGCGGCTCAGCAGCGCTTGCAGGACACGTGCCGTGGTGCTTTTACCAACGGCAACGCTACCGGCGATACTGATAATATAGGGGACTTTCTGTCCGTCTGTGCCGAGGAATTGCTCCAGCACTGCCTGACGTCGCAGATTAGAACTGATGTAAAAATTGAGCAGGCGTGACAGAGGAAGATAAATTTCTGCCACTTCCTCAAGAGATAAATCCTCATTGATGCCTTTCAGCTGGGCAATCTCTTCTTCCGTCAGGGTCATGGGTACAGAATTACGCAGCGCCGCCCACTGCTTGCGCGTGAATTCCATGTAGGGCGTGGTCAGAGGTGAAATTTTTTTATTCATAAGTATGCGTCTGACTGCAGATGCAGGCTCACTCTTGTCAGGCGGAGAAAAAACCTGCCGCGTCGAAAGAAGATAGCTGCATGTCCAGGGTCTTTACTGAGAACAATGGGCTGGAGGTTATCATCAGTGCGACAACAAAAAGAAGGAAAATGATAAATCCGCGCACGCTTTCGCAAGTGGTTGTGCGCAATATCCGTTTTTTGGCCGCGGCACAGCGCAGCGATCGTCTGCGCAAATGGTGAATAAACCAGCAAACGCACCAGTGACCTCATTCCTTGACGTTTTTTTTCTCTACTGAAAAGAAAAAAGGTCATCAATGGCGGCACGATAAAAAGGGAAAAGGAAAGGAAGAATCGCTATCTCATCATCAGCAAACAGGCCATTTTTGCCTGTTTTTCATCCGACAAAGGGCTAAATTGAGAGGGTTTGCACAAATAGTAGGCGAAAGAATTATTTCGGTGATTTTTTTGTTGCATCCTGCCCCCGTCCTTCCTAGAATGCGCGTCACTTGATGCCGGCTTAGCTCAGTTGGTAGAGCAACTGACTTGTAATCAGTAGGTCACCAGTTCGATTCCGGTAGCCGGCACCATCAAGTAGGTGGGATTCCCGAGCGGCCAAAGGGAGCAGACTGTAAATCTGCCGTCACAGACTTCGAAGGTTCGAATCCTTCTCCCACCACCATCTCAACCCTTTCGGTTGAGAGCAGATAAACGGCCTGTTTGTCTGTCGGTGAGTCACTTCTCTCACCCCAAATTCAAGCTGCGCTTCGGCGTAGTTAACGTCGGTCAGTAACGCTGGCAGACTTAGAATAGTAGGGGAACATCTCTTATTATTCACAAGCTACAGAAAGAACAGGTAGCCGAGTTCCAGGATGCGGGCATCGTATAATGGCTATTACCTCAGCCTTCCAAGCTGATGATGCGGGTTCGATTCCCGCTGCCCGCTCCAGATGTGCTGATATGGCTCAGTTGGTAGAGCGCACCCTTGGTAAGGGTGAGGTCCCCAGTTCGACTCTGGGTATCAGCACC
>NZ_JABMIK010000016.1:0-20202 GCF_041386365.1 Pantoea sp. KPR_PJ | reverse complement strand
ATCCGTAGCTCAGCTGGATAGAGTACTCGGCTACGAACCGAGCGGTCGGAGGTTCGAATCCTCCCGGATGCACCATCTCAGGAAATATGCCTCTTCCCCCGGCTGTGACAGGCCAGTGATTTCGCCAGGAAAACGAGGCGAAAATCAGGTTATCCTTTCAACTACATCTTTTTTAATCCAGGTTCCCCAGTCTGGCAGAGCGTATAGCCTTTTCCGGATGCCCGCTTTATCCCGGCAGCACCATCTCAACAGCTTCGTTCAACACACTTTACCCTCGCAAGACGCTTAACATTTCTGCCTCCATCAAAACGCAAAGCCACTGAAATTTCCGGCAATTAATCCCGGATTCGCGCGATCACCTTTTTCTGAAAAGAAAAATTGCTAATGCTTTCAAAGCATTTGCTGTTCATCCACCCTGGCGACAACTTCTGCACATTACGCTAAAGTAATGGCTCATTTGCTGGATGTCCGGAGAGACGATGTACGATCAATATGACGCACTGATTTTCGATATGGACGGCACAATTTTAGATACCGAGCCGACACATCGAAAAGCGTGGCATCAGGTACTGGGTCGACATGGACTGACGTTAGACGAATCACAGATGGTTGGTTTCAATGGCGCGCCCAGCTGGCGACTTGCGCAGTTCATTATTGAAACAAATCAGTCTTCTCACGACCCACATCAGCTTGCCGCAGAAAAGACCGAAGCGGTCAGGGCCATGCTGCTGGAAAACGTCAGGCCGCTTCCGCTAATGGACGTGGTGAAAGCGTATTACGGTCGGCGTCCTATGGCGGTCGGCACAGGCAGTGAATACAGCATGGCTGATGCGCTGCTCAATCAGCTCGGCGTGCGTGAGCTCTTTACCGCTGTGGTAGGCGCTGATGACGTTGAGCGTCATAAACCTGAACCCGATACGTTTTTACGCTGTGCAGCGCTGATGGGCGTCGATCCAACGCGCTGCGTGGTGTTTGAAGACGCCGATTTTGGCGTGCAGGCGGCGAAAGCGGCCGGTATGGATGTGGTTGATGTGCGTCTGTTGTGAGTGACCTTCTGGCGCTTGTTTCTCTGTCTGGCAGCAGTTTTCTCAGCGCTACCCTGTTACCCGGGAGTTCGGAAGCACTGCTGATTGCGTTACTGGTAGCCCAAAAGGCTTCCGTTTTTGGATTGATTGTCGCTGCATCAGTGGGCAATACGCTGGGCGGCTTAACCAATATTTTTCTTGGTCGCTTGCTGCCGTTAAAACGGCAGGGGCGATGGCATGACACAGCAATAACGTGGTTACACCGACTGGGACCTGCTGCGCTGTTGTTGAGCTGGCTACCGGTAATTGGCGACCTGCTCTGCGTGCTCGCGGGATGGTTGCGCTTTGCCTGGCTTCCAGCCCTGCTGTTTCTCGCCGTCGGAAAAACGCTGCGTTATATCTTTATCGCGATAGTCACCTTACAGGGCATGCAATGGTGGCATTGATTCGCACAGATTCGAGGCTAGGGTTAACATTATGCTGAACAAAAATAAATTACTGTCCCAGCGGGAGGTTAATGTGATCCCGGACGTATCCAAAGCGCTCTCCTGGCTGGAGGCGCATCCCAATGCCCTGAAAGGTATTGGTCGCGGCATTGAACGTGAAACGCTGCGCGTAAAGCCCGATGGTCATCTGGCTGAAAGTGGTCATCCTGATACGTTGGGATCGGCGCTTAAGCATGACTGGATTACCACTGATTTTGCCGAAACACTGCTCGAATTCATTACCCCAGTGGATCAAAATATCGACCACATGCTGTCATTCCTGCGTGATATCCATCGCCATGTTGCCAGAGAATTAGGCGACGAGCGCATGTGGCCATTTAGCATGCCCTGCCTGATCGATGATGCCGATAAAATTGAACTGGCGCAGTACGGCAGTTCTAACGTTGGCCGCATGAAGACGCTCTATCGCCAGGGGCTAAAAAATCGCTACGGCGCGCTGATGCAGACTATCTCAGGCATCCACTATAACTTTTCGCTGCCGCTGAGCTTCTGGCAAGAGTGGGCAGACGTAAAAGATGCGGAGAGCGGCAAAGAGACCATTTCTGCTGGCTATCTGCGCCTTATCCGTAACTACTACCGTTTTGGCTGGGTTATTCCCTATCTGTTCGGCGCCTCGCCAGCGATAAGCTCAAGCTTCCTGCAGGGGCGTGAGAGCAAGCTGCCGTTTGAAACCGATGGTAAAGATTCGCTGTGGTTGCCGTATGCCACCTCGCTGCGCCTGAGCGATCTGGGCTATACCAACAAGTCCCAGAGCGGCCTTGGCATTACGTTTAACTCGCTGGACGGATATGTTAAAGCGCTGAAAGCCGCAATCAAAACGCCGTCAGATGAGTACGCCGCTATGGGCACCAAAGACGCGAGTGGCAACTGGCTTCAGCTCAATACCAACGTGTTGCAAATCGAGAATGAGCTGTACGCGCCGATCCGTCCGAAGCGCGTAACTCGTTCCGGGGAAGCGCCGTCTGATGCGCTGCTGCGTGGCGGCATTGAGTATATTGAAGTGCGCTCGCTCGATATTAACCCCTTCTCTGCTATTGGTGTTGATGCAAACCAGGTACGCTTCCTCGACCTGTTCCTGATCTGGTGTACGCTGGCCGATGCGCCGGAAATGAGCGCAGATGAGCTGCTCTGTAGCCGCAAAAACTGGAACCGTGTAGTACTTGAAGGACGCAAGCCAAATCAGAAAATTTCGGTAGGCTGCAGTGAAACCGAGCATTCGCTGGTTGAGGTGGGCAAAGCGCTGTTTGCCGATCTGCATCGAGTGGCCGAAGTGCTCGACAGCAATCAGGGCAGTACGCAATATCAACAGGTGTGCGATCAACTGGTAGCGTCCTTTGACGATCCTGAGCTAACCTATTCGGCGCGTATTCTGCATGCGATTAAAGAGAATGGCGTGGCAGGTACCGGAATTGCGCTGGCGGAACAGTATCGACACATGCTCTGCGAGGAGTCACTGGAAGTCGTAAGCGAGGAAGACTTCACACGTCAGGCGCTGGAGTCCGTGGCGAAGCAGAAGCAGCTGGAAGAGAGCGATACGCTCGATTTTGAAGCTTATCTCGCCGGTCGCGAAGGTTAAAAAGAAAAAGGCCACATCAATGTGGCCAAATTAACATCTCTGTTGTCAGGGATGATGATAACAAATGCGCGTCTTTCATATATTCAGACGCTGGGCGAACAGAAAAGTTTCATCGTTTATAAAAAAATTTCAAAACAGGAGGTGACGTATGCCACTACTGGACAGTTTTACCGTTGACCATACCATCATGGCCGCGCCCGCAGTGCGTGTTGCAAAGACCATGAAAACTCCGCATGGCGATACTATCACCGTTTTTGACCTGCGTTTTTGCCGTCCAAACAAAGAGATCCTGACCGAGCGCGGTATCCATACGCTCGAGCATCTGTTTGCTGGCTTCATGCGTAACCACCTTAACGGTGATGGCGTCGAAATCGTTGATATTTCCCCGATGGGATGCCGCACTGGCTTCTATATGAGCCTGATTGGTACGCCTGACGAGCAGCGCGTCGCCAGCGCCTGGAAAGGGGCAATGGAAGACGTTCTGAAGGTGAAGGATCAAAACCAGATCCCTGAGCTGAATGAATATCAGTGTGGAAGCTACAAGCTGCACTCGCTGGACGAGGCGCAGCAGATCGCGCGTAATGTGCTTGCACATGAGATTGGCGTTAACCGCAATGAAGATCTGAAGCTGCCGCAAGAAAAGTTGCAGGAACTGCATATCTAGCTGTCGCTCTGACCACAAAAAAACGCCGCATTGCTGCGGCGTTTTTTTATCTGCTAACGTCAGGACCCTACGGAGGTTTTCAGCGGCGTCTGCGGCGTAATGCGAACCTGCTTCACCATATTATCCTGCACGTCCAGAATATCGACGGCATAGTTCGATACTTCTACGCGAGTATTGATTTCCGGAATCTCCTCCAGCGCTTCCAGCAGCATGCCGTTAATGGTGCGCGCCTCCTGCTCTGGCAGATGCCAGTTAAACGCCTTATTGATTTCCCGCACGTTAGCACTGCCTTCGACCAGCACTGAACCATCGTTCTGCGGCATCACTTCTTCCGCCAGCGTGGGCGACATTGAGGTGGTAAAGTCGCCGACAATCTCTTCAAGAATATCTTCGATGGTGACCAGTCCTTTAATATCACCATATTCATCGACAACCAGACCCACTTTTTTCTTGTTGCGCTGAAACTTTACCAGCTGAATATTCAGCGGCGTGCCTTCCGGCACGTAATAAATCTCATCAGCCGCGCGCAGCAGCGTCTCTTTGTTGAACTCTTTCTTTTCGGTCATGGTACGCCAGGCTTCACGCACGCGAAGCATACCGACGCAATCGTCGAGTGAGTCACGGAAAAGTACGATACGGCCATGCGGCGAATGGCTGAGCTGGCGCATCACCGACTTCCAGTCATCGTTGATATTGATACCCACAATCTCGTTGCGCGGCACCATAATGTCATCAACGCCCACTTTTTCCAGATCCAGTACCGACAGCAGCATGTCCTGATTACGACGCGACATCAGGCTGCGTGACTCATAAACAATGGTGCGCAGTTCCTCTTTGCTCAGCGCCGAGCTGGTCGTGCCCTCGGTTTTGATACCGACCATGCGCATCAGAATGCGCGTGATGGTGTTAAGCAGCCATACCAGTGGCGACATGATGATTTGTAGCGGGCCGAGCAGCAGGCTGCTGGGAAAAGCAACGCGTTCCGGATAGAGCGCCGCCACGGTTTTTGGCAGGACTTCCGCGAAGACCAGCACAACAAAAGTGAGAATACCGGTAGCCACGGCAACGCCTTCATCCCCGTGCAGACGCATCCCCACAATCGTAGCCAGCGCGGAAGCCAGAATATTGACCAGGTTATTACCAATCAGCACCAGGCTGAGCAGACGATCGGGCCGGCGCAGCAGCTTCTCCACCCGGCGTGCGGCCCGGCTGCCGTTTTTGGCCTGGTGACGCAGCTTATAGCGGTTAAGCGTCATCATGCCGGTTTCCGACCCGGCGAACCAGGCGGAAACCAGTACCATCACGAATAAAATAATGATCAGGGTGGTGGTTGAAACCTGTTCCAACGCAGAACTTCCTTTTGATTAAGACGAGTGAGTAAGCAGGTGCTGCAAGACACGGCTGCCAAAATAGGCCATGGTCAGCAGCAGGGCACCGCCACAGTTAAACCACACCACGCGACGACCGCGCCAGCCTTCATGATAGTGCCCCCAAAGCAAAACGATATAGACGAACCAGGCAAGAATAGAGAGGACCGCCTTATCGATGTTCTCGGCACTGAACAGGTTATGCATATAGAACAGGCCAGTGCAGAGCACCAGCGTGAGCAGCACTACGCCAACCTGGGTGATATGAAACATTTTGCGTTCAATGCTCAGCAGCGGCGGCATATCCTGGGTAAAGGCCAGCTTTTTATGTTTCAGCTGATAGTCGATCCAGGCCAGCTGGAGCGCATAGAGAGCCGCAATGATCAACGTCGCATAGGCAAACAGCGACAGGCCAATATGGATCATCATCCCCGGGGTGGTTTCGAGGTGGGTAATAAAGGCGTTAGGCACAAAGGTGGCGAACGCCAGATTGATCAGCGCAAAGCTATAGACGATTGGAAGCAGCAGCCAGCCGCGATTGCGCGAGGCAACAATGGTCATAATGGCGCAGATAAGCAGACTAACCAGCGAGCCGATATTCAGCAGGCTAAGGTTCTGTCCGCTGTCGACGGCAAAGATCCGCTGCTGCAACGCCGCGGCGTGCGCCACCAGCGCGACGCATGCGGAAATCACCGCCATCCGTCGCCATCCGCTGTTGCGTTTCAACAGGCTGGGAATGATCAGTGCAAGACTCAGGGAGTAGGCAAACAGCGCCAGAAGCGAGAAAACGGACATAGATCCTTACAGGTCAGTCAGATAAAGGAAAAGGGCAGTATAGCGCCAGCGGAAGCCGCCTCCAACCGATCTGAGGCGCAATTGCAGAGATCGTTTTCGCTTCGTGTTATAATCCGCCGCATTGTGCCTGTCAGGCGCCTCGCGATTTTTTTGAGTGAGAGACAATGTTTGATAATTTAACCGATCGTTTGTCGCAAACCCTGCGCAATATCAGCGGCCGCGGAAGGCTGACCGAAGACAACATCAAAGACACGCTGCGCGAAGTGCGCATGGCGCTGCTGGAAGCCGACGTTGCGCTGCCAGTGGTGCGCGAGTTTATCAACCGCGTCAAAGAGAGCGCGGTGGGCCATGATGTTAACAAAAGCCTGACGCCAGGTCAGGAGTTCATCAAAATCGTTCGCAATGAACTGGTTGCGGCGATGGGCGCAGAGAACAACGCGCTGAATCTCGCTGCCCAGCCACCGGCTGTGGTGCTGATGGCGGGCCTGCAGGGTGCAGGTAAAACCACCAGCGTCGGCAAACTGGGTAAGTTCCTGCGTGAGAAGCACAAAAAGAAAGTGCTGGTTGTCTCCGCTGACGTTTACCGCCCGGCGGCGATCAAACAGCTTGAAACTCTGGCACAGCAGGTTGGTGTCGACTTTTGTCCATCCGACCTGAGCCAGAAGCCGGTTGATATTGTTAAGCACGCGCTGAAAGAAGCAAAGCTTCAGTTCTATGATGTGCTGCTGGTGGATACCGCCGGTCGTCTGCACGTTGACGAAGCAATGATGGACGAGATCAAACAGGTACACGCCGCGATTAATCCGGTCGAAACGCTGTTTGTGGTCGATGCCATGACGGGTCAGGATGCGGCGAATACGGCAAAGGCCTTTAACGAAGCGCTGCCGCTCACGGGTGTTATCCTGACCAAGGTTGACGGTGATGCGCGCGGCGGTGCAGCGCTCTCCATTCGTCACATTACTGGTAAACCTATCAAATTTATGGGTGTCGGTGAAAAGACCGAAGCCCTTGAGCCGTTCTATCCCGACCGTATCGCATCTCGTATTCTCGGCATGGGCGACGTCCTCTCGCTGATTGAGGATATCGAGAGCAAGGTTGATCGCGATCAGGCTGAAAAGCTGGCGAAAAAGTTAAAAACCGGTGACGGCTTCGACCTCAACGACTTTCTTGAACAGCTTAAGCAGATGCGCAATATGGGCGGTATGGCGAGTCTGATGGGCAAACTGCCGGGCATGGGCCAACTGCCGGACAACGTAAAGTCGCAGATGGATGATAAAGTGCTGGTGCGTATGGAGGCGATTATTAACTCCATGACGCGTAAAGAGCGTGAGAAGCCTGAAATCATTAAAGGCTCACGTAAGCGGCGTATCGCCACCGGTGCTGGCATGCAGGTGCAGGACGTTAACCGCCTGCTCAAGCAGTTCGACGACATGCAGCGCATGATGAAGAAAATGAAGAAGGGCGGTATGGCGAAAATGATGCGCAGTATGAAAGGCATGATGCCGCCAGGATTCCCCGGACGCTAAGCGTCTGGCAAGAAAAGCTCGAAAGGTTGCGCTCACAGGTTGCTTTTTGCGCCGAAATGAGTAAAATTTTCGGGCTTTTTATACAGCAACCGGGCCCCGTTCCTCGATGGGGCCCGGTTGTTTTATTAACTGAAGAGGATGTTATGGTAACAATTCGTTTGGCACGTCACGGCGCGAAAAAGCGTCCGTTTTATCAGGTCGTCGTCACTGACAGCCGCAATGCACGTAACGGTCGTTTCATCGAGCGCGTAGGCTTCTTCAACCCGATCGCTTCTGGTCAGGCTGAAACTCTGCGTCTGGATCTGGACCGCATCGAGCACTGGGTTGGCCAGGGCGCAACGCTTTCTGATCGCGTTAACGCGCTGATCAAAGAAGCAAAAAAAGCAGCTTAATCTGTCACGGTGGTGAGCATGAGCAAAGAACCTGCCGCAAAGCCTCCTGTTAAGCCCCTCGTTTTGGGCAAGATGGGCGGTGCCTACGGCATTCGTGGCTGGCTCAAAGTGTTTTCCTCCACCGAAGCGGCCGAAAGTATCTTTGACTACCAACCCTGGTTTATCCAGCGCGCCGGTAAATGGCAGCTGGTCGAACTGGAAAGTTGGCGGCACCACAATCAGGACCTGATCATCAAAGTCAAAGGCATTGACGATCGGGACGCGGCGACACAGTTAACCAATTGCGAAATTACCGTTGACTCAGCGCAGCTGCCGGAACTGAACGATGGCGACTACTACTGGAAAGACCTTATGGGCCTCCAGGTCGTTAACGTTGATGGTTATGAGATGGGGAAAGTCATTGATTTGATGGAAACCGGCTCGAACGACGTTCTCGTCGTTAAGGCAAACCTGAAAGATGCATTCGGTGTGAAGGAACGGTTAATACCGTTTCTTGATGAACAGGTTATCAAGAAAGTCGATCTCGCTACTGGCGTCATTGAAGTAGACTGGGATCCTGGTTTTTGATCCTCGAATCACAAGGTAACGTAACGGCGAATACGATGTGGATTGGTGTTATTAGCCTGTTTCCAGAGATGTTTCGCGCTATTACCGATTACGGGGTAACTGGCCGGGCAGTAAAAAATGGCCTGCTCAGCATCGAGAGCTGGAGTCCTCGCGACTTTGCTCACGACCGGCACCGTACGGTGGACGATCGTCCATACGGCGGCGGGCCGGGAATGCTGATGATGGTGCAGCCCTTACGGGATGCAATCCACGCAGCGAAAGCGGCGGCGGGAGAGGGGGCCAGGGTGATCTATCTGTCACCTCAGGGGCGCAAACTCGACCAACAGGGCGTTTGCGAACTGGCGACGCAGCAGAAGTTAATTCTGGTTTGCGGTCGTTATGAAGGTATTGATGAGCGCGTCATTCAGACCGAAATTGATGAAGAATGGTCAATCGGCGATTATGTGCTCAGCGGCGGTGAGCTGCCAGCAATGACGATGATTGATTCAGTCGCCCGGTTAATTCCCGGTGTACTGGGCAAGCAGGCGTCGGCCGAAGAGGATTCGTTCTCTGATGGTTTGCTGGACTGCCCGCACTATACCCGACCTGAAGTGCTGGAAGGCAAGGATGTACCGGCAGTATTACTGTCCGGCAACCATGCAGAGATTCGCCGCTGGCGCCTGAAACAGTCGCTGGGCCGTACCTGGCTAAGAAGACCTGAACTTCTGGAAAACCTGGCTCTGACTGAAGAGCAAGCAAGGTTGTTGAAAGCGTTCCAGCTGGAACATCAGCAACAAAACGATGAGGCGGTTGAGTAATCTCCCGCGACTATCAGTTTACCCAGGATAAGAGATTTAATTATGAGCAACATTATCAAGCAACTTGAACAAGAGCAGATGAAACAGGACGTACCTTCCTTCCGCCCGGGTGATTCCGTGGAAGTGAAAGTATGGGTCGTTGAAGGTTCTAAGAAACGTCTGCAGGCATTCGAGGGCGTGGTTATCGCTATTCGTAACCGCGGTCTGCACTCTGCATTCACTGTTCGTAAGATTTCTAACGGCGAAGGCGTTGAGCGTGTCTTCCAGACTCACTCTCCGGTCATCGACAGCATTGCTGTCAAACGTCGTGGTGCTGTGCGTAAAGCCAAACTGTACTACCTGCGTGAGCGTACTGGTAAGTCAGCTCGTATCAAAGAGCGTCTTAACTAAGGTATCGCTAACGCGACATCTAAAAGTTAATAGCAAACAAGGGGTTGGCGTGATGCCAGCCCCTTTTTTTATGCCTGTGCTTCCGGACGATGCAGGTGATAAATGGCGGTATTCACCGGTCCGCTCTCAAGCACGATTAAGCCGTAGCGCATACCGATAAAGCGTGCGCCGCAGCGCTCCGCCACCGCACGGCTGGCACGGTTCTCTTCCGCCGCAAGAATTTCAATGATCTTTATTTCTGGCCGCGTAAATCCCATCTCAAGCAGCAGCGCAACGGCGCGGCTGGCGACCCCTTGTCGCTGCATATCGCTGCGCACCCAGTATCCCAGCGCAGCGAACTGGCCCGCTTCACGGGCAAAGCGGATCCCGGCACCGCCCAGCAAACGATCCCGCTCGTCAACGATGGCGAACTCTTCCGCCTCGCCATTCGCTCTCTGCTGCTGCGTAAAAGCGATCCAGCCCGCCGCTTCTTCAGGCTGATAGTCTGGATGCGCCCACACCATCCAGGGCTGCAGCGTATCCAGCGAGGCATTAACGGCAGCGGTAAATCCAGGAATATCAGCGGAAGTGAAGGGGCGCAAGCGAACCGGAAGAGCCATAAGATACCTGATAAAAAAGAGAGGATGAACAAAGCGTAACAGGCGATTGCCAAAAGTGCGGTGTAAATTTTATTTTACATTGCTCTTGCAGTGGTTTTTGCGATTTATATAAATATGTAATTGAAATTTATATTAATTATAATTAAATGCGTTCGCTATTTATTTCCATGGTAATAAAAGTGTACATCTATGGATTGCTTGTTTTACGTTCTGTGTTAAAGTGCCTTTCATCCTGTCAGAGGATCATTAACCGCTTAACGAGGAAAAAAGGATCGTAGCCATGCAAAAAGACGCGCTGAATAATGTTCACATTGCCGATGAACAGATTTTGATCACCCCAGAAGAACTCAAGGCAAAGTTTCCGCTGAACGCCCAGCAGGAAGCGCAGATTGCTGCGTCACGCCAGACTATTTCCGATATCATCGCCGGCCGCGATCCGCGTCTGCTGGTGGTATGTGGTCCCTGTTCAATCCATGACACTGAAGCTGCGCTCGATTATGCTCGTCGCCTGAAAGATCTCTCTGACCAGCTGAAGGATCAGCTGTATATCGTTATGCGCGTCTATTTTGAAAAACCCCGCACCACCGTTGGCTGGAAAGGGTTGATCAACGATCCCTTTATGGATAACTCGTTTGATATGGAAGCGGGCCTGCATATTGCGCGTCAGTTGCTGGTGAATCTGGTTGAAATGGGCCTGCCGCTGGCGACTGAAGCGCTCGATCCCAACAGCCCACAATACCTCGGCGATCTCTTCAGCTGGTCGGCAATCGGCGCGCGCACCACTGAATCACAAACTCACCGTGAGATGGCGTCTGGCCTTTCAATGCCGGTTGGTTTCAAAAATGGCACCGACGGTAGCCTGGGTACTGCCATCAACGCCATGCGCGCTGCAGCGATGCCTCATCGTTTTGTCGGTATCAATCAGGCAGGCCAGGTATGTCTGCTGCAAACGCAGGGCAATCCGGACGGTCATGTCATTTTACGCGGCGGCAAAGCCCCTAACTACGGTCCGGAAGACGTTGCGCAATGTGAAAAAGAGATGCTCAAAGCGGGACTGCGCCCGGCCTTGATGATAGATTGCAGCCATGGCAATTCTAACAAAGACTACCGCCGCCAGCCCGGCGTCGCCGAATCGGCGATTGCCCAGATTAAAGATGGTAACCGCTCGATTATTGGCCTGATGCTGGAGAGCCACATCAATGAAGGCAATCAATCTTCCGAGCAGCCGCGCAGCGACATGAAGTATGGTGTTTCCGTTACCGATGCCTGCATCAACTGGGAAAGCACCGAAACGCTGCTGCGCGATATGCATCAGGATCTGCAAGAGGTACTGTCGGCGCGTCTGTCACACGAGGTGTAATGAGCAATGGTGGCTGAACTGACCGCGTTACGCGATCAAATTGATACTGTCGATAAAGCGCTGCTGGATTTACTGGCTAAGCGGCTGGAACTGGTGGCAGAGGTAGGTGAAGTAAAAAGCCGCTATGGCCTGCCTATCTATGTTCCAGAGCGTGAAGCGTCAATGCTGGCCTCACGCCGCAAAGAGGCCGAAGCGCTCGGCGTACCGCCCGATCTGATTGAAGACGTGCTGCGCCGCGTAATGCGTGAGTCTTACACCAGCGAAAATGACAAGGGCTTTAAAACGCTTAACCCAGCGCTGCGCCCGGTGGTCATCGTTGGGGGGAAAGGGCAGATGGGCAGCTTGTTCGCGCGTATGCTGACATTATCTGGCTACAGCGTGAAATCGCTGGATAAAGATGACTGGGATGCCGCAGCGTCGCTGTTAAGCGATGCCGGTATGGTCATTATCAGCGTGCCGATCCATCTTACAGAGCAGGTTATCGCTCAGCTCCCGCCGCTGCCGGAAGATTGTATTCTGGTTGACCTGGCTTCAGTCAAAAACCGCCCGCTGCAGGCGATGCTTGCGGCGCACGCTGGCCCGGTACTTGGCCTGCATCCGATGTTCGGCCCTGACAGCGGCAGCCTGGCAAAACAGGTGGTGGTGTGGTGTGACGGACGCCAGCCTGAGGCCTATCAGTGGTTTCTGGAGCAGATTCAGGTGTGGGGCGCGCGGCTGCATCGCATCAGTGCGGTTGAGCACGATCAAAATATGGCCTTTATTCAGGCGCTGCGTCACTTTGCCACTTTTGCCTATGGACTGCATCTGGCAGAAGAGAACGTCAATCTTGATCAGTTGCTTGCACTCTCGTCACCGATTTATCGTCTGGAGCTGGCGATGGTAGGGCGTCTGTTTGCGCAGGATCCCCAGCTCTATGCCGATATCATCATGTCTTCGGAAAGCAATATTGCGCTTATCAAACGTTACTATCAGCGTTTCGGTGAGGCGATTAATCTGCTGGAGCAGGGGGATAAGCAGGCTTTCATCGACAGTTTCAATCGCGTAGAACACTGGTTTGGCGATCACGCTAAACGTTTTATGGTTGAAAGCCGCAGCCTGCTGCGCTCTGCTAGCGACAGCCGTCCATAAAACAGAACGGCATCCCGCAGGATGCCGTTTCTTTTATTCGCCGCGTGGCTCCACTGCCACAACATTCTCGCTCGGGTAACAGCCCAGCACCTTCAGCATACGGGTCAGCGCCTGCAACTCCTGTAGCGCCTGCTGCATGTTTTCTGATTCCAGATTGCCCTGTACATCAATGTAGAACATCTCTTCCCACGGATTGCCGTTGATGGGACGCGATTCCAGCTTACTCATGATCAGGTTATGCTGACGTAGCACCAGCAAAGCCTCTACCAGCGCGCCCGCCTGTTGACCGGTGGCCAACAGCAGTGTTGTTTTCGCCGGAACCTGATCGGAAACGGCAATCGCTTTGCGCGCCAGCACAATAAAGCGCGTATGGTTTTGCTGCTGATTTGCCAGATTGCGATCCAGTACCTGTAGCTGATAAAGCGCCCCGCCGGCTTCGCTGCCCAGGGCGGCGGCTTTAGGGGAGTTCAGCGCTGCAACCTTTTCCATTGCCGCAGCGGTGCTCTCGGTATATTCAATCTTCCAGTGAGGGAAGCGACTAATAAACTGGCTGCACTGCTGGAAGGGCTGAGGATGACTATAAACGGTTTCGATCTGTCGCAGATCGGTGCCGCCAGTAACCAGTACGCAGTGATCGATAGGCTGCGTCAGTTCGCCAACAATGGAAAGATTTGTCTGCTGTAACAGATCGTACACGTCGTTGATAGCACCGGAGCTGGTATTCTCTATAGGCAGAACCGCATAGTCAGCCTGACCATTCTCAACCTGACGAATGATGTCCTGAAATTTCAGGCAGCCAATTTCGACCATATTATCGAAGTGGCGCGCGGCATAGTGGCGTGCGGCAAGGTGTGAATAGGAACCTTTTGGACCAAGAAAGGCAATACGCGCTGCCAGTGCATGTGCATGATTAAGGTTTTTCTGTAGCAGAGCCTGCTGTGTCAGAACAGAATCCTCGATAATCTGCTGAAACAGCCGCGTAATATAGTGCGCGTCCAGCTGGTGTTTCTGTCCGAGCACGATCAAATGCTCAAGCAGCGCACGCTCGCGTTCAGTGTCGCGAATAGGCCGATGGGTGGCCAGTTTAGCTTCAGCCACTTTTACGGCCAGCGCACGACGCTCCGCCAGCAGCGTCAGCAGTTTTTCATCAACCGCGCTGATTTTATCGCGCAGCGCCAGCAAGGGATTATCGGGATTCATAAGGCTCACCTGTAAGCTGTCCAATAAAAAAGCCTCCCGGTTGGGAGGCTTTGTTGTTCGTCTTCGCTTTCGTTTTCACACGACGAATTGCCTCCCAGTCAGGGGAAGGTAAAAAAGAAAGCGAAGAAAAACGGTAGATGTTTCATTGTGGTGTCCATTCAAAAAGTGATTCGAGAGTACCCGCACTGATTTAAGACTGTCAATAAAAAACGCGCCCGCAGGCGCGTTAGTCAAAACTGAGAGTCAGGTGGCAGGCGTGAAGGCTTTCACGCTGGTCGCGGCCCGACGGGCTTCCGGCTTGTGCTGAACTTTGTTCAGCTGACGCTCAAGCTTGCCAATGAGGTCATTAATTGCGGTATACATATCCTCGTGCTTAGCGCTGGCAACAAGCGTGCCATTTGGCGTGTTAATGGTGGCGTCTGCCACAAATTCTTTTGGCGCTTTAGACAGGACAATGTGCGGATTTATCAGATGAGCTTGCCATTTTTCCAGCTTGGCGAGACGGTCTTCGACATGGTCGCGGATGGCCGCGGTGATTTCCATTTGCTTACTGGTAATGTTCAGAATCATAGGTCTACCTCTCTGTCATTTCCGTCTGGGTAGGTCCAGAATAACGTGCTGAGCGGTAAAATGTGTGATTTTGATCACAAAAAAATGTCACTTTTTGTCAATGGCACTTATTTGCGAGAAAGGCCGGGATGTAAGCGGAAAGAGGTTGAACCCGATATCGCTGTGGCGCATTATAGTCAGGTTAGCCCAGTGGTGAAATCAAACTTTTGTTGGTTTTTCATCCATAAAAAAGCAGCCTTTTACGGCTGCTTTTTCATTTCCGGTGCAGAGGACAGCAGAGATTAGCTGGCGCTGTTTGCGGCAATAATCTTCGCCACTTTATCTGCTTCTGCATTCAGCTGGAGGTTGCGATAGGCGTTTTCCATCAGCGGCAGCGCGTCTCGGGTTGCCTGCGTGTCTGGATAGTCGCGCATCATGCCTTCAACACGGTTAACAACCGCGACATAAGCTTCACGCTTGGTATAGAATTGCGCCACCGAGAGTTCATATTTCGCCAGGCGATCTTTCAGATAGACCAGACGTTTTTGTGCATCGGCTGCGTACTGGCTGTTGGGATAGTTGCGTAACAGCTGAGAGAAGTCGCGAAATGCGTCACGGGCATGGGTGGGATCGCGATCGGAGCGGTCAACGCCAAAAAAGCCCTGCAGCGCAGAATCGTCCAGCGCCATATCCGTCAGGCCACGCATATAGATGACGTAGTCGATATTCGGGTGAGTCGGGTTAAGACGCATAAAGCGATCGATAGCGGCCTGGGCTAAAGGCAAGTCAGCGTTTTTGTAGTAGGCATAGATCAAATCCAGCTGTACCTGCTGAGAATAGGGACCAAAAGGATAACGGTTGTCCAGCGCTTCCAGTTGCTTAATCGCCGCTTTAAAGTTACCGTCCTGCAGCTTTTCCTGAGCGGTAGCGTAGATTTCGGAAGGCGGGCTGTCCGGTACTGTGTCCTTTGAGCTGGAACAACCCACAAGGGCCAGACTCAGTGTGGCAGCAGCCACCAGATATTTCATACGCGTCATGACGAAATGGTTATCCTCAAATTTGTTATGGCGGAAGCTGTCCGTATAGCTCCCGGTAATGACCAGGTACGATAGCACATTATATTAAACGGCATCGCCGTGAAAACCCAACGTTAACGAAGAAGCTGTATATGGCACAACAAGTTCAACTCACCGCAACGGTCTCCGAAGCGCAGCTGGGACAACGCTTAGATCAAACTTTGGCGGAATTGTTCCCTGATTATTCACGCTCGCGCATAAAAGAGTGGATCCTTGATCGGCGCGTCAGCGTTAACGGCGCAATCGTCGATAAACCGAAAGAGAAAGTCCTGGGCGGCGAACGTGTCGCTATTGATGCAGAAATAGAAGAAGAGCAGCGCTGGGAAGCGCAAAACATCCCGCTGAATATCGTTTACGAAGATGACGATATTCTGGTGATCAATAAACCGCGCGATCTGGTTGTGCACCCCGGCGCAGGTAATCCCGATGGGACTGTGCTGAATGCGCTGCTTTATCACTATCCTGCGATTGCCGATGTGCCGCGCGCAGGTATTGTGCATCGCCTGGATAAAGATACGACTGGCCTGATGGTGGTGGCGAAAACCGTTCCGGCTCAGACCCATCTGGTCGAGACGCTGCAGCTGCGTGAAATTACGCGTGAGTATGAGGCGGTGGCGATCGGCACCATGACGGCGGGCGGTACGGTGGAAGAGCCTATCAGCCGCCACTCCACCAAACGTACCCATATGGCCGTGCATCCGATGGGGAAACCTGCGGTAACACACTACCGTATTATGGAGCACTTCCGCGCCCATACGCGTCTGCGTCTGCGCCTTGAAACCGGCCGAACGCATCAGATTCGCGTGCATATGTCTCATATTAACCATCCGCTGGTAGGCGATCCGCTCTACGGTGGCCGTCCACGCCCGCCGAAAGGGGCGTCGGAAGGGTTTATTGCCACGCTACGCGCTTTCGATCGTCAGGCACTGCATGCAACGATGCTGCGTCTTTACCATCCGATTACCGGAATCGAAATGGAGTGGCATGCACCGCTGCCGCAGGACATGGTTGATCTGATCGACGCACTGAAAGCGGATACGGATGAGTTCCGCGATCGGCTGGACTGGCTATGAATCTGATTTTGCCGGAGTGGCCCGCGCCTGTTAACGTTCGCGCGTGCTCTACGCTACGCTGCGGCGGGATCAGCGTGCCCCCCTGGGATGCGCTTAATCTTGGCGGGCATGTGGGAGACAATCCGGCGCACGTCGCCACTAACCGACAACGGCTGGTGGTCGAAGCCGGTTTGCCTCAGATGCCACGCTGGCTGGATCAGGTTCACGGTACCGATGTGGTCCGTCTGCCAGCGGCACAGGCAGGAATATTGCAGGCTGATGCCGCTATTACCTCTGATCCGGGCATCGTCTGTGCTGTGATGACAGCAGATTGCCTGCCGGTGCTGTTTTGCAGCGCGGATGGAAAAGAAGTGGCTGCGGCGCATGCGGGCTGGCGCGGGTTATGTGCTGGCGTGCTGGAAAATACGCTGGCGCAGTTTTCAGCACCTGTGAGCCAGATACACGCCTGGCTGGGTCCGGCTATTGGTCCCGACGCATTTGAAGTCGGCAGCGAAGTCCGCTCGGCTTTTATGGCAACAGATACCCGTGCGCAGCAGGCGTTTCGTCCAGCAGGGGGGAAGTATTTCGCCGATATCTGGCTGCTGGCGCAGCAGCGCTTACAGGCGGCAGGCGTTAACTCTGTCAGCGTAAGCCGACGCTGCACCTTTCATGAAAGTGGCGAATTTTTCTCCTTCCGACGCGACGGCACCACCGGGCGTATGGCTTCTTTAATTTGGCTGGGATAACCTTACGCCACAAGACGATCCAGTAGCGGATTTTTTGCTCAGGGTACAGGTCATTAACCTTGAAAATTTGAGGGATGACCTCATTTTAATCTCCAGTAGCATTTTGACCTGTAATGGGAGGAATCATGCGTCTGGATCGTCTTACCAACAAATTCCAACTGGCCCTTGCCGACGCGCAGTCCCTTGCTCTGGGACACGACAACCAATTTATTGAACCTCTGCATCTGATGAGCGCATTGCTCAATCAGGAAGGCGGATCTGTTCGTCCTTTATTAACTGCGGCAGGCGTTGATGTTGCTGCTTTACGCAATGGCGTCGAACAAGCGATTAATCGCCTGCCTCAGGTTGAGGGTAGCGAAGGCGATGTTCAGCCTTCTGCCGATTTGGTACGCGTACTGAATCTGTGCGACAAGCTGGCGCAGAAGCGCGGCGACAATTTCATTTCATCTGAGCTTTTTGTTCTGGCGGCCCTGGACTCACGTGGCTCTTTAGCCGATCTGCTTAAAGCGGCCGGTGCAACCACGGATAAGCTGACCAAAGCGATTGAACAGCTGCGCGGAGGAGACAACGTGAACGATCAAGGGGCTGAAGATCAGCGCCAGGCGTTAAAGAAATACACCATTGACCTGACGGAGCGTGCAGAGCAGGGCAAACTTGATCCGGTCATAGGCCGTGATGAAGAAATTCGCCGTACCATCCAGGTATTGCAACGCCGGACTAAAAATAACCCGGTACTTATTGGTGAACCTGGCGTCGGTAAAACGGCGATTGTCGAAGGCCTGGCGCAGCGCATTATTAATGGCGAAGTGCCGGAAGGGCTTAAAGGGCGTCGCGTGCTGGCGCTGGATATGGGTGCGCTGGTGGCCGGCGCAAAATACCGCGGTGAATTTGAAGAGCGCTTAAAAGGTGTGCTCAACGATCTGGCTAAACAGGAGGGTAATGTCATCCTGTTTATCGATGAGTTGCATACCATGGTGGGTGCCGGTAAAGCTGACGGTGCAATGGATGCTGGTAATATGCTGAAACCGGCGCTGGCGCGCGGCGAATTGCACTGCGTAGGGGCTACCACTCTTGATGAATATCGTCAGTACATTGAGAAGGATGCAGCGCTGGAGCGCCGCTTCCAGAAAGTTTATGTAGCCGAGCCGGGCGTTGAAGATACCATCGCTATTCTGCGAGGCCTGAAAGAACGCTATGAGCTGCATCATCATGTACAGATCACGGATCCGGCGATTGTGGCTGCGGCGACCCTGTCGCACCGCTACATTGCCGATCGCCAGTTGCCGGACAAAGCCATTGACCTGATTGATGAGGCGGCCTCCAGTATTCGTCTGCAGATCGACTCTAAGCCGGAATCGCTGGATCGCCTTGAGCGCCGCATTATCCAGCTGAAGCTGGAGCAGCAGGCGCTGAAAAAAGAATCTGATGACGCCAGCCTCAAGCGTCTGGAGATGCTGGAAACCGAGCTCAACCAGAAAGAGCGTGAATATGCTGAGCTGGAAGAGGAGTGGAAAGCAGAGAAAGCGTCGCTCTCTGGCACGCAGAATATAAAAGCGGAACTGGAACAGGCGCGACTGTCGCTGGAGCAGGCGCGACGCGTTGGCGATCTGGCCCAGATGTCGGAGCTGCAATATGGCAAAATTCCGGCGCTGGAAAAACAGCTGGCGGCAGCGACCCAGTCCGAAGGCAAGACGATGAAGCTGCTGCGCAACCGCGTGACCGACGTTGAGATTGCTGACGTGCTGGCTCGCTGGACCGGTATCCCGGTGGCGCGCATGATGGAAGGCGAACGCGACAAGCTGCTGCGCATGGAGCAGGATCTGCACGCCCGCGTGATTGGTCAGAACGAAGCGGTTGAAGCCGTATCGAACGCGATTCGCCGTAGTCGGGCAGGGCTTTCGGATCCGAACCGTCCGATCGGTTCATTCCTGTTCCTCGGTCCAACCGGCGTGGGTAAAACTGAACTCTGCAAGGCGCTGGCTAATTTCCTGTTCGACAGCGACGACGCGATGGTGCGTATCGACATGTCCGAGTTTATGGAAAAACATGCCGTGTCGCGTCTGGTTGGTGCACCTCCGGGCTACGTGGGTTATGAAGAGGGGGGGTATCTGACAGAAGCCGTTCGTCGTCGTCCTTACTCCGTCATTCTGCTGGATGAGGTGGAGAAAGCTCATCCGGATGTCTTTAATATCCTGTTGCAGGTGCTGGACGATGGTCGTCTGACTGACGGGCAGGGGCGCACTGTCGATTTCCGTAATACAGTGGTGATTATGACATCAAATCTGGGATCCGATCTGATTCAGGAACGCTTTGGTGAACTGAACTACGCCGAAATGAAAGATGTCGTAATGAACGTCGTTGGTCATCACTTCCGTCCGGAGTTTGTGAACCGTATTGATGAGGTTGTGGTATTCCATCCGCTAGGTGAACAGCATATTGCGTCCATTGCGCAGATTCAGCTGCAGCGCCTCTATAAACGTCTGGACGATCGCGGTTATCAGCTGCACATCTCTGACGAAGCGCTGAAGCTACTGGGCGAGAATGGCTACGATCCCGTCTATGGTGCACGTCCGTTAAAACGCGCCATACAGCAGCAGATTGAAAACCCGTTGGCTCAGCAAATACTTTCTGGTGAGCTGGTGCCGGGTAAAACCATCGAAATGGATGTTAAAGAGGGCGAGATTGTCGCTCATCAGTAATCAAAAAGCGTAAAACGGGCCTTCGGGCCCGTTTTTTTATGCAGAAACAGGATTTTTTGTCTGTTTTTGCAGCGTATCGCCTGGGAAGTGAGCGGTTGATAAAAAAGTTTGAATTAGCACTTGTCACCGCAAAAGAACGCCCTATAATGCGCCTCCACTGACACGGCACAACGGCTTACGGAATGCGG
>NZ_JABMIK010000015.1:0-25858 GCF_041386365.1 Pantoea sp. KPR_PJ | reverse complement strand
ACCTCAACACTGCATTCCGTAAGCCGTTGTGCCGTGTCGATGGAGGCGCATTATAGGGAGTCGTTCAGAGAGCGCAACAGCTAAATTGCAGAAAAATGACTGTTCGCTGCATTCCACAGCAAAAGCCTGCCTTATACGCGATTACTCACAAAGTTATCCACAATCGTATATCAATGCGAATTTTTGCGAGCAGCACGCAAACGTTTTCGCTACAATGCCCCGCGACGTCACGGATGCCCCTTTTCGGGGCGTTACCTGAAGTTTTGCTGCTTCTTATTAGGGAGAAGCTCGCTAAGCTTGATGTAACGCTCTTATTTATGCGAAACAAAGCCAAGGGATAAAACCACCATGCAACAACGTCGTCCTGTACGCCGCGCTCTGCTGAGTGTCTCAGACAAAGCGGGCATCCTCGAATTTGCTCAGGCGCTCTCCAGCCGCGGTGTCGAACTGCTCTCAACAGGTGGAACCGCTCGCCTGCTGGCCGATGCGGGTCTCCCCGTTACCGAGGTGTCTGACTACACCGGTTTCCCGGAAATGATGGATGGACGCGTTAAAACGCTGCACCCGAAGGTGCATGGCGGCATCCTGGGACGTCGCGGTCAGGATGATGCGATAATGGCGCAGCACGCCATCGAGCCTATCGACATGGTGGTGGTGAACCTCTACCCCTTTGCACAGACGGTGGCGCGTGAAGGCTGCACGCTGGAAGATGCGGTAGAGAATATTGATATTGGCGGCCCGACGATGGTGCGCTCGGCGGCCAAAAACCATAAAGATGTCGCCATTGTGGTTAAGAGCAGCGACTACGAGGCAATTGTGGCCGAGCTGGACGCCAACGAAAACTCTCTGACGCCTGAAACGCGCTTCGACCTTGCTATTAAAGCGTTTGAACATACCGCCGCCTACGACAGTATGATTGCCAACTACTTTGGCTCGCTGGTTCCCGCCTATCATGGTGAGCGTGACCAGCCGGCTGGCCGCTTTCCCCGCACGCTGAACCTGAACTTCATTAAGAAGCAGGATATGCGCTACGGTGAAAACAGCCATCAGGATGCGGCTTTCTATATAGAAGAGAATGTGCAGGAAGCTTCCGTCGCCACGGCCCAGCAGCTACAGGGCAAAGCGCTCTCCTATAACAACATTGCCGATACCGACGCGGCGCTTGAGTGTGTGAAGGCATTCAGCGAAGCAGCCTGCGTGATCGTCAAGCACGCTAATCCATGCGGTGTTGCCACGGGCTCATCCATTCTGGACGCCTACGAGCGCGCCTATAAAACAGACCCAACATCCGCTTTCGGCGGCATTATTGCGTTTAACCGCGAGCTCGACGAAGTGACCGCGCAGGCCATCATTAGCCGTCAGTTTGTCGAAGTGATTATTGCCCCTTCCGCCAGCGAAGCCGCCCTGAAAATCACCGCTGCGAAACAGAACGTGCGTGTGCTGGTCTGTGGTGAGTGGCAGGCGCGCATTGCCGGTCTCGATTTCAAACGCGTTACCGGCGGCCTGCTGGTTCAGGATCGCGATTTGGGTATGGTAGAGGCCAGCCAGCTGCGCGTTGTCAGCAAACGTCAGCCGAGCGAGCAGGAGCTACGCGATGCGCTCTTCTGCTGGAAAGTGGCGAAGTTTGTTAAATCCAACGCCATTGTTTATGCGCGCGACAATATGACTATCGGTATTGGCGCAGGCCAGATGAGCCGCGTCTACTCTGCGAAAATCGCTGGCATCAAGGCAGCAGATGAAGGACTGGATGTGAAAGGCTCAGCCATGGCCTCCGACGCCTTCTTCCCGTTCCGTGATGGCATTGACGCAGCGGCTGCGGTGGGTATCACCTGCGTTATCCAGCCCGGCGGCTCTATCCGTGATGATGAAGTGATCGCCGCCGCTGATGAACACGGTATTGCCATGATCTTCACTGACATGCGCCATTTCCGCCATTAATACTCTGGAGAGCAACATGAAAATTTTAGTGATTGGTAACGGCGGTCGTGAGCATGCGCTAGCCTGGAAAGCGGCACAGTCGCCGCTGGCGGAAACCGTGTTTGTTGCACCCGGCAATGCCGGTACCGCGCTGGAACCGGCGCTGCAAAATGTGGACATTAGCGCTACCGACATCCCTGCGCTGCTGGCATTTGCCCAGCGCGAGGCGATCGACCTGACTATCGTCGGCCCTGAAGCACCGCTGGTTATCGGCGTGGTTGACGCCTTCCGTGCGGCAGGGCTGAAGATTTTTGGCCCCACTAAAAATGCCGCTCAGCTGGAAGGCTCTAAGGCGTTTACCAAAGATTTTCTGGCTCGTCATCAGATCCCAACCGCGGAATATCGTAACTTCACTGATGTGGAAGTGGCACTGGCCTATCTTCACGAGAAGGGTGCGCCCATTGTTATCAAGGCCGACGGACTGGCAGCAGGTAAAGGCGTCATCGTTGCCATGACGCTGGAAGAGGCTGAAGCCGCCGTGAAAGATATGCTGGCCGGTAATGCATTTGGTGACGCGGGCCACCGAATTGTTATCGAAGAGTTTCTTGATGGCGAGGAAGCCAGCTTTATTGTAATGGTCGATGGCGAGAATGTGCTGCCGATGGCGACCAGCCAGGATCATAAGCGCGTCGGCGACGGTGATACCGGCCCAAACACCGGCGGGATGGGCGCTTACTCACCTGCGCCAGTGGTGAGCGACGAAATCCACCAGCGCGTAATGGAGCAGGTGATCTGGCCAACGGTGCGCGGCATGGCGGCGGAAGGCAACGTTTATACCGGCTTCCTGTATGCGGGTTTGATGATCGATCAGTCAGGTCAGCCAAAGGTCATTGAGTTCAACTGCCGCTTCGGCGATCCGGAAACGCAGCCGATCATGCTGCGCCTGCAGTCGGATCTGGTCGATCTTTGCCTCGCAGCCTGCGATGGCACGCTGGATCAAAAAGAGTCACAGTGGGATCCACGTCCGGCACTGGGCGTGGTGCTGGCTGCCGGTGGCTATCCGGGCGATTACGTCAATGGCGAGCAGATTCATGGTCTGCCGCTGGAACAGGTCGAGGATGGCAAGGTATTCCATGCCGGTACACGTCTGGAAAATGACCTGGTGGTGACCAACGGCGGCCGCGTGCTGTGCGTTACTGCGCTGGGTGATGACGTGGCAGCGGCGCAAAAGCGCGCCTATGAGCTGGCGCACCCCATCTCCTGGAACGGCAGTTTCTGCCGTCGCGATATTGGCTATCGCGCCATTAACCGCAAATAAGCGAAAGGGGCCGATGTGCCCCTTTTCTCTTTTTAAAAATCTGCCTCTTCAGGCTGCGTAGCGCAGCTTTCTCCTGGCGCGGCGCGTAGCAGCTGCGTACCTTCCGGTGCTTCCAGCCAGGAAACCAGTAGTGGCGTACTGCTGCGCAGCTGTTGCTTTACCAGCGTCTGAATTGCATAGCCGTCGAGAGCGGGTGACACACGCTCCCCGTCACAGGTTTTGATCTGCTTTGCGCCCAGCCACTCACCCTGCTTCAGCATTACGCGCCCGCTGAGTAAAGCGTTGCTTTGTGCCAGCATGCGCTGGGCATCGAATTTATAGAGTTCAACCGTATCGGTATCGACCGCCTCGCGACGACCAGCAAGCTGCCGCTGCATAAAGCTCAGGCTGCCATCCTGATCAAAACGTAACGTCACATCATCCGGTTGTTTGCCATTGACGTGTCGCGCCACGCTGACCAGCTGATCTTCCTGCCACAGATAGTCGGTAGTCTCCGCCGCATCACCGTTAAACGGTGTGTAGAGGGTTTTTAAATGGATCGTGCTTTGCCCGTCGTTTTTACGCCAGATACGTACCGCGCCACGATCGGCAAGATAGCCGCTGGCAGTAAAAGGGGGGATGTCCGGTGTTGAACGACACCCGGATAGCAGAAGGAGAACAAGCAGGGCAAAACAGGCGCGTGAGCGCAGAGTCGGCATAGCTGGCCCCTAAATACAAAAGGGGCGAATACGCCCCTTTTTAAATTCTGACCGCAGTGCGACGTCTTATTTAACTGAATCTTTCAGCGCTTTACCAGACACGAATGCCGGTACGTTTGCCGCAGCGATTTTGATCTCTTTGCCAGTCTGCGGGTTGCGACCGGTACGCTCAGCGCGGTGGTTCACTTTAAAAGTACCAAAACCAACCAGTTGTACAGCATCACCTTCTTTCAGAGACTCAGTGATCGCAGCCAGAGTAGATTCCAGAGCCGCTTTAGCCTGGGTTTTTGACAGGTCAGCTTTTTCCGCGATCACATCAATCAGTTGAGTCTTGTTCATAAGTTATCCTTAAAGTGTATTTATCGCTCGCTAAGCAACGAGTGCGAGGGAAAAGCCATATTCTGGCACTCTTCAGCCTGCACGCACCGATAGCCACAATTTTCAGCCCCCCAAATGTAGACCAGACAGGGGGCCGATGTGAAGCCTCCAGGCGCGCTAATTCGGGCCTGAAGTCACGTTTTCCCGCCTTACTGCTGAAAATTTATACCGATGTTGCTGATTCCCGCCTCCCGCAGGTCCAGACGCAATCCTTTGATCAATTCAAGGTCTCGCTCTTCGCAGTCGGCAAGCAGGCGAAAAATCTCCCATTGCAGATCCCACTCGTCAATGACGGCCTGATTTTCGCGCAGCTCTTCGTCGCTCATTTCGCGCCCGGCCTGCGTCATTTCCAGCATCGCGACGGTGGTGATCGATGTTCTGCTGACTTCGATAGCGTGCTCCAGAGTTTCACCGCTCAGCATTGCATGCAGAGCTTCGCTCAGGGCCACGCAGGCATCGATGGCCGGATAAACACCGTACACCTCGAACGCATCGCCATCAGGGATCGCCGCCTCAAGCTTTTCCAGCTGGCTGTCGAAGTTAATTTTGGCGTCTTTGACCGTCAGGCTTTCCCAGATAAGGTCGAGGATGCGGCGGTAAAGCGCCGGATCGGAAAATTCGGTCTGCTGGCAAAATGCCCAGTAGTTAGGGAACATGCGCTCGCAGAGGCAAGCCATAAACGTCATATGCTGCCAGCTTTCCAGCTTTGCCAGACGCAGGTGAACGGGGTTTTGTAACATGAACAGGGCTCTTCATCGTTTAGCTGGCGGCAGTGTACCGCAAAAGCGCCGCCTGCACAGCGTTAAAGCGCGTTTTGCCAGCGCTGAAACGCGGTACGGTTTGAAGCTACGGCGTCCGCCCAGCGCGTCGGTTCCGGCAGGCGATACCCCCCCATGCACTTTTCTACCCAGTGCAGCGCACTGTCGAGGCTGACACGGTGTCCGGTTGCGACAAACAGCGGATTACAGCGCGCCTTGCTGCGCCATACCCAGCCAATCTGCTCGCCCTTATCAATAAGCGGCTGGCGCGAACCCGGCTCAGCGCCTAACTCGGCAAAACGCCCGCACAGACGCTTTTTCGCTACGCCAATGGTCGGGACGTCCACCATTAAACCAAAATGCGATGCCACACCAAGACGGCGCGGGTGGGAGATGCCGTGTCCATCGACAAACAGCAGATCGGGTTTGTGTTCCAGAGTGTTCCACGCGGCCAACAGCGCCGGGTATTCGCGGAAAGAGAGAAAGCCAGGAATATAGGGCATGGTGGTCGCAATGCGCGCTACGCGATGCTCCACCAGCCGGAGGGAGGGATATTCGAGGATAACCAGGGCAGCACGCGTTACCGCCCCTTCCTGTTCAAATCCGACGTCAGCGCCGCCGATAAAACGCGGCGGCAGAACGTCAAAATCGTCCTGCCGCACCACTTCTGCAGCACGCTGGATCTGTTCCGCGCGCAGTGCAGCAATGTCCATATTTACTCCTGATGATATTGGCCTGAGAGACGGTGTACCGCCTCAACAAACACGCCCGCATGCTCTGGCGGCACATCCTGATGTATGCCATGTCCCAGGTTGAAAACGTGGCCGCTACCCGCACCGAAGCCTTCGAGAATTCCCGCAACTTCCTGTTCAATACGCGCAGCTGGCGCATAAAGCATAGACGGATCCATATTGCCCTGCAGGGCGACTTTGTCGCCAACGCGACGGCGGGCGTCACCAATATCGGTTGTCCAGTCGAGGCCAAGCGCATCGCAGCCGGTTGCCGCCATCGCCTCCAGCCACTGTCCGCCGCCTTTAGTAAACAGCGTAATCGGTACGCGGCGACCCTCGTTCTCATGCAGGACGCTGTCGACGATTTTATGCATGTAGTAGAGCGAGAACTCCAGATAGTCGCGGCCCGTCAGTACCCCACCCCAGGTGTCAAAGACCATTACCGACTGGGCCCCGGCGCGGATCTGCGCGTTAAGGTAGAGAATGACGCTGTCGGCCAGTTTATCGAGCATGGCATGCAGCGTAGCTGGATCGGCGTACATCATCTTTTTAATTTTAGTGAAGGCTTTGCTGCTGCCGCCCTCGACCATGTAGGTTGCCAGCGTCCAGGGACTGCCAGAGAAACCGATCAGGGGTACTTCGCCCTTCAGGTTCTTGCGAATGGTCCGCACTGCGTTCATGACGTAGCCCAGCTCCTGCTCCGGGTCGGGCACCGGTAACTTATCGACGTCAGCGCGGCAGGTGATCGGACGGGAGAAACGCGGACCTTCGCCCGTTTCAAAATAGAGTCCCAGCCCCATCGCGTCAGGAATGGTCAGGATGTCGCTGAAGAGGATCGCCGCATCGAGCGGATAACGACGCAGCGGCTGTAGCGTCACCTCACACGCCAGCTCGGCGTTTTTACACAGCGACATAAAATCCCCTGCCTGGGCGCGCGTCGCTTTGTATTCCGGCAAATAACGCCCGGCTTGTCGCATCATCCACACCGGGGTGATATCCACCGGCTGACGTAACAGGGCGCGCAGATAACGATCGTTCTTCAGTTCACTCATTTCAGGACTCTCTCAATTTCAGGCGCGTAGTGTAACACTTCTTATTCTTCGGCGCGGCAGATGGCAACGGTATCTTCGATCAGGCGGCGCGCAACGGTACCCGGCGGTGGTAACATCGGCAGCGCGTCATAGCGATACCAGCCCGCATCCAGGAGCTCTTTATTATCAATTTGCAGATCGCCACCGTCATACTCCGCCATAAACGCCATCATCAACGAATGCGGAAACGGCCACGGCTGTGAGGTAACGTAGCGTAGATTTTTGATGCGCACGCTGCTTTCCTCCATTACCTCGCGCGCCACCGCCTGCTCCAGCGTCTCTCCAACCTCAACAAAGCCGGCCAGCACGGTATAGATGCTGTTGCGATGACGCGCATGGTTTGCCAGCAGGATTTCGCTACCGCGTCGTATAGCGACAATAATGCAGGGCGCGATTTGCGGGTAATAGCGTTCATGGCAGTGACCACACAGACAGGCGTTTTCATGCTTGCTCAGATGCATCTCATGACCACAATAGCCGCAGAAGCGGTGGGAGCGGTAAAACTCTGCCAGCTGTACGGCGCGACCAGCGAGTTGAAACAGCCCGGTCTCTTCGTTAATGAGCTGGCGCACCGAGAACATATCGCGATCGCGGTTTTCGCAAACCAGCCACACCGTCTCGCCTTGCCACTCACCAACAGACTGTGCCTTGCTTCCCACCAGCTTAAACGTAGCAGCGCTGCCGTGCGGCAGATCACCTTGCGGCAACCAAAGTTTCTGTTCATGGCTGACAATCCACCATCCAGCGTCTACGCTTGAGATCTCATGTTGCATATAAATCGTCATCCTTAGCGTCGAAGTGATACGCTGAAGTCCTGATGTTAAGTGTGTAGACAAACAACTATACCCTAAATCGTTCAGCTTGCAGGCGGCCTCGCGCCAGCCGCAGCATCAACGGTAGAGGGAATTTATTTACATGGAGTCAGAAATGCTTAACCAGTTAAATGTCCTGACCGAGCGCGTAGGTGGCAGTAACGAACTGGTAGATTCGTGGCTGGCTGCCCGTCGTCAGCTACTTGTTTCGTATTACCACCTGGTTGGGCTGAAGCCCAACAAAGAAGCGCTCACCACTTTAGACGAGCAGGCGCTCGACAACTTTTGTCACGGTCTGGTCGATTATCTTTCTGCCGGTCATTTCAGCATCTATGAACGCGTCATTAATGAGATGCAGGGCGACAGCCCGATGGTAGCGGCGGCGCAAATTTATCCCCCGCTGGAAGCCAATACCGAACGTCTGATGCAGCTCTACGATGGCCATCTGCAACAGTCTATCGACGACGACAACTGCGTGGATTTCCAGCTGGCACTGTCAGAAGTGGGCGAAGTGCTGGAAGCCCGCTTTACGCTGGAAGATAAGCTTATCCAGCTTGCGTGGGATAATCAGCTGGTACGCGCACCGGTTGCCAATGACAGCACTCAGCTCTCGCGCCCGGCTTAAGGTTAATCAGTTGTAAAATGCTTGTTATTCAGTAAAAGCCCTTTTATGCTGGACGGGTTTTCGACCATAGCGTTGAAAACCCGTTTTGCTTAACGCTACGTTCGTACCGTAGCTAAAGTAAATGAGCGTTCTGGCGCGGTAAGCACAGCCGGTTCCTGCTCTGACCGTCACAGGCACGGTTCGGGCGCGAAACGGCAAACGCATCAGCCAGAAAATCGTTTACCTATCTTGTCGGAGTGCCCGTAAGGGCTGAGACCGTTAATTCGGGATCCGCGGAACCTGATCAGGTTAGAACCTGCGAAGGGAACAAGAGTAATCATCATCAGTATGCTGGCGCTTTTTGCCTGCTGTTTCTGTTACTCCTTCCGAACTCCGGACAAGCAACGTTCCCCTTCAACAGGAAAATTGCTATGTCTATCACCAAAACCAACCGACGTGAACAGCGTGCTGAAGCGCAGGCATTTATCAATGCGCTACAGGGCGGCGTCGCCTTTCCCAATTCAAAACGTATCTGGATCCAGGGCAGCCGTGATGATATTCGCGTACCGATGCGTGAAATCCAGCTCAGCCCCACGCTGACCGGTGGCAGCAAAGAGGATCCGCGCTATGAAGAGAATGAGGCAATACCGGTTTACGACACCGCGGGACCCTATGGCGATCCTGAAGCTGTTATCGACGTGCAGCGCGGGCTGACGAAGCTACGTGCCGGCTGGATTGAGGCGCGCGGCGACAGCGAAACTCTGACGCAAATCAGCTCCCGCTATACGCAGCAGCGCCTGGCCGATGACGGGCTGGATCATTTGCGTTTCGATCATCTGCCGCAGCCACGTCGTGCAAAAGCGGGACGTTGCGTTACTCAGCTTCACTATGCGCGCCAGGGCATAATCACGCCAGAAATGGAATTTATCGCGCTGCGCGAAAATATGGGCCGCGAACGCATTCGCGGTGAAGTACTGCGGCAACAGCATCCTGGCTACGGCTTTGGCGCACAGCTGCCGGAAAACATTACGCCAGAGTTTGTCCGGCAGGAGGTGGCCGCCGGGCGCGCCATTATTCCTGCCAACATCAATCACCCCGAGTCGGAGCCCATGATTATCGGGCGTAATTTTCTGGTGAAGGTTAACGCCAATATCGGCAACTCGGCAGTCACCTCCTCAATTGAGGAAGAGGTCGAGAAGCTGGTCTGGTCAACGCGCTGGGGTGCGGATACCGTTATGGACCTCTCGACCGGCCGCTACATTCACGAAACGCGTGAATGGATCCTGCGTAACAGTCCCGTTCCGATTGGCACGGTGCCGATTTACCAGGCGCTGGAGAAGGTGAACGGCGTTGCTGAAAATCTTGACTGGGAGGTCTTTCGCGACACGCTGCTGGAACAGGCGGAGCAAGGCGTTGATTACTTCACTATCCACGCGGGCGTGCTGCTGCGCTATGTCCCGATGACGGCAAAACGGCTGACCGGTATCGTCTCGCGCGGCGGCTCGATCATGGCGAAATGGTGCCTGTCGCATCACCGCGAAAGCTTTCTCTATGAGCATTTTCGCGATATTTGCGAAATCTGTGCCGCCTATGACATCTCTCTGTCACTCGGTGACGGGCTGCGTCCCGGTTCAATTCAGGATGCCAATGACGAAGCGCAGTTTGCTGAGCTGCATACCCTGGGTGAGCTGACAAAGATTGCCTGGGAGTATGACGTCCAGGTCATGATTGAAGGCCCCGGCCATATTCCTATGCAGATGATCCGCCGCAATATGACTGAGCAGCTGGAGCATTGCCATGAAGCGCCCTTCTATACTCTCGGCCCGCTGACCACCGACATTGCTCCCGGCTACGATCACTTTACCTCCGGCATCGGGGCCGCGATGATCGGCTGGTTTGGCTGCGCCATGCTCTGTTATGTGACACCCAAAGAACATCTCGGGCTGCCAAACAAAGAGGACGTTAAGCAGGGTCTGATTACCTATAAAATTGCCGCGCATGCCGCCGACCTGGCAAAAGGACACCCCGGCGCGCAAATCCGTGACAACGCCATGTCTAAAGCACGCTTCGAATTCCGCTGGGAAGATCAGTTCAACCTTGCCCTCGATCCCCACACTGCCCGTGCCTATCATGATGAAACGCTGCCGCAAGAGTCAGGCAAAGTCGCTCACTTCTGCTCAATGTGCGGACCCAAATTCTGCTCAATGAAAATTACGCAGGAAGTACGGGATTATGCGGCCAGGCAGGAAGCCGAGGCGCAGCCGGTCGAAGTCAGCATGAAGCAGATGGCAGATACCTTTCGCCGCCGCGGTGGTGAACTTTATCACCCGGCTGATGCGCTGGATAAGGAGAACCTGTGAATACCGCCTTTCCTGCCACGGCGTTGCGCCTGGGACTCTATCCGGTGGTTGATAACGTAGAGTGGATTGCGCGCCTGCTTGAGGCTGGGGTACGCACGCTCCAGCTGCGTATTAAGGATCAAAATGATGAGGCGGTCGAACCTGCGGTAATGCAGGCGATTGCGCTCGGCAAGCGCTACCACGCGCGCCTGTTCATCAATGACTACTGGCGGCTGGCAATTAAGCATCGGGCCTATGGGGTGCATCTGGGTCAGGAAGACCTGGCGGTGGCGAACCTGAATGCGATTCGCGAAGCGGGCCTGCGGCTGGGGGTCTCTACCCATGATGATGCTGAGCTGGAGCGGGCACTGGCACTGCGTCCCTCTTACATTGCGCTGGGACATATTTTTCCAACCCAGACAAAGGCGATGCCTTCCGCACCGCAGGGAGTGTCCGAACTCCAGCGGCATATTACGCGGCTTAAAGGTATTTCTACCGTCGCGATTGGTGGTATCAGCATAGCGCGCGCGCCCGAGGTGCTGGCGACGGGTGTCGGTAGCATTGCTGTCGTCAGTGCTATAACACAAGCCCCGGACTGGCGCGCCGCCACGCAGCAGTTGCTGGATCTGGCCGAGCCGCGGCACGCAACATAATCTGGAACAAACTCGCTATCTGCGGCAAGGTTTTGCAACAGCCATAAAAAAGATGGAAGACGGCGCGCAGCGGGGAGGTTTCTGCCTCGCGCCGTTTTTTCATCGCGCTACAGTGGCTCTCGTCGGGTAATCATGCCTGGCCAGGGCCGGAAACTCCCTTCTCCCCTTCTGGCCCTGCTCCTCATTATTTAGCCAGGAGGATGTCATGCGGTATGAAGGCGGGTATCGACTCATCGGCACAGGCGGTCATCGCGCGCTCAACTGCCTCACCCACTTTTGCCAGCGCCTGTTCAACATGATCGTCCGGCGTCACCGCAAAGCTCAACCGCAGACAGTTGCGGTATTTTCCCGAGGCAGAGAAAAGCGATCCGACAGCAATCTGGATTCGGTCATCGCGCAGCTCGCGGTTAAGCCGCACAGCATCAAACGCCTCCGGCAGTTCTATCCACATCATAAAGCCGCCCTGTGGGCGCGAAACGCAGATACCACACGGGAAATAGTGGCGCACCCAGCAGCTAAAGCTCTCGTAATTACGCTGGTAAAACTGACGCATACGCCGCAGGTGTGGTTGATAGTATCCCTGGCGAATAAATTCCGCTATTGCATGCTGCCCCAGCGTATTGCTCGACCCGGTAGAAATATATTTCATGTGCAGGACGCGATCGCGATAGCGCCCAGGTGCCACCCAGCCGACGCGCACGCCAGGCGCGACCGTTTTCGAAAAAGAGCTGCACAGCAACACCCGGCCATCCAGATCCAGAGATTTCAGCGTGGCAGGCCGCGGATAGTCCCAGGCCAGCTCGCCGTAAACGTCATCTTCAATAATCGCGACGTCGAAACGCTGTGCCAGCGTCAGCAGTGCCCGCTTGCGCGCCTCCGGCATAATAAACCCCAGCGGATTATTACAGTTAGGCACGACCATTACCGCTTTAATTGGCCACTGTTCGAACGCCAGCTCAAGCGCCTCCAGGCTAATGCCGGTAACGGAATCAGTAGGGATTTCAATGGCGCGAATACCAAAGCCGCGCAGCGTCTGCATAATCCCATGGAAGGAGGGTGACTCTACCGCAATGATGTCACCCGGTTCGCATATCGCGCGAATCGATACCGACAGCGCCTCATGGCAGCCAGTGGTGATCACGATATCATCAGCTGACAGCTGACAGCCGCTGTCGATCGTCAGGCGCGCAATCTGCTCACGCAGTGCTGCGACACCATACAGATTGTCGTAGCCGAGCAGCTGTGCCTCCTGCCTTTGCGCCTGGCGCGCCAGAATTTTCCACAAGGGCTTCAGCGTGGGCTGAGTGAGATTAGGCATACCGCTGCCCAACTGTAGCGTGTTCGCCTCAAGTCGGCTCTCGAGCAGATCCAGTACCGATTCCCACTGCGTAATTTCCACGGGGCGCTGAACGGGCCGCGTCAGCGCCGGGACAGGCGGTGTAGCTTTGCGAGGTGCCACAAAATAGCCAGAACGCGGCTGTGGCGTAATCAGCTGTTTCTCCTCCAGCACATGATATGCCTGCTGCACGGTGCTGATGCTGACGCCGTGTTCGAGACTAAGACTGCGTACAGAGGGCAGCTTCTCACCGCTGTGATAAAGCCCTTGCTCGATGCGCTGTGCAAGATGCATAGCCAGCTGCTGATAGCGCGTCATAATGGGATCCTCTCAGGCCAGCAGAGATAAAAAGCAGTACAGTTAAGCGCAGTTTTTACCATTCAGATGCCTCAAAACACAATCTGTATGTTAAATAAAATCGATTTTTGCGTCTGTATCCTTTTCCTGCTGAGGCAGAAAATGTCTGTCAGATTACTTAATGAGGGCAGGAAAATGGGATATGAAGAAAACCGAGCGGCAAAGCCTTTCTCTGTTACCCCCTGGCATCTGGTACGTGCGCTTCTGCGCTATTTCCGTAAACTGCAGCAGCGACGCCAGACGCGACAGATCCTTTCGCATCTGAATGATTTACAGCTGAAAGACATTGGCCTGACGCGCAGCGACGTAGAAAAGCTAAGGTGAAAAAATGTAATCCGTTTCTGGCTAAGAGACGCCTGAATTGTGCCCATAAAAAAACCCTGCCGAAGCAGGGTTTTTACTGTGCGAAGAGCGATTACTCGTCGTCGCTACCGCCGAGACCAGCGTTCAGCAGTTCAGCCAGGCTTGCAGAGGCTTCATCCGCAGTAACCTGCGGTGCAACCGGTGCTTCACCCGCCTGACGGCGACGCATACGATCCTGATGGTAAGCGTAACCGGTACCAGCCGGGATCAGACGACCCACGATAACGTTCTCTTTCAGGCCACGCAGTTCGTCGCGCTTGCCTGCAACAGCGGCTTCGGTCAGGACACGCGTGGTCTCCTGGAACGATGCCGCCGAAATGAACGATTCGGTTGCCAGTGACGCTTTGGTGATACCCAGCAGATCGCGCATGTAAGTCGCGCCGATTTTGCCGTTCGCTTCGAGATCGCGGTTAGAGATCTTGATGCGAGAGACTTCTGCCTGCTCACCTTCCAGGAAGTCGGTGCTTCCGGCGCTCATGATGGTCGCTTTACGCAGCATCTGACGCACGATGACTTCGATGTGCTTGTCGTTAATCTTAACGCCCTGCAGGCGGTAAACTTCCTGCACTTCGTTAGTGATGTAACGGGTCACAGCATGGACGCCACGCAGACGCAGAATGTCATGCGGCGATTCCGGACCGTCGGAAACCACGTCACCACGCTCTACGCGCTCGCCTTCAAATACGTTGAGCTGACGCCATTTCGGGATCATCTCTTCGTACGGCTCGCTGCCATCAACCGGCGTAATTACCAGACGACGTTTACCTTTGGTCTCTTTACCGAAGGAGATGATACCGCTGATCTCCGCCAGGATTGCTGGCTCTTTCGGACGACGCGCTTCGAACAGGTCAGCAACGCGCGGCAGACCACCGGTGATGTCCTTGGTACCGCCAGATTCCTGAGGCACACGCGCCAGGGTATCACCAGAGCTGATTTTCTTACCATCTTCCAGCTGAACGATCGCTTTGCCCGGCAGGAAGTACTGAGCCGGCATGTCGGTGCCCGGGATCAGAACGTCTTCGCCCTGCTCATCGACGATTTTCAGCGCCGGACGCAGGTCTTTACCACCCGCCGTACGCTCAGCGGTATCCAGTACCACCAGCGAAGAAAGACCGGTCAGTTCGTCAGTCTGACGCGTGATGGTCTGGCCATCGATCATGTCAGTAAAGCGAATATAGCCGCTCACTTCGGTGATAACCGGCATGGTGTGCGGATCCCAGTTCGCAACGGTTTCGCCCGCTGCAACCTGCTCGCCGTCACCTTTCGCCATGGTCGCGCCGTAAGGGACTTTATAGCTCTCTTTAGTACGACCAAACTCATCGATCATTTTCAGTTCGACGTTACGCGAGGTAATAACCAGTTTGCCAGCGGAGTTGGTTACCGACTTGGCGTTGGTCAGTTTGATGGTACCTTTGTTTTTCACCTGAATGCTGGATTCAGCCGCCGCACGCGATGCCGCACCACCGATGTGGAACGTACGCATGGTCAGCTGTGTACCCGGCTCACCGATGGACTGTGCTGCGATAACACCAATCGCTTCACCTTTATTGATGATGTGACCACGTGCCAGGTCGCGACCATAGCAGTGTGCACAGACACCAAAATCGGTTTCACAGCTAACCACAGAGCGCACTTTGATGGTGTCGACAGAGTTATGCTCCACCACATCACACCAGTGCTCATCCAGCAGCGTGTTACGCGGAACCAGGATGTCAGCAGTGCCCGGCTTCAGCACGTCTTCTGCGGTCACACGACCCAGTACACGCTCACGCAGCGGCTCTTTAACGTCGCCACCTTCGATAACCGGCGTCATCATGATGCCTTCGAACGTGCCGCAGTCATCCTCGGTCACCACCAGATCCTGCGCTACGTCAACCAGACGACGCGTCAGATAACCGGAGTTTGCCGTTTTCAGTGCGGTATCCGCCAGACCTTTACGCGCACCGTGGGTCGAGATGAAGTACTGGAGTACGTTCAGACCTTCACGGAAGTTCGCGGTGATTGGCGTCTCGATGATGGAGCCATCTGGCTTCGCCATCAGACCACGCATACCCGCCAGCTGACGAATCTGTGCCGCAGAACCACGCGCACCAGAGTCGGCCATCATAAAGATGCTGTTAAAGGAAACCTGTTTCTCTTCTTCGCCGTCACGGTTAATCACGGTTTCGGTTGAGAGGTTTTCCATCATCGCCTTCGCTACGCGCTCGTTCGCGGCAGCCCAGATATCGATGACTTTGTTGTAACGTTCACCCGCGGTTACCAGACCAGACTGGAACTGCTCCTGGATCTCAGCAACTTCTGCTTCCGCTTCCGTGATGATCTCGACTTTCTTCGCCGGGATAACCATGTCGTCGATACCAACAGACGCACCAGAGCGTGCTGCATAGGCAAAGCCGGTGTACATGGTCTGGTCAGCAAAGATGACGGTCGGCTTCAGGCCCAGAATGCGATAACAGGTGTTCAGCATTTTGGAGATAGCTTTCTTACCCAGCGCCTGGTTGACGATAGAGTAAGGCAGGCCTTTCGGCACAATCATCCACAGGATCGCACGACCAATGGTGGTGTCGATCAGGCTGGTCTTCGCAACAAACTCGTCCTGCTCGTTTTTGCTGTACTCGGTAATACGCACTTTAACGCGCGCATGCAGCTCGGCCAGGCCAGCACGGTAAACGCGCTCAGCTTCTTTCGGGCCGGTCAGCACCATGCCTTCACCGCGTGCATTCACCTTGTCACGGGTCATGTAGTACAGACCCAGAACAACGTCCTGAGACGGAACGATGATTGGCTCGCCGTTCGCTGGGGACAGAATGTTGTTAGTCGACATCATCAGCGCACGCGCTTCCAGCTGGGCTTCCAGCGTCAGCGGTACGTGAACAGCCATCTGGTCACCATCGAAGTCGGCGTTATAGGCCGCACACACCAGCGGGTGCAGCTGGATTGCTTTACCTTCGATCAGAACAGGTTCAAACGCCTGGATACCCAGACGGTGCAGCGTCGGTGCACGGTTCAGCAGAACCGGATGCTCACGGATAACTTCGTCCAGGATATCCCAGACCACCGCTTCTTCGCGCTCAACCATTTTCTTCGCGGCTTTGATGGTGGTGGCCAGGCCACGCAGTTCCAGCTTGCCGTAGATGAACGGTTTGAACAGTTCCAGTGCCATTTTCTTCGGCAGACCGCACTGATGCAGACGCAGGTATGGACCTACGGTAATAACCGAACGACCGGAATAGTCAACACGCTTACCGAGCAGGTTCTGACGGAAACGACCCTGCTTACCTTTGATCATATCGGCCAAAGATTTCAGCGGACGCTTGTTAGAACCCGTAATCGCACGACCGCGACGACCGTTATCCAGCAGGGCGTCAACCGCTTCCTGCAGCATACGTTTTTCGTTGCGTACGATGATGTCCGGCGCAGCCAGGTCCAGAAGACGCTTCAGACGGTTATTACGGTTGATCACGCGACGATAAAGATCGTTTAGATCAGACGTCGCGAAACGACCGCCGTCCAGCGGAACCAGCGGACGCAGATCTGGCGGCAGCACTGGCAGCACGGTCAGGATCATCCACTCTGGCTTGTTACCAGACTGTACGAACGCTTCCAGCAGCTTGATGCGCTTGGTCAGTTTTTTACGTTTGGTCTCGGAGTTGGTTTCGTTCAGCTCTTCACGCAGCTGCTCGCACTCTTGCTCCAGATCCATGTTTTTCAGCAGCGCCTGGATCGCTTCGGCACCCATCTTCGCGTCGAATTCGTCACCGAACTCTTCCAGCGCATCAAGGTACTGCTCTTCGGTCAGGATCTGACGTTTTTCGAGGTTGGTCATGCCACCTTCGATAACAACGTAAGATTCAAAATAGAGCACGCGTTCGATATCGCGCAGCGGCATATCCAGCAGCAGGCCGATACGGGACGGCAGCGACTTCAGGAACCAGATGTGCGCGGTCGGAGAAGCCAGCTCGATGTGACCCATGCGCTCACGACGCACTTTTGTCTGGGTCACTTCAACGCCACACTTCTCACAGATCACGCCACGGTGTTTCAGGCGCTTGTACTTACCGCACAGGCACTCGTAGTCTTTAACCGGTCCGAAAATACGGGCACAGAAAAGACCATCACGCTCAGGCTTGAAGGTACGGTAGTTAATGGTTTCCGGCTTTTTAACTTCACCGAAAGACCAGGAACGGATCATGTCTGGCGACGCCAGCGCAATTTTGATCGCATCAAACTCTTCGGTTTTAGTTTGCGCTTTCAGAAACTTAAGTAAGTCTTTCACGGATTAGCTCCCGTCGGAGTGGAACTCTCAGGGGCACGCAGCCGAAACCGCGCGCCCCATAACCAGTACTTGCGAGTGCTTACTCGTCTTCCAGCTCGATGTTGATACCCAGCGAGCGAATCTCTTTCAACAGAACGTTGAAGGATTCCGGCATGCCCGGTTCCATCTGATGGTTGCCGTCGACGATGTTTTTATACATCTTCGTACGGCCGTTCACGTCATCAGACTTAACGGTAAGCATTTCCTGCAGGGTATATGCCGCGCCGTATGCTTCCAGCGCCCACACTTCCATCTCACCAAAGCGCTGACCACCGAACTGTGCTTTACCACCCAGCGGCTGCTGAGTCACCAGGCTGTAAGAACCGGTGGAACGCGCATGCATCTTGTCATCAACCAGGTGGTTCAGTTTCAGCATGTACATATAGCCAACGGTAACCGGACGCTCGAACTGCTCACCGGTACGGCCATCAAACAGCGTAATCTGGCCAGAAGTTGGCAAATCGCCCAGCTGCAACAGCTCTTTGATTTCGCTTTCTTTCGCACCATCAAACACTGGCGTAGCGATCGGCATACCTTTTTTCAGGTTCTCAGCCAGACGCAACACTTCATCATCAGAGAAGGTGTTGAGGTCAACACGCTGACGCACGTCCGCACCCAGATCGTAGGCACGCTGGATGAATTCGCGCATTTTCGCGACTTCTTCCTGACGCTTCAGCATGGCGTTGATCTTGTCGCCGATACCTTTTGCCGCCATACCCAGATGCGTTTCCAGGATCTGACCGATGTTCATACGTGAGGGTACGCCCAGCGGGTTCAGTACGATGTCGACCGGCGTGCCGTTCTCGTCGTAAGGCATATCTTCGATCGGATTAATCTTGGAGATAACACCTTTGTTACCGTGACGGCCTGCCATCTTGTCGCCAGGCTGAATCTGACGCTTAACGGCCAGATACACTTTAACGATTTTCAGCACGCCCGGTGCCAGGTCATCGCCCTGGGTGATCTTACGACGCTTGGCTTCCAGTTTTTTCTCAAACTCGTGCTTCAGCTCGTCGTACTGCTCAGCCAGCTGCTCCAGCGCGTTCTGTTTCTCTTCGTCGGTCAGGCCCAGCTCCAGCCAGCGCTCACGCGGCAGCTTGTCGAGCTTATCGGCTTCAACACCACCAGAGATCAGCACCGCCTGAATACGACCAAACAGGCCCGCTTCGAGGATCTGCAATTCTTCAGACAGGTCTTTCTTCGCCTGCTTCAGCTGCATCTCTTCAATTTCCAGCGCGCGCTTGTCTTTTTCCACGCCATCGCGCGTAAAGACCTGCACGTCGATAACCGTACCGGAAACGCCATTAGGCACACGCAGTGACGAATCTTTTACGTCAGAGGCTTTTTCACCGAAGATCGCACGCAGCAGTTTCTCTTCCGGCGTCAGCTGGGTTTCGCCTTTCGGCGTCACCTTACCAACCAGAATGTCACCACCGGTCACTTCCGCACCGATATACACGATACCGGATTCATCCAGTTTCGAGAGTGCCGCTTCACCCACGTTCGGGATGTCAGCCGTAATCTCTTCTGGTCCCAGCTTGGTGTCACGAGACACACACGCCAGTTCCTGAATGTGGATGGTGGTGAAACGGTCTTCCTGAACCACACGCTCAGATACGAGAATGGAGTCTTCGAAGTTGTAACCGTTCCACGGCATGAACGCGACGCGCATGTTCTGACCCAGCGCCAGTTCACCCAGATCGGTTGACGGACCGTCAGCCAGCACGTCACCGCGCTCGACCGGCTCGCCCAGCGACACACACGGCATCTGATTGATGCAGGTGTTCTGGTTAGAACGGGTGTACTTAGTCAGGTTGTAAATGTCGATACCGGCTTCGCCCGGGTACATCTCTTCTTCGTTAACTTTGATAACGATACGAGAGGCATCCACATACTGTACGGTACCGCCACGTTTCGCCACGGCGGTTACGCCGGAGTCAACCGCTACTGCGCGCTCCATACCGGTACCTACCAGCGGCTTGTCAGCACGCAGAGTCGGTACAGCCTGACGTTGCATGTTCGCACCCATCAAGGCGCGGTTAGCATCATCGTGCTCCAGGAACGGGATCAGTGACGCACCGACGGAAACCACCTGCTGGGTGGAAACGTCCATGTAGTCAACCTGATCGCGGCTGAACAGGCTCGATTCGCCTTTGCTACGGCAGGTGACGAGGTCGTCAACAAAGTGACCTTCTTCATCCAGCTGGGCGTTGGCCTGTGCGATAACGTAGTTCCCCTCTTCAATTGCAGAGAGGTAGTGAATTTCGTCAGAAACCACACCATCGATAACGCGACGGTACGGCGTCTCGAGGAATCCATACTCGTTGGTCTGCGCATAGACAGAGAGCGAGTTGATCAGACCGATGTTCGGACCTTCAGGCGTTTCGATTGGACAGACACGACCATAGTGAGTCGGGTGAACGTCTCGAACTTCGAAGCCCGCGCGCTCACGCGTCAGGCCGCCCGGGCCAAGTGCAGAGATACGACGTTTGTGCGTGATCTCAGACAGCGGGTTGTTCTGATCCATAAACTGTGAGAGCTGGCTGGAGCCAAAGAACTCTTTCACCGCCGCCGAGATCGGCTTGGCGTTGATCATGTCCTGCGGCATCAGCGTGTCGAGGTCGCCCAGCGACAGACGCTCTTTCACCGCACGCTCTACGCGAACCAGGCCGACGCGGAACTGGTTTTCCGCCATCTCGCCCACTGAACGAATACGACGGTTACCGAGGTGGTCGATATCGTCCACTTCGCCTTTACCGTTACGGATGTCGATCAGCTTCTTCATCACTTCGATGATGTCTTCTTTGCTCAGGATACCTGAACCTTCGATCTCATCGCGCAGCAGTGAACGGTTGAACTTCATGCGGCCTACAGCCGACAGATCGTAACGATCTTCTGAGAAGAACAGGTTTTCGAACAGGTTCTCAGCCGCTTCACGCGTCGGCGGCTCGCCCGGACGCATCATGCGGTAGATCTCAACCAGCGCGCTCAGGCGATCGTTGGTTGGGTCAACACGCAGGGTCTCGGAGATATACGGACCGTGATCCAGATCGTTAGTGAACAGCGTTTCGATACGCTTATGGCCTGACTGGCTTAGTTTCGCCAGCAGATCCATTGAAAGTTCCATGTTTGCCGGAACGATCAGTTCACCTGTGCTCTCGTCGATGTAGTCCTTCGCAACCACTTTGCCTGCGATGTACTCAACCGGAACTTCGATGTGCTGAATGCCATCTTTTTCCAGCTGACGAATGTGGCGCGCGGTGATACGACGGCCTTTTTCAACGTAGACGTTGCCGTTAGCTTCGATATCGAAAGAGGCGGTTTCGCCGCGCAGGCGCTCAGGCACCAGCTCCATCTGCAACTTGTTGTCGCGAATTTCAAACACCACTTTTTCGAAGAACAGATCAAGAATCTGCTCAGTGGTGTAGTGCAGCGCGCGCAGGATGATACTGGCCGGCAGCTTACGACGACGGTCAATACGTACGAACAGGTTGTCTTTCGGGTCGAACTCAAAGTCGAGCCATGAACCGCGATAAGGAATGATACGTGCGTTATAAAGCACTTTACCCGAAGAGTGGGTTTTACCTTTATCGCTGTCGAAGAAGACGCCAGGACTACGATGCAGCTGAGAAACGATAACACGCTCGGTACCGTTGATAACGAAGGTACCGTTGTCCGTCATGAGCGGAATTTCGCCCATGTAGACTTCTTGTTCTTTGATGTCTTTTACGGTGCCTTCCGGCGCTTCGCGCTCGTAGATCACCAGACGCAGTTTGACGCGCAGCGGAGCAGAGAACGTCACGCCACGAATCTGACACTCTTTAACGTCAAAGACGGGCTCGCCCAGACGATAGCTGACGTATTGCAGCTCTGAGTTACCGCTGTAACTCTGGATGGGGAAGACGGAACGGAAGGCTGCTTCCAGACCGTACTGACCTTCCGGATCTTGCTCGATGAACTTCTGGAACGAGTCAAGCTGGATAGAAAGGAGATAAGGTATGTCCAGCACTTGCGGACGTTTACCAAAATCCTTACGAATACGTTTTTTCTCGGTATAGGAGTAAACCATTAGGGTTCCTCAGCTAGCTGACAAGTCGACCCACGCTGTCCGTCCTGAAGGACAGTTCATGCAACACTATTTTGTTTGATTCATGCGACGCGGAAGGTCACATGCAATACATCTTTCTATCACTCTTAAATCATTTCATTGCTTTAGCATGGGCAGGGAACCCGCGCAGGAAAGCAGTATATTAAGTCGTCGATAGAAAAAGATATTGAAGAGCAGCGATGGACAAACAGTGCGAAACCCCATCAAAGCTCCTGAGCGCAAAAAGGCTGGTGACTAAAAAGCCACCAGCCATCAGCCTGATGTTACTCAGGCTGCAACCAAAAGGTTGTCTTACTTAACTTCAACTTCTGCGCCAGCTTCTTTCAGAGCAGCTTCAAGTGCAGCTGCGTCGTCTTTGCTGATGCCTTCTTTGATCACGCCAGTTGCTTCAACCAGGTCTTTGGCTTCTTTCAGGCCCAGACCAGTTGCGCTACGTACAGCTTTGATTACCGCTACTTTGTTCGCGCCAGCAGATTTCAGAACGACGTCGAATTCAGTTTTCTCTTCAACAGCTTCAGCCGGGCCAGCAGCAACAGCTACAGCAGCAGCAGCAGAAACGCCGAATTTTTCTTCCATAGCAGAAACCAGCTCAACTACTTCCATTACGGACATAGCTGCAACAGCTTCCAGAATTTGGTCTTTAGTGATAGACATAACAATTGTTCCTAAGAATCAGAAAAAGTTTATACGTTAGCAAGTACGAAGAAAAAGAATCTGGCCTTAAGCCGCTTCTTTTGCATCGCGTACAGCAGCCAGAGTGCGGACCAGTTTGCCAGCAGCGGCTTCTTTCATGGTCGACATCAGGCGTGCCAGTGCTTCTTCGTAGGTCGGCAGAGTTGCCAGACGGTCAATATTCGCCGCCGTGATCAGCTCACCTTCAAAGGCTGCAGCTTTGACCTCAAATTTTGCATTCGCTTTCGCGAAATCTTTGAACAGACGAGCAGCAGCGCCCGGGTGTTCCATAGAATATGCAATCAGGGTCGGACCAACAAACGTGTCTTTCAGGCACTCGAACTGAGTACCTTCAACGACGCGGCGCAGCAGGGTGTTACGAACAACACGCATGTAAACGCCAGCTTCACGACCTGCTTTACGCAGTTCGGTCATTTTATCAACGGTAACGCCACGGGAATCCGCAACAACCGCTGACAGCGCGCCTTTGGCTACTTCGCTGACTTCAGCAACAATCGCTTGTTTGTCTTGAAGGTTTAATGCCATTAGCTTTTGCTCCTGGATTTGACCAGGGAAGGATTTCCCCGGAACTCACTTCACTTACTGACCCGAGGGAAAGTAAGCGCTGAAACACGGTGAGCAGAATCCAGTTAAGAAAAATTCTTTTTGGTTCTGTCACCGTCTACGCAGGGCATTAAGCGCTACATCCTGAGACGTACCGCACCTGCGGTCTTGGACGGAGGCCAGGAAAGGCCTGGCTCCAACCTACCCCGCCGTTCATGTTGTGTCACCGAAGCGGCAGCCCATGCACAACGGGGTATAAATTCAGGTTCTGGATTACCAGAACAACGGGCGTAAGATTCTAGGTGAATTTTTCGCCCGTTTCAAGCAGCAATTAGTTTGCTGCTGCGTTCAGACCCGCCTGGTCGATGGCAACGCCAGCGCCCATGGTGGTAGACAGGCTGATTTTTTTGATGTAGATACCTTTTGCCTGAGCAGGTTTTGCTTTTTTCAGCGCAACCAGCAGAGATTCCAGGTTCTCTTTCAGCTTGTCAGCGTCAAAATCCACTTTACCGATGGTGGTGTGGATGATGCCGTTTTTGTCGTTACGGTAACGAATCTGACCCGCTTTAGCGTTTTTAACCGCTTCAGCAACGTTCGGCGTTACAGTACCAACTTTCGGGTTTGGCATCAGGCCGCGCGGACCCAGAACCTGGCCCAGCTGGCCAACAACGCGCATTGCATCCGGAGAAGCAATAACAACGTCAAAGTTCATTTCGCCTTTTTTGATCTGGTCAGCCAGATCTTCCATACCTACCAGCTCAGCGCCAGCTGCTTTAGCAGCTTCAGCGTTTGCGCCCTGGGTAAAGACAGCAACGCGTACTGAACGGCCAGTACCGTGCGGCAGAACGGTCGCACCACGAACGTTCTGGTCAGATTTACGTGCATCAATGCCGAGGTTAACGGCAACGTCCACGCTCTCTACAAACTTAGCGGTAGCCAGTTCTTTCAGCAGAGCAACAGCTTCAGTGATGTCGTACTGTTTAGTCGCATCAACTTTGTCACGGATCACGCGCATGCGCTTGGTCAGCTTAGCCATTTCTTAGTCCTCCACTACCAGGCCCATGGAACGAGCAGTACCTTCGATAGAGCGAGTCATCGCTTCTACGTCAGCACCAGTCATGTCCGCAGCTTTAGTTTCTGCGATTTCACGTACCTGAGCACGGGTTACTTTACCGACTTTATCTTTGTTCGGCTTACCAGAACCAGACTTGATGCCCGCTGCTTTTTTCAGCAGAACGGCCGCCGGCGGAGTTTTGGTAACGAAGGTGAAAGAACGGTCGCTATATACGGTGATAACAACTGGAGTAGGCAGACCTTTCTCCAGAGATTCTGTTTTGGCGTTAAACGCTTTACAGAATTCCATGATGTTAACGCCCTGCTGACCCAGAGCCGGACCTACCGGTGGGCTCGGGTTAGCCATACCAGCTGCAACCTGCAGCTTAACGTAGGCTTGTACTTTCTTGGCCATGATTATTCCTCAGTTGGGTATAGCGCCTGAAAACAGGCTCCCCGTGATAACAGTTCACACGCTGTTGCCAGCGCATAAAAACAAAAGGCGCGAAATTATAGTTAAATTTCGCGCCTTCTGCAAGAGCCAGAATGTGAGCAAGGTGATTAACCTTTCTCCACCTGACCGAAATCCAGTTCGACCGGCGTTGCACGGCCAAAGATAGAAACCGACACCTTCAGGCGGCTCTTTTCATAATCGACTTCTTCAACCACACCATTAAAGTCGGCAAAGGGGCCATCATTGACACGCACCATTTCGCCCGGCTCAAACAGCGTTTTCGGACGCGGCTTATCACCCACCTGCTGCAGGCGGTTCATAATCGCATCCACTTCTTTATCGCTGATCGGTGCAGGACGGTCAGAGGTGCCGCCGATAAAACCCATTACGCGCGGTACGCTGCGCACAAGGTGCCAGCTGGCGTCATTCATCACCATCTGTACCAGCACGTAACCGGGGAAGAATTTACGCTCGCTTTTACGACGCTGACCGCCACGGATTTCTACCACTTCTTCAGTAGGAACCATGACGTCGCCGAACAGCTCTTCCATGTTGTGCAATTTGATGTGCTCACGCAGCGACTGTGCTACGCGGCCTTCAAAACCGGAAAACGCCTGCACGACGTACCAGCGTTTTTTTGGAGCTTCAGACATCTCAGAACCTCAGGCCAGTGATAAACGATACCAGACGGACCAGAATACCATCCAGCCCCCACAAAATCAGTGACATCACGGCGGTAACCGCGGCAACGATTAACGTGGTGTGCAGCGTTTCCTGGCGAGTCGGCCAAATGACCTTACGCATTTCGGTGCGTGCTTCACGTGCAAATGCCACGGTTGCTTTGCCTTTCACTGTCAGCAGCGCAATGCCACCTGCAGCGGCAATCAATACCACGACAGCCAGCGCGCGCAGAGGCAGCGTGACGTCGCGATAAATATAATTACCTACAATGGCTACCAGCAGTAATGCAACAACAGCCAGCCACTTTATCGCTTCCAGGCCGCGGCCGCTCCCTTGAGCTTCGGTATTCGCACTCATAAACCAACCTGCCACAATAATTCAGAAACTATTTTGCCCCGCAAGGCGAGGCATCCAAACCGAATGAGCTTTTGGGCGTAACTCGGTATCCAACGCCGCGCAACAGAGCCTGTCTCAGCAATGATTATGATCGAAAATCACTGATGAGCCAGGTTCTATATAACAGCGTGCAAAAAGGGCATCAAATGATGCCCTTTTCGTATGCATTGCGTCAAATATTATCGCAATTAAGCGATAACTTCAGCAACAACGCCCGCGCCAACGGTACGGCCGCCTTCGCGGATTGCGAAGCGCAGACC
>NZ_JABMIK010000014.1:0-27444 GCF_041386365.1 Pantoea sp. KPR_PJ | reverse complement strand
GGTCTGCGCTTCGCAATCCGCGAAGGCGGCCGTACCGTTGGCGCGGGCGTTGTTGCTGAAGTTATCGCTTAATTGCGTTAGCGAGGTGGCCTTCGGGCCACCAGAGCAGAAAAGAGAGCACTTCGGTGCTCTTTTTTTGGTCAAAAACGGCCGGGTTGCTTATCCACAATAATCATGGGTTTGAAATAAAAACTATTCTCATTTAAGCTTTGATCATTAAATGATCAGGGTGGGCAGTAAATGTACGTCTGTTTGTGTAACGCCGTCAGTGATAAAACTCTTCGCGAAGCGGTACGCCGCTATCAACCTAAATCGATACAGCAGCTGCGTCAGCTGGTCCCGGTAGGGAAGCAGTGTGGCAAATGCATCCGCGTAGCACGTGAAATCATGGCAGATGAGCTACAAAATGTCCCGCTGTATAAAGAGATCGCCTGAAGCTCAGCCTGAAATCGCCCGTATACCCACAGAATCTGTCTAGTCTCTTTGACTTCCTGCTCGCTGCTGTCCAGGATTTAATCAACTGGAAGCGGAGGAAGCAAAATGAAGGGCGATATTAAAATCATAAGCCATCTCAACAAATTGCTGGGAAATGAACTGGTTGCGATTAACCAGTATTTTCTTCATGCGCGGATGTTTAAAAACTGGGGACTGATGCGCCTCAATGATACGGAATATCATGAATCTATCGATGAAATGAAGCACGCTGATAAATACATCGAACGCATTCTGTTTCTGGAGGGGATTCCCAATCTCCAGGATTTAGGGCGACTGCGAATTGGCGAGGACGTAGAAGAAATGCTGCGTGCCGATCTGCAGCTAGAGCTGGAAGGGGCGAAAGATCTGCGTGAAGCTATTGCTTACGCTGACAAGGTCCATGATTACGTCAGCCGCGACATGATGATTGAAATTCTGGCGGATGAAGAGCATCACATTGACTGGATTGAAACCGAGCTCGATCTCATCAACAAACTGGGCATCCAGAACTACCTTCAGGCCCAAATCCGGGAACGAGACGAAGAGTCGCCCGGCTGAGAGTATCCTCCTGAAGCGCCTGCTTGCGTCGCAGACGACAGGCAGGCTTTTTTCAACACATCTGATCTTTTCCCCCCGTTTCATCGGTGTTTCTCTTCATCAGTTGCTGCAATACCAATAAAAAATAAGGTTAAAAACAGAACACGGGTTGCTTCCTGACCAGATTTACGTATAATGCGCGGGCTTGCCGATATTGGCAGGCGCGATTCGAGCAGAATCGCAGGCGGCAGCATGTTAGGTCGCCTGACAATACTCCCAATTGTGGAGTTATATGCTGAACGATTACACTCTCCCATCAATCGTAATGGGTGCGAGTAGTAATTCTTTTCGTCTATAAAAAGTTTGGAGCTCTGGTCTCATGTCGAACCAAAGAATCCGTATCCGTCTTAAAGCGTTTGATCATCGTCTGATCGATCAATCAACCGCGGAAATCGTTGAGACTGCCAAGCGCACTGGTGCGCAGGTCCGTGGTCCAATTCCGCTGCCGACTCGCAAAGAGCGCTTCACCGTTCTGATCTCTCCGCACGTTAACAAAGATGCGCGCGATCAGTACGAAATCCGCACTCACAAGCGTCTGGTAGACATCGTTGAGCCAACTGAAAAAACCGTTGATGCTCTGATGCGTCTGGATCTGGCTGCCGGTGTAGACGTGCAGATCAGCCTGGGTTAATCAGGTCATCGAGCGATTGAGAGGTTGATACAATGATTGGTTTAGTCGGTAAAAAAGTGGGCATGACCCGCGTCTTCACTGAAGACGGCGTATCTATCCCAGTAACCGTAATCGAAGTTGAAGCAAACCGCGTTACTCAGGTCAAAGGCCTGGAAAACGATGGTTACCAGGCAATCCAGGTTACCACCGGTGCGAAAAAAGCGAACCGTGTGACCAAACCTGAAGCTGGTCATTTTGCTAAAGCTGGCGTTGAAGCTGGCCGTGGTCTGTGGGAATTCCGCACCGCTGAAGGTGACGAATACTCTGTAGGCCAGAGCATCAGTGTTGAAATTTTCGCTGACGTTAAAAAAGTAGACGTAACCGGTACCTCTAAAGGTAAAGGTTTCGCAGGTACCGTTAAGCGCTGGAACTTCCGTACCCAGGACGCGACGCACGGTAACTCCCTTTCTCACCGCGTTCCGGGTTCTATCGGTCAGAACCAGACTCCGGGCAAAGTGTTCAAAGGTAAGAAAATGGCAGGTCAGCTGGGTAATGAGCGCGTAACCGTTCAGAGCCTGGATGTGGTACGTGTTGACGCTGAGCGCAACCTGCTGCTGGTTAAAGGTGCTGTCCCGGGTGCAACCGGTAGCGACCTGATCGTTAAACCAGCTGTGAAGGCGTAAGGGGATAGCAATGGAATTAGTACTGAAAGACGCGCAGAGCGCGCTGACTGTTTCCGAAACTACCTTCGGTCGTGATTTCAACGAAGCGCTGGTTCACCAGGTTGTTGTTGCATACGCTGCAGGTGCTCGTCAGGGTACCCGTGCGCAGAAAACGCGTGCTGAAGTAACTGGTTCAGGCAAAAAGCCGTGGCGTCAGAAAGGCACCGGCCGTGCGCGTTCAGGTTCTATCAAGAGCCCGATCTGGCGTTCAGGTGGCGTGACCTTCGCTGCGCGTCCGCAGGACCACAGTCAAAAAGTTAACAAAAAGATGTACCGCGGCGCGCTGAAAAGCATCCTGTCCGAGCTGGTACGTCAAGATCGTCTGATCGTTGTCGAGAAGTTCTCTGTAGAAGCACCGAAAACCAAGCTGCTGGCACAGAAACTGAAAGACATGGCGCTGGAAGACGTGCTGATCATCACCGGTGAACTGGATGAGAATCTGTTCCTGGCTGCGCGCAACCTGTACAAGGTTGATGTGCGCGATGCAGCGGGTATCGACCCAGTTAGCCTGATCGCCTTCGACAAAGTCGTTATGACTGCTGATGCAGTTAAGCAAGTTGAGGAGATGCTGGCATGATCCGTGAAGAACGTCTGCTGAAAGTACTGCGCGCGCCGCACGTATCTGAAAAAGCGTCTGCTGCGATGGAAAAAACCAACACCATCGTTCTCAAAGTTGCGAAAGACGCGACCAAAGCAGAGATCGTTGCTGCTGTAGAAAAACTGTTCGAAGTAGAAGTTAAAGACGTGAACACCCTGGTTGTTAAAGGGAAAACTAAGCGTCACGGACAGCGTATCGGTCGTCGCAGCGACTGGAAAAAAGCTTACGTCACCCTGAAGGAAGGCCAGAACCTGGACTTCGTCGGCGGCGCTGAGTAAGTCGGAGGAGAAAGACAATGGCAGTTGTTAAATGTAAACCGACATCTCCGGGTCGTCGCCACGTAGTTAAAGTGGTAAACCCTGAGCTGCACAAGGGCAAACCTTTTGCCCCGCTGGTCGAAAAGAACAGCAAATCCGGTGGTCGTAACAACAATGGTCGTATCACTACTCGTCATATCGGTGGTGGTCACAAGCAGGCTTACCGTATTGTTGACTTCAAACGCAACAAAGATGGTATCCCGGCAGTTGTTGAACGTCTTGAGTACGATCCGAACCGCTCTGCGAACATCGCACTGGTTCTGTACAAAGATGGCGAGCGCCGTTACATCCTGGCCCCTAAAGGCCTGAAAGCCGGCGACCAGATTCAGTCTGGCGTTGATGCTGCGATCAAAGCAGGTAACACCCTGCCGATGCGTAACATCCCGGTGGGTTCTACCGTGCATAACGTAGAAATGAAGCCGGGCAAAGGCGGTCAGATCGCTCGCTCTGCTGGTGCTTACGTGCAGATCGTTGCGCGTGAAGGCTCCTACGTTACCCTGCGTCTGCGTTCAGGCGAAATGCGTAAAATCGAAGCTGATTGCCGCGCAACCCTGGGCGAAGTCGGCAACGCTGAGCACATGCTGCGCGTTCTGGGTAAAGCTGGTGCAACTCGCTGGCGTGGTGTTCGTCCTACCGTCCGCGGTACCGCGATGAACCCAGTCGATCACCCGCACGGTGGTGGTGAAGGTCGTAACTTTGGTAAGCACCCGGTCACTCCGTGGGGCGTTCAGACCAAAGGTAAGAAGACCCGTAGCAACAAGCGTACTGATAAATTTATCGTACGTCGCCGTAGCAAATAATTTTAGAGGATAAGCCATGCCACGTTCTCTCAAGAAAGGTCCTTTTATTGACCTGCACTTGCTGAAGAAGGTAGAGAAAGCGGTGGAAAGCGGAGACAAGAAGCCCCTGCGCACCTGGTCCCGTCGTTCAACGATCTTCCCTAACATGATCGGTTTGACCATCGCTGTCCATAATGGTCGTCAGCACGTTCCTGTCTTTGTTTCCGACGAAATGGTCGGCCACAAGCTGGGTGAATTTGCACCGACACGTACTTATCGCGGCCACGCTGCTGATAAGAAAGCCAAGAAGAAATAAGTAGGAGGAAGAGATGGAAACTATTGCTCAACATCGCCATGCTCGTTCTTCTGCTCAGAAGGTTCGCCTCGTGGCTGACCTGATTCGCGGTAAGAAAGTGTCGCAGGCTCTGGATATTCTGACCTACACCAATAAGAAAGCGGCTGTACTGGTTAAGAAGGTCCTGGAATCTGCCATTGCTAACGCCGAACACAACGATGGCGCTGATATCGACGATCTGAAAGTCGCGAAAATTTTCGTAGACGAAGGCCCGAGCATGAAGCGCATTATGCCGCGTGCTAAAGGTCGTGCAGATCGCATCCTGAAGCGCACCAGCCACATTACTGTGGTTGTGTCCGATCGCTGAGACTCTGGAGACTAGCAATGGGTCAGAAAGTACATCCTAATGGTATTCGCCTGGGTATTGTAAAACCATGGAACTCTACCTGGTTTGCGAACACCAAAGAATTCGCTGACAACCTGGACAGCGATTTTAAAGTTCGTCAGTTCCTGACTAAAGAACTGGCAAAAGCGTCTGTATCTCGTATCGTTATCGAGCGTCCGGCTAAGAGCATCCGTGTGACCATTCACACTGCTCGTCCGGGTATCGTTATCGGTAAAAAGGGTGAAGACGTAGAAAAACTGCGCACGGTCGTCGCGAACATCGCTGGCGTTCCTGCACAGATCAATATCGCCGAAGTCCGTAAACCGGAACTGGACGCGAAACTGGTTGCTGACAGCATCACTTCTCAGCTGGAGCGTCGCGTGATGTTCCGTCGTGCGATGAAGCGTGCTGTTCAGAACGCCATGCGTCTGGGCGCGAAAGGTATCAAAGTTGAAGTTAGCGGCCGTCTGGGCGGCGCAGAGATCGCACGTACCGAATGGTACCGTGAAGGTCGCGTACCGCTGCACACGCTGCGTGCTGACATTGACTACAACACCTCTGAAGCGCACACCACTTATGGTGTAATCGGCGTTAAGGTATGGATCTTCAAAGGCGAGATCCTGGGTGGTATGGCTGCTGTTGAACAACCGGAACCGGCTGCTCAACCTAAAAAGCAGCAGCGTAAAGGCCGTAAGTAAGGAGAGTCGCTGATGTTACAACCAAAGCGTACAAAATTCCGTAAAGTGCATAAAGGCCGTAACCGCGGTCTGGCGCAGGGTACGGATGTTAGCTTCGGTACTTTCGGTCTGAAAGCTGTTGGCCGTGGTCGTCTGACTGCTCGTCAGATCGAAGCAGCACGTCGTGCTATGACCCGTGCAGTTAAGCGTCAAGGTAAGATCTGGATCCGTGTATTCCCGGACAAACCGATCACCGAGAAGCCGCTGGAAGTGCGTATGGGTAAAGGTAAGGGTAACGTGGAGTATTGGGTTGCCCTGATTCAGCCTGGTAAAGTCCTGTATGAAATGGACGGCGTACCAGAAGAGCTGGCCCGTGAAGCCTTCAAGCTGGCAGCAGCAAAACTGCCTATCAAAACCACCTTTGTTACTAAGACGGTGATGTAATGAAAGCAACTGAGCTGCGTGAAAAAAGCGTCGAAGAGCTGAACACTGAGCTGCTGAATCTGCTGCGTGAGCAGTTTAACCTGCGCATGCAGGCAGCATCTGGCCAACTGCAGCAGACCCATCTGCTGAAACAAGTTCGCCGTGATGTTGCACGCGTTAAGACTTTACTGACTGAGAAGGCGGGTGCGTAATGACCGATAAAATCCGTACTCTGCAAGGTCGTGTTGTTAGTGACAAAATGCAGAAATCTGCAGTTGTTGCTATCGAGCGTTTCGTGAAACACCCGATCTACGGTAAATTCATTAAGCGTACGACTAAGCTGCACATCCATGACGAGAACAACGAATGCGGTATTGGTGACGTGGTAGAAATCCGCGAAACCCGTCCGCTGTCCAAGACGAAGTCATGGACTCTGGTTCGCGTTATCGAGAAAGCTGTTCTGTAATAAGAACCGTTTTTTCTGAAGAAACCCTCTGCTCCGGCAGAGGGTTTTTTTTTGCCCTCAAATCAGCACGTTTGCCAATTCTGGTCAAAAAACATCCCTGACACTCTGTCCATAATGGTTTCGCTAAATGCGCGGCACTGATGCCGCAGAGTAAATTAACATGGACAAGGAAGAGCAGGATGAAAAAGGACACGCCCGACCGTCTTCGTCGGTCTTTGCTTACTGTACCGCTACTGGCAGCCCTCCCTTCTGTTAGCGCGGCGAAAAAAGAGTCGATATTATCGACCCTTCACTCACCGCCGCAAAAGGGGAACGGCATGCAACGGACTTTGTTACTGAAAAACGCTGAAATCGTCGTCTGTATGGATGATGCACGACGAGAGATTCGCAATGGCAGCATTTATATCAAAGGCGACAGGATTGAGGCAGTGGGTGCAGCGGAAACAATGCCGCAGCATGCAGACGAAATTATCGATCTGAAGGGACATATTGTCATACCAGGATTGATTAATACCCACCACCACATGTATCAGAGTCTCACGCGGGTGGTTCCCTCCGTGCAGAACGGTGAGCTATTTAACTGGCTGACGCATCTCTACCCCATCTGGCAGAAGCTAACGCCAGAAATGATTCGCATCTCCACGCAGACAGCAATGGCCGAGTTGATGCTGTCTGGCTGTACTACGACCAGCGATCATCTCTATGTTTACCCCAACGGTTGTCGTCTTGACGACAGCATCGATGCGGCAGCGACCATGGGCATGCGCTTTCACGCCAGCCGCGGCAGTATGAGCGTAGGACAAAAACAGGGTGGACTGCCTCCAGATAGCCTGGTGGAGGATGAGAAAGCTATCCTGGCCGATACGCAGCGTGTAATTGAGCGTTACCACGATGACAGTCGCGGTGCGATGCTGCGTATTGTTGTGGCTCCCTGTTCACCTTTTTCAGTCAGCCGTGAGCTGATGAAAGAGTCCGCCACGCTGGCTCGTCATTATAAGGTCTCTATGCATACTCATTTGGCAGAGAACGACAGTGACATCCGCTACAGTCGTGAAAAGTTCAATATGACTCCCGCACAGTATGTAGAAGATCTTGGCTGGGTCGGGCATGACGTATGGCATGCTCACTGTGTGAAGCTTGATGACCACGGTATTAAGCTCTTTGCCAGAACGGGAACCGGCGTGGCGCATTGCCCCTGTTCTAATATGCGTCTTGCCTCGGGCATTGCGCCAGTGCGACATATGTGCGACGCGGGCGTTAACGTTGCTCTTGGGGTTGATGGCTCTGCCTCAAATGACAGTTCTGACATGATAGGCGAAGTGCGCCAGGCGCTGCTGTTACAGCGAGTAGGCTTTGGTCCTGACGCGATGAATGCAAGGCAGGCGCTTGAGCTGGCAACACGTGGTGGTGCGAAGGTGCTGAACCGCGATGATATCGGCACCATTGCTCCTGGTATGCAGGCCGATCTGGCGATCTTCGATTTGCAGCGGTTGGGTCTGGCGGGAGCAGGGCATGACCCGGTTGCCGCACTGGTATTCTGCAATCCTGGTCAGGTGGCCTATAGCGTCATTAACGGGCAAGTTGTGGTTCGCAAAGGAGAACTGACGGTTATCGATTTGCCTGCTGTGCTACATCGCCATAACCAACTGGCTACCCAACTGATGGCCTAGGCGTATTTAAGCAGGGCATAATCGCGACTGCCGAAAAATAAGGCAGATTACATTTGCTACTGTTGACACTATTCCCTAGAATACGCCCTCCCTGTTATCAGGGAAAATAAGCGGCTCCATTGCTGAGCCGTTCATTTTTTCTACCCATCTGTGAGATCCGGTGTTATAATGCCGCGCCCTCAAATATGGGGCTTTCTAACGACCTGAAATTTGGGTCCCGAAGTAGTAGTTGACATTAGCGGAGCACTAAAATGATCCAAGAACAGACTATGCTGAACGTCGCCGACAACTCCGGTGCACGTCGCGTAATGTGTATCAAGGTTCTGGGTGGCTCGCACCGTCGCTACGCAGGCGTCGGCGACATCATCAAAGTTACCATCAAAGAAGCAATTCCGCGTGGTAAGGTGAAAAAAGGTGATGTCCTGAAGGCGGTAGTGGTGCGCACCAGGAAGGGTGTTCGTCGCCCGGACGGTTCTGTCATTCGCTTCGATGGTAACGCATGCGTTATTTTGAACAATAACAGCGAGCAGCCAATCGGAACACGTATTTTTGGGCCGGTAACTCGTGAACTTCGTACTGAAAAGTTCATGAAAATTATCTCTCTGGCACCAGAAGTACTCTAAGGAGCGAACAATGGCAGCGAAAATCCGTCGTAACGACGAAGTTATCGTGCTGACCGGCAAAGATAAAGGTAAGCGCGGTAAAGTTAAAAATGTCCTGTCTTCTGGCAAGGTCATCGTTGAAGGTATCAACCTGGTTAAGAAACACCAGAAGCCGGTTCCGGCTCTGAACCAACCAGGTGGCATCGTTGAAAAAGAAGCTGCTATTCAGGTTTCTAACGTTGCTCTCTTCAATGCGGCAACCGGTAAGGCTGACCGTGTAGGCTTTAGATTCGAAGACGGCAAAAAAGTCCGTTTCTTCAAGTCTAACAGCGAAACTATCAAGTAATTTGGAGTAGTACGATGGCGAAACTGCATGATTACTACAAAGACGAAGTAGTCCGGAAACTCATGACAGAGTTTGGCTACACTTCTGTCATGCAAGTCCCTCGGGTCGAGAAGATCACCCTGAACATGGGTGTTGGTGAAGCGATCGCTGACAAGAAACTGCTGGAAAACGCAGCAGCTGACCTGGCAGCAATCTCCGGTCAAAAACCGCTGGTCACCAAAGCACGCAAATCAGTTGCAGGCTTCAAAATCCGTCAGGGCTATCCGATCGGCTGTAAAGTAACTCTGCGCGGCGAGCGCATGTGGGAGTTCTTTGAGCGTCTGATCACCATTGCTGTACCGCGTATCCGCGACTTCCGTGGTCTGTCCGCGAAGTCTTTCGACGGTCGTGGCAACTACAGCATGGGCGTTCGTGAGCAGATCATCTTCCCAGAAATCGACTACGACAAAGTCGATCGCGTTCGTGGTTTGGATATCACCATTACCACTACTGCGAAATCTGATGATGAAGGCCGTGCTCTGCTGACTGCCTTTGACTTCCCGTTCCGCAAGTAAGGTAGGGTTACTTAATGGCTAAGCAATCAATGAAAGCACGCGAAGTTAAGCGTGTGAAATTAGCAGACAAATTCTTCGCAAAACGCGCTGAACTGAAAGCGATCATTTCTGATGTGAACGCAACCGACGAAGATCGTTGGAACGCTGTTCTCAAGCTGCAGACTCTGCCGCGTGATTCCAGCCCGTCTCGTCAGCGTAACCGCTGCCGTCAAACAGGTCGTCCGCACGGTTTCCTGCGGAAGTTCGGGTTGAGCCGTATCAAGGTCCGTGAAGCCGCTATGCGCGGTGAAATCCCGGGTCTGAAAAAGGCTAGCTGGTAATTGTCACCAATTGAATCACGGGAGTAAAGACAGATGAGCATGCAAGATCCGATCGCGGATATGCTGACCCGTATCCGTAACGGTCAGGCCGCGAACAAAGCTGCGGTCACCATGCCTTCCTCCAAGCTGAAAGTGGCAATTGCCAACGTGCTGAAGGAAGAAGGTTATATTGAAGATTTTAAAATCGAAGGCGACATCAAGCCGGAACTGGAACTGACTCTTAAGTATTTCCAGGGTAAAGCTGTTGTAGAAAGCATTCAGCGTGTCAGCCGCCCAGGTCTGCGCATCTATAAGAAAAAAGATGAGCTGCCGAAAGTTATGGCGGGATTAGGTATTGCTGTTATTTCTACCTCTAAAGGTGTCATGACTGATCGTGCAGCGCGCCAGGCTGGTCTTGGCGGCGAAATTATCTGCTACGTAGCGTAATCGGAGGAAACTATGTCTCGTGTTGCTAAAGCACCTGTCGTTGTTCCTGCCGGCGTAGAGGTAAAACTCAACGGTCAGGTAATTTCGATCAAAGGTAAAAACGGCGAGCTGACTCGTACTATCAATAATGCCGTAGAAGTTAAACATGCTGACAATGCACTGACCTTCGCTCCGCGCGACGGTTTTGCAAACGGCTGGGCGCAGGCGGGTACCGCTCGTGCACTGCTGAACGGCATGGTTATCGGTGTTACCGAAGGCTTCACTAAGAAGCTGCAGCTGGTTGGTGTTGGTTATCGTGCTGCCATTAAAGGCAACGTGGTTAACCTGTCACTGGGTTTTTCTCACCCGGTTGATCATCAGCTGCCCGCGGGTATCACTGCAGAATGTCCGACTCAGACTGAAATCGTGCTGAAAGGCGCTGATAAACAACTGATCGGCCAGGTTGCAGCTGACTTGCGCGCCTACCGTCGTCCTGAGCCGTATAAAGGCAAGGGTGTCCGTTACGCCGACGAAGTCGTGCGTATCAAAGAGGCTAAGAAGAAGTAAGGTAACACTATGGATAAGAAATCTGCTCGTATCCGTCGTGCGACCCGTGCACGTCGCAAGCTCAAAGAGCTGGGTGCTACTCGCCTGGTGGTACATCGTACCCCGCGTCACATTTACGCACAGGTAATCGCCCCGAACGGTTCCGAAGTTCTGGTTGCTGCTTCTACTGTAGAAAAAGCTATCTCTGAACAACTGAAGTACACCGGCAACAAAGACGCTGCTGCAGCTGTAGGTAAAGCTCTGGCTGAGCGCGCTGTCGAGAAAGGCATCACCAATGTTTCTTTCGACCGTTCCGGTTTCCAATATCATGGTCGTGTCCAGGCACTGGCAGATGCTGCTCGTGAAGCTGGCCTTCAGTTCTAAGGTAGAGGTCTAGGATGTCACACATCGAGAAACAAGCTGGCGAACTGCAGGAAAAACTGATCGCGGTAAACCGTGTTTCTAAAACTGTGAAAGGTGGTCGTATTTTCTCCTTCACCGCACTGACTGTAGTGGGTGATGGTAACGGCCGCGTTGGTTTTGGTTACGGTAAAGCGCGTGAAGTTCCGGCAGCGATCCAGAAAGCGATGGAGAAAGCCCGTCGCAATATGATTAATGTCGCGCTGACCAACGGCACCCTGCAGCACCCGGTTAAAGGTGCGCACACGGGTTCCCGCGTGTTCATGCAGCCGGCTTCTGAAGGTACCGGTATCATCGCCGGCGGTGCAATGCGCGCCGTTCTGGAAGTCGCTGGAGTTCATAACGTTCTGGCTAAAGCCTATGGTTCCACCAACCCGATCAACGTGGTTCGTGCAACTATCGACGGCCTGGAAAATATGAATTCTCCAGAAATGGTCGCTGCCAAGCGTGGTAAATCCGTTGAAGAAATTCTGGGGTAATCACGATGGCTAAGACTATTAAAATCACTCAAACCCGTAGCTCAATCGGCCGCCTGCCTAAGCACAAAGCCACTCTGGTTGGTCTGGGTCTGCGTCGTATTGGCCACACTGTAGAGCGTGAAGACACGCCGGCAGTACGCGGTATGGTCAACGCGATTTCCTACATGCTTAAAGTGGAGGAGTAACAGATGCGTTTAAATACTCTGTCTCCGGCCGAAGGCTCTAAGCACGCGTCTAAGCGTCTGGGTCGTGGTATCGGTTCTGGCCTCGGTAAAACCGGTGGTCGTGGTCACAAAGGTCAGAACTCCCGTTCTGGCGGTGGCGTACGTCGCGGTTTCGAGGGTGGTCAGATGCCTCTGTACCGTCGTCTGCCGAAATTCGGCTTCACCTCGCGCAAATCATTCGTGACCGCAGAAGTGCGTCTGTCTGATCTGGCGAAAGTGGAAGGCGGTATCGTTGACCTGACTACGCTGAAAGCAGCCAACATTATCGGTGTTCAGATCGAATTCGCGAAAGTGATTCTGTCTGGTGAAGTTTCTGCACCGGTCACGGTTCGCGGTCTGCGTGTCACCAAAGGTGCTCGTGCTGCAATCGAAGCTGCTGGCGGTAAAATCGAGGAATAAGTAGCAGATGGCTAAACAACCGGGATTAGATTTTCAAAGTGCCAAAGGTGGATTTGGTGAACTGAAACGCAGACTGCTGTTTGTAATCGGTGCACTGATTGTCTTCCGAATTGGCTCTTTTATTCCAATCCCTGGTATTGATGCCGCTGTACTTGCCAAACTGCTTGAGCAACAGCGTGGCACTATCATTGAAATGTTCAACATGTTCTCTGGTGGTGCTCTTAGCCGTGCTTCAATCTTCGCGCTGGGTATTATGCCGTACATTTCGGCCTCTATTATTATCCAGCTGCTAACGGTGGTTCATCCAGCGCTGGCAGAGATTAAGAAAGAAGGGGAGGCTGGCCGTCGTAAGATTAGTCAGTATACCCGTTACGGTACGTTGGTACTGGCCATATTCCAGTCGATCGGTATTGCTACCGGTTTACCGAATATGCCTGGAATGCAGGGCCTGGTGATTAATCCAGGCTTTGCCTTCTACTTTACCGCTGTTGTAAGTCTGGTTACCGGAACTATGTTCCTGATGTGGCTAGGCGAACAGATTACTGAACGAGGTATCGGCAACGGTATCTCAATCATTATCTTCGCGGGTATTGTTGCGGGACTTCCGCCGGCCATTGGCCATACCATCGAGCAAGCGCGGCAAGGCGACCTGCACTTCCTCCTGTTGCTGTTGGTTGCAGTTCTCGTATTTGCAGTGACCTTCTTCGTTGTTTTCGTTGAGCGTGGACAGCGCCGCATTGTGGTGAACTATGCGAAACGTCAGCAAGGTCGTCGTGTATACGCTGCACAGAGCACACATTTACCGTTGAAAGTGAACATGGCGGGTGTTATCCCGGCTATTTTTGCTTCCAGCATTATTCTGTTCCCCGCGACGATAGCATCCTGGTTCGGGGGCGGTACCGGTTGGAACTGGCTGACAACAATTTCGCTGTATTTGCAGCCAGGACAGCCGCTATATGTGCTACTCTATGCGACTGCAATCATCTTCTTCTGCTTTTTCTACACGGCGTTGGTTTTCAACCCGCGCGAAACAGCAGATAACCTGAAGAAGTCTGGTGCATTCGTACCGGGAATTCGTCCGGGAGAGCAAACGGCGAAGTATATCGATAAAGTAATGACGCGTTTGACCTTAATCGGCGCACTGTACATTACTTTTATTTGCCTGATCCCGGAGTTCATGCGTGATGCGATGAAAGTTCCCTTCTACTTTGGCGGTACATCACTGCTCATCGTAGTGGTCGTCATCATGGACTTTATGGCTCAAGTGCAAACTCTGATGATGTCTAGTCAGTACGAGTCTGCATTGAAGAAAGCAAACCTGAAAGGCTACGGCCGTTAATTCAGGCGCTTGAGAAGTTACGGAGAGTAAAAATGAAAGTTCGTGCTTCCGTCAAGAAATTATGTCGTAACTGCAAAATCATCCGTCGCGACGGTGTCGTACGTGTGATTTGCAGCGCCGAGCCTAAGCATAAACAGCGCCAGGGCTGATTTTTTCACATATTTTTCTTGCAAAGTCGGGTTGAGCTGGCTAGATTAGCCAGCCAATCTTTTGTATGTCAATGCGTTTCCATTTGAGTATCCTGAAAACGGGCTTTTCAGCATGGGGCGCATTTATTTAATTATAGGAGTGCATAGTGGCCCGTATAGCAGGCATTAACATTCCTGATCATAAACACACCGTTATCGCATTAACTTCGATTTTCGGTATCGGTAAAACCCGTTCTAAAGCCATCTGTGCTGCAACGGGTATTGCTGAAGATGTTAAGATCAGTGAGCTGTCTGAAGAACAGATTGATCAGCTGCGTGAAGCAGTTGGTAAATTCGTTGTTGAAGGTGATCTGCGCCGTGAAATCACCCTGAGCATCAAGCGTCTGATGGACCTTGGTTGCTACCGTGGTTTGCGCCATCGTCGTGGTCTGCCAGTACGCGGTCAGCGTACTAAGACCAATGCACGTACCCGTAAGGGTCCGCGCAAACCGATCAAGAAATAATCGGGGTGAGTAAATAATGGCAAAGGCACCAGTTCGTGCACGTAAGCGTGTAAGAAAGCAAGTCTCAGATGGCGTGGCTCATGTCCATGCTTCTTTTAACAACACCATCGTTACCATTACTGATCGTCAGGGTAACGCGCTGGGTTGGGCAACCGCCGGTGGTTCCGGTTTCCGCGGTTCACGTAAATCTACTCCGTTTGCTGCTCAGGTCGCTGCAGAGCGCTGTGCAGAAGCCGTGAAAGATTACGGTATTAAGAACCTGGAAGTTATGGTTAAGGGTCCGGGTCCGGGTCGCGAATCTACTATTCGTGCTCTGAACGCCGCAGGTTTCCGCATCACTAACATTACTGATGTGACTCCGATCCCTCACAACGGTTGTCGTCCGCCGAAAAAACGTCGCGTATAACGCCGCGTTTTTAGGATAGTTGGAGAAAGAAAATGGCAAGATATTTGGGTCCTAAGCTCAAGCTGAGCCGTCGTGAGGGCACAGACCTTTTCCTGAAGTCTGGCGTTCGCGCGATTGATTCCAAGTGTAAAATTGAACAAGCCCCTGGTCAGCATGGTGCGCGTAAACCGCGTCTGTCTGATTACGGCGGCCAGTTGCGTGAAAAACAAAAAGTTCGTCGTATCTACGGCGTGCTGGAACGTCAGTTCCGCAACTACTATAAAGAAGCAGCACGTCTGAAAGGCAACACCGGTGCAAACCTGTTAGCTCTGCTGGAAGGTCGTCTGGATAACGTAGTTTACCGTATGGGCTTCGGTGCCACGCGTGCAGAAGCACGTCAGCTGGTTAGCCATAAGTCTGTAATGGTTAACGGCCGCGTTGTTAACATCGCTTCTTATCAGGTATCTCCGAATGATGTCGTAAGCATCCGTGAGAAAGCCAAAAAGCAATCTCGCGTGAAGGCCGCTCTGGAGCTGGCTGAGCAGCGTGAAAAGCCAACCTGGCTGGAAGTTGATGCGACTAAGATGGAAGGTGTGTTCAAGCGTATTCCTGAGCGTACCGATCTGTCTGCGGACATTAACGAACACCTGATCGTCGAGCTTTACTCTAAGTAAAGCTTAGTACCAAAGAGAGGACACAATGCAGGGTTCTGTGACAGAGTTTCTAAAACCGCGCCTGGTAGATATCGAGCAAGTGAGTTCGACGCACGCCAAGGTGACCCTTGAGCCTTTAGAGCGTGGCTTTGGCCATACTCTTGGTAACGCACTGCGCCGTATTCTGCTTTCTTCCATGCCGGGTTGCGCGGTGACCGAGGTTGAAATTGATGGTGTACTTCATGAGTACAGCACCAAAGAGGGCGTACAGGAAGATATCCTGGAAATCCTGCTCAACCTGAAAGGGCTGGCGGTAAGAGTTCAGGGTAAAGATGAAGTCATTTTGACCTTGAATAAATCTGGCATTGGCCCTGTGACTGCAGCCGACATCACCCATGATGGTGATGTCGAAATCGTCAAGCCGCAGCACGTAATCTGTCACCTGACTGATGAGAACGCATCTATTAGCATGCGTATCAAAGTTCAGCGTGGTCGTGGTTATGTGCCGGCTTCTGCCCGAATTCATTCGGAAGAAGATGAGCGCCCAATCGGCCGCCTGCTGGTCGACGCTTGCTACAGCCCTGTAGACCGTATCGCCTACAATGTTGAAGCAGCGCGTGTAGAACAGCGCACCGACCTGGACAAGCTGGTCATCGAAATGGAAACCAACGGCACAATCGATCCTGAAGAGGCGATTCGTCGTGCGGCAACCATCCTGGCAGAACAACTTGAAGCTTTCGTTGACTTACGTGATGTACGTCAGCCGGAAGTTAAAGAAGAGAAACCAGAATTCGATCCGATCCTGCTGCGCCCTGTTGACGATCTGGAATTGACTGTCCGCTCTGCTAACTGCCTTAAGGCAGAAGCTATCCACTACATCGGTGATCTGGTACAGCGTACCGAGGTTGAGCTGCTTAAAACGCCTAACCTGGGTAAAAAATCTCTTACTGAGATTAAAGACGTGCTCGCCTCACGTGGTCTTTCTCTGGGCATGCGCCTTGAGAACTGGCCGCCGGCAAGCATCGCTGATGAATAACCGGATCACAGGTTAAGGTTTCACTGAGAAGGATAAGGTCATGCGCCATCGTAAGAGTGGTCGTCAACTGAACCGCAACAGCAGCCATCGTCAGGCTATGTTCCGCAACATGGCTGGTTCTTTGGTTCGTCATGAGATCATCAAAACGACTCTGCCGAAAGCTAAAGAACTGCGCCGCGTAGTTGAGCCGCTGATTACTCTTGCCAAGACCGACAGCGTAGCTAATCGTCGTCTGGCATTCGCCCGCACTCGTGATAACGAGATCGTGGCAAAACTGTTTAACGAGCTGGGCCCGCGTTTCGCGAGCCGTGCCGGTGGTTACACTCGTATTCTGAAGTGTGGCTTCCGCGCTGGTGACAACGCTCCGATGGCTTACATCGAGCTGGTTGATCGTCCAGAAGCTCAAGCAGAAGCTGCTGCAGAGTAATCTGCAGTATCGTAAAAAACCCGCTTCGGCGGGTTTTTTATTGCCTGAATTTCACCCTGTTGGTTAAGCTCACTATTCCCGCTAAAACAGGAGGCAGCTATGTGGTTACTGGATCAACTGGCTGAACAGCATATTCGTGCGGCTCAGGAGAAGGGAGAACTCAGCAATTTACCTGGAGAGGGCGCCCCGCTTGAGCTGGATGACGACAGTCATGTTCCCGCTGAACTGCGCAGCGGCTATCGGCTGCTGAAAAATGCAGGTTTTTTGCCGCCAGAACTGGCAATGCGTCGTGAAGCTGTCGAAATTAATGACCTTCTGCATACTCTCGATCCTGAGGATCAACGCTATCAGGAACAAAGTAAACGGCTGCGAATGCTGGAGCTTCAGCTGCAACAGGCAGGCATGAGCACCGAATTTTTGCAAAGCCAGTATGGTATGGCGATTCGCGAAAGGTTGCTCAGGGAGGAATGATGTACCGTATTGGAAAGCTGGCTAAGCTGGCAAACGTGACCGTCGACACCATCCGCTATTATGAAAAGCAGCAGATGATGGACCATGAAATTCGTACAGAAGGTGGCTTCCGCTTATACAGCGAAAGCGATTTGCAGCGGCTAAAATTTATCCGGTTTAGTCGGCAGTTAGGGTTTGGTCTCGACGCTATCCGCGATCTCTTGTCGATCAGAGTTGATCCCGCCCATCATACCTGTCTGGAGTCTAAGGCAATCGTGCAGGCTCGGCTGGATGAGGTCAATGCTCGAATCACGGAATTGAAGAATATGCAGCGATCTCTGCAGCGCCTGTCTGATGCCTGCTGTGGCGAGGCGCACAGCAGTGATTGCTGTTCGATACTCGAAGCGCTTGAGCAAGGCACCGATCCGCAACCCGAAGATTTACCTCATCAGCATTGAATTTTAGCGCAGCAGGATTATATTTATTCGACCCGAAACGAGGAGAAAATCATGAGTAAATATCAGCATACTAAAGGCGAGATCCGCGACAACGCGATCCAGGCTTTACTACACGACCCGCTATTTCGCCAGCGCATAGAACATAAGCAAAAAGGCAAAGGCAGCTATCGGCGTAAAGATAAACATGCAAAACGTGGCGGCTGGGAGGCCAGTGATAAGAAAGGCTCTTATCACTGGCCTTCTGCATTAGGGGCATAAAAAAGCCGCCTTGCGGCGGCTCTGTTTTAAATCTTGTTGTTCTGCTGCTTCAAAAGATCGCGAATCTCGCTAAGCAGCACCTCTTCGTTAGAGGGCTTCGGTGCAGGTTTTTCAATCTCTTTTTTCTTATACAGTTTGTTCATCAGTTTAATAGCGATAAAGATAGCAAACGCTACGATGATGAAATCAAAAACGGTCTGAAGGAATACGCCATATTCCATGACCACCGCCGGTGTGGCATCCACGGCAGGTTTTAGTACCCATTTAAACTGTTTAAAGTCCACGCCGCCGATCAGCAGTCCCAGCGGTGGCATAATAATATTCGCTACTAATGAAGAGACGATTTTGCCAAACGCTGCACCAATGATCACACCAACGGCGAGATCCACCACGTTGCCGCGCATTGCGAAATCACGAAACTCTTTGAAAAAACTCATACTTATCTCCTTGCCCTGGCCAATTTCTAAAGTGTAACAAACCCTCAAGCAATTGCCATCCAGACGACCGTATTTGTCAGTATAGTCTGTCCGCCGTTGTGCTTACAGAAAGAAGGGACTTGGCTGGAATAGTCGCTCTACATCCGGCACGAATTTTTTATCGGTCAGGAACATGATGACATGATCGCCCTGTTCAATACGCAGGTTGTCCTTAGCAATAAGTACATCTTCGCCTCGTACTACTGCGCCAATAAGCGTCCCTGGCGGTAATTTAATCTCATTAATCAGACGGCCAACAACACGCGATGTCGTTTCATCACCATGGGCGATAGCTTCAATCGCTTCAGCAATGCCACGGCGCAGGGAAGAGACGCCGACGATATCGGCTTTGCGCACGTGGCCAAGCAGGGCAGATATGGTTGCCTGCTGTGGCGAGATCGCAATATCAATTACGCTGCCCTGGACCAAATCGACATAGGCACGGCGCTGGATCAGCACCATGACCTTTTTAGCACCCATTTTTTTCGCCAGCATGGCTGACATAATGTTTGCTTCGTCATCGTTAGTTACCGCGATAAAAAGATCGACCTGCTCGACATGCTCTTCTGCCAGCAGCTCCTGATCGGAGGCATCACCATAAAAGACAATGGTATCCTGTAGACGCTCTGCCAGTTCCGCAGCGCGTTTGGGGTTACGTTCGATCAGCTTTACGCTGTAATTTTTTTCCAGCCGCTGTGCAAGGCCGAAACCAATATTGCCCCCACCGACCAGCATGATGCGTTTATAAGGTTTTTCCAGCCGCTGCATTTCACTCATCACCGCCCGAATATTCTGGCTGGCAGCGATGAAGAAAACCTCATCGCCCGCTTCCACGATGGTTGAACCCTGTGGGCGAATGGGGCGATCCTGGCGAAATATTGCCGCCACGCGAGTATCAATATGCGGCATATGATCGCGCAAAATAGAGAGGGGATTGCCAACCAGTGGGCCACCGTAATAGGCCTTAACGACGGCAAGGCTGACCAGCCCCTCAGCAAAGTTCACAACCTGCAACGCACCGGGATACTGGATCAGGCGGTAGATGTTTTCGATCACCAGCTGCTCTGGCGAAATGAGATGATCGATCGGTACGGCTTCAGGAATGAACAGCTTCTCTGCATCACGCAAATAATCGGCTGCGCGAATGCGCGCAATGCGGTTAGGCGTGTTAAAGAGTGAGTAGGCAATCTGGCACGCCACCATATTCGTTTCATCGGAACTGGTGACAGCAACCAGCATATCCGCATCTTCCGCACCGGCTTCACGCAGAATACGTGGATGCGAACCATGCCCCTGTACAACGCGCAAATCAAATTTATCCTGCAGCTGACGCAAACGGTCAGCGTCGGTGTCAACCACAGTGATGTCATTATTCTCGCCAACCAGATTTTCAGCGAGCGTGCCGCCGACCTGGCCTGCGCCCAGAATGATAATTTTCATTGCGTGTCGTGCTCTTTAGTTAATGCGCTTTTACCAGCTTAGCGTAGAAAAATCCGTCACCACCCTCAACGGTGGGAAAGACCTGCAGCCCGTCTGTTTTACCGCCCGGCAGGGTTTCAGCGTGTGCGTCTGCGTGGCGTGACAGGAAAGCCTGAATCTGCATCTGATTCTCTTCCGGCAGCACAGAGCAGGTTGCATAAAGCAGCGTACCGCCTGGTTTCAGACGCGGCCAGATGGCATCGAGAATATCACGCTGCAACGAAGCCAGTTCGGCGATATCTCGATCGCGGCGCAGCCATTTAATATCCGGATGTCGGCGGATCACGCCCGTTGCGGAGCAGGGCGCATCCAGCAGAATACGATCGAACAGACGATCACCACACCACTTCTGCGGTTCGCGTCCGTCACCCTGTTTGACTTCCGCCTGCAGATTAAGCCGCTGCAAATTCTCTTTTACGCGCAGCAGTCGCTGATCGTCCACATCGACTGCCATTACCTGAGCCTCAGGTGCAATCTCAAGGATATGCGTGGTTTTGCCGCCTGGCGCAGCGCACAAATCAAGGATCTGCTCGCCATTTTGCGGCGCTAACAGCAGCGCACAACGCTGAGCTGAAAGGTCCTGAACCGTGACCCAGCCATCGACAAAGCCTGGCAACTGGCTCACCGGCGCAGGAGAAGCCAGGCGCAGCGCATCGGGTGCCTGGTCGTCAGCAAAGGCCGTCTTTTCATTTTCATTCAGCAGCGCCAGCCAGGCGTCGCGACTGTGATGCTGGCGGTTCACGCGGAGCCACATGGGGGGGCGCTGATTATTGGCGTCTACGATATGCTGCCAGTTGTCTGGCCAGGCTTTTTGCAGTCGTTGTAACAGCCATGCCGGATGCAGATGTTTTTGCGGACCCTGCGCGACGTCGGCAATTAACTCAGCTTGCTGACGCTGGAACTGACGCAGTACACCATTGATCACACCTTTAAGGTTGGTCCGCTTAAGCACCTCGGCACCGGCAACCGTCTCCGCCAGGGCTGCGTGGGCAGGCACGCGCGTGTAGAGCAGTTGATAAAGGCCGACCATTATCAGGTAGTGTAATACGCGTTGTTTGCCGGTTAACGGGCGAGCCATTAATTTGCCAATCAAGGCTTCCAGCTGTGGCAGCGTGCGTAATACGCCGAAGCAGAGTTCCTGCAACAGCGCACCATCTTTGTCAGCCAGCTTTTTCTGCGCGCCGGGCAAAATGGCGCTGAGGGATTCGCCTTTATCAATCACACGCTCAATCAGTTGAGCAGACAGGCTTCGCAGATTCGTTGATTTAGTCATTCGGGTTACGTCATTAAACAAAAAGCCCGGACAGAGCCGGGCTGGAGTCAGGCTAAAACGCGGCCTGACGTGAACCACTCGCGACGCGAGTTAAGCAAATCCTGCGCCGACATCGCTTTTTTGCCAGCCGGTTGTAGCAGTTGAAGATTCAATACGCCTTCAACGGTAGCAACCTGAATGCCTTGCTTATCGGCGGCAATAATTTCGCCTGGCTGTTTGTCAACGTGTGGTAGCACACTTGCCTGCCATACCTTTACGGGCTGATCCTCAATCAGGAAATAACTAACTGGCCACGGATTAAACGCGCGGATGCAGCGCTCAAGCTGTGCAGCAGAGAGTTGCCAGTCGAGGCGGGCTTCTTCTTTGCTTAGCTTCTCGGCGTAATTCGCGAGGGTGTCGTCCTGCTTTTCCGGCTGCGCACGACCATCAGCCAGTTGCGCAAGCGTTTCCAGCAATCCCTGCGGCCCTAGCTGTGCCAGCTTGTCATAAAGCGTGGCGCTGGTGTCCTCTGCCGTAACGGGGCAACTGAGCTTATAGAGCATATCGCCGGTATCAAGGCCGACATCCATTTGCATAATGGTCACGCCGGTCTCCTCATCACCTGCCCAGAGCGAGCGCTGGATAGGCGCGGCGCCACGCCAGCGCGGCAGCAGCGAACCGTGAACGTTGATGCAACCAAGGCGCGGCATGGCTAATACCGCCTGCGGCAGTATCAGTCCATAGGCGACCACAACCATGATATCTGCCTGCAAATCGGCAACCAGCTGCTGGTTTTCAACAGGGCGCAGTGATGTCGGCTGAAAAACCGGAAGATCATGGGAGAGGGCCAGCGTTTTTACCGGACTGGGGGTTAGCTTATTGCCACGGCCCGCCGGACGATCGGGCTGAGTAAAGACGCCAACAACCTGATGCTCGGAAGCAAGCAGCGCGTCAAGATGACGCGCTGCAAAATCAGGAGTGCCGGCAAAGATAATTTTCAGCGGAGCAGACACGATAATCCCTTTTTAGCCATCGGCACGTGCGTTTTGACGGGCCAGTTTTTCCAGCTTTTGCTTGATACGCTGGCGCTTCAGCGGCGACAGATAATCAATAAACAGCTTGCCGTCGAGGTGATCGATTTCATGCTGAATGCAAATTGCCAGCAGACCCTCGGCTTCCAGTTCGAAAGGGTTACCCTCACGATCCAGCGCGCGCACTTTTACACGCTCGGCACGCGGAACAAAAGCGCGCTGCTCAGGAATAGAGAGGCACCCTTCTTCAATACCGGTTTCGCCGCTTTTCTCCAGCAGTTCCGGGTTAATCAGTACCAGACGTTCATCGCGGTTTTCTGACACATCAATCACGATAATGCGTCGATGAATATCCACCTGCGTTGCCGCCAGGCCAATGCCCTCTTCGGCGTACATAGTTTCAAACATATCGTCGACAATGCGCTGAACTTCAGCGTCAACGGCTTTTACTGGCGCCGCGATTTTGCGAAGGCGATCGTCAGGGAAATGTAATACCTGCAAAACTGACATAAATATCCAGATCTGTATGCGATTAATAAAAGATTATTACCTCATATTGTAGACTTTTTAAGGGCTGATTGACAGCATTCCCCCGCAGGAAGCGGCGCGTTAAGCAGGGAGCAAATATGAAAAATATCGAGCGCTATCTGCGGCTTTCAGCCGTAACCGGCATGACCGGAAACCGCTGGCTCAAGATGGCTGCTGCCCTTGATGAGACAGATGATGAAACATCAACGCTTCAGGCGTCTGGCCTGAGCGACCAGCAAATTCAGCAGTTTTATCAACTGTCTCCACGCGAGATTGCACGTACTGAGTCATGGCTTGCTGAAAGCGACGCTCACCACCTGCTAACCGTATTAGACGATACCTATCCTGCTGCGTTGCGCGAGATTCATCGATTTCCGCCGCTGCTCTATATCGAAGGCGATCCTGACTTGCTCTCGACTATGCAACTGGCCGTTGTTGGCAGCCGAAGCTGTTCGCACTATGGCAGAGAATGGGGGGAATGGTTTACGCAGCAGCTTGCACTAAGCGATCTAACCATTACCAGCGGGCTGGCGCGAGGGATAGATGGTATTGCGCATCGTGCCACGCTAGACGTGGAGGGAAAGACCATCGCAGTGCTGGGGAGCGGGCTGCAGCACCTCTACCCTAAAAGGCATAGCACACTGGCCGAAGAAATTATAGAAAAGGGCGGGGCGGTAGTCTCTGAGTTCCCCCTTACTATGCCTCCCCATGCAATCAATTTTCCACGTCGCAATCGTGTCATCAGCGGCTTGAGCCGCGGAGTACTTGTGGTAGAAGCCACCCTAAAAAGTGGCTCGCTGGTTACCGCGCGCTATGCGCTTGAGCAAAACCGCAATGTCTATGCTTTACCTGGCGCACTGGGTAATCCCGGTAGTGCAGGAACGCACTGGCTGATCCAGCAGGGCGCATTGCTGGTGGCCCATCCTACCGACATTATCGAGGATCTTCGCACCGCACTTAACTGGCTGCCTTTTACATCGCCCGAAAGAATATATTCTGAGCCGAGCGATGATGTGCCATTGCCATTTGCCGAGGTGTTGGCTAACGTAGGTGATGAGGTTACACCTGTTGACGTCGTCGCTGAACGTGCCGGCCAACCTGTGCCAGTGATAACAGCCCAACTGCTGGAGCTGGAGTTAGCAGGATGGATCGCAGCTGTACCCGGCGGCTATGTCCGATTGAGGAGGGCATGCCATGTTCGACGTACTTATGTATTTGTTTGAGACGTATATCCACAACGAAGCAGAAATGCAGGTTGATCAGGATACATTGACTGATGATTTAACCGATGCCGGTTTTCATCGTGAAGATATCTACAATGCGTTGAACTGGTTGGAAAAACTGGCAGATTATCAGGACGGCCTGGTCGATCCGATTCTGTTAGCTAACGATCCGCTTTCAATGCGCATCTACACGGAGGAAGAAGGCCAGCATTTAGATGCCGAATGTCGTGGTTTCCTGCTGTTCCTGGAGCAGATTCAGGTGCTTAACATGGAAACGCGCGAAATGGTTATCGAACGAGTCATGGCACTCGATACGCTCGAGTTTGATCTGGAAGATCTCAAATGGGTGGTGCTGATGGTGTTATTTAATCTTCCGGGATGCGAGAACGCCTATCAGCAAATGGAAGAACTAATATTCGACGTCAATGAAGGCATGCTGCATTAATTACTCGTTATGCAGCCATCGTTATGAACAAATCAGCACTCTTCGCCGTGCGTAAACACGATCCCTGCCCCGCCTGCGGGGCAGACTTAGTGATACGCAGCGGTAAACACGGCGCCTTTTTAGGCTGTACAAATTATCCCACTTGCGACTATATCCGCCCGCTGAAAAGTCAGGTTGACGGGCATATTGTTAAGGTGCTGGAAGGGCACTCCTGCCCGCAGTGTGGCGCAGATAAAGCGTTACGTCAGGGACGTTATGGCATGTTTATCGGCTGTAGCCATTATCCTGAATGTGACTATAGCGAAGCCATCGATAAGCCGGATGAAACGCTTATCGCCTGCCCACAATGCGCTGAGGGTAAGCTGGTACAGCGCCGCTCGCGTTACGGAAAGACATTTCATTCATGCAACCGCTATCCGGCCTGCCAGTTTACCGTTAACGCGACGCCGGTCGCAGGTGAATGTTCGCATTGCCATTTTCCGCTACTGGTAGAGAAAAAAACCGCGCAGGGCGTAAAACGCGTTTGCGCCAGTAAACGTTGCGGCAAGGCCGCCGCATCAGAGAATTAAGATAACATCATGCAAAATAATCACTTTTCTGGCTCGCTGGCTGCGTGTGTCGAACAACTGCAGCAGCAGGCCGTTATTGCTTATCCTACCGAGGCCGTTTTTGGTCTGGGTTGCGATCCGGATAGCGAAAGTGCAGTCAATGCGCTGCTGGCATTGAAGCAGCGTCCTGTAGATAAAGGGCTCATCCTGATTGCCGCCGATTACGCTCAGCTGGAGCCCTACATTTCCGATCGCGAACTGTCCGTTGATCAACGTGAGCGGATGTTTGCCCACTGGCCCGGTCCGGTAACCTTCGTTGTGCCAGCTAAGCCGCAAACACCGCGGTGGCTAACCGGGCGCTTTGATTCACTGGCAATTCGCGTCAGCGATCATCCTGACGTACAGGCGCTGTGCCGTGCATTCGGCAAGCCGCTGGTGTCGACCAGTGCAAACCTGTCCGGCGAGGAGCCATGCCGGTCTGTTGATGCGGTCAGGGCACAATTCGGCGAAGCCTTTCCCGTGCTGGTGGGGGAAACGGGTGGGAGAGTAAACCCATCGGAAATTCGCGATGTGTTAACCGGCAACCTTATTCGTCAGGGATAGTGTATGGATCAGTTTGCGGTACTCGGCAATCCCATCAGCCACAGTAAGTCACCTTTAATCCATCAGGCCTTCGCTGAACAGACAGGCATTACCCATCATTACGGCCGTATCTGTGCACCGCTGGATGGCTTTACGGAAACTATTGCTGATTTTTTCGCACAGGATGGGCGCGGCGCAAACGTGACGCTTCCCTTCAAACAGCAGGCCTGTGAGTTTGCCGATGAGCTGAGCGAGAGGGCGGCGCTTTCCGGCGCAGTTAACACACTGAAAAAATGCCGTGACGGACAGATTCTGGGCGATAACACCGATGGCATCGGTCTGTTGAGCGATCTGCAACGTCTTTCGTTGATTAAGCCCGGCGACCGTATTCTGCTGGTGGGCGCGGGCGGCGCGGCACGAGGTGTTATCCTGCCGCTGCTTTCCGCAGGCTGTGCGGTCACGGTTGTTAACCGTACTCAGGCCCGCGCAGAAGAACTGGCACAGCTTTTTGCTCAGCACGGCGCGATCGATGCCGATCGTTATGAGCAACTGGAGGGCCGGGCATTCGCTCTAATTGTGAATGCCACTTCCAGCGGCGTGAGCGGTGAAGTACCTCCGCTGCCTGATTCACTGATTCATCCACAGGTGCGCTGTTACGACATGTTTTATCAGGCTGGCACCACGCCATTTCTGCAATGGTGTAGCGATCAGGGCGCGCAGCAGTATGCAGACGGTCTGGGTATGCTGGTTGGTCAGGCCGCGCACGCTTTTTTTCTGTGGCACGGCGTGATGCCCGAAATTGCTCCGGTTATCGCACAGCTTAAACAGGCTATGGAACAATGAACCAGGCTATCCAGTTTCCGGACCGGGAAGAGTGGCGTGCTGAAAAAGAAGCGGTTTGTTTTCCCGCGCTGGTCAATGGCATGATCCTGACCTGTGCTATCTCTGCCGAAGCCCTTCATCAGCGCTTCGGTCAGGGAGAGGCGATGGCGTTATTCGCGGCTCATCGCTGGGATATAGAAGAAGAAGCAGAAAGAGCTATTCTTCAGGAGGCGTTTGACGCTCAGGACTGGATCTGGCTTGACTCAGCCAGATAATCGTTCTTCCAGCTGACATAGTTATTAGCCGAGTAAAGCAAGCCCGCTATCTCCTGCTCGTTCAGCGGGCGCACTTGCTTAACCGGACTGCCGAGATAGAGGTAGCCGCTTTCCAGGCGCTTGCCAGGTGGAACCAGGCTTCCCGCCCCAATCATCACATCATCTTCAATAATGGCACCATCCAGTACGATCGATCCCATTCCTACCAGTACCCGATTACCAATAGTGCAGGCGTGAAGCATTGCCTTGTGTCCGACGGTGACATCATCGCCGATAGTTAGCGGAAACCCCTGGGGGTTACTGGCTGACTTATGAGTAACGTGCAATACGCTGCCATCCTGAATATTGGTTCGTGCACCGATACGTACCTGATTCACATCACCACGTATCGCGACCAGCGGCCAGATGCTGACATCATCAGCCAGCAACACATCTCCAACCACAACGCTGGATGTGTCAACCATGACGCGCTGTCCACACTGCGGGTAACTTTCTTTATAACGGCGTAGGGGCGACATTCGCTTTCTCCTGTTGGTTTTCTCTACAGATTGAGACGAAACAGAGCGTCAGACAAGGGAATAATGGCCGGGATCGTTGAAGATCTCCGCAATAAGATTAATTTCTCACCATACGGAAAAAAGATCGAAAAAAAGGGTTGTGCAATTAAATCGGATCCCTATAATGCGCCTCCACTGACACGGCACAACGGCTTACGGAATGCGGTGTTCAGGAGAGCCGGTTCGCCGGGTCGCCGGATGAAATCACTGAAAAAAAGTGGTTGACTCCGAAGGAGAGTCGCGTAATATACGCCACCTCG
>NZ_JABMIK010000013.1:0-42121 GCF_041386365.1 Pantoea sp. KPR_PJ | reverse complement strand
TTGGAGCGGGAAACGAGACTCGAACTCGCGACCCCGACCTTGGCAAGGTCGTGCTCTACCAACTGAGCTATTCCCGCGCCTTGTACCGCGATATAAAATCTTCATCGGTACGGGGTGCGCATTATACGAGAAATTGCTGCTGCTGCAAGAGTCTGAAAGCAAAATTTTGCGCTTTCGATTCGTTTGCCGATTAAAGCAGCAACCTGCTGTTTTCCTGCGCACCTTTTGATACTAAAGCTGTAAAAAGTGCTCGCGATAGTATGCCAGTTCAGCGACAGATTCGCGAATATCATCCAGTGCCTGGTGCGTCCCGGCTTTTTTAAAGCCTGGCAGGATCCCCGGTTTCCAGCGACGCGCCAGCTCCTTCAGGGTGCTGACGTCAAGATAGCGATAGTGGAAATAGGCTTCCAGCTCCGGCATATATTTGAAAAGAAAACGGCGATCCTGCCCAATACTGTTGCCACAAATCGGCGAACTGTTTGCCGGCACCCACTGTTTTAAAAATTCGATTGTCGCCAGTTCAGCGCGGCGGTCGTCAAATTCGCTCGCTTTAACGCGCTCGACCAGACCGCTTGCAGTGTGGGTGCGCACGTTCCAGTCATCCATCAGCGCCAGCTGTGCATCGGACTGATGCACCGCCATCACCGGCCCTTCCGCCAGAATATTGAGATTCGCATCAGTGACCAGCGTGGCGATCTCAATAATGCGGTCGCGCTCAGGATCCAGCCCGGTCATCTCAAGATCGATCCAAATCAGATTATTTTCATTTCCTGTTGCCATGCTGTTCCCCGCCGTAGCCGTAGTCGTCATCAATACTGAATAAGGTGTATCATAGACGTTTTGCCCAGCGGGGCGAAGTGTGGCAAAAGCCTGAGAGGATGCGTGAGCAAAAATAAACTGTCGAAAGGTCAACAACGTCGCGTTAGCGCTAACCATCAGCGTCGTCTGAACCAGCGTGAGGCGCCGGAAGCTGACGACAATCTGTTTGGTGAAGCGGCGGAAGGCGTGGTGATCAGCCGTTTCGGCATGCACGCAGACGTAGAAGACCGCGCGGGCGACGTACACCGCTGCAACCTTCGCCGCACTATCCGTTCGCTGGTCACAGGCGATCGCGTGGTGTGGCGTCCGGCGCTCGGAGGCGGTAAAGGCATTGTGGAAGCCGTGCATGAGCGCAGCAGTGTACTGACACGTCCTGACTATTATGACGGGCTAAAGCCTATCGCCGCCAACATAGACCAGATCATTATCGTTTCGGCAATCCTGCCAGAGCTGTCACTCAACATTATTGACCGCTATCTGGTGGCAAGCGAAACCCTGGGTATTGAGCCGCTGCTGGTGCTGAACAAGACCGATCTGCTGGATAGCGAGGCGCGTGCGTTCGTGGATGAGCAAATGGCGATCTATCGTCATATTGGCTATCGCGTACTGATGGTTTCCAGCCATGCGAAAGAGGGTCTGGCGGAACTGGAAGCCGCGCTGACCGATCGCATCAGTATTTTTGCCGGCCAGTCCGGCGTTGGCAAATCGAGTCTGCTGAATGCCCTGCTCGGTCTCGATGCGGCGGCAGAAACTGCCATTGTCACCAACGATGTCTCTGATGTCTCCGGTCTGGGCCAGCACACTACCACCGCATCGCGCCTGTATCATTTCCCGCACGGTGGTGACGTTATTGATTCGCCGGGCGTGCGCGAGTTTGGTTTATGGCACCTGGAACCGGAACAAATTACGCGCGGATTTGTCGAATTCCGTGAATTTCTCGGCAGTTGTAAGTTTCGCGACTGTAAGCACGGCAACGACCCCGGCTGCGCCATCCGCGCCGCTGTCGAAGAGGGTCTGATAGATGCTTCTCGCTTCGACAACTATCACCGTATTCTGGAGAGCATGGCGCAGGTCAAAACGCGCAAAAACTTCTCCAGCGAGTGACGATGGGTTCTTATCACGGCATTGCCCTGCATCATCTCTGTTACCGAGAGAAACGCGGGTAAATTCGCCATCTGACCGGGGCGCTGATATCATTCGCCCCCTTTTTTGAATGACGCGAAACAAAGCCAGGAGGCTACGGTGTTTGATCGTGTAAAACTCGGCCTGAATCATATACTGCCGAAAAAATGGTTAACTGAACTTGCGGGTTGGGGGGCCAGTCGTCGTGGAGGCTGGCTGACCAAACTGGTCATTGATATCTTCGTCTGGTTCTACAAGGTGGATATGTCAGAAGCTCGTAAGCCTGATACTGCCAGCTATCGCACCTTTAACGACTTCTTTGTTCGCCCGCTGAAAGATGACGCCCGCCCTGTCGATCCTGACGCGAATCTGCTGGTTCTGCCAGCCGACGGGGCCATTAGCCAGCTCGGTCCAATTGAAGGCGATCAGATTTTCCAGGCGAAAGGTCACCACTATACGCTGGACGCGCTGCTGGCCGGTCAGGAGGCGATCGCGGCGCAGTTCCGTGACGGCCATTTCGTGACGACCTATCTTGCGCCGCGCGATTATCACCGCGTACATATGCCGTGCAGCGGTATTCTGCGTGAGATGATCTATGTGCCAGGCGATCTCTATTCCGTTAACCCGCTGACAGCGCGCAATATCCCGAATCTGTTTGCGCGTAACGAACGCGTGATCTGCTATTTCGATACCGATTTTGGTCCGATGGTGCAGATTCTGGTGGGTGCCACCATTGTTGGCAGCATTGAGACGAGCTGGGCTGGCACCATTACGCCGCCGCGTGAGGGGGTGATCAAGCGCTGGCACTATCCGGCTGCGGATGATGAAGGCGCGGTTGTGCTGCTGAAAGGTCAGGAAATGGGACGCTTTAAGCTGGGTTCCACCGTTATTAACCTGTTTGCACCAGGGCGCGTTAAGCTGGCAGAGAGTCTGGAAGCGGAAAGCAAGACTCGCCTCGGCCAGCCGCTGGCGATTGCGCTGCCGCAAACTGACACCGTCGACGTTATCGCCGACTAACCGCTGAGAGTATTTTTGCTGTGCGATCGTTTCTCATCCTGGTGCTGAGCCTGTGCCTCAGCACCGCCGTGCTGGCGGCCTCCGTGCCGGAAACCAGCCAACTTAAACAGGCGCTGGACGAGGCGAAAGCAGCAAAAAGCTCTCCCGCCCAGGCGGATCAGGTTCAGTCACTTGAAGCCGCCATAAATTATCTTTCTGAACGCGATGCCTCGCTGGATCGTGCAAAGCAGTACCAGCAGGTCATTGACGACTTTCCTCGCCTGGCGCGCGAGTTGCGCCAGCAAATCACCTCGCTTGATGACAACAGTAAAAGCGTACGCGGCACCATGAGCAGCGCCCAGCTTGACCAGGAGATCTTACAGGTCAGCAGTCAGCTGCTTGAAGAGGGGCGTCAGACGCAGCAGGAGCAGGATCGCGCCCGGGAAATCAGCGACTCTCTGTCGCAACTTCCGCAACAGCAAACCGATGCACGCCGCGCAATGACCGAAAGCGATCGGCGCCTGCAAAGCAACAGCAGTGCTGCATCGCCCCAGGCTCAGGCGCAGCTCTGGGCGCGCCAGGCAGAAAACGCGCTGAATAAGGCGCGTGTTGATGAGCTGGAGCTGGCACAGCTCTCTGCCAATAACCGCCAGGAGCTGGCGCGTATGCGTGCCGATCTCCATCAGCGCAAAGCCGCACAGCTGGATAATTATCTTCAGTCATTGCGTAACCAGCTGAATGAGCAGCGTCAGCGCGAAGCCGAACTGGCGCTGGCGCGCACGGAACAGCTGGCGGAAAACAGTGGCGATCTGCCTCCTGCAATTAGCGATCAGTTTCGCGTTAACCGCGATCTCTCTGGCGCGTTAAATCAGCAGGCGCAGCGCATGGATCTGGTCGCGTCGCAGCAGCGACTGGCTACCAACCAGATTATTCAGGTGCGCCAGGCGCTGGGCACGCTGCGCGAACAGTCGCAGTGGCTGGGCGCATCGAGCCTGCTGGGTGAAGCGCTGCGTGCACAGGTGGCACGCCTGCCTGAGATGCCCAAATCACAGCAGATAGACAACGAGATGGCGCAGCTCCGCGTGCAGCGCCTGCGCTACGAAGATTTGCTGCAACAGCAGGAGACGCTGCGTAAAAATCACCAGGCCGACGGCCAGCCTTTTACCGCCGAGCAGCGCCGTATTCTGGATGCGCAGCTGAAAACGCAGCGGGAACTGCTGAACTCACTGATCTCTGGCTGCGACACGCTTATCCTTGAGATCACCAAGCTCAAAGTGGCCAATACCCAGCTACAGGATGCGTTAACCGATGTCAAAGACGCGGCCCATCGTTATCTGTTCTGGACTGCAGATATCAGCCCGGTTGGGCTGAACTATCCGGTTGAGGTTGCGCGGGATCTGTCGCGCATGCTGTCGCTCGACACGCTGAGCCAGCTGGGCAAAGCGCTGGCAATGATGGTTACCAGCCGGGAAACGGTGCTGCCGCTGCTGGGTGCGGTGCTGCTGGTGGGCTTCAGCATCAGAACACGCCGTCACTTCAACGCCTTTCTGGCGCGTTCGGCCAGTAAGGTGGGTAAAGTCACTCAGGATCGCTTCCGCCTGACGGTACGCACGGTTTTCTGGTCCATTCTGGTGGCGTTACCCTTACCGGTGTTATGGGCTGCGCTTGGCTACGGTTTACAGCACGCATGGCCCTACCCGATTGCGGTTGCGCTTGGTGATGGTATTACGGCCACGCTGCCGCTGCTGTGGGCCTTTATGATTAGCGCTGCGTTTGCCCGATCGAACGGCCTGTTTGTGGTGCACTTCCGCTGGCCACAGACGCGTGTGGCGCGCGCCACACGCTACTATTCGCTCACTATTGGCTTGATTGTTCCGCTGATTATGCTGCTGATTGCCTTTGCCAATATGGAGGACAGGCAGTTTTCCGCCACGCTTGGCAGGCTCTGCTTTATTTTGATCTGCGGCGCGCTGTCGATTGTGACGGTCAGCCTGAAACGTGCCGGTATCCCCCTCTATCTGGATAAAGAGGGTAACGGCGACAATCTGGTGAACCGGGTGTTGTGGAACCTGATGATCGCCATTCCGCTGGCGGCCGCCCTTGCCGCTATGATCGGCTATCTGGCAACCGCGCAGGCGCTGCTGGCGCGTCTGGAAACTTCCGTTGCCATCTGGTTCCTGCTGCTGGTGATTTACCACATTATTCGCCGCTGGATGCTGATACAGCGGCGTCGCATCGCTTTCGATCGCGCTCGTCAGCGCCGTGCGGATATGCTGGCAAACCGTGCGCGCCATGAGGATGATAAAGAGACGGCGGCACAAAACGGGGAGGTTGACGTCGACGAGCCTGTTATCGATCTCGACGCGATCAGCGCCCAGTCGCTGCGCCTGGTGCGCTCAATACTGACTCTGATTGCACTGGTGTCGGTGATCGTGCTCTGGTCCGAGATTCACTCGGCATTCGGCTTTATGGAGAATATCCGTTTATGGGACGTCAGTACCACAGTACAGGGCGTTGAGAGTATTCAGCCCATTACGCTGGGTGCGATATTTATTGCCATCCTGGTGCTGATCATTACTACGCAGCTGGTGCGAAATATGCCCGCACTACTGGAGCTGGCACTGCTGCAGCACCTTAATCTGACGCCCGGCACCGGTTATGCCATCACCACCCTGACGAAATATGTGCTGATGCTGGTCGGCGGTCTGATCGGTTTCTCAATGATTGGCATCGAATGGTCGAAGCTTCAGTGGCTGGTCGCCGCGCTCGGTGTGGGACTCGGCTTCGGTCTGCAGGAGATTTTCGCCAACTTTATCTCCGGCCTGATTATCCTGTTTGAGAAGCCGATTCGTATTGGCGATACCGTGACCATCCGCGATCTTACCGGCAGCATTACGCGCATTAATACGCGCGCTACCACCATTATCGACTGGGACCGCAAGGAGATTATCGTGCCGAATAAGGCCTTTATCACTGAGCAGTTCGTCAACTGGTCGCTCTCTGACTCCGTGACGCGCGTTGTGCTGACCATACCGGCGCCTGCGCACGTCAACAGCGAAGAGGTCACGACGGTACTGAAGCAGGCGTGCGAACGCTGTAGCTATGTGCTGGATGTGCCTGCGCCAGACGTGTTCCTGGTCGACCTGCAACAGGGCATCCAGCTTTTCGAACTGCGCATTCATGCCGCAGAGATGGGCCACCGTATGCCGCTGCGTCATGAACTGCATCAGCTTATCCTGAAGGGCTTTGCCGAACACGGTATTGAAATGCCCTTCCCGCCTTTCCAGGTACGCATGGAAACGCTGGGCAAGAAGACGCCAGCCAGCAACGGCACACCAGCGGCGCGCACGTTTAAATCTGGCGGTTTGTAAGGGAGCGCTTTTCACGGCATCCGATCGCAGAAAGGCCCGCTTGTGCGGGCCTTAATCATTACTGAGCGGCCAGGACACGCTGTCAGCTATTGCTTCACAAACGCTTCGCCCTGGGCGATGTCTTTTTTCAGCGTCTCAAGCATGCCGTCAAGAGCCTGTTGCTCATAAGCACTGAGCGTGCCGATTGAGCGACGTTGTGCAATTCCGTTTTTACCCAGCAGCAGCGGCTGCGAGAAAAAGCGAGCATGCTCACCATCGCCTTCAACATAGGCGCACTCCACGACGTGACTTTCGCCCTGTAGCGCACGCACCAGCGATAAGCCGAAGCGTGCGGCGGCCTGCCCCATCGACAGCGTCGCGGAGCCACCACCTGCTTTGGCTTCGACCACTTCTGTACCCGCATTCTGAATACGTTTCGTCAGGCTGACGATCTCTTCATCGCTGAAACTGACGCCGTTAACCTGCGAGAGCAGCGGCAGAATGGTCACACCGGAGTGGCCGCCAATCACCGGCACCTCTACCTCTTCAGGCTGCTTGCCTTTCAGCTCTGCAACAAAGGTATTCGCGCGGATAATATCCAGCGTGGTAACGCCGAACAGGCGGTCTTTATCATAAACGCCATGTTTTTTCAGTACGTCTGCAGCGATGGCGACGGTAGTGTTGACCGGATTGGTGATAATACCGATCAGCGCCCTGGGCGCGGTTTGTGCCACCTGTTCTGTCAGGTTACGCACAATACCGGCGTTAACGTTAAACAGGTCGGCGCGATCCATACCGGGCTTACGCGCCACGCCTGCAGAAATCAGGATAACCTCGGCACCCTGTAGCGCGGGTGTCGCATCTTCCCCACTAAAACCCTTAACCTGTACCGCTGTTGGAATATGGCTAAGATCCACCGCTACGCCGGGCGTAACCGGGGCAATATCATAAAGTGAGAGTTCAGAACCCGCGGGAAGCTGGGTTTTTAACAGAAGGGCAAGCGCCTGACCAATACCGCCAGCTGCGCCAAGAACGGCAACTTTCATTCTGTACTCCTTATTAAGGTGGGGCAGAGTAGAGCCGAATTTCCATCTGTGTCCAGACCTGAATCAACTTCTCAGACGATGACAAACCCGCTGTTCATTCTGCGTGCAACAGCACTTAATCTTGCGGGTTGCTACTTTGTCAGCACAACGCGCCTGAATGACCGACAACGATGCCGATAGCAGATAGAGCACGGCCGTGATGGCTATCAGTTACGACATTTTGATTGTATAACAATTCTGCAACCTTCGCTTATCCTGCTCTGCGCCGTTTTTGGTCTGTCTGAAAAAGTTTGTTATTATCACTGCCCGCGAACTGCGACGCCCGCCTGTTTTATCGACCGATTGCATAAAAATTCATTCATATGCATAATAATTTATCTGCTGACGGCAGGCGTCGGGCATTTATTTTCTTTTAGTGGTAGCTTATGCGAAACCCATCGAAACAAGACGAACTGATAAAAGCGTTTAAGGCCTTATTAAAACAAGAGAAATTTAGCTCTCAGGGTGAGATTGTCCAGGCCTTGCAGGATGAAGGCTTCGAGAATATCAATCAGTCGAAGGTTTCTCGTATGTTGACTAAGTTTGGTGCTGTGCGCACGCGCAACGCCAAAATGGAGATGGTTTACTGCCTGCCTGCGGAACTGGGTGTGCCCACTACCACCAGCCCGTTAAAAAATCTGGTTCTCGACATTGATTTCAATGACGCGCTGATTGTTATCCATACCAGCCCCGGTGCCGCCCAACTGATTGCTCGCCTGCTTGACTCGCTGGGTAAAGCAGAAGGGATCCTGGGTACCATCGCCGGTGATGACACTATCTTCATTACCCCTGCCCGCGCCTTTACCGTCAGACAGCTTCACGATGCCGTGCTGATGCTGTTTGAGCAGGAGCTCTGACTCCCCCTCTTTAACCGGCAGGGCCGCTGCCGGTTAGCCTTTATGCCTTTCTGTTAACGTCCGCCCCCTGCTATTACAGCCGCTGACCTTATTCCATCTCTTGTTATTTGCGCTCGGGCCTTGGTCTTACCATTTGGGCATTTTAACCTTTTGCGCTATTTTACGCTGCCTTACACTATGTAAATGGCGACATTACCCAGATCTAAATCAATAACCAGCCATATTCACCATGACGTTTCGCACAAAAAGATAAAGTGACACAGGCGATTGTTTTTAAAGCTAATTAAGCCAAACAGCCTGTTTTTTGACCTTTTTTTATAACTTAAAAGAATAAAAAAGAAACATAAGGATAAAGAATAACAACAAATCATTATTAGGCAGATATTAATTTCACGCGTTATTAGTTCTATACTTCTTTTCGTGATGCAAATCACACCAAACAAAAAGAGAAAAACAGACGACGAGGAAATGAATATGAACGTTAAAACTACTATCGCAACCCTGAGCATTCTTTCTGCCCTGTCATTTGGCGCATTTGCAGCAGAATCCGTTAACTCACAGCAGGCGCAAAATCTGCAGTCTATCGGCTCTGTTAGCGTCAGTGGCGTGGCAGGTTCTCCGATGCAGATTAATGACGAGCTGAATGCTAAAGCAGAACAGCAGGGTGCCAGCGCCTACCGTGTCATTGAGGCGTATAACAACGGCAACTACCACGCGACTGCCGAGCTTTATAAATAAGCTTGCGACCAGACAGCATTGTTCGGGCAACCTCGTTGAAGCGTAGATTGCGCCTCAGGCTGCCTGACTGATGAATTCAGGAGAGTAGATCATGAAAACTAAATCGTTAATTGCCCTGGCCACCCTGGCTTCCGTCCTCTCGTTTGGTGCCAGTGCAGCCAGCCTGGTATCCAACCAGCAGGCGGAAACGCTACAGCCGCTGAATCAGACCATCAGCATCAGTGGTCATGACGGCGATCAGACCAATATTCGTCAGGCGCTTTCTCAGAAAGCGGATGCACAGGGCGCAGGCCACTATCGCATCATTGAAAACAATCAGGACGATACCTATCACGTCACGGCCGAGCTTTATAAATAATTAACCGACCCGGTGTCTGCATGACGCCCGGAGATATCGACGACCCGCACCCTAACCCCATTACCGCAGGTTGTTGATTGTACTGAGGAGACGAACAATGAAAATCAAAGCAACCATCGCAACCGTTAGCCTGCTTTCCGTAATGGCATTTGGCGCTCAGGCAGCGCAGCTGATTACCGGGGAACAGGCACAAAACATGCAGCCTGCGGGGACAGTAACAATCAGTGGTACTGCTGGCGCACCAATGGACTATCGTGCTCAGCTTTCCCAGAAAGCGGATGAGCAAGGTGCCAGCGCCTATAAAGTGATTGAAGCGCGCACCGGCGACAACTATCACATCACTGCTGAACTCTACAAATAATTCCTCGTCAACTGCTGACGAACCCTTTGGCCCCGCCTGTCGGGGCCCTTTTTGCTGATTATTTGATATTAAAGCGGAGCTGGCCTTCCAGCTCCTCTTCTGCCTCATCAAACAGCAGAATCAGGGCACCATAGCGTCGTCTCTGCCCTTTTCCCAGATTAACAAAGTCAATTTCCAGCGGCATCGGCAGCGCTTTGCCCGTTACCACCTGCCATAAAGTCTCCAGATCGTTAATCCGCCATGGGTCCAGATTAAAGCGTTCGCTGAACTGACGAAAAAAATGGGACTGGTCAACAATCTCGTTGAAGTCGAAACGCTCAGTTTTCATAGTGAAGGCTCCTGTCCTTCTCAGAGAACGGCGTAAAGCCGCCCGCGCGTTAACGCTCGCTTAAGCCGCCAAGGTGCAGCGCTTTGACATCCAGATACTCCTCAAGCCCCAGCACTGATCCTTCACGCCCCAGGCCAGATTCTTTAACGCCGCCAAAGGGGGCCAGTTCGGTGGACACGGCACATTCGTTGATGCCGATCATGCCGCTTTCCAGCGCAGCCGACACGCGAAATACCCGCTGCAAATTCTGCGTGTAAAAATAGGCCGCCAGGCCAAATTCGGTATCGTTAGCGCGCCGGATCGCCTCTGCCTCATCGTGAAAACGAAAGCAGGCGGCTACCGGGCCAAAAGTTTCTTCCTGCGCCAGCTTCATCTCTTCGTGCGCATCGGCAATGACCGTTGGCTGCCAGAAGTTGCCGCCCAGCGCGTGACGTTCGCCACCCGTGACGATGCGCGCCCCTTTGGCTATGGCATCTTTTACGTGCTCTTCCACTTTATCCACGGCGGCGGCTTCAATTAACGGACCAACGACCACTCCCTCTTCCATACCATTGCCGACCTTGAGTTTTTTCACCTCATCAGCCAGCTGGTTCACAAAGCGATCGTATACAGCCTCGTGAATATAAAAACGGTTAACGCTGACGCATACCTGACCGGCATTACGGAATTTATTGGCGATAGCTCCTTTGACCGCCGCGTCGATATCTGCATCCTCAAACACGATATAGGGTGCGTTGCCACCCAGTTCCATCGAGACCTTTTTCAGGGTGTCGGCGGCGTTACGCATCAGCGTTTTACCCACCTCGGTTGAACCGGTGAAGGAGATTTTGCGCACTACCTTGCTCGCCATAATCGCGTCGCTGATAGCCTGTGTCTCTCCCGCTACCGCGTTAAGCACGCCATCCGGTACGCCCGCTTTTTTTGCCAGTGCCAGCAGTGCAAACGCGCTCAGCGGCGTATTATTAGCGGGTTTGATAAGGCCGGTACAGCCTGCTGCCAGCGCCGGTCCCAGCTTGCGCGTCAGCATCGCCAGCGGAAAGTTCCACGGCGTAATTGCCGCTACGACGCCGATCGGCTCACGCGTCGCCAGGATGCGTGAGCCTGGTTTTGCCGGTGGAATAATTTCGCCGTTAGCGCGCTTAGCCTGCTCGGCGAACCACTGAATGAAACTCGCGGCGTAGTCGACCTCGCCTTCCGCCTCTTTCAGCGGCTTACCCTGCTCAGCCGTCATGAGCTGTGCCAGCCAGGCCTTGTTTTCGATAGTTAACTGATACCAGCGGTAGAGGATTTCAGATCGCGCTTTGGCCGTTTGCGCACGCCATGCCGGGAAGGCGCGCTCGGCCGCAGCAATTGCCTGCTCGGTTTCGGTTTTACCTGCTTTTGCCACGCTGGCGACTACCTCGCCGGTTGCGGGATTCAGCACGTCAAAGGTTGTGGCCGTGTGTCGCCATTCGCCGTCGACCAGATAACCCGTCTGAAAAAGGTCGCTGTCGTGTAGGGGTTTGGTCATGCGTTTGCTCCTGTCAGTCTTTTTTCCTGTCAGAAAAGTATAGATGGCAAAAGCAGGCGTTTTAGGGAAGGCGTGACATTGAGGGGCCGCTGCACAGCGCAGCGGCCAGGTTTAGATTTGCAGAAGCGTGTTCTGGTATTTGCTTAGCATATCGGCCAGACGCCTGACCGGCTCGGTGACGCTGAGCGGTGCGTCATACTGCACCAGCTTCTGCTGGTAAACGTCAAACTCCGCCAGCAGCTGTTCAAAATAGTGACGACGTTTGTCGTCGCTACGTGCGGATATGATCCGATCCGCCGTGGCGCGCAGCTGGCGATGGAAGGCGGAAAGATCGGCGTTGACCGGCACGTCTGCCGTGCGTAGCCGCTGGTGACCAATGATCAGCGTCAGCGCGATACGGTACTTGTCGATATCGCCAGGGAACAGATTCAGCAGCATAAACAGTTGCTGGTAGAGCGCGGGTAAATGATTTTCACGACGACGTGCCTGATTAGTGGTCATCGCCGAGACGGCAGCATACATAAAGCGGTTGAGCAGCTTGCGGCCGGTGCGCGCTTTCGATTTGTCACGGATCAGCAGAATAACCATCAGCGCAACGAAAGCCCCAATCATCTGCCCCAGCACATTATCGAGGAAGACGTTCAGGTGGAAAGTCATGGGATTATCCAGCACCAGCACGTTGATGGTACCGGCTAATGCCCCAAGCGTGCCGAGCTGGCGACGCTGTATCAGGATACCGCTGATAAAGCCGAGCAGACCGATGACGATACAGAGCAACAGCGCACTCTGCTGTGTGCTGGGCAGCAGGTACATAAAGTAAAACGAGCTGAGCGGCACCGCAAAAATCATTCCGTAGAAAAAATCTTTCGCCATCATCAGCGGATTCGGCACACGCATCGCCAGTGCGGTGATCACCGCCAGCATCACCATACAGCCGCTGCCAGAGGTCCAGCCGGTATAGAGCCAGAATAGTGATCCAAGCGCAGTGGCGACAAACGTCCGGATGCCGTTGATCATCGCATGGTGGGTTTCCGCAGAGCGCGCCTGAATGACCACCTCACGCTGAAGGATGCCCTCCTCTGGCGTGGTGATGCGGCTGTTGCTTTTAATGCCTTTCAACAGCAAGAGATATTCGGTCGCCGCGCCAACCCAGCTGACAAGCGTCACGGGCGTTTTGCCCTCCTCGCTGGCGCCAATCACTCGACGCATCACCTTCATCCGCCGATGCACGTCGGCAACGCTTTCCGCCTTTTTCTCTATCAGCAGACGATACTGTGCCGGAATATATTCCGGACGGGAGTTCTGGATAAGAAAGGTCTCCGCCGCCTGAGTAATCATGGTCAGCGACAGCGTGTTAAGCATTTGCAGTCGACGATTGGCATTCTGCCAGCGCGATGACTCCATCATCAGCTGGCCACGCATGGTGCCAAGGGCGGTGGTGCGGCGCACCAGAGCACTCCACGCCTTGTCGACTTCCTCTTTATCTTCGTGCGCGACGCACAGCTGCAGCAGCCGATAGTGCGCCACCAGCAGAGCATCCACTTCGCTATCAATGACTTTTTTAATGGAGCGCGGTGAAAAGATCATATCGGCCAGAATGGCGCACAGTATGCCCAGCACAATTTCGCTACAGCGCTCCACGGCAAACTGCGGTACCAGCGTCAAACCGTTGTTGGCATCGGCGGTCACAACGATGATCAGCGCGGTATAGCCAGCCAGTCCCAGCGCATAGGAGTTTTCAACCTTAATCAGGGAGGAGAGCCAGACGCAGATACCCGCCCAGGCGCAGCAGAGCAGCAGCATCACTACCGGCGCGCGCACCGTGGCGATCATGATCGTTAAGGCGGCGATGCAGCCAATAAAGGTTCCAATAATACGTAAAACGCCGCGATAGCGAAGCGCACCAGAATAGGGATCGCCGCCCGCAACAAACGCGGTACCGCCTGCGACGATGCCCGCCGTCATGACCGCCCAGCGAGGCGTTTCGAGATTCAGGTGAAAGCCGATCATTAGCGCTGCCACCAGCGCAAAAGCCAGCTTAATCGGAAAGCGCAGGAACTCGATCATATCGGCCCCGCTTAACCAAACTCACGCAGACGATTAAACAGACGCGTTATCGGCGACACCTGCGTATCGGTGCGGTCGTTCTGACCAGTGATGACCACGGTGGCGGTTGTCCCTGCCGGGAAACGGTTGCCAGGCTGCTGATCAAGACGAATACGCACCGGCACGCGCTGCGCCAGACGGACCCACTCGAGGTTGGAGTCGACGGTCGCCATACCTTTGCTGTCGACTGAACTGCTGCTGTTGGTTACCCCTGCCGCAACGCTATCGACGGTGCCGCGCAGCACCACATTGCTGCCAAGTGGCGTCACTTCTGCGCGATAGCCTGGCGCTACGCCATGCAGTTTGGTCTCTTCCAGATAAGCGAGCACATAAAACGAGTGCTGCTGCACCAGCGCCACCGCCACGGAGCCACGGGTGATAAATTCGCCCTGGTAGACATTAAGGTTGGTAACCCAACCGTCAGACGGCGCGGTAATCGTTGTGCGTGCAAGGTCAATCTTTGCCAGATCGCGCGTGGCGATTGATTTCGCCAGCTGGTGCTCACTGGTTTGCAAATCGCTGTTTGCCTGCTCTATCGCCTCACGCGACATTGCGGAGGTGCCAAGCTGGTTGCGGCGTGCAGCTTCGCGACGCTTTTCGCTTACCAGCGCCTGATAGTACTCCACGTCAGCCTGCGCCTGATCCAGCGCTTTTTGATAGCGCGGGCGATCGACGACAAACAACGTATCGCCTTTTTTCACCAGCTGGTTGTCATGTACGGGCACATCAGTAATCAGGCCGGTCACATCGGGCGAGATCGCCACAACATCCGCCGCGAATCTGGCGTCCCGCGTCCAGGGGGATTCGGTATAAAACACCCAGGCGCGGTAGATGATAACCACAGCGATGATGACCAGCAGAATAGTAATCGCGTAACGCGCGATTTTTCTTATTAGCGATTTCACTTAAACCTCAGACGAATAGACGGGATACCAGGTAAAACACACAGCAGTAGAGTGCCGTGTTAAAAAGCGCCGGATGCCAGACGAGATCGTAGATACCGCTAGGCGTCAGCAGGCGTTTCACTAACCAGAACAGCATTAGCGAGACAATCAGTTCTATGAAAATGGGCGGGAACGAGAGCCCAAACACGACAAAAACCGGAAGCACACTCATCAGGGATCCTTAGTTCGACCTTGCCGGGGTGATCCTTAACCTGCACGAGCACAAGCCGTGACGGGTCGATGACGGCGGATAACAACATCCGAACCACAGCTGAGTAAATAATAGCGTATCATCGGGCAGCAACAGGCGTTTTGCAGCGGCTCAGGGTAGCCTGATCCAGACAAAAGCGAATCACCGGGAGATACCCCGGTGCGCATATAGTAACGCGCCTGACTATACGTTTTCTACAGAATGTGAACTAAATCACTTTTTAGCCAGAGTAAACAATGGAACGACTGAAAGGCATGTCCATTTTCGCCAAAGTGGTTGAATTAGGTTCTTTTACTGCTGCTGCACGCCAGCTTCACCTTAGTGTGTCGTCTATTAGCCAGATTGTGGCAAAACTGGAAGATGAGTTGCAGGTCAAGCTGCTTAACCGCAGCACGCGCAGTATCGGCCTGACCGAGGCGGGGAAGATCTATTATCAGGGCTGCCGTCGCATGCTGGCGGAAGCGTCGCAGGTGCATGAACAGCTCTACGCCTTTAACAATTCACCGATTGGCACGCTGCGTATAGGCAGTTCGTCAACGATGGCGCAGAACGTACTGGCTGAGATGACCACCCGTATGCTGCGCGAGTACCCTGGTCTGAACGTCAATCTGGTAGCGGGTATTCCGGCACCAGATTTGATTGCTGACGGGCTGGATCTGGTGATCCGCGTCGGTGTACTGAAAGATTCCAGCCTTTTTTCGCGTCGCCTTGGCGCAATGCCGATGGTGGTCTGTGCCGCAAAAAGCTATCTGCAACAGCACGGTACGCCGGAGAAGCCTGCTGACATAGATAACTTTGCCTGGCTGGAATATAGCGTGCGTCCGGACAACAATTTTGAGCTGATCGCACCCGAAGGGCTGGTGACGCGGCTCTCACCGCAGGGACGTTTCGTCACCAACGACTCGCTGACGCTGATTCGATGGCTGAAGTCCGGTAACGGCATCGCCTATGTGCCGATGATGTGGGTGATTGATGAGATTAATGCCGGTGAGATAGACATTCTTTTTCCGCAGTATCAGTCCGATCCGCGCCCGGTTTATGCGCTCTATACCGAAAAAGATAAACTGCCGCTGAAGGTGCAGGTCTGTATCGACTATCTGACGGAGTATTTCCAGCAGGTGGCGGAGCAGTATCAACAATATCGTGCAAGCTGACAGCCTGCCCTAAAGCAGGCTGTCATCGATGTCAGGCGGTGCCACCGATTGTCAGCTTATCCAGCTTCAGCGTTGGCTGGCCCACGCCGACCGGCACGCTTTGCCCCTCCTTGCCACAGACGCCAACGCCCTTATCCAGCGCCAGATCGTTACCGACCATCGAAATTTGCTGCATCGCTTCAATACCCGAGCCGATGAGCGTGGCTCCCTTCACCGGTTTGGTTACTTTGCCCTTCTCGATCAGATAAGCCTCTGAGGTGGAAAAGACGAACTTACCGGAGGTGATATCAACCTGGCCACCGCCAAAATTCGGTGCATAGAGTCCATACTCGACGCTTTCAATAATATCCTGCGGCGTCGATTTGCCTGCCAGCATATAGGTGTTGGTCATGCGCGGCATCGGCAGATGCGCATAGGACTCGCGTCGGCCGTTGCCGGTCGGTGCTACTCCCATCAGACGTGCGTTAAGCTTGTCCTGCATGTAGCCTTTCAGCACGCCGTTTTCAATCAGCACGTTGTACTGGCCCGGCACGCCTTCGTCATCCACCGCCAGCGAACCGCGCAGCCCCTCAATCGTCCCGTCATCCACCACGGTGCAGAGTTCAGAGGCGACCAGCTGGCCCATCTTACCGCTGAATACTGACGTTTCTCGACGGTTGAAGTCGCCCTCAAGGCCATGCCCGACTGCTTCATGCAGCAGCACACCCGGCCAGCCTGCACCCAGCACCACCGGCAGGGTACCCGCCGGCGCGGCCACGGCAGAAAGATTGACCAGCGCCATGCGCACGGCCTCTTTTGCCCAGGCATCAGCGCGAACATCGCCGTTTTCGTCGGCGAGGAAGAACTCGTAGCCGACGCGCGCACCGCCGCCGCTGGCACCGCGCTCGCGTTTGCCCTGGTCTTCCACCAGCACACTGACAGAGAGACGCACCAGCGGACGCACATCAGCTGCCAGCGTGCCGTCGGTTGCCGCGACCAGCACCTGCTCATAAACGCCGCTCAGGCTGGCATTGACTTCCTGCACGCGGGGATCTGCGGCGCGAGCCACTTTATCCACGCGCTGCAGCAGGGCAATTTTATCTTCACGTGTCAGGCTGTCGAGCGGGTTAATCGGCTGGTAAAGTGCACGATGCATCACGTTTGAAAGGGTGTGCGCTTTGCCGTTGCCCTGTTCACGCACAATGCTGCGCGCCGCTTCTGCCGACTGTCGCAGGGCATTCAGGGTAATCTGGTCGGCATAGGCGAAGCCGGTTTTTTCGCCGCTGACGGCGCGCACGCCGACACCCTGGTCGATATGCCAGGAGCCATCTTTGATGATTTTATCTTCCAGCACCCAGGATTCATGGAAGCTGGACTGAAAATAGAGATCGGCATAATCCAGACGACGTTCTGAAAGCTGCCCTAACAGGGAAAACAGGTCCTGCTGATTAATATTGTTAGCAGTTAGCAACTGCTCACTTACCAGGTTCAGAGTCATCGTATCTCGCTCGTGTTATGCTCGGATAATGAGAGTGTCACACTCATTTTGCGCCAGGGCCTTTTTGACCTGCGCTGATAAAGTCAGATTTTACTAGCCTGCGGCAATTCCCCGGCAACGTCAAATTCACTTCTTCTCTTCTTCGCGCGGTTTGCGCAGTACTTCATTAATTTGTGGCTTATCCAGCGGGCCGGTGATCTGGTAACGCAGCAGGGAGATTTTATTCCACAGCGGTCCCAGCACCTTGCTGGCGGCAAACACGGCTGCCCCCACCACCGGGTTGATAACGAAAGCCGTCGCCACACCAACTGACGCCGATATTTCAGGCGCAATCACTGCTTCCATATCAATATTACGTTTTACCAGGTCCACTTTACCCTGCATGGCAATATCCGCTTCCAGCCCGTCTACCAGCAGGTTATCGGTGCGCATCACGCCGTTTTCAATCCATGCGGTGCCGTTGATGGAGTCAAAATAGAAGCCGTCGTTATTAAAGGTATCCTTGAAGTCAAAACGCAGCTTGCGCAGCAGCGCGTCGAAACTCATCAGACGCAGCAGTTGCCCGGCCGCCCCGGTATTAACATCCGCAATCTGCCCTTTGCCAAAATGGGTTTTCAGCGTGCCGCTCAGCGTCTCTTCTGACGGCTGCCACGGTGCAGAACGCCAGTGCAGATCGTAATCAATACGGAAATCGGCGTCGCGCAGCGGCGTATTGACGCCAAACCAGTTAGTGGCGTTATTGATATTATTGCCGCTCAGCGTTCCTTTCAGTGAGGTACGTGGCGCGTCGGGTCGGTTGACCCATTCACCAGAGACGTTGAGCCGGGAACTGCCGGTATCGACCAGTCCGTTAGTAAGCGCTAACGTATCGCCTTTTGGCGTCACGCGGGCCTGGATACGGCCAAACTTCTGGCCGCGCAGCCAGCATTCAGCACACACCAGCTGGAGCGCCGGCCAGCGGCTGAAGTCAATCTGACTCGCCTTCTGCTGCTGCTCTTTGCTGCTGCTGTCGCCGCTTTGCCATTCAGGATTGTAGTAGAGATAGTCGAGCGCCACGCGCCACGCTGCCCTTTGTGCCATAGCGAGCGAGCCACGGATTTCGCGGCCCTGAATGCTGACGCTGCTGTTACCGTTCACTTCCTGATTGAGCGTAGCGTCAATGTCATGCCACTGCTGCCCGGCCAGCGTGACGGCCGGGCTGCGCAGCGTGACATTGTCCGGTAAGGCGATGCTGCCTGTTCCACCAGCGCCAGACAGGCCGCCAGCCATCATCAGACCTGCCCACGCTTCACCATCCAGCGCGGGCAGGTTGAGCACCATACCGGCGCGATCGGGTAAGGCGGGCTTGCTGTGGGCATCGTTCAGCCAGATACCGCGCTCGACGCGCAGCTGCGGCTCAAGCAGCCAGCGACTATTAAAGCGGTGGCGACTGGCCACGCTGCCGCTAAGCTCAAACTGTGTTAAATCCCCGCTGGCACTAACGGCGACAGGCATCGCCGTGCCGCTTGCCTTATTGAGCGGCGCAGGTAAGCGACTGCTTACTTCTTTCGCATCCCCTTTAAGCTCAACGTCGTAGCGTGCCCCGCCCTGATGCGGTAGCGTGATGTTAACCTCGCCCTGCCACGGCAGGTGACCGCTAAGCTGACTGGCTACCTGAGCAGGCACGTGCGTCAGCTTTGCCGGTTGCCAGTCACCGTTGAGTCTGACATTGACGCCAAAGTCCTGCGGGTTCTCTTTGGTTGTAAAACTGACCCTGACCGGCTGACCAAACCAGGTAGCTTGCAGGGTATCGCTGTCCAGATTGCCGTTGTTGAAGCGAAAACGCCCGGTCAGGTTCTCTAACGTGGTGTCGAGTGGCTTGATGTGCAGCGCATTGTTGTTCAGGTCGACATTGCCGCTGGCGTGCACCAGCTTGCCGTCGAGTGAAATATCCAGCTTCAGGTGTCCCTGCGTTTTTCCTTTAATCTCCAGCTGCTCCAGCGCCGCGCCCAGCGAAGACTTCAGCGGCGTCTGCTGGAAATAGTGCGCAATACGATCGCCGCTGCCGCTGATGTCGCCATCAATCAACAGCTTTTCTTTAAGGTAATCCGGGATGGCCGCGCTGAAGTGGCTAACGTCGACGTCTCCCAACCGGAAGTGCGGAGCCTGCATCCACAGCCCGTCATTAACGAAGTTAAGGTCGATATCGACCGGACTGACATCAGGCCAGTTGGGCTGAAACGCGTAGGTCGCCTGGCGCAGCGGCACCCAGACCTGAAACATGCCGTCATTGTGGCGGAACGGGAACAGCGTTGGGTTGCCCGCAAACAGCAGCGTGGCGTTATCAACCTGCCCCCCTTTGATGGCACCACTCAGGTAGCGCGTGAGCGCTTTGCCCATCAAGGGCTGCGGGAAATAGCGCCAGGCATCGCCTGCATCGGTCACGCGGATACCGGCCAGAATATCGAGTCGCGGCTCGCGGCCGAGATTTTGCTGATAGCGGAAATCACCGCGTGCCCAGAGCGAGCGCGCCTGAACGTCAAGATCGTGTCCGTCCAGCGTTAACCCGTTCTGGTCACGCAGCCAGCTCAGCGAACCGTGCAGCTGATGAATTTCCAGCGGTGCATTGAACATGGCGCTGTAAGAAACGTCGGTGCGCCCCATCGCAACGCTGACCTGACCATTGCTGACACTGCCACGCGCCTCGCCGCTGAGATGACTGACGCCAGGCAAGAGTTGCCACGGTTGCCAGCTAACGTCACGCCATTTTACCTGCATGCGCGTCTGGTCCGGCTGCTGCAAAGGAATATCCAGCGCCAGGCCCTCTACCGTGCCCTCCGGTTGCAGCGCGCGCCAGTTCTCAAACAGCGACGGTGACAGCGGGGCAAACAGCGGTACCAGCGGCGCGATACGGTTCAGCACCAGCTGTGTCGCCCTGACCCTGACTTCGCTCTCGTTATCTGGACCAGGCGACTGCTTATCTTGCGGACGCCACAGCAGCGCGAAGTGGCCCGCCGGCCAGGCTTCCCCATCAGTACTCAGCCGCGTCTGCGGCACGTTAACCATCCAGCCGTTTTGATAGCGCGAAAGATGCGCGGTCAGGCCATCCACCTGCAGATGATGCGTGCCATCTTCGCCCTGCCAGTTTGCCCCACCTTTACGCAACAGCAGATCGCCCGCGTAGAGTTCACCGTCGCGCAGATTAACCCAGGCCGCGAGGCTAAAGCGTGCACTGTCGAGCCGCGTATTATCACGCATCCAGCGACCCAGCCACGGCCTCACGTCAACGTCATCCGCCTGCATCCAGATGCGTCCCTCATTGAGCAGCCCTTCGCTGTCATTGAGGTCGAGTCGCACCTGCACCACGCCGTGCTGACCAGTGAAGCTGGAGAGACTGACCTCACCTTCAGCACGATGCCGATTGCTTTCATTTAGCCAGGTCAGCTGCGGAATGGCCAGTTCAGCGCGCTGGCCAGAAGGCGTGCGGAAAAAGATCGCGCTGTCGCGCAGATCAAAGTGGTCAAACTGACGTAGAAAGAGTTCGTTGATGCGGCCAGGCCTGAAGCTGTTTTTTTCTTCATCACTGGAAAAAAGGGGGTGGTTACTATCGAGACGCAGCTGCCAGAAGGTGAGTTCGCGAAACTGCCAGCGCCAGTGCAGCAGCGACTGCCAGACGTCCAGCGCCAGCGTCACGCGTGAGATGTCGAGTTTGCTGTTTGCCGGCATATCGAGATGCAGGTCACGGATTAGCAGCGTCGGCCCAAATGTTTCCCAGCGGCCGCGCAGTTCACTGGCAGTGACGTTAACGCCGCTGGCGTGCGAAATGGTCGTCAGAATCTCGCCACGGTAGCGGTCGAGGTGCGGCATAACCAGACGCAGCCCGCTGACCAGCAGCGCCACAATCACAATCGCGGTCGCAACCAGCAGTAATAAAATCCTCGGCAGCTGCCTCACACCTCTCTCCTTGTCTTCCGCATTTGACGGAGGGTTATCTCTCATACTCAACCGTCAACAGACAATCACCGGTATGAATGCGCATGTTAATCTAAACAAGGCGGCTTTTTTAGCCCGCCGCGCCGGGATTACATCATGACGACGTCGAACTGCTCCTGCGTGTAGAGCGGTTCCACGTGCACCTTGACCTGCTTGCCCACGAATATCTCTACCTCTGCCAGCGCGTGCGATTCATCGCTCTTTAGCGCTTCGCCTACTGCGGGGGAGACATAGACCAGAAAGCGATCGGCATCGTAGGCGTGATGAACGCGCACAATTTCACGCATAATCTCGTAGCATACGGTTTCAACGGTTTTGGTTGTGCCGCGTCCTTTGCACACCGGACAGTCTTCGCACAGAACGTGCTCAATGCTTTCACGCGTGCGCTTGCGCGTCATCTCAACCAGCCCCAGCGCGGAGAAGCCATTGATGCCTGTCTTGACCCGATCTTTGCTCAGTGCGGATTCCAGCGAGTGCAGTACGCGACGACGATGATCGTCATTGTTCATATCAATAAAGTCGATGATGATAATGCCGCCGAGGTTGCGTAAACGCAGCTGGCGCGCAATCGCCTGAGTCGCCTCAACGTTGGTATTGAAAATGGTTTCATCCAGGTTGCGGTGGCCGACAAATGCGCCGGTATTGATATCAATAGTGGTCATCGCCTCAGTCTGATCGATGATCAAATAGCCACCTGACTTGAGCTCCACCTTACGATCGAGCGAGCGCTGAATCTCATTCTCTACATCAAAAAGATCGAAAATGGGCTGCTTACCTGAATAGAGCTCCAGTTTGTCGGCCATCTCCGGGATGTATTCGCGGGTAAACTCCACCAGCAGCTCGCAGGTAAGACGGGAATCGACGCGAATGCGATCCAGTGCGGCCCCCGCAAAATCGCGCAGGATACGCTGTGCCAGCGCCAGCTCGCCATAAAGCAGGCAACGCGTCTGATTGCGTTTTTTACGCTCGGTGACTTTGGTCCAGAGCCGCTTCAGAAATGCAGCGTCCTGTGCCAGCTCTTCACTGCCGATGCCTTCTGCTGCGGTGCGAATAATGAAGCCGCCGAGGTCGTCGCAGTAATCCGCTACCACCGCCTTCAGGCGTTCGCGCTCGCTTTCGCTCTCGATACGCTGCGAGACGCCCACGTGCGATGCGCCGGGCATAAAGACCAGGTAGCGCGACGGCAGCGTGATATCGGTCGTCAGGCGAGCCCCTTTGGTTCCCAGGGGATCTTTTACCACCTGCACCATCAGGTCCTGTCCCTGCCGCACCAGTTCGGCGATATCACGTACGACAAAGTTTTTCTTCTCATCACCCGCCACGCATTCGGTGTGCGGCATGATGTCGGAGGCATGCAGGAAGGCGGCCTTTTCCAGACCGATATCCACAAATGCCGCCTGCATACCGGGCAGCACCCGACTGACGCGGCCTTTATAAATATTGCCGACGATACCGCGTCGCGCTTCACGCTCGATGTGAATTTCCTGCAAAATGCCGCCGTCGATATAGGCAACGCGCGTCTCAGAAGGCGTGACGTTGACCAGTAATTCAGCCGTCATATTATCCCCTTACGGCACGCAGTGACTGAAAGTGGCTGAACAACTCTCGTGTTTCAACCAACGGCAATCCGACAACCGCGTGATAGCTTCCATTGATTTTGCGGACAAAGTTTCCACCTGTGCCCTGAATTCCATAGGCTCCGGCTTTGTCCATGGGCTCACCGGTAGCAATATACTCCGCGATATCAGATGCGCTTAATAGCCGGAACGTCACATCAGTAATAACGAGACAGTCAAGCGTGCGCTCGCGGTCGGCCAGCGCAACGGCGGTCATCACCTGATGCGTCTGACCAGAAAGACGACTTAGCATCTCAGCCGCGTGCGCCGCATCACGCGGCTTCTCCAGCACGTCGCCATTGAGCACCACAATCGTGTCTGCTCCCAGAACCGGTAAGTCCTGTTCCGCTACGGCAATACCTGCCTGCGCTTTATCGTTCGCGAGGCGGCGCACGTACAGTTCCGCCGCCTCATCAGGACGGCGTACTTCTTCAACATCGGTGTGGAGGCGCTCAAAACGCAGGCCAAGCTGCGTCAGCAGCTCACGTCGACGCGGTGAGCCGGATGCCAGATAGAGGGATAGCATAAAATTCCTTACTGAACAGCGAACTGACGGCGTATTTTTCTCATTAATAAGAATAGCCAGGGCCAGAGTACTCCGTCGATAACGCTGCTCCAGAAAATTTCAGGCCGGAAGGAGACATTGATCACCAGAAACTCTGCCCAGAACACAATCACGTCCATCGCCAGCGACAGCACCATTACCATTAATGCCTGCTGCCACAATGCCAGGTTGCGGAAAAGCTGGAACTTGAATGCGACCAGATAGGCAATAATGCTGAGCGCCAGCGCGCGAACGCCAAGTGTTGATCCCGCAATCAGATCCATCACGCCACCCAGCACAAAGCCGGTACCGACGTTGACGCGATGCGGCAGCGCCAGCACCCAGTAAATCAGGATGAGCAGAATCCATGAGGGCCGGAACATATAGAGCTGTTCCGGCCACGGCATAATCTGCAGCACAAGGGCAACAAGGAAGGACAGCCAGATAACCCAACGTCCCTGGCTGCGATATCGACTCAAGGCTGGCTCCCGCGCGTACTGCCCGGTGCGCTTTGCGTGCCGCTAGCGCTGGATGGCGCAGGCGGCCCCATTTGCGCAGACGGCGCAGGCGGTCCCATCTCTCCCGCTGGCGGCAACACCTGAGGCATCATCTGCATCAGACGCTCGTTGGCAACGCGGTGGACTTCATCCGGTGCCATCGGCATATCACCGTTTTTATCCGCGCCCCATAGCAGCAGCAGATAACGTAAACGCTGTAAGCCGGCGGTCGGACGCGCCTGGATAACGGTATAGGCACGCTGCGTATCTATCTTCACAGAAGAGACAACGGCGACCGGATACCCCTCAGGGAAACGGCCACCCAGTCCAGACGTCACCAGCACATCGCCGACGCGAATGTCGGTGTTGCCCGGCAAATGCTCAAGCTGCAAATCTTCCGTACAGCCGTTGCCTGCCGCAATAACGCGGATGTCATTGCGTAGTACCTGAATCGGCAGTGCGTGCGATGCGTCACAGATCAGCAGCACACGGCTGGTCACCTGACCGACGGCAATGACCTGCCCAACCACGCCCTTGTCGCTGATAACCGGCTGGCCTTCATACACACCGTTGACGCTGCCTTTGTCAATAACCACTTGATCGGTGTAAGGATCGGTGCCGGTTGAGATAACCTGCGTCACCATCTTGTGCTCATCCTGACGCAGCGGCGAACCGAGCAGTTCGCGCAGACGTGCGTTTTCCTGCTTGTATTGCCCCAGCATCAGCAGGTCACTGTTTTTCAGGAAAAGCTCGCGGCGCAGGGCTTTGTTTTCCAGCTCAAGCTGCTGGCGCGACGCCAGCGAACCGGAAATACCGTCAAGAAGCTGTCGCGGGCCATTGGCCAGGAAATAAAACGGACTGACCGATGTATCCAGATAGTTGCGGATCTGGGCAAACGAACCCACTCGGCTATCGGCAACGATAATCGCGATAGCGACTATCACCGCCAGACACAGGCGCAACTGCAGGGAAGGCCCCCTGCTAAAAATCGGCTTCATATATTCTGCGTGTTCCTCGACAACAGGTAAGGAAGTGCAGCCACCGCCGCACTTCCCCGGACTGGACATCTGACGCCAACGCAGGTTGCGTCAGCTTCACGCAACGCCTTGCGTATTTCGACTCAGATCCCAGCCGATTGAGGCCATTATTCTTCGCTGAACAAATCGCCGCCATGCATGTCGATCATTTCCAGCGCTTTACCGCCACCGCGTGCCACACAGGTCAGCGGATCTTCAGCCACAACCACCGGAATGCCGGTCTCTTCCATCAGCAGGCGATCCAGGTTGCGCAGCAGTGCACCGCCGCCCGTCAGTACCATGCCGCGCTCGGAGATATCAGACGCCAGCTCTGGCGGACACTGCTCCAGTGCCACCATCACCGCGCTCACGATGCCGGTCAGCGGCTCCTGCAGCGCTTCCAGAATTTCATTTGAGTTCAGCGTGAATCCGCGCGGTACACCTTCCGCCAGGTTACGGCCGCGCACTTCAATTTCGCGCACTTCGTCGCCCGGATAAGCTGAGCCGATTTCATGCTTAATGCGTTCCGCGGTAGCTTCGCCGATCAGCGAGCCGTAGTTACGGCGCACATAATTAATAATAGCCTCATCGAAGCGGTCGCCACCGATGCGGACAGAAGAGGAGTAAACCACGCCGTTCAGCGAGATCACCGCCACTTCGGTAGTCCCCCCACCGATATCAACGACCATTGAACCCGTTGCTTCTGAGACCGGCAGGCCAGCACCAATCGCGGCGGCCATCGGCTCTTCAATCAGGAAGACTTCACGTGCGCCTGCACCCTGCGCAGACTCACGGATTGCACGGCGCTCAACCTGCGTCGCGCCAACCGGCACGCACACCAGCACGCGCGGGCTTGGACGCATAAAGCTGTTGCTGTGCACCTGTTTGATAAAGTGCTGCAGCATTTTTTCAGTCACGAAAAAATCTGCGATGACGCCATCTTTCATCGGGCGAATCGCTGCTATATTACCTGGCGTACGGCCGAGCATCTGTTTTGCATCATGGCCAACGGCCGCTACGCTCTTTGGGGAACCGGCACGGTCCTGGCGGATAGCAACCACGGAGGGCTCGTTCAGCACGATGCCTTGTCCCTTTACGTAAATCAGGGTATTCGCGGTACCCAGGTCAATGGACAAGTCATTGGAAAACATGCCACGAAATTTTTTAAACATATCTAAAGGATAATCCTGCAAGCTGGGGGCGGAAAATAAAATCCGCTTACTTTACCAACCACGCGAAGCTGCCACAAGGCGCAAAAACGTTCTGCTTCGGTGAAAAAATAGACCAATTTGGCTTTGTACCATCGTCAACGACAACTGACCGGTGTAAAACAGCGGGCTTCTCCCGTTTTACCTGCCTGTCGCGTCCGGATTTGCGCGCGTTTCCGACATAAAATCTAACATTTCCGCTGCCGGGAACGAGCATATTGTCGCCTTGCCCGACCTGAAAAAATCCCCTGCTGGCCGACAGCCGCTTAAGGGTTAAATATGATAACGCTGTGAATACTTTTTCACATTACTGTTTACAGGCTGCGAAGAGGCAAAAAGATCGCCCTGCCCGCCAGCCACACCCAGGCCAATAAGTGTCTGCCATTCAGCACGCGTTCTGACCGCCGTGGCAAACACCTGCGTCTGGGCCGACTTACACACTTCCAACAGGCTCTGTACAAACAGCTGGTTTTCGGTCCGCCGATCAATGTTGCGCACCAGACCTGGATCCAGCTTGATGAGATCGATGGGGAACTGTCTGATATAGGCACTGCTCACCACGGTTAAGCCTGCCTGAGCGACGGCAATACGACAGCCAAACGCCTGTAGTGCGCGAAAGACCGGCGCTAAACGATTGATGTGTTGACAAACATCCGCCTCAGCAAGTTCAAATAAAAATCGTTTTCTTTGTGCTTTAGTACACTGCAACAGCAAGTTGTTGAGCCAGTTGATAAAAGGCCGCTGGAGAAGAGAGTCGATATTAACCGGCAGCGCCAGCGTTTCGTCTGGCCAGACTTCCGAGAGAGCAGCGATACGCGTGATGGTTTGACGATCCCAGGCGTCTGCCATGCCGAACTGCAATACCAGCGGCATAAACTCCGCCGCCAGTAGCTCTTTGTCACCGTCAAAAATTCGCATCAGGAGTTCGCGGTGATGCACTTTACCATCCAGCAGTAAGGCCGGTTTCTGGTAGAGACGCGGGCCGCCGCGACTTAAGGTATTTTCCAGCAGGGTTCGCCAGCGCACGCTGCCCCGCCCTGCATCGAGCGGGTTGCCCTCGCCGTTGGACCAGTTATTGCCCCCCAGCAGCGTTGCGCGTCGCGTTGCCATTTCAACATTATCCATCACCTGCGGCACGGTCTGTCCACTATGCCAGGCGCTAATGCCGATATGGATAAGATCGTCGCGATTAACCATACGCATAGGCGGGAGTGAGTCGACCGCGTTGATTAGCTGATCCGCGATGCTGTTCGCTTCCTTCAGGCTGCGATGCGGCAGCAGTACCGCAAAGTCGCTGCGAAAATAACGCGCCAGCAGTGCGCCAGGATAGCGCAGCACAAAGGTGGAGAGCATATTGACCAGATCGTAGAGATACTCATCCACCAGCTGGTTGCCCAGATTTTCATTAAGCATGTCCAGGTCTGGCAGACGCACCATCATCACCACGCCATGCGTACCGACATCCTCTTGATCCTCCAGCAGCGTCGCCAGCTGATTATCAAAAAAGAGCCGGTTATTTAAACCGGTACGACTGTCCTGTGCGGCAAACGCCCGGATCAGCGTGTCAATGCGCAGCCGCTGCTCGCCTGCTTCCTGTAAATCCGATAAAAGTACATCAATCGCGCTGCTGGCACGCGGCGGCCACTCATCCACGTTGCCCTTGCGCAGCAGTGTACGCTCACCTGACAGTATCGCCTCGGCACGCTTTTCCAGCCGCTCCATCCCTCGCCACTGTCGGCTAAGCCAGCAGTGCATGATAAAGAGCAACAGCCCCATAAACAGCAAGACAATTGACAGCACCGTCAGTATGTAAACGCCAGTTAAAGAGCGAAACCAGGTTTTGGCGGGATCGAGCACCACCACGCGCATGATCACGCCCTGCTGATGTACCAGCGGTACATCAAACTGGATAAACCGGTTAGTCTCATCCTCCAGCATCGGGTTTTCATGCCGGTTAAGCCGGAAAAAGATTTCATTGCCGCTGCGCAGCTCAACGCGCTCAGCGTTGATCACCGTCATGGTGTGCTGCATCCAGCCGCGCATCTCATCTGGTGTCTGAACGAGCAGGGCCTGATCGGCTTCCGTTGCCAGCGTCTGCACCCGAGCTTCAACACGCTGATGTGTCAGCCAGTAAACGCTAAAAGCACAGCCTGCCAGCATCAGTGACATTGCCAGCAAGCTTAAAAATGTAATAAAAGCAGAAAGTTTCGTGGTTAATCGCATCCCTGTGCCTGTTCACTGCGGTGATGACCCGTATAGACCTGCCCTGTGCCGCGCCTGGCGCGGGCGCGAGCAAAATAGCATAAATTCCACCTCGCCACAGCGCTGCTGCTTAAGTTGAGCAAGTATATCTATACCGGGCAGCGGTTAATTTTGTCTGCTCTGCTTTTCAGTGCATTCTCATTCGTCTCTCGCGCCAGGAAATTTCATATTTTTGCGGCGAAATTCGCGGCAATCGGCAATAGTCATCATGCTGGAAGGCATATTCGAGCCGGGAGGTGAGCGATGAAACCCACAAAATATTTGACTGAAGCCGACGTCACGCCGGAAAGCATTTTCAATATGCAGCGTCGCCAGGTGCTTAAAACGCTGGGCCTGAGCGCAGCCGCGCTAAGCATGCCGGGCGTAGCACAGGCGGACGTGCTGAGCTGGTTTAAGGGCAACGATCGGCCTGCGGCCCCCGCGGGCCGCCCGCTGGACTTCAGCAAGCCAGAGAAATATCAGGCCAATCTGACGCTGACGCCGGCAGACAAGGTGTCAGGCTATAACAATTTTTATGAATTTGGTCTTGATAAGGCCGATCCGGCGGCCAATGCCGGTACGCTCAAAACCGATCCCTGGCAGTTGACGATTGATGGTGAAGTAGCGAAACCCATTACGTTGAACATGGACGACATTTTTAAAAAGTTCGCTATGGAACAGCGCATTTACCGCATGCGCTGCGTTGAGGCCTGGTCAATGGTCGTCCCCTGGGTAGGTTTTGAACTTAACAAGCTGCTCAGGCTGGCGGAGCCCACCAGCCATGCGCGCTACGTTGCCTTTCAGACGCTCTATGCACCAGACCAGATGCCTGGCCAGAAAGACCGCTTTATTGGCGGTGGCCTGGACTATCCCTACGTAGAAGGTTTACGGCTTGATGAGGCAATGCACCCCTTAACGCTGCTCAGCACGGGCGTTTATGGCAAAGCCCTGCCGCCGCAGAATGGCGCGCCGATTCGACTGACCGTACCGTGGAAATATGGTTTTAAGGGCATTAAATCAATCGTAAAAATCACCCTGACGCGCAATCAGCCCCCGACGACCTGGAACCAGATTGCAGCTAATGAATATGGCTTCTATGCCAACGTTAACCCGCACGTCGATCATCCGCGCTGGTCGCAGGCTACCGAACGCTTTATCGGACCGGGCGGTACGCTGAGCGTGAAGCGCCAGCCAACCCTGCTGTTTAACGGCTATGCCGATCAGGTGGCCTCGCTCTATCGTGGGCTCGATTTACGGGAGAACTATTGAGTGCGACTGACGTTAAAGCAAATTGTCTGGCTAAAGGTGGTGCTGCACCTGGCCGCATTTTTGCCGCTGGTTTACCTGTTTATGGCGGCAAGCCAGGGCTGGCTTAGCGCCGATCCGGCGAAAGATATTCAGCACTTTACTGGTCGAATGGCGCTAAAACTGCTGCTGGGAACGCTGCTCGTCTCGCCACTCACGCGCTACGCTAAACAGCCGCTACTGATCCGTACCCGCCGTCTGCTTGGCGTCTGGACCTTTGTCTGGGCTTGCCTGCATCTGCTGAGCTATTACCTGCTGGAGCTGGGCGTTGATAATCTGCGGCTGCTGGGAAGCGAACTCATTTCACGCCCCTACCTGACGCTGGGCATCCTGACCTGGCTGATTCTGCTGGTGCTGGCGGCTACCTCCTTCCAGCGTGCCCAGCGCAAACTGGGTCGCCGCTGGCAAACGCTGCATAACTTTATCTATCTGGCAGCGATCCTCGCGCCGATTCACTATCTCTGGTCGGTTAAAGTGCTGTCGCCTCAGCCGGTGCTCTACGCCCTTGCCGCAGTGGCTCTGTTAGCCTGGCGTTACAAAAAGTTCCGCAACTGGTGGTCACGCTAAGTTGTCTTCCTCCCATTATTTCTGATAAAAGGTGTGCCCTTCGGGGCTACGCCCGATCAACTTCGCAGATAAGACCAGTATTTTGCTGCGAATTGCCCCGAAACGGATATAATGCCCGGCTTTGTTGCACGCGGCGGCGTCTTTTGATTCGCGGCGGGTGACAAACGGAAGATAGCAAGGTATTTTACGCGATGCCTCAATGATTGCGGGAGATGGCAGCACGATGGCGCATAAATTTCACATTCTGCTCTTGAACGGTCCCAACCTGAATTTACTGGGCACCCGTGAGCCGGAAAAATATGGTCGTACGACGCTACAGCAGATTGTCAGCGAGTTAACCAACCAGGCAACACAGCTTGATGTGAAACTGAGCCATTTGCAGTCCAATGCGGAATATCAGCTCATCGATCGCATTCATGAGGCCAGAGGCAATGTGGATTACATCATCATTAATCCCGCTGCGTTTACGCATACCAGCGTAGCATTGCGCGATGCCCTTTTGGCGGTAAGTATTCCCTTTATCGAAGTGCACCTTTCTAACGTGCACGCCCGCGAACCTTTCCGCCATCACTCCTATCTTTCTGATGTATCTGCTGGCGTCATTTGCGGTTTAGGCGCCGACGGCTACTCATGGGCTTTACAAACGGCAGTAAAACGCCTGTCTCACTCCAATTAAACAGAGTACGGAACCACACTCATGGATATTCGTAAAATTAAAAAACTGATCGAACTGGTTGAAGAATCCGGCATCGCTGAGCTGGAAATTTCTGAGGGCGAAGAGTCCGTTCGTATCAGCCGTGCACCTGCCAATGTCGGTTATCCAGTCATGCAGCAGGCTTTTGCTGCACCGGCTCCGCAGCCTGCGTTAGCCGCAGCCGTCGCGCCAGTCTCCGCACCGGCCGTAGAAGCAGCCAAGCCTGCTGAAATCAGCGGCCACATCGTGCGTTCGCCGATGGTCGGCACCTTCTATCGCACGCCGAGCCCGGATGCGAAAGCCTTTGTTGAAATCGGTCAGAAAGTTAACGCTGGCGACACCCTCTGCATCGTTGAAGCGATGAAGATGATGAACCAGATCGAAGCCGATAAATCTGGCGTCGTGAAAGCCATTCTGGTCGAAAGCGGCCAGCCGGTTGAATTTGACGAGCCGCTGGTCGTCATCGAATAACGAGGCGAACCATGCTGGATAAAATTGTCATTGCTAACCGCGGAGAGATCGCGCTGCGTATTCTCCGCGCCTGTAAAGAGCTGGGCATCAAGACCGTTGCGGTGCACTCCACGGCCGATCGCGATCTGAAGCACGTGCTGCTGGCAGACGAAACCGTCTGCATCGGTCCGGCGCAGTCTGTTAAAAGCTACCTGAATATCCCGGCGCTGATCTCCGCTGCCGAAATTACCGGCGCGGTGGCTATTCATCCCGGCTACGGCTTCCTCTCTGAGAACGCCGATTTCGCCGAGCAGGTTGAGCGTTCCGGCTTTATCTTCATTGGTCCAAAAGCAGATACCATCCGCCTGATGGGTGATAAAGTTTCTGCGATTACCGCGATGAAAAAAGCGGGCGTACCAACCGTACCGGGTTCTGACGGTTCGCTGGGCGACGACATGGAGAAAAACCGTGCGATCGCCAAGCGTATCGGTTATCCGGTTATCATTAAGGCGTCTGGCGGCGGCGGCGGTCGCGGCATGCGCGTTGTCCGCAGCGATAAGGATCTTGAGCCGTCCATTAACATGACGAAAGCGGAAGCCAAAGCGGCTTTCAACAACGACATGGTTTACATGGAGAAATATCTCGAGAACCCGCGTCATATCGAGATTCAGGTGCTGGCCGATGGCCAGGGCAACGCTATCTATCTGGCCGAACGCGACTGCTCCATGCAGCGTCGTCACCAGAAAGTGGTCGAAGAAGCGCCAGCGCCAGGCATTACGCCGGAACTGCGTCGCTATATCGGCGAGCGCTGCTCTAATGCCTGTATCGAAATCGGCTACCGCGGCGCAGGCACCTTTGAGTTCCTGTATGAAAACGGCGAGTTCTACTTCATTGAGATGAACACCCGTATTCAGGTTGAGCATCCGGTTACCGAGATGATCACCGGCGTGGATCTGATCAAAGAGCAGCTGCGTATCGCTGCTGGTCAGCCGCTCTCTATCAAGCAGGATGACGTGGTTATTCGCGGTCATGCGGTCGAATGCCGTATCAACGCCGAAGATCCGAACACCTTCCTGCCAAGCCCGGGTAAAATCACGCGCTTCCACGCGCCAGGTGGTTTTGGCGTGCGCTGGGAATCACACATTTACGCCGGCTACAGTGTGCCGCCGTACTATGATTCCATGATCGGCAAGCTGATCTGCTATGGCGAAACGCGTGACGTGGCGATTGCCCGCATGAAGAACGCGCTGGCAGAACTGATCATCGACGGCATCAAGACCAACATTGAGCTACAGATGAAGATCATGTCAGACGAACATTTCCAGCAGGGTGGCACCAACATCCACTATCTGGAAAAGAAACTCGGCCTGTACGACAAATAAGCACAGCGCTGAATAAGAGCAAGGCCGGTAATACCGGCCTTTTTCATTTTTGTCGCCGTAGAGGTTGCATAATGGACTGGCGTTTTCTGCAAGCAAATAAAGAGGCGCGCTGGGCGCTCTGGCTGACTTTGGCCTACCTCGCCGTCTGGGGATTATCCGCCTGGCTGGGGGGAGATGAGAGTGGCATTACTGGACTGCCGCGCTGGTTTGAGCTCTCCTGCGTTTTCGCCCCACTGCTGTTTATCGTGCTGTGCTGGCTAATGGTGCGGCTGGTGTTCCGCGATATGCCGCTAGAGGATAACGATGCAAACTGAAATTATTCTGCCGCTGCTGGCTTATCTGGTACTCATTGCCGCGCTGTCGGTATTTGCGATGCGCAAACAGCATCAGGGCAACTTCCTGACTGAATATTTTCTTGGCAGCCGATCCATGGGCGGTTTTGTGCTGGCCATGACCATCACCACCACCTACATCAGCGCCAGTTCTTTTATTGGTGGCCCCGGCGCTGCCTATAAATATGGTCTCGGCTGGGTGCTGCTGGCGATGATTCAGGTGCCCGCCGTCTGGCTGTCACTGGGCGTGTTAGGTAAAAAGTTCGCCATTCTGGCGCGCCGCTATAACGCGGTAACGCTGAACGATATGCTCTATGCACGCTATCAAAGCACGCTGCTGATCTGGCTGGCCAGTATCAGCCTGCTGGTGGCCTTTATCGGTGCTATGACGGTGCAGTTTATTGGCGGTGCACGGCTACTGGAAACGGCCGCCGGCATTCCCTACGATACCGGGCTGCTGATTTTTGGCGGAACTATCGCGCTCTATACCGCTTTTGGGGGCTTTCGCGCCAGCGTACTCAATGACGCGATGCAGGGCCTGGTGATGCTGATTGGAACCTTCCTGCTGCTGTTTGCGGTGATTCACCATGCGGGCGGTCTGGGGAGTGCGGTGACCAGACTGCGCGCTATCGATCCGCAGCTGGTTTCGCCAGAGGGCGTCGGCAATGTGATCAATCCAACCTTCCTGAGCTCATTTGCGGTGCTGGTCTGCTTCGGGGTGATTGGCTTGCCGCATACTGCGGTGCGCTGTATCTCTTATAAGGACAGCAAGGCAATGCATCGCGGCATTATTCTCGGCACCATCGTGGTGGTGGTGTTAATGCTCGGCATGCATCTGGCTGGCGCGCTTGGCCGGACGATCCTGCCGGATCTCACCATTCCCGATCGCGTGATCCCGACGCTGATGATCACCGTGCTGCCGCCAATGGCCGCTGGCATCTTTCTTGCCGCGCCCATGGCGGCCATCATGTCCACGATCAACGCGCAGCTGCTGCAATCCTCCGCTACGCTGATCAAAGATCTCTATCTGCGTATCGCCCCGCAGCAGAGCGAAAATGAAGCTCGTCTGCGCATGCTCTCCGCTAGCATCACTTTTGTGCTGGGCATCCTGCTGCTGCTGGCTGCCTGGAATCCGCCAGATATGATTATCTGGCTCAACCTGCTGGCATTTGGTGGATTAGAGGCGGTTTTCCTCTGGCCGCTGGTGCTGGGCCTTTACTGGTCGCGCGCTAATGCTGCTGGCGCAATTAGCGGTATGCTGGCAGGCGCAGGCAGTTATACGCTGCTTGCCAGCCTGAATATTGAATGGGGTGGTTTTCACCCTATTGTTCCCTCATTGACCTTAAGCCTGCTGGCTTTTCTGGTCGGTAATCTGTTTGGCCGCGCGCCTGACGCTGCGCTGGAATAAAGAGAAACGTTATGCCATGGATTCAAATCAAAATTAACAGTACCGGTGAACATGCCGAGACCCTCAGCGACGCGCTGATGGAGAGCGGTGCCGTCTCGGTGACCTTTCAGGATACGCACGACAACCCGGTCTATGAACCGCTGCCAGGCGAAACGCTTCTGTGGGGCGATACCGACGTCATCGGCCTGTTTGACGCGGAAACAGAGATGAAGGATGTCGTGGCAGAGCTGAGCCAGCATCCGCTGCTGGGATCCGGTTTCCGTCATAAGATCGAGCAGATCGAAGATAAAGACTGGGAGCGCGAGTGGATGGATAACTTTCACCCGATGCGTTTCGGCGAGCGACTGTGGATCTGTCCAAGCTGGCGCGATGTGCCGGATCCTGATGCAGTCAACGTGATGCTGGATCCTGGCCTGGCGTTTGGCACTGGCACCCACCCTACCACCTCGCTCTGCCTGACCTGGCTGGACGGGCTGGATCTTGCAGGCAAGACGGTAATCGATTTTGGCTGCGGCTCTGGCATTCTGGCCATCGCCGCGCTGAAACTGGGCGCTGCGCAGGCGATCGGCATTGATATCGATCCGCAGGCGATTCAGGCCAGCCGTGATAATGCAGAACGCAACGGCGTCGCCGATCGTCTGTCGCTCTACTTACCACACCAGCAGCCCGAGAATTTACAGGCTGACGTGGTCGTCGCCAATATTCTCGCCGGTCCGCTACGCGAACTTGCTCCGCTGATTAGCGTGCTGCCCAAAGCGGGCGGGCAGCTGGGATTATCTGGCGTGCTGGCCAGTCAGGCCGAAGGGGTATGCGAAGCCTATGCTGATCGCTTCGTTCTCGATCCCGTTGCGGAAAAAGAGGAGTGGTGCCGCATTACCGGTGTGCGCCGTTAACCTTCTTGCAGGCCAGCCCTCGCTGGCCTGCTGCTTTGGCTTTGCGTTGCATTGCCGCGCGGTCATACTCTTCCTGCACCGCGATGACATGACTGCCGGACAGGATAGTTACCATCAGGGCGCAATCAAATAGTGCAATACATAGCCAGACAGCCGCCATATCTTTCGCTAATCACCTGATGTAACGCTTTTTATGTTGTGATTTACCTCAAGTTTTAAGAAAAATTTTTGTTCACAATTTCAGCGTATTTTTTTAAGCGCATGATTGTAAAATGTTTTTTATGAAGTGATGGCGCTTTAACCTGCCTTATCCGGTTGAAGCAGGCCGGTTGTTCAAAGTTTGGCCTTTCATCTTCATAAAAAAATGCGTAATATACGCCGCCTTGCGAACAGTTACGGTCACTTCTTCTTCATGCGCATTGGACACCACCAGCTTCGTAATCGACTCATTGCTGCGCCGATGGCCGGTATCACCGATAAGCCATTCCGCACTTTGTGTTATGAAAACGGAGCCGGTATGGCGGTCTCCGAGATGCTGTCATCTAACCCGGAAGTCTGGGCCAGTGACAAATCCCGTTTGCGCATGGTGCATAGTGACGAGCCCGGCGTTCGCGCCGTGCAAATTGCAGGTTGCGATCCTGATGATATGGCCGCCGCCGCGCGTATAAATGTCGCGTCTGGTGCGCAGATCATTGATATCAACATGGGCTGCCCGGCTAAAAAAGTGAATCGTAAGATGGCAGGCTCAGCGCTGCTGCAGTACCCGGAGCTGGTGAAGTCTATTCTCACCGCCGTGGTTAATGCCGTAGAAGTGCCTGTTACGCTGAAGATTCGCACCGGCTGGGATCCAGACAACCGTAACTGTGTAGAGATTGCCCAATTGGCTGAACGCTGTGGCATTCAGGCCCTGACGATACATGGACGCACTCGTGCCTGCCTGTTCAACGGGGAAGCTGAATACGACAGCATTCGGACAGTTAAGCAGAGTGTCACCATTCCCGTTATCGCGAATGGCGACATAACTGACCCGCATAAAGCCAGAGCCGTGCTTGACTATACGGGGGCCGATGCCCTGATGATAGGCCGTGCGGCTCAGGGAAGACCTTGGATCTTCCGGGAAATCCAGCATTATCTGGACACTGGGGAGCTGCTTGCTCCACTGCCGCTGGCAGAGGTGAAGCGTATGCTCGTTGCGCATATACGTGAGCTGCACGACTTTTATGGTCCAGGCAAGGGATACCGTATAGCGCGTAAGCACGTCTCCTGGTATTTGCAGGAACATGCCCCTAATGACCAGTTTCGGCGCACATTCAACGCCATTGAGGATGCCAGCGAACAGCTGGAGGCGTTGGAGGCATACTTCGAAAATCTTGCGTAAACGAAATAAAGAGCTGAAAGAACTATGTTCGAACAACGCGTAAATTCTGACGTACTGACCGTTTCTACCGTTAACTCACAGGATCAAGTGACGCAAAAACCTCTGCGTGATTCGGTTAAACAGGCACTGAAGAACTATTTTGCTCAACTGAACGGTCAGGATGTTAATGACCTCTATGAGCTGGTACTGGCTGAAGTCGAGCAGCCACTGTTGGACATGGTGATGCAGTATACCCGTGGCAACCAGACCCGTGCTGCGCTGATGATGGGTATCAACCGTGGTACTCTGCGTAAGAAATTGAAAAAATACGGCATGAACTAATTTTTGTTGATGCAGTAGATGACGCCAGCCTGAGTGCTGGCGTTTTTATTGGTGCGGGTTTCACCCTGCGCCCTGCGTGATGAAACAACTCGCACGCGAATGGTAACCTTAGTTGCAATCGCGACAGTGAAAATAAGCCCGGCACTTATCCGCTTTTTTTCCGCGCCCTGTCTGGAATTTCCTGGGTTTTATAGTGCAAAGCTCGTGCTGACGCGCGTTTCGCTATCCTGCACAAGAAAACAGGCAGCCTCTTCTCCTTATTCCCCTTTCCTGCGCTCTGGCTCACATTGCTTCCATATAGTGAAACTATTTGCACTAATTGTGATCGAGGCGACTCGCTTTGCTTCCTTTTGGTGCGCGATAGTACTCCTGCTTTATCAATACTCCCGGTGATTAAGTGATCTTCCCAGCCCACACATGCTTCCGCAAACCTGGCACTGCCTTTGCAGTGCTATGCGTGGCTGACCGCCACTGACAGGTAATAGCGCGCTGCACGGTGCGCATCAAACATAACAAGATAATTACGCCACACAGGATGCTTTATGAAAAAAATGATGCTTTCTACGCTGGTTGCTGCGGCCTCGCTGTTCGCAGTGGCACAGCAGGCACATGCCGGCACGACTCTGGACGCCATTAAGAAGAAAGGTTTTGTGCAGTGCGGTATCAGCGATGGGTTGCCGGGTTTCTCCTATGCCGACGCCAGCGGTAAGTTCTCAGGCATTGACGTGGACGTTTGTCGTGCCGCCGCCGCCGCCGTTTTCGGTGATGCCAGCAAAGTAAAATATACCCCGCTGACCGCTAAAGAGCGCTTTACCGCGCTGCAGTCTGGTGAGGTTGATATTCTGTCGCGTAATACCACCTGGACCTCTTCACGTGATGGCGGCATGGGCTTCCTGTTTGCGGGTGTGAACTACTATGACGGCATTGGCTTCCTGACTCACCAGAAAGCTGGACTGAAAAGTGCGAAAGAGCTGGATGGTGCAACGGTTTGTATCCAGGCAGGCACAGATACCGAGCTGAACGTGGCGGACTTCTTTAAAGCCAACAAGATGCAATATACGCCGGTCACGTTTGACCGCTCTGATGAGTCGGCGAAAGCGCTCGACAGCGGTCGCTGCGATACTCTGGCTTCCGACCAGTCACAGCTTTATGCGCTGCGCATCAAGCTGGGCAAACCGGATGAGTTTATCGTGCTGCCAGAAGTGATCTCCAAAGAGCCGCTGGGCCCGGTGGTACGCCGCGGCGATGATGACTGGTTTACCATCGTTAAATGGTCGCTCTTTGCGATGCTGAACGCCGAAGAGATGGGCATCACCTCCAAAAATGTCGACCAGATGACGGCCAAACCGACTACGCCAGACATGGCGCACCTGCTGGGCGCAGAGGGCGATTTTGGTAAAGATCTGAAGCTCGACAACAAGTGGGCCTATAACATTATCAAACAGGTTGGCAACTATCAGGAAGTGTTTGACCGCAACGTAGGTAAAGACAGCGCGCTGAAGATTGCTCGCGGTCAGAACGCGTTGTGGAACCAGGGCGGCATTCAGTATGCCCCGCCGGTTCGCTAATCACACCTGTTAACGGAACGCCGCTTTAAGCGGCGTTCTGCCTGCGTTTTGCCTCTGAGGTTTTAACATGTCACAACGCCCAACCGTTAAAAGGGATTTTTCATTCGGTAATCCTGCGGTTCGCGCCTGGCTTTACCAGATCATCGCCATTGTCGCGGTGTTTATCGTCGTGGGTTACCTGATCCACAACACAGTGATTAACCTTGCCAGTCGAGGCATTACGTCCGGATTTGGCTTTCTTGAGCGCAGTGCTGGTTTCGGCATCGTTCAGCACCTGATTGATTACACCGAAGGCGACACCTACGCACGCGTGTTTCTGGTTGGCCTGACTAACACCCTGCTGGTTTCTGCCCTCTGTATTGTTTTCGCTTCAATACTCGGATTTTTTATCGGCCTGGCGCGTCTGTCAGACAACTGGCTGTTGCGCAAACTCTCAACGTTCTATATTGAAACCTTCCGTAATATTCCCCCGCTGTTGCAGATCTTTTTCTGGTACTTCGCGGTATTACGTAATCTTCCGGGACCGCGTCAGGCGTTAAGCGCCTTCGATCTCGCTTTCGTCAGTAATCGCGGACTCTATGTGCCCTGGCCGCAGTATGCGCCTGGAACATGGCCCTTTGTTATCGCGCTACTGCTGGCCGTGGCAGGCAGCTATGCGCTGTTTCGCTATAACCGCAAGCATCAGCTCAAAACGGGTCAGTTGCGTCGCACCTGGCCTGCGGCAATCGCAATGCTGGTGCTGTTTCCCGCTGTGGCACATCTGGGTTTTGGTGCGGCAACCCACTGGGATCTTCCTGCGCTGCGCGGATTTAACTTCCGGGGTGGCTTCGTGATGATCCCTGAGCTGGCCGCCCTTACCGTCGCGCTGTCGGTTTATACCTCCTCTTTTATTGCCGAGGTGATCCGCGCCGGGATCCAGTCAGTACCTCATGGTCAGCATGAAGCTGCACGTTCGCTGGGGCTGCCTAATCCAGTTACGCTGCGTCAGGTCATTATTCCGCAGGCGATGCGTGTAATTATTCCGCCGCTGACCAGCCAGTACCTCAACATTGTAAAAAACTCTTCGCTGGCCGCGGCTATCGGCTATCCCGATATGGTCTCTCTGTTTGCCGGTACGGTGTTGAACCAGACCGGACAGGCCATTGAAACCATCGCTATCACAATGGGCGTTTATCTGGTGATCAGTTTGACGATCTCCCTGCTAATGAATATCTATAACCGCAAAATTGCGCTGGTCGAGCGCTAAGAGAACGGGATGACGATGTCTGTGACTACACATGAAACCCCACCCGTTGCAACAACTCCGCTGAGTCGCGGCTGGGTCTGGGCGCGCAAGAATCTCTTCTCCAGCTGGTTCAATACGCTGCTGACGCTGTTTTGTCTCTGGCTGATGTGGCAGTTGATTCCCCCCGCCCTGGAGTGGCTGGTATTCCAGGCTAACTGGATAGGTGAAACACGCGCTGATTGTACGAAAGAAGGCGCGTGCTGGGTGTTTATTCATGCGCGTTTTGGCCAGTTTATGTATGGGCTCTACCCGCACGAATTGCGCTGGCGTATCAACCTGGCGCTGGTGCTTGGCATCGCCTCCATTATTCCGATGTTTATCAAATCCCTGCCGTATCGCGGACGATATATTGCCTGCTGGGCGGTGATCTATCCGCTTACCGTCTGGCTGCTGATGTACGGTGGTATTTTTGGCCTTGAGCACGTTGAGACGCGTCAATGGGGTGGCCTGACGCTCACGCTGATCATCGCGGCCGTAGGGATCGCGGGTGCATTACCGCTGGGTATCTTGCTGGCACTGGGTCGACGTTCGCGTATGCCAGTGGTGCGCACGCTGTCGATCATTTTTATCGAGTTCTGGCGTGGCGTACCGTTGATTACCGTTCTCTTTATGTCATCAGTAATGCTGCCGCTGTTTATGTCGGAAGGAACCAGTATCGATAAGCTGGTACGCGCGCTGGTTGGGGTGATTTTGTTTCAGTCAGCCTACGTAGCCGAGGTGGTGCGTGGGGGGTTGCAGGCGCTGCCGAAAGGCCAGTATGAAGCGGCAGAATCACTGGCGCTCGGCTACTGGAAAACGCAGATGCTTGTCATTTTGCCTCAGGCCCTGAAGCTCACGATTCCCGGTCTGGTAAATACCATTATTGCGCTGTTCAAAGATACCAGTCTGGTGATCATCATCGGTCTTTTCGATCTGTTCAGCAGCGTGCAGCAAGCCACCGTCGATCCCGCCTGGCTGGGCATGTCGACCGAAGGCTATGTGTTTGCTGCGCTGGTTTACTGGATTTTCTGTTTTAGCATGTCGCGCTACAGCCAGCATCTGGAAAAGCGCTTTCACACCGGGCGTAAATCGCACTGAGGTTTTTCATGACACAACATTTGCAACAGGATTCAGCGTTAATGATTTCGCTCGAGAACGTGAATAAATGGTACGGACAGTTTCATGTCCTCAAGGATATTAATCTGCAGGTCAAGCCACGCGAGCGTATTGTGCTTTGCGGGCCTTCTGGATCGGGTAAATCCACGACCATTCGCTGTATTAATCATCTGGAAGAGCATCAGCAAGGACGTATCGTCGTCGATGGCATCCATCTTAATGATGACATTCGCAACATCGAGCGCGTACGTACTGAAGTTGGCATGGTATTTCAGCACTTCAATCTCTTCCCTCATCTGACGGTGTTACAAAACTGCACGCTCGCCCCCATCTGGGTACGCAAGTCTTCGAAAAAGGAAGCGGAAGAACTGGCGATGCACTATCTGGAACGCGTACGCATTGCAGAACATGCGCATAAGTTTCCTGGTCAGCTTTCGGGTGGGCAGCAACAGCGCGTGGCGATTGCGCGTTCACTGTGTATGAAACCGAAAATTATGCTGTTTGATGAGCCTACCTCAGCGCTGGATCCTGAGATGGTAAAGGAAGTGCTGGATACAATGATTGGCCTGGCTGAAGATGGAATGACAATGCTGTGTGTCACCCATGAAATGGGCTTCGCGCGTACCGTTGCTGACCGCGTAATCTTTATGGATCGCGGCGAGATCGTAGAGATGGCTCCACCGGAAACCTTCTTCTCTAATCCCGTCTCTGAACGTACGCGCGCGTTTCTGTCGCAGGTTATTCACTAAGCTTTTCGTCAGCGCCCTTGAGAAGATTCAGGGCGCTTTCTTACCGCAGTGAGACATATCAGAAAAGAAAAAAGCCCTTTGCTTACGCAAAGGGCTTTCTCTTGTTTGATGCCTGGCAGTTCCCTACTCTCGCATGGGGAGGCCCCACACTACCATCGGCGCTACGGCGTTTCACTTCTGAGTT
>NZ_JABMIK010000012.1:0-101933 GCF_041386365.1 Pantoea sp. KPR_PJ | reverse complement strand
CGGGAATAGCTCAGTTGGTAGAGCACGACCTTGCCAAGGTCGGGGTCGCGAGTTCGAGTCTCGTTTCCCGCTCCAAATTTACATCGCTAAAAATCATACGTTTAGGCTAAGCCGTGACGACCTGCGCCCCACAGTGCGCTTATCAGGTTATCCACAGCGTGCCAGCCCTGTTATTCGCTGCTTACGGCGATCTGTAAAACTATTTTAAACAGAGTTATCCACAACTTTGTTGGTCTGTTCTCAAGCTATCCACATTAGCATTTATACACATCCTTCATTTAAATCATTGATTTTTAAATTAATGAGGATATTTCATTTTGTTAAATTCTGCCTTATAACTCTCTGTGTCAGTTGAATGACAACAGCTTTTTATTTTTATGCACAGCGTGTGGAAAAGTCATTTGCTCTCCGCACTGATTAATCATGCATCACGTGGCAATCCCTTTTCGATGGCGCGCACCAGCCGCTTTTGCTGTGCAGGCTGTACTTCAATACTCTGTGCCTGACGCTTTTCTTGCTGTTGGGCCAGCGCCCACTCAATATGCTCATCCAGCAGGGCATGCTCTCCCAGCCGCTTTTCCAGTACGCGCATAATGTCAGGTGTCCAGGGGGCATTGCCCAGTGCCACGGCGATATTGCGCAGCCAGCGCAAATGGCCGATTCGGCGAATGGCCGATCCTTCCGTTACGCGCAGAAACGTTTTTTCATCCCACTCAAACAGTGTCATCAGCTCCGGCGCATGCAGCACCGCTCGCGGCGAAAAATCGACCTCGTCGCTGAGTTGGCCGTAGCGATTCCACGGACAAATCAACTGGCAGTCGTCGCAGCCATAGATACGATTGCCCATAAGTGGGCGCAGCGCTTCCGGAATCGCGCCCTCCAGCTCAATAGTGAGATAGGAGATACAGCGCCGCGCGTCCACCACATAAGGCTCGACGATGGCGTTGGTAGGACAGATTGTCATGCAGGCCACGCAGCGGCCACACTGCTCCTCTTGCGGTGTATCAACGGGCAAAGGGAGATCAATCAGCAGCTCACCAAGGAAAAACCAGGAGCCTGCTTCACGGTTCAGTATCAGGGAATGCTTGCCGGTCCAGCCGAGTCCCGCCTTCGCGGCCAGCGGGCGCTCCAGCACTGGCGCAGAGTCGACAAAGGGGCGGAAATTAAGCTCGCCGCACTTTTCCTGGATCATTTCTCCAAGCTTTTTCAGGCGATTGCGCAATACTTTGTGGTAATCACGCCCAAGAGCGTAGCGGCTGACATAGCCGAGTTGCGGATTCTTCAGGGTACTGGCAAAGGCGGCTTTCGCCGGAAGGTAATTCATACGGACGCTGATGACGCGCAGCGTGCCGGGCAGCAGTTCATGCGGGCGTGCGCGCATCATGCCGTGACGCGCCATCCACTCCATTTCGCCGTGGTACTGCTTATCCAGCCACGCCTGTAAACGTGGCTCTTCCGCACTGAGATCGGTGTCGGTAATGGCGACCTGCTGAAAGCCGAGATCCTTGCCCCACTGTTTAATCTGTTGAGCAAGCTGATGAAGATCGAGAGGGTATGACATGAGTGACCAGGAATCGAAAGCAAACAGCCGCAGTTTACCATATTCCGTCTGGCCTGCGCAGGCCCTGCACCAGCTGGAACGCGATGGCGCTGACACGCTGGGCATCACGCTATACGAACTGATGCAGCGCGCGGGGCAGGCAGCCTTTGAACTGGCCACCGCACAGTGGCCGCAGGCGCGTAACTGGTTGATTTTGTGTGGTCATGGCAACAATGGCGGCGATGGTTATGTCACGGCGCGGCTGGCGCAGGCGGCAGGGCTGACGGTAACGCTACTGGCGTGTGAAGGGGATAAACCGCTGCCGGATGAGGCGCAGCGCGCTCGCGATGCCTGGCTGGAAGCGGGTGGCGAGATCCATGCGGCTGACGCCATCTGGCCGGAAACGATCGATCTGATCGTTGACGCGCTGTTGGGCACCGGTATTAACCGCGCACCAGCGGAACCCTACTCCACACTGATCCAGCAGGCGAATGCGCACGCTGCCCCCATACTGGCGCTGGACATGCCATCAGGTTTGTCAGCTGCCACGGGGAGCGCGCCCGGAGAGGTGATAGCGGCAACCCAAACGCTGAGCTTTATTGCGCTTAAACCCGGCCAGATTACCGGTAAGGCGCGCGACTTTACGGGCAGCTTACGCTATGCGGACCTCGGTTTAGCCGCCTTTCTCGCCGGTGAAAATGCGCCGATGGCGCGCTTTGATGCTACGTTTTTAACGCACTGGTTAAAACCGCGTAAACCCACTTCGCATAAAGGCAACCAGGGGCGTTTGCTGGTGGTCGGTGGCGATACCGGAACCGCAGGCGCGATTCGCATGACGGCAGAGGCGGCACTGCGCAGCGGATCGGGGCTGGTGCGCGTGCTGACGCATCGCGATAATATTGTACCGATCCTGACGGCTCGCCCTGAAATTATGGTTGATGAGCTGACCGACAGCAGTCTTAATCAGGGGCTGGAATGGGCAGACGTTATTGCTATTGGGCCGGGACTTGGCCAGCGCGAGTGGGGACAGAATGCGCTGAAAGCGGTGGCGACCAGCGAAAAGCCGATGCTTTGGGATGCTGATGCACTTAACCTGCTGGCATTCAATGCGCAGAAACGTCAGAATCGCATCATTACGCCGCACCCAGGCGAAGCGGCACGACTGCTGGGCGTTAAGACCAGCGAAGTGGAGAGCGACCGCCTGCACGCCGCACAGACGCTGGCAGCACGATATGGCGGTGTCGTGGTGCTGAAGGGGGCCGGAACGATTGTTGCCAGCGAGCAGGGCGACATGGCCTTTGCCGATGTTGGCAATGCAGGGATGGCCTCCGGCGGCATGGGCGACGTACTAAGTGGTATTATCGCCTCAATGATGGGCCAGCAGCTGGCGCTATTTGATGCGGCCTGTGCAGGCTGCGTCGCGCACGGTGCAGCAGCAGACGCGGTGGCGGCGCGGCGCGGTACGCGCGGCATGTTAGCCACAGATTTATTCGAGCTGCTTTGGCAGTTTGTTAATCCAGAGATGACCCAATAATAAAGCATGAAGACCTGTGTTATTTCCTTGCCCGATGAGGCAGCTACTCTCGATCTAGGCGCTCAGCTGGCCCATGCCTGTAATGGCGCGGCGGTGATCTATCTTTATGGCGATCTGGGCGCAGGCAAAACCACCTTCAGCCGTGGATTTTTGCAGGCGCTGGGTCACCAGGGTAACGTGAAAAGCCCGACTTACACGCTGGTAGAACCTTACCAGCTGGGCGAACGGGCGCTCTATCACTTCGATCTTTATCGACTGGCCGATCCGGAAGAGCTGGAGTTTATGGGGATCCGCGACTACTTCACCGGCGACGCTATATGTCTGGTTGAGTGGCCGCAGCAGGGCGCTGGCGTACTACCTCCGCCCGATCTGGCGCTGACGCTAAGCTATGTCGGCAGTGCGCGTGAAGCGCGTCTCGACGCGCTTTCTGCACTGGGTGAAACCCTGACCGAGCGGGTGGCGCAGGCATGATCGCACGGATGAAAAGCGCGCTGCTGTTACTGTTGTGTCTGTTTGCCGGGCCCTCACTGGCCGCCAGCCTTTCCGATATCAAGGTCGAAAATGGCGACAGCCAGGCGACCGTCACGTTGAGTTTTGCCGGCCAGCCGGTCTATGGCTACTTCCCGCTGCATAACCCGGATCGCGTGGTGCTGGACATTCGTCAGAGCGGAGTGATTCAGGGGCTGCCGCTGAACTTTAGCGGCGAAAATATCGTTAAGCGTATTCGCACCAGCACGCCAAAAGATAAACAAAGCATTCGCCTGGTGCTGGAGCTGACCCAGTCGGCTAAAACCCGAGCGGTGACGCAGCGCAGCGGCAGCAGCTATAACGTGGTTTTCACCATTAAGGGCAGGCAGCCGGTGAGCCGCGCAGCCCCCGTCTCGACGGCGGTAACGCAAAGCCAGCCAGCGCCAGCCCGTACAGCGGCGAATCCGTTTAACGCTAATCAGGTCACGGCGGTGAGCAACGCGAATACGACCACGCGTCCCGGCAATGCGGTGCCAACCAGCAATGATACGGTGATTGTTGCAATTGATGCCGGACACGGCGGACAGGATCCCGGTGCGACCGGCCAGCACGGCCTGCATGAAAAGAACGTCACTATCGCTATCGCCCGTAAGCTGAAGGTGCTGCTGAATAAAGATCCGATGTTCAAAGGCGTGCTGACGCGTGACGGTGACTACTTTATCTCGGTGATGGGCCGCTCTGAAGTGGCCCGTAAAGAGAATGCCAATCTGCTGGTCTCTATCCACGCCGACTCGGCTCCAAGCCACAGCGCTACCGGCGCATCGGTGTGGGTGCTGTCAAATCGCCGCGCCAACAGTGAAATGGCAAACTGGCTGGAGCAGCGAGAGAAGCAGTCAGAGCTGCTGGGCGGTGCAGGGGATCTATTGGCGAACAGTCAGGCCGATCCCTACCTGAGCCAGGCGGTGCTGGATTTACAGTTTGGCCACTCGCAGCGCGTTGGTTACGACGTAGCGGTGAAGGTATTGCAACAGCTGCGCGGCGTATCTCCGCTGCACAAGCGTTTGCCGGAACACGCCAGTCTTGGCGTACTGCGTTCGCCGGATATTCCCTCGCTGCTTGTGGAAACCGGTTTTATCAGTAATACCTCGGAGGAGCGGCTGCTTGGCAGTAGCGCACACCAGGATAAGATTGCGTTAGCCATCTACAAAGGCTTGCGCAATTACTTCCTGGCGCACCCGCTACAATCGCTCCCAAAGGAGGAAAATCGACCGCTCGGCTCATCGCCGGCGGTGAGCGTCGCCAGTAACCCGGCGACCGGCGTCACCCAGTATACGGGGGCGGTGCAGCGCCATACGGTCACGCGCGGTGAGACGCTCTCCGGCATTGCGGCAAAATATGGCGTGTCGATGGCGACGCTGCGTGAGATGAATACGCTCAAGCGTGACGTGGTCTGGGTCGGACAACGCCTGAAAGTGCCCGCCAGTAATAGTGTGGCTGCGCGCAGCCCGGCGCGTCATAAGGTCGTGCGTGGCGACTCGCTGACGGCCATCGCCGCCCATTACGGCGTCAGCCCGCAGTCGATTATGCAGGCAAATAATATGAAGTCCTCAAACGTCATGTTGGGGCAAACCCTGAAAATCCCCGCCTCCTGACGGTCAGCCCGGCCAGGTGCCGGGCCAGGCGCTATAAGGATTATCACCATGCCCATTCAAATTTTACCGCCGCAGCTGGCTAACCAGATTGCGGCGGGCGAAGTCGTCGAACGTCCTGCGTCGGTGGTAAAAGAGCTGGTGGAAAACAGCCTGGATGCTGGCGCGACGCGTATCGACATCGATATCGAAAAAGGCGGCGCCAGACTGATTCGCATCCGCGATAACGGCTGCGGTATCAGCAAAGAGGAGCTGGCTATGGCGCTGGCGCGCCATGCCACCAGCAAAATCGCCTCCCTTGATGACCTTGAAGCCATTATGAGCCTGGGATTTCGCGGCGAAGCGCTGGCCAGTATTAGCTCGGTCTCCCGCCTGACCCTGACCTCGCGCACCCAGACGCAGAGCGAAGCGTGGCAGGCTTATGCCGAAGGCCGCGATATGGAGGTCACGGTTAAACCTGCGGCGCATCCGTGCGGCACGACGCTGGAAGTGCTCGATCTCTTTTACAATACGCCTGCGCGCCGCAAGTTCATGCGCACTGAAAAAACCGAATTTGGTCATATCGATGAGGTGATCCGCCGCATTGCGCTGGCGCGCTTTGATGTGGCTATCGCACTCAGCCACAACGGCAAGCTGATGCGTCAGTACCGTGCGGTCAGCGATGAGTCGCAGCGTGAACGGCGGCTGGGTGCAATTTGCGGCACGACCTTTATGCAGCATGCGCTGCGTATCGACTGGCAGCATGACGATCTGCTGCTGCGCGGCTGGGTGGCCGATCCGGCCGGTTCACGCCAGCTGACCGACATTCAGTATTGCTACGTCAATGGCCGCATGATGCGTGACAAGCTGATTAATCATGCGATACGTCAGGCATTTCAGACACAGCTACAGGCCGATCAGCAGCCCGCTTATGTGCTCTACCTTGAGATCGATCCGCATCAGGTGGACGTCAACGTTCATCCTGCCAAGCATGAGGTACGTTTTCACCAGTCACGGCTGGTACATGACTTTATCTGTCAGGGCGTGATGAGCGTGCTGCAGGAGAGTCGTCGTGCGCCAACGCTGCCCGCGCCTCAGACGGAAGAGCCCACACCACGCTGGCAGCCGGAGAATCGTCAGGCGGCGGGCGGTAACCACTTTGCGCAGCCTGCCGTGCCGCGCCGCAGCGAAGGCGGCGGCGCACAACCGGGCTGGCAAAGCAAAGAGCCCGGCTACAGTAAACGCGAGGGCAAGGTCTATCAGCAACTGCTGAACACGTCCGCGCCATCGTCGACGGCATCAGTTGAATCTGCCGCTGCGCCATCACGTACGCGTGCTGGCGAGAGCGCCACGTCTGCAGAGGCTACGTCGTCGCGTGCACGTTCTGTCGATGCGCCGCTGACGTCGCATGCGCAAAGTTTTGGCCGCGTGCTGACAGTGGTACAGGAGCGTTACGCGCTGCTGGAGCAGGCACAAACCTTGCTGCTGCTTTCGCTGCCGGTAGCGGCTCGCTGGGTACGGCATGCGCAGCTACAGCCGGGCGAGACCGGATTGAAATCGCAGCCGCTGCTGATTCCGGTACGCATGAAAGTCGCCAAAGCTGAGCGCCAGATCGCCGCACAAAAGCAGAGCCTGCTGAGTGAAATGGGTATCGATCTTCAGCCTGAAGGCGATCACGTTACGTTACGTGCGGTGCCTTTACCCTTGCGCACGCAAAATTTACAAATCTTGATCCCAGAGCTGTTAGGCTACCTCGCCCAGCAGCCAGAGAGCGCCGCAGCCCAGCTGGCTCAATGGCTGGCGCGACGTTGCGATACCGACACGCCTCACTGGAATCATTCACAGGCGATTACGCTGCTGGCTGAGCTGGAACGGCTCTGCCCACAGCTGTTGAAATCGCCGCCGTCTGGCCTGATTCAGGTTATAGAGATTGAGAGCGCGCTTGCCGCATTAAAGCATGAGTGAACAAAACCAGGCTGGCCGACCAAAGGCTATTTTTTTAATGGGGCCAACTGCCTCGGGCAAAACCGCACTGGCGATTGCGTTACGTAAACAATTGCCGGTGGAACTTATTAGCGTCGACTCTGCCTTAATCTATCGCGGGATGGATATTGGGACAGCGAAGCCGTCGGCTGATGAGTTAGCGCAGGCTCCTCATCGCCTGCTGGACATTCGCGATCCGTCGGAGGCCTATTCTGCCGCCGACTTTCGTCGCGATGCGCTGACAGCGATGGATGAGATTGTTAAAGACGGCCGTATTCCACTGCTTGTTGGTGGAACGATGCTTTATTTCAAAGCGTTGCTGGAAGGATTGTCGCCGCTGCCCTCGGCCGATCCAGAGGTGCGCCAGCGCATAGAGCAAATGGCGCGTGAAAAAGGATGGGATGCCCTGCACCGTCAGCTGTGCGATATCGATCCCGTTGCCGGGAGTCGTATTCATCCGAATGATCCGCAGAGACTTTCGCGAGCACTGGAAGTTTTTTTTATTTCGGGTAAAACTTTAACGGAACTGACAAAAACATCTGGCGAAGCGTTACCCTACGATGTGTATCAGTTCGCAATCGCCCCCGCGAACCGTGAATTGCTGCATCAACGCATTGCCTTACGCTTTGAGCAGATGCTGGCGTCAGGATTTGAAGCGGAGGCTCGGGCCCTGTTTGCACGAGGTGATTTGCATACGGATATGCCTTCCATCCGCTGTGTCGGTTATCGTCAGATGTGGTCGTATCTGGCTGGCGAAATTGATTACGACGAGATGGTTTATCGGGGAATTTGCGCAACCCGGCAGCTTGCTAAACGCCAGATAACCTGGTTACGCGGCTGGGAAAATGTTCGCTGGCTTGACAGCGACAACCCAGAAACGGCGCGTGATGAGGTGCTTCAGGTTCTTAGTGCGAAGCATGGGTGATTGTGTACAATTGGCTGGTTATCGTGCGCAAATTTTTACGCAGTTTTTTCAGGACTTCGGTTCTACAAGTAATAAACAACAAGCATATAAGGAAAAGATAGAATGGCTAAGGGGCAATCATTACAAGACCCGTTTTTGAACGCACTGCGTCGTGAACGTGTTCCGGTTTCAATTTATTTGGTCAACGGTATCAAGCTGCAGGGGCAAATTGAGTCTTTCGATCAATTCGTGATTTTATTGAAGAACACGGTAAGCCAGATGGTTTACAAGCACGCCATTTCTACCGTGGTTCCATCACGCCCGGTCTCTCACCACAGCAACAATGCTGGTGGCGGCAGCAATAACTACCATCACGGCGGTAGCAACAACGCTTCTGCACAATCGCAGCCACAACAAGACGGCGATAACGCGGAATAACGCGCTACCCCTACAAACCAGGGCGGGAGAGCGCAGGCCGTTTGCCGTCCTGGTCTTCTATTTTCTAAGTGAGGTTATAGCTTGTTTGACCGTTATGATGCCGGTGAGCAGGCCGTACTGGTACACATCTGGTTCTCCCAAGACAAAGAGATGGAAGATCTCCAGGAATTTGAAACCCTGGTGTCTTCTGCGGGCGTAGACGCGCTGCAGGTTATTACCGGCAGTCGTAAAGCGCCACATCCTAAATATTTTGTCGGTGAAGGAAAGGCAGCTGAAATTGCCGATGCGGTGAAATCGAGTGGAGCATCGGTCGTTTTATTCGATCATGCCTTAAGCCCTGCTCAGGAACGCAATCTGGAGCGTCTGTGTGAATGCCGAGTCATTGACCGCACCGGTCTAATCCTGGATATCTTCGCCCAACGTGCCCGCACGCATGAAGGTAAGCTGCAGGTTGAGCTGGCACAGCTACGCCATCTTGCCACACGTCTGGTCCGTGGCTGGACGCACCTTGAGCGTCAGAAAGGCGGTATCGGCTTGCGCGGTCCGGGTGAAACCCAGCTCGAAACTGACCGTCGCTTACTGCGTAACCGAATCAGTCAGATTCTCTCCCGGCTTGAGCGCGTAGAAAAACAGCGCGAGCAGGGGCGTCAGGCACGTGCTAAAGCGGATGTGCCCACCGTTTCGCTGGTCGGCTATACCAACGCCGGAAAATCTACTCTGTTTAACGCCGTTACCTCTGCTAACGTCTATGCGGCCGATCAGCTGTTCGCCACGCTTGATCCGACGCTGCGTCGTCTGAACGTCGCCGATGTGGGTGAGGTGGTCCTGGCGGATACCGTTGGCTTTATTCGCCATCTGCCACACGATCTGGTGGCCGCCTTTAAAGCGACTCTGCAGGAAACGCGCCAGGCGACGCTGCTGCTGCACGTTATTGATGCTGCCGACGTTCGCGTAAACGAAAACATAGAAGCCGTCGATGCGGTGCTGGAAGAGATCGACGCCGATGAGATCCCCGCACTGCTGGTCATGAATAAAATCGATATGCTGGACGGGTTCGTTCCGCGCATCGACCGTAATGAAGAGAATATGCCGATTCGCGTCTGGCTCTCAGCGCAAAGTGGGGAAGGCATTCCACTGCTCTGGCAGGCCTTGTCTGAACGGTTGGCAGGTGAGATCGCACAGTTTGAACTGCGCCTGCCACCAGACGCGGGCCGACTGCGCAGCCGCTTCTATCAGCTGCAGGCCATTGAAGACGAATGGAATGAAGAAAACGGCGACGTTGGGTTACGCGTGCGCCTGCCGATGGTTGACTGGCGACGCCTCTGTAAGCAAGAGCCGTCACTGACCGATTACATAGTTTGACAAGTTGCCCAAACGTCCTTACGCAATAGCGTGTATGGTGTAGCAGGCGGCTGCCGTTTTTCTGGGATATTTCTTTTCTGGGCTTACCTTGGTAAGCGATCGGAAAGAGCGAAGGCAGCCAACGCAGCTACAGCCGCGAACAGCAGGGTTTACCCAACGATTTCAGGCTGTAGCAAGGCGGCCGCTGAGTGAATGCCTAAGAGCTTACCCCGGTAAGTGATCGGTAGAGCTAAGGCAGCCAACACAGCTACAGCCTGAAAGCTGCAGGGTAAACAGCGCACTAACAATAAATGGAGTAGAACATGGCGTGGAATCAGCCCGGTAATAACGGACAGGACCGCGACCCGTGGGGAAGCAGCAATAATCAAGGCGGCAACTCTGGGGGCAATAAAGGCGGTCGTGAACAAGGACCTCCGGATCTGGATGATATCTTCCGTAAGTTGAGTAAAAAGCTCGGCGGACTGGGCGGTGGCAAACAGAATGATAATGGCCAGCGCAGCGGCGGCGGCGGTGGCAAACTGGTGGGTATCGTCGCAGTGGCGGCGGTGGTTATCTGGGCCGCCAGCGGATTCTACACCATTAAAGAAGCGGAGCGCGGTGTCGTCACGCGCTTCGGTAAGTTTAGCCATCTGGTCGAGCCAGGCCTGAACTGGAAACCTACCTTTATCGATCAGGTGCGCGCGGTTAACGTCGAAGCAGTACGAGAACTGGCTGCTTCAGGCGTCATGCTGACCTCAGACGAGAACGTGGTGCGCGTTGAGATGAACGTGCAGTACCGCGTCACCGATCCTGAACGCTACCTGTTCGCCGTCACCAGCGCAGATGACAGCCTGCGGCAGGCGACCGACAGCGCGCTGCGCGGCGTTATTGGCCGCTCCACCATGGATCGCATCCTGACCGAAGGACGTACCGTGGTACGTAGCGATACGCAACGCGAAATTGATGAAACCATTCGCCCTTACAACATGGGTATTACCCTGCTGGACGTTAACTTCCAGGCCGCGCGTCCGCCGGAAGAAGTAAAAGCCGCGTTCGACGATGCGATCGCTGCCCGAGAAAACCGTGAGCAGTATGTTCGTGAAGCGGAAGCCTACGCGAACGAAGTCCAGCCACGCGCTAACGGTCAGGCGCAGCGTATTCTCGAAGAGGCGCGTGCTTATAAAGAGCGCACCGTCCTGGAAGCGCAAGGTGAAGTGGCGCGTTTTGCCAAGCTGCTGCCGGAATATAAAGCAGCACCGGATATCACGAAAGAGCGTCTCTATATTGAAACCATGGAGCGCGTGCTGAGCCATACCCGCAAAGTGCTGGTGAACGATCGTAGCAACAATCTGATGGTGCTGCCGCTCGATCAGCTGATACGCGGCGCGAGCGGCGCGGCGCAGAGCGGTCAGAAAGGCGCGAATCTGTCTACGTTACCTGCATCACCTGGCAGCAGCGCCAGCCGCAGCGACACGTCAGCCTACAATCCAGACAGCATCATGGATCAGCGTCGAGCTAATGCTCTGCGCAACGATACCCAGCGCGAAGGGAGAGAGTAATCGATGCGTAAGCCCATAATCGTAGTCATTATTGTTGTACTGGTGGCGCTTTACGCTTCACTGTTTGTGGTGCAGGAAGGCGAGCGCGGCATCGTGTTGCGCTTTGGTAAAGTCCTGCGCGACGATGAAAATAAACCGCAGGTGTTTGCACCCGGTCTGCACATGAAGGTGCCGTTTATTGAAACGGTTAAAACGCTGGATGCGCGTATTCAGACCATGGACAACCAGGCGGATCGCTTTGTTACCAAAGAGAAGAAAGATCTGATCGTCGACTCCTATATCAAATGGCGTATCAGTGACTTCAGCCGCTACTACCTGGCAACGGGCGGCGGTGATGTTTCTCAGGCAGAAGTGCTGCTGAAGCGTAAGTTCAGCGACCGTCTGCGTTCTGAAATGGGCCGTCTTGATGTGAAAGACATTGTCACCGATTCTCGTGGCCGTCTGACCACCGACGTGCGCGATGCGCTGAATACCGGTAGCGCAGGCAACGACGATGAAGTACAGACGCCAGCAGCGGATGATGCTATCGCCAGCGCGGCAGCACGCGTTGAGCGTGAAACCAACAGCAAAGAGCCTGCTATTAACCCCAACAGTATGGCGGCGCTGGGTATTCAGGTTGTCGACGTGCGCATTAAGCAGATCAATCTGCCAACGGAAGTGTCTGACGCTATCTACAACCGTATGCGCGCTGAGCGTGAAGCGGTAGCGCGGAGCCAGCGTTCACAGGGTCAGGAAGAGGCGGAGAAACTGCGCGCTCAGGCGGACTATCAGGTGACGCGTACCCTGGCAGAAGCGCAGCGTACCGCATTGATTACCCGCGGTGATGGTGATGCCGAAGCGGCTAAACTCTTTGCTGATGCCTTCAGTCAGGATCCTGACTTCTATGCATTCATCCGCAGCCTGCGCGCCTATGAAAACAGCTTTGGCGATAACCAGGACGTGATGGTGCTTAGCCCGGACAGCGACTTCTTCCGATATATGAAAGCGCCCTCTAACGCGACGCGATAAGAACTGATATAACCTACAGGCCGACAATCATGTCGGCCTTTTTTTTTGGAAGAGTAAATGAACACAACCATATGGATGGCGCTGGCGCTGGTATTGGTGCTGGAGGGCCTGGGACCGATGTTTCTGCCACGCATGTGGCGTCGCATGATTCTGGGGATGGCAAAGTTGCCCGATCGTCTTCTGCATCGCTTTGGCGGCGGACTGGTGGTGGCGGGCATGGTGATTTACTGTATGCTCAGTTCCCACAGCGGCGGCTAAATTGTGCTTTGCGCGCGCGCTTTCCCCAGGATGTTGTAGTGTGCAAAACGCAGGCAAAAAATGCGCGCAAACGTATGCTAAAAGTGCTGAAAGCCGCAAGATCAGATGGTAGAATCCATTTTTAAGCAATCGGTGATTTTGAAAATGGGTAAGAACGTCGTCGTACTGGGCACCCAATGGGGTGACGAAGGCAAAGGTAAGATTGTAGACCTTCTGACTGAACGCGCAAATTACGTAGTGCGTTACCAGGGTGGCCACAATGCAGGCCATACACTTGTCATCAACGGTGAAAAAACCGTCCTCCATTTAATTCCATCTGGCATCCTGCGTGAGAACGTTACCAGCATCATCGGTAATGGCGTAGTGCTGTCGCCTGAAGCTCTGATGAAAGAGATGAAAGGCCTGGAAGAGCGTGGCGTACCGGTACGCGAACGTCTGCTGATCTCTGAAGCCTGTCCGCTGATCCTGCAATATCACGTTGCCATGGATTTGGCGCGTGAAAAGGCGCGCGGTGCCAAAGCGATCGGTACCACGGGTCGCGGCATCGGCCCGGCTTATGAAGACAAAGTCGCACGCCGCGGTCTGCGCGTGGGTGACCTCTTTAATAAAGAGACTTTTGCTATCAAGCTGAAAGAAATTGTCGATTACTACAATTTCCAGCTGGTTAACTACTACAAAGAAGATGCTGTCGACTACGACAAAGTGCTGAGCGATGTACTGGCCGTTGCCGACATCTTGACCAGCATGGTGGTTGATGTCTCCGATCTGCTCGACACCGCACAGAAGCGCGGTGACCTGATTATGTTCGAAGGTGCGCAGGGTACGCTGCTGGACATCGATCACGGCACCTACCCCTATGTGACCTCATCGAATACTACGGCTGGCGGCGTGGCGACCGGTTCGGGCATTGGTCCACGCTGCGTTGATTATGTGCTGGGCATTGTTAAAGCTTACTCTACGCGCGTAGGCGCAGGTCCGTTCCCGACTGAGCTGTTTGATGACGTTGGTGAGTTCCTGTGTGAGAAAGGCAACGAGTTTGGTGCCACCACCGGCCGTCGTCGCCGTACTGGCTGGCTGGATGCGGTAGCCGTGCGTCGTGCAGTGCAGATTAACTCCCTGTCTGGCTTCTGTATGACCAAGCTGGACGTGCTGGACGGTCTGAAAGAAGTGAAAATCTGTGTAGGCTATCGCCTGCCGGATGGTCGTGAAGTCACCACTACGCCGCTGGCTGCAGAAAACTGGGAAGGCATTGAGCCGATCTATGAAACCCTGCCGGGCTGGAGCGAAACGACGTTTGGTGTGAAAACGCTGGAAGGTCTGCCGCAGGCCGCGCGCGACTACATCAAGCGCGTTGAAGAGGTGACGGGCGTACCGGTTGATATTATCTCTACGGGTCCTGACCGTAGCGAAACCATGATTCTGCGCGATCCGTTCGACGCATAATCTTGCACAGGCCGGAGACACTCCGGCCTTTTTTCTGCTTTTCATCTCTTCGCGCACTCACATCGCCGTCCGGCTGAAAAAAACACACGTTAGTTTTGACACTGGTTTATCATCTACAGTAACCGCGCGCCGGTTTACTATCAAAATCAACCGCTATACGAAAGAAGTAAACAAACACGCCATGAGTGATCGACTGAGGTAATTGTGCAGCTGACAAGTTTTACTGATTATGGCCTGCGGGCCTTAATTTATATGGCCAGTTTGCCGGAAGGTAAAATGACCAATATTACTGAAGTCACCGAGACCTACGGCGTGTCACGTAACCATATGGTTAAAATCATTAATCAACTTAGCCGGGCGGGATTTATTGCGGCAACGCGCGGCAAAAACGGCGGCATCCGTCTGGGTATGGATCCGCGTAATATCATCATCGGCGATGTTGTGCGCAAAATGGAACCGCTACAGCTAGTAGACTGCGCCACCTGCGTCATCACCCCAGCCTGCCGCTTAAAAAAAGCGTTGAACGATGCCGTTCAGCTGTTTCTGCGCGAGCTGGACAGCTATACGCTGGCTGATTTAGTCGAGGGGAATGAACCCCTATACCACATTTTATTGTCCGAACCGCCGGTGGCAATGAATCTGAAATGACATCGGAGGAACCGCTATGTCAAAAGATCCTTTTCAGGAAAGAGAAGCTGAAAAATACGAAAACCCCATCCCGAGCCGCGAGTTTATTCTGGCTCACCTGGAAAAACGGGAAAAACCGGCCAGCCGCGACGAGCTGGCACAGGAACTGAACCTGACGGACGAAGAACATCTTGAAGCGCTGCGTCGTCGTCTGCGCGCCATGGAGCGCGATGGCCAGCTGGTCTTCACGCGTCGCCAGTGCTATGCGCTGCCGGAACGTCTTGATCTGCTGCGCGGCAAAGTCATCGGCCATCGCGACGGCTACGGCTTCCTGCGCGTCGAAGGCCAGAAAGACGACCTCTATCTCTCTGCCGAGCAGATGAAAATGTGTATGCACGGCGACGTTATCCTGGCGCAGCCGCTGGGTGCCGATCGTAAAGGCCGCCGTGAAGCGCGCGTGGTCCGCGTGCTGGAGCCGCGCAACAACCAAATTGTTGGCCGCTACTTCACCGATGCGGGTGCCGGCTTTGTGGTGCCGGATGACAGCCGTCTGAGCTTTGACATCCTTATCCCACCAGAAGAGACCTTACAGGCGCGTATGGGATCGGTGGTCGTGGTCGAGCTGGTTCAGCGTCCGACGCGCCGTACGAAAGCCATTGGTAAAGTGGCCGAGATCCTCGGTGATAACATGGGCACCGGCCTGGCGGTTGATATGGCACTGCGTACCCATGAGATCCCGCACAGCTGGCCGCCAGAGGTTGAAAAACAGGTCAGTAAGCTGAGCGAAGAGGTACCGGAGGAGGCGAAGAAAGGGCGCGTTGACCTGCGCAAGCTGCCGCTGGTTACCATTGATGGCGAAGATGCACGCGATTTTGATGATGCCGTCTACTGTGAGAAAAAACGTGGTGGCGGCTGGCGTCTGTGGGTGGCGATTGCCGACGTGAGCTACTACGTGCGTCCCGGCACGCCGCTGGATGACGAAGCGATGCAGCGCGGTACCTCGGTTTACTTCCCGTCTCAGGTAGTGCCAATGCTGCCGGAAGTGCTCTCAAACGGGCTGTGCTCGCTCAATCCGCAGGTTGATCGTCTCTGCATGGTGTGTGAGATGACCATCTCTGCCGCCGGCAAGCTGACCGGCTATAAGCATTATGAAGCGGTGATGAACTCACATGCGCGTCTGACCTATAACAAGGTGTGGAGCATCCTGCAGGGCAATCCAGAGCTGCGCGAACAATACGCGCCGCTGCTGAAGCCGCTGGAAGAGCTGCACAACATGTACCAGGTGCTGGAGCAGGCCCGCGATGCACGCGGTGGCATCTCCTTTGAAACCGAAGAGGCGAAGTTCATCTTTAACGCGGAACGCCGCATTGAGCGCGTTGAGCGTACCGTACGCAACGACGCGCACAAGCTCATTGAAGAGTGCATGATCCTCGCCAACATCGCCTCTGCGCGCTTTGTCGAGAAGCACCAGGAACCGGCACTGTTCCGCGATCACGATCGTCCCAGCGACGACAGCATCACCAGCTTCCGCACCGTGCTAAATGAGCTGGGACTTTCTCTGCCCGGTGGCGCGAAGCCGGAGCCAGTCGATTATGCCGAGCTGCTGACGCAGATCGCCGATCGTCCCGATGCAGAGATGTTGCAGACCATGCTGCTGCGCTCGATGAAGCAGGCAGTTTACGATCCGGAAAACCGTGGGCACTTCGGTCTGGCGTTACAGTCCTATGCGCACTTTACCTCACCGATTCGCCGCTATCCCGATCTGCTGCTGCACCGCGCCATCAAGTATCTGCTGGCGCAGGCGGCAGGCGAAGTCAAAGGCAACACCACGCCGACCGGTGGATATCACTACGACATGCCGCAAATGTTGCAGCTGGGCCAGCACTGTTCCATGACGGAACGTCGTGCCGATGAAGCCACGCGCGACGTTGCCGACTGGCTGAAGTGCGACTTTATGCAGGATCAGGTTGGTAATACCTTTGACGGCGTGATCTCCAGCGTCACCGGCTTTGGCTTCTTTGTGCGTCTGAACGATCTCTTTATCGATGGGCTGGTACACGTCTCTACGCTGGACAACGACTACTACCGTTTTGATCCGGTTGGCCAGCGCCTGATCGGCGAGTCGGGTGGACGCACCTATCGCCTGGGCGATGCCGTCGAAGTCCGCGTTGAGGCGGTGCATCTGGACGAGCGCAAGATCGACTTTGCGCTGATCTCCAGCCAGCGTCAGGTACGCGGTGAAGGCAAAACTGCCCGTGACAAAGCGAAGCGTGAAGGCAAAACAGCGCCGAAGCGCCGTCGCCAGATGGGTAAAAAAGGCAACTTCGAGCCCAATGAAGCGTTCCGCGACGACAAGTCAAAACCGGCCAAAGCGAAGAAAGAGAAAAAAAGCAAAAAACCGTCAGAAAAAACCCGTAAAATCGCCGCCGCCACAAAGGCGAAGCGCGCCGCGAAAAAAACAGGCTAACTCCGCCTGATGCGTTAACGGACGCTTTCTGCCGCGCAGAAAGCGTCCGCTGAAGTCCATTCAATTCCTAACTGAGCAGATCGATGAGCGAAATTATTTTTGGTATCCATGCCGTACAGGCCCTGCTGGAGCGCGATCCCCAGCGTTTCCAGGAAGTCTTTATCCTCAAGGGCCGCGACGATCGTCGCCTGCAGCCGTTGGTGGCGGCGCTGGAAGCTCAGGGTATCGTTATCCAGCTGGCGAACCGCCAGTGGCTCGACGGCCAGGTTGAAGGCGGTGTGCATCAGGGAATTGTGGCGCGCATCAAGCCCGGCCGTCAGTATCAGGAGGGCGATCTGCCGGATCTGCTGCAAAGTCTGGAAAAACCGCTACTGCTGGTGCTGGATGGCGTAACCGATCCGCACAACCTCGGGGCCTGTTTGCGCAGTGCCGATGCGGCAGGCGTGCATGCGGTAATCGTGCCGAAAGACCGTTCAGCCTCGCTCAACGCTACGGCAAAAAAAGTGGCCAGCGGCGCGGCAGAGAATGTGCCGCTGATCCGCGTCACTAACCTGGCGCGCACCCTGCGTCTGCTCCAGGAATACAACATCTGGGTGGTGGGCACAGCAGGGGAAGCGGATCATACGCTTTACCAGAGCAAAATGACCGGGCCGATGGCGCTGGTGATGGGTGCCGAAGGTGAAGGTATGCGTCGTCTGACGCGTGAACACTGCGATGAGCTGATCAGTATTCCGATGGCAGGCAGTGTCTCTTCGCTGAACGTCTCTGTTGCTACCGGCGTCTGTCTGTTTGAAGCGGTGCGCCAGCGCGGGGCGTGATCGCTGCCGCAAAATGTTCCCAGTGCCAGGCATAACTGCGCGCCGCTCTCCCATACTTAGCGGGACATGCATCGCGAGGAGTGGTTATGACCTGGACAACCCACACCGTTTTTAATCAGCCGCAGCCTCTCAGCAACAGCAATCTCTTTCTTTCCGACACACCGCTGTGTGAAGCGCTGGCGCGTGAAGGCGCGGAATGGGATCGCGAATGGCTGGCGTCCGTTGGCGCACAGCTTGGCGGCGCAGAGTCGCTGGAGCTGGGCCGACTGGCTAATAGCGCACCGCCGGAGTTGTTGCGCTATGACGCGCGCGGCGTCCGCATCGACGATCTGCGTTTTCATCCCGCCTGGCACCTGCTCATGCAGGGCGTCTGTGCCAGCCGCCTGCACAACCTGAGCTGGCAGCCCGACGTGCGCGAGCGCGCGATGGTGGCGCGTGCCGCACGCTTTATTCTTCATGCGCAGGTAGAGGCCGGGACCCTGTGTCCCGTCACTATGACGCACGCTGCCGTCCCGCTACTCCAGCGCTGGTTGCCTGACGCTTTTAGCGGCTGGCACGAGCCGCTGCTTAGCGATCGCTATGACACCCACATGCTGCCGGGCAATCAGAAGCGCGGTTTGCTGATCGGCATGGGAATGACAGAAAAGCAGGGCGGCAGCGATGTCACTCTTAACACCACGCGCGCCGAGCCGCTGGCGGATCGCGCACCCGGTTCGCTCTGGCGCATTACCGGTCATAAATGGTTTTTTTCCGTGCCGCAGAGCGATGCTCATCTGATCCTCGCCCAGAGTGATAAAGGGCTGAGCTGCTTTTTTCTGCCGCGCCTGCTGCCAGACGGCACACGCAATGCGGTTCGCCTCGAACGGCTGAAAGAGAAGCTGGGTAACCGCTCCAACGCCAGCAGCGAGGCGGAGTTTCAGGACGCCACTGGCTGGCTATTGGGGGAGGAGGGCGACGGCCTGCGGCTGATACTCAGGATGGGGGGGATGACCCGCTTCGACTGTGCGCTTGGCAGCCACGGTCAGATGCGGCGTGCCTTTTCCGTGGCGCTTTATCATGCGCACCAGCGCCAGGTCATGGGCAAAAACCTGCTCGATCAGCCGCTGATGCGCCAGGTACTGGCGGCACAGGCGCTTCAGCTGGAGGGCCAGACAGCGCTGCTGATGCGGCTGGCGCGCGCCTGGTCACAGCCCTCGCAGCCGCAGGAGGCGCTCTTTGCCCGGTTGTTCACGCCTGCGGCGAAATATGTTATCTGCAAGGCTGGAATGCCCTTTGTTGCCGAAGCGATGGAGGTACTGGGCGGCATAGGCTACTGCGAAGAGAGTGAGCTGCCGCGTCTCTATCGCGATATGCCGGTCAACAGCATCTGGGAGGGAGCGGGCAACGTGATGTGCCTGGATGTCCTGCGGGTGTCAGGCAAGCAGGCTGGCATCGCTGAGATGCTGCATCAGGAGTTTGAGGCGGTGAAGGGCAGTAACCGCTATTTTGACGCGGCGTGGCGGCAGCTAACGCTGCGTATAAAGCGTTTACAGGAGAGCCAGGCGCGGGAGATTAGCCTGCGACTGGTGTTGCTGGCGACGGGCGCACAGCTGCTGAAATATGCTGAGCCACCGCTGGCGGATGCATGGTGCCAGCAATGGCTCGACAGCCGGGGTGTTCGCCCACTGGATGGTGCCGTGGCCGATCGCTTACTGATGCGCGCCAGCGGTGGGTGAGGCGCCGTAGAGGATCGCCGTACCGTACCAGAATCCCGGCATTACCGTTTCGTCCAGCATAATCACCTGATAGTAGACCGCGCCGCGCTGATTCGCTTCGGCTGCCAGCGCACGCTGCGCGTCATCAGGGGAACCGCGCACCTGGGCGCTGATGCTGCCAAGCCGTGGCAGTCCGGCGCTTTGTGCCCGGTTAATTTCCTGCGCCTGATGGGCGGGCGCGGGCGGCGGTTGCGGCGTGGTTTTCAACGCGGAACAGCCGCTTAACAGCAGCGCCAGTGTCAGCAGGTAAGCGTAGCGCATAAGGTTCTCTCCAGAGGGGCGGTGAGATTAAGTGTAAGTCACCGTCCCATAAGAGCGTCAGGATTTCAGGTGAAATACGCTAACAAGCTGAGTCAGATAGTGGCCTTTGTGACTCAGGTTCTGCGCGGAGGCATCGGCCTGCGCCACCAGCTCGCTGTTTTCGTGCGTCGCCTGGCTGATCTGGTTCATCGCCAGATTGACCTGACCAATACCCGCCGCCTGCTGCTGTGCGGCAACGTTGATTTCATCCATCAGCGTCTGCACCTGCTCAATGTGCGACACAATATCGGTCATGGCGTTATGGGTCTGCTGCGACAGCTGGTGGCCTTCGGAAACGTTGCGAATTGAGGTGGCAATCAGGCCATCAATCTCTTTTGCCGCCTGTGCGCTGCGCTGCGCCAGCGCGCGGACTTCCGCTGCAACCACCGCAAAACCGCGGCCGTGTTCACCAGCACGTGCTGCTTCTACCGCCGCATTGAGCGCCAGGATATTGGTCTGGAAGGCGATAGATTCGATCACATGCGTGATATCAGCAATGCTCCTGGAAGAGACCTGAATGGCTGACATCGTGCTGACCGAGCGGCTCACCGTTTCGTTACCGTGGTTCACCAGACCGCTTGCCTCTGCCACCAGCGTCATCGCCTGGCGCAGGTGATCGGCGGTATGTTCAATCGTCGCGCCAAACTGCTCCATGCTTGCGGAGGTCTCTTCGACGCTGCTTGCCTGGCGGCTAATCTGTTCGCTGATGTTCAGGCTGCTGGCGGCAATAGTATCAGTACCGTCGCTGATCTCCTGCGCAGCAACGCGCACCTGGCCGACAATTTTTTCCAGCCCGTCGCCGATGCCGTTGATGGCGACGATCAGCTGGCCAACCTCATCATGGCGCTGGGTCTCCAGATGGACACGCAGGTTGCCAGCGGCATATTGCTCAGCCAGATGGATAACCTGCTGCAGCGGTCGGGTAATGGCACTCCGGCTGTAGAGCACAAAGCCCAGCGCAAAGATCACCACCAGCACCAGTCCGGTGAGCATAAACAGGTTACGGCTGTGAGTGATCGGGGCAAGCAGGCTGTCCCGGCTGACTTCGCCCACGACAATCCAGTCCCAGCCGGGCAGCTGCTGCCAGGCGAGCATATTGCTTTCGCCATTCAGCTTAATTTCCCGGATCCCCTGCGGCTGACTCAGCAGCGCCTGCTGCACGCCGCTATCCCAGTCTGGCAGTTTGCCTTCGCGGTGGCGATCGAACAGATACTGGCCCTGCGTCGTGCCTGGCGCGCCGTTCAGGACAAAGAAATGACCGCTGTCGCCTAACTTGCGGGCCAGCACTTTGTCGCGCATCAGTGCGTACTGCTTATCAATTTGCACGCCCACAAACAGAATGCCGACTACCGCGCCGCTGTCGTCTTTGACGGGCTGATACTGCGTGATATAGCGATGACCAAACAGCGTGGCCAGTCCGCGATAGATGTTACCGTGGCTGACGCTTTTCCATGCTGCGCTGCTGCGATCGAGCCGCGTGCCAATGGCGCGGCTGCCATCTTCCTTCTTTAGCGAGGTAGAGATACGATAAAAATCATCACCGTCACGCACAAAAACGGTAGAGACCGCGCCAGTGCGCTGTAAAAAGTCGTCGACGGCCACTTCATCGAGGTTTAGGGTTTTGAGGCCAGCACGCAGCGTCGGCGTAGCGATCTCGCCTACCTGAATGCGTGAGCTATCGTCGCGACTAAAGCGCTGCGGCAGAAAGCTGGCGAACAGCTGCGTGTAGCTGTTGACCTCGTCGGTCAGGGTAGCGTTAAACATGCTTGCCATTTCGCTGATGCCCTGCACCTGATTGTGCATGTCATCAATGGCCAGGCTTTCCAGCTGACGGGCTGCATTATGGCTTTGGGTCAGGGTCAGGACGAACAGCAGCAGCGCGACGCTGAGAGACGTCAGTACAGACAGCTTAACTCCAAGACTCGTGCGGCTGAGAGAGAGACGCTTCATAAAATACCTTTGGATCGGGTTTAATGGAGATACGATTAACGGCATCGGCAACAAAAGGTTTACTGCCTGATTAGGCAGTAAAATTTTTGAGGGCATTTACCGCTGGCGGCGGGGCGGCCCTGAATGCAGCGGAGTTAACCTTTCAGGCGGAGCAAGCATGATTGAACTCAATACGGAAAGGCTGGCGGGCATAGAGGTGCTGCATGCCGCGCCTGCTGGTCAGCGACACGCACCGCTGCCAACGGTGCTGCTTTATCATGGTTTCACCTCATCAAAAGAGGTGTACGCTTATCTGGCCGTCGCGCTGGCGCAGGCGGGATTTCGGGCGATCATGCCAGATGCCGATCTGCACGGTGCGCGCGACAACGGCGACGGTGCGCTGCGACTCACGCGTTTCTGGCAGATTTTGCAGCGCAATATCGATGAGCTGCCACAGCTGGAGGCTGCGCTGCGTGCGGCGAATCTGATTGATAACGAACGCTTTGCCGTGGCGGGTGCATCGCTGGGCGGCATGACCGCACTGGGCGCGATGGTGCGCTATCCACACATTGGTAGCGTCGCCTGCCTGATGGGATCAGGCTATTTTATGCAGCTCAGCCAGTCGCTGTTTCCGCCGCTGCTCGTGCATTCACCTGCGGAGCAGGCACAGTGTGATCGGCTGCTGGCTCCGCTGGCCGCTTACGATCCCAGTCAAAGGCTGGCGCTGCTGGCAAACCGGCCGCTGCTGCTCTGGCATGGCGAAGCTGATGAGGTCGTCCCTTTCAGCGAGACGGCGCGGCTGGTTGCTGCTCTGCAGGCGGGCGATCGGGCGCAGCAGATGACCTTTTATGCTGAGGCGGGGACAGGCCATAAAATTACGCCTTTCGCACTGCGCGCGCTGGTGGACTTTTTCAGACAGCATCTCTGAGCAGAACAGGCTGGCAGCTAGCCGTCAGCCTGTTTCCTGCGTAGATCACCACTGATTTGACAATCGCTCCGTCGTGCCGGCAGGGCTGGCGTGCGTATTGCCTGGCGCGTCCAGTCGATTGACATAGACATAGCCTGAAGCCGCTTTGCTGCTGTTACTTCTCATCTGCTGCGCACAGTCAGTCTGGCTGGCAAGGGCGGGTGGAGACAGGAAGAGACCCAGTAAAGTGGCGATGACGAACGTTTTCATGCTCGACTCCTCACTGACGGGAACACACTCTTTAACGCCGTGGCATAACCCACCGCGTCATGATTAAGTTTAGTGCGCTGCGTCACCGATGCCAGACGGCAATGCTGAACATCTTTGTCAAAAAAAGGAAGGTGTTTGGCTCAACTCATTGAAATTATGGCATTAGCACAAAAGGCCGCTTAAATTGCCATTTAATCAAATGTGCGCTTGAGTTTAGCGCGCTACGTCAGTATGATTACGCGTCAATTTTTCAGCTGCATTCAGGGGCGCGTTGCATTCGCAGAATGTTTCACGACCTATAACGTTCCTTGCTTCCGTGGGCCGCAGCTGACCCTGACAGGAGGCTGAATAATCCGTAAGGAGCAATTTCGATGCGTCATTACGAAATCGTATTTATGGTCCATCCTGACCAGAGCGAACAGGTTCCGGGCATGATCGAGCGTTACACTGGTGCTATCACTGGTGCACAGGGCACGATCCACCGTCTGGAAGACTGGGGCCGCCGTCAGCTGGCTTACCCGATCAACAAACTGCACAAAGCTCACTATGTTCTGATGAACGTAGAAGCACCGCAGGAAGCGATCGACGAGCTGGAAACGAACTTCCGCTTCAACGACGCCGTTATCCGCAGCATGGTTATGCGCGTTAAGCACGCGGTTACCGAAGCCTCTCCGATGGTTAAAGCGAAAGACGAGCGTCGTGAGCGCCGCGAAGACTTCGCTAACGAAACCTCTGACGAGTCAGATGCTGGGGATTCTGAAGAGTAATCATTCGTGACGGCCAATCGACTGCGCCTGTCTGGCACCGTGTGCAAGACGCCGGTTCGAAAAGTGAGCCCGTCAGGAATTCCTCACTGCCAGTTCGTGCTTGAGCACCGCTCAGTGCAGGAAGAAGCCGGTTTTCACCGGCAAGCCTGGTGCAGAATGCCTGTGATTATCAGCGGCATACTCCATCAGGAGATTACTCAACATATAACGGTCGGCACGCAGCTCACCCTTGAAGGCTTCATTAGCTGCCATCAGGCACGAAATGGGCAAAGTAAGATGGTGTTGCATGCCGAGCAGATTGAATTGATAGATTCTGGAGACTAGCCAAATGGCACGTTATTTCCGTCGTCGCAAGTTCTGCCGTTTCACCGCGGAAGGCGTTCAAGAGATCGATTATAAAGATATCGCAACGCTGAAAAACTACATCACTGAAAGCGGCAAGATCGTACCGAGCCGCATCACTGGTACTCGCGCTAAATACCAGCGTCAGCTGGCTCGTGCTATCAAGCGCGCGCGTTACCTGTCTCTGCTGCCGTACACTGATCGTCATCAGTAATCGGCAACTGTCCATTAACGACTTTAAGAGGATAAGGTAATGCAAGTTATTCTGCTTGATAAAGTAGCAAACCTGGGCAGCCTGGGTGATCAGGTCAACGTTAAAGCGGGCTACGCGCGCAACTTCCTGGTACCGCAGGGTAAAGCTGTTCCTGCTACCAAGAAAAACGTTGAATTTTTCGAAGCTCGTCGCGCTGAACTGGAAGCTAAACTGGCTGACGTTCTGGCTGCTGCCAACGCACGCGCTGAGAAAATCAATGCACTGGGTTCAGTGACCATCGCCTCTAAATCAGGCGACGAAGGTAAACTGTTCGGTTCTATCGGTACTCGCGACATCGCTGACGCTGTTACTGCAGCTGGCGTTGACGTGGCTAAGAGCGAAGTTCGCCTGCCGAACGGCGTTCTGCGCACCACCGGTGAACACGAAGTTGACTTCCAGGTTCACAGCGAAGTTTTCGCTAAACTGGTTGTGAATGTCGTTGCTGAGTAATCTTACTCGGTAATGCGAAAAAGCCGGCCTTGTGCCGGCTTTTTTGTTTTTGTCGCTGGCCGATGCCAGAAGAATTCGCGCCGCCTGTTACTGCGCACGAATAAAGGTGCCATCCGGCTGGCGCGTAAACAGCACCGGGCCGTTAGCGCCGTCAACGGTCAATCCCGTCACCACGCCTTGCGCACTCTGACGAATTTTAACCTGTTGCCCACTCTGTAACGCGCTGAGCGGCTGATCGCTTCCTTCCACGCGCGCCATTGCAAATACGTCGCCCACCGGCAGGTTATTGTCGCGAAACAGCTGCGCCAGCGTCTGGCCTGATGCAATCGTGTAGATGCGCCATTCACCCTGCGAATCCGCCTTTGGCGGCTGTGTGTTTTGCTGGGGCGCGTTCTGGTCGTAGATTTCCGCCTGAATCGGTACCTCTTTCTCGCCGCTCTGCGTCTGCGGCCGCTCTACCGGATATTGTGGCGAACTAGAGGGCCATAAAAATGCCAGCAGCATAACCAGCAGGGCGATGACGATGCCGCGTCGGTGTGCAGGCGGCAGCGGACCCATCCAGCGCACATCATCGGTAAAATGCCAGACTTTACTAAGCCAGGCGGGTAAGCGGGAAGGCACATCTGAAGCCATTCGTGAATCCTCCTCAGCGCCAGCGGCGTGCGGCGGTTTTACGGCCCGCCAGGCGAAGCGTTGGCGCAATGTGCGCAACAGTGTTTGCGGTGCGCGCGTCCTGCGACGTCGTGGGGCAATTCGTCCCATGTATCTTCTCTTCTTTTAGTACCCAGACAAAGGTTGCCCTCTGCCACGGTTATAGTATGGGCAATACAGACACGGTGTGCCTGTCAGCCTTTAGAAATATGACCTGCGTATTGTTTCTGTTTCGCCCGCAAAAGTCATCTCTGCCGCGTGGGATTTTACGCCAGCGGCGCGCGCTGTTATGCTGCCGGTTCAAATTAGCAAAAGAGACAGGTATCAAGATGACGACCCCTTCATTCGACAGCGTCGAATCACAAGCAAGCTACGGAATCGGTTTACAGGTTGGCCAGCAGTTGCTGGAGTCCGGTCTGCAGGGACTTCAGCCAGAAGCGCTGCTCGCGGGCCTGCGCGACGCGCTGGAAGGGAACTCACCGGCCGTGCCGGTTGACGTCGTGCATCGTGCACTGCGTGAAGTACATGAACGTGCCGAAGGTGTGCGTCGCGAACGCGTGCAGGCGATGGCTGCGGAAGGCCAGCAGTTCCTGGCGGAAAACGCGCAGCGTGAAGGCGTGAGCAGCACCGAGTCTGGCCTGCAGTTCCGCGTCATCAAGCAGGGCGATGGCCCAATCCCGTCACGTCAGGATCGCGTACGCGTGCACTATACCGGTAAGCTGATTGACGGCACGGTATTCGACAGCTCAGTGGCACGTGGCGAACCGGCTGAATTCCCGGTGACAGGCGTGATCGCTGGCTGGATCGAAGCGCTGACGCTGATGCCGGTTGGCTCGAAGTGGGAACTGACCATTCCGCATAACCTTGCCTATGGCGATCGTGGTGCAGGCGCATCCATCCCGCCGTTCAGCACCCTGATCTTTGAAGTGGAGCTACTGGAGATTCTGTAATCTCAGCCTGCTTCTGCTAAAGCCAGCCCGGTGAGGCTGGCTTTTTTATGCCCGCTACTTCTGCAAATTGAGCTTCCACACCGCAAATCCGATCGCATCATTACCTTGCGGCTCTACTGGATACTGGGCATGGCTGCGGATAAAGGCGGTGGCCCTGTCGCCTGGTGCGGTCTCAAAGCGGATGTCGAGTGGCGTGGCGCTGTTAATCGGTGCCAGCCGCCAGTTGTTGTCCGCCTGCGGCTGTACCTCACCGTGCGCTTTGGTCTCGGCGCTGATATAGGCCGCGACCACCGCACGGTTCTCATCAGGAGCGGCAAAAGCGATGTACTTATCCCCTGTGCCCGCAAACTTACCGCCGTAGGCACGATAATTATTCGTGGCAACAAGGAAAGTCGCCCTGGGATCGACAGGTTTACCCTGCCACGTCAGATTCTTGATGCGTGAGGCGCGGGCGTTAATCAGCTGGCATTCACTGTCATAGCGTGCGGGCTGGGTTACGTCGATTTGATAATTTACGCCGTCGATCACGTCAAAGTTGTAGGTACGGAAATCCCAGTTGATCAGCGGCTGCACGCCGCTACGCTGCGGGTCAATGTGGTTAAACTGTCCGGCTGAGCACTCCAGCCACTCTTTCACCTGTGCACCACTGATCTTCATCACCACCAGCGTATTAGGGTAGAGATAGAGATCTGCCGCATTGCGGAATGTCAGATCCCCTTTTTCTACTTCGGTATAGCTGGCGGGATCGTTCTTGCGCCCGCCCGCTTTGAACGGAGCGGCGGCGGAGAGCACCGGTAAGCGGCCAAGATCGGGATCGCCCTGAATAAAGTGCTCTACATAGGCGCGCTGGGCGTTATTCACGATCTGCACGGTGGGATCGTCCTGCACCAGTGACAGGTAGCTGTACATCTCTGCTGCGGATTTACCGATCGGTTTGGCCACAAACTCGCGCGTTGCGCGGTGGTCATCTGCCAGCACTTTCACCAGCGCCGCATCTTCCGCCGCCAGCGATTTTTTCTGTGCCACATCGTAGATCGGACGTGCCTCTGCTTTACGATCGCTGACCTGCCAGCGCCCCTGCTGCTGATTCAGAACCAGATCCACTACGCCGAGGTGATCGCCCCACATGCCCGGCATCACCGCCGCCACGCCGTTCAGCGTCCCTTTTTCACTATCTACTCCGCTGATCGCCGCGAACTCTTTGGCCGGAAAGACCGCATGCGCGTGGCCGAAGAGAATGGCGTCGATGCCTTCGACCTGACTGAGATAGTAAACCGAGTTCTCTGCCATGGCGTGGTAGGGCTCGCTGCTCAGGCCTGAATGGGGAATGGCGACGATCACATCTGCACCCTGCGCGCGCATCTGCGGCACATAGCGGCGTGCGGTTTCGGTAATGTCATCGACGCGCACCTTGCCCTGTAAATTGGCTTTGTCCCACACCATAATCTGCGGCGGTGCAAAACCGATAAAACCGACCTTTAGCTTCTGCGGTTGGCCGTCACGATCGGTGACGTCGAGGGTCTTGATCAGGTAAGGCGTAAACATCGGCTGGCCGGTTTTCAGGTCAATGATATTGGCATTGATATAGGGAAAGCGCGCGCCCGCCAGCGCCTTGCGCAGGTAGGGCAGGCCATAGTTAAACTCGTGGTTACCGAGATTGCCAACGCTGTAGTCCAGCGTATTAAGCGCCTTATAGACGGGATGGATCTCGCCCGACTGCAGACCTTTTGCCGCCATATAGTCACCAAGCGGGCTCCCCTGGATAATGTCACCATTATCTATCAGTACGCTGTTTTTTACCTCCTGACGCGCGGCATGAATCAGCGATGCGGTGCGCACCAGCCCAAATTTTTCAGTGGGCTTATCTTTGTAGTAATCGAAATCCATCATGTTGCTGTGCAAATCGGTGGTTTCCAGCAAACGTAAATCAACGGTAGCGGCGTGCAGGGCCGTAGAAAGACTCAACGCCAGAACAGTGAGAGTGGGCTTAAACATGCGTCATCCTGCTGCAAAAAAGGTAAGTCTCTCAAAATAATGTAAAAGAATGATGATGTGTCAGAGGATTACGTGATGGGTTTAACATTTTACGTTGCGAAATGGCTGAAAACAGCGCGGCATAGCGGCAGGGCGCAATCTATGATATTGATATTATTAAAATATTGAGGGTTTACCGTCTGGCAGGTCGGGCGGAGGCGCAGTAGCTGCTAAAATTTAACCAGGTGGCGCATGGCTATCCGTGCAGTCGCCACCGATAAGGAGGTAACGATGTTAGAGCAAATTTGCCAGCTGGCGCGCGAAGCGGGCAACGCAATCATGCTGATTTATGAAAAGGAAACGCCGGTAGACGTTTCCCGCAAATCGGACGACTCTCCGGTTACGGCGGCCGATCTCGCTGCGCACGATATTATTCTGCAGGGGCTAAAGCAGCTGACGCCAGAGGTGCCCGTGCTGTCGGAAGAAGATCCCCCTTCCTGGAGCGAACGCCAGCAGTGGCAGCGCTACTGGCTGGTTGATCCGCTCGACGGCACCAAAGAGTTCATCAAACGCAACGGCGAGTTTACCGTCAATATCGCGCTGATTGATCAGGGCAAGCCGATCCTGGGCGTGGTCTATGCGCCTGCACTCGGTGTGCTCTATTCGGCTGCGGAGGGGAAAGCCTGGAAAGAAGAGGGCGGGAACAGAACGCAGATCCATGCGCAGGAGGCACGGCCGCCGCTGGTGGTGGTCAGCCGCTCGCACGCTGATGACGAGCTGAAAGAGTACCTGAAACAGCTTGGCGAGCACCAGACCGTGGCGATCGGTTCATCGCTAAAATTCTGCCTGGTGGCGGAGGGGAAGGCCCAGCTCTATCCACGCTTTGGGCCTACCAACATCTGGGATACGGGCGCGGGGCATGCTGTTGCCATCGCCGCAGGCGCGCACGTACATGACTGGAAGGGCAAAACGCTGGACTATGCGCCGCGTGAATCCTTCCTGAACCCGGGTTTCCGCGTGTCGCTGTTCTAATCGATGCGGGAGGCGGCGGCCTCCCGTTTGATTTCACTCTTTCAGCAGCATCCGCACCAGACCAATAACCTGTGTCACCTCATCCTGCGTCAACGCGCCATCTTTCACGAAACGCACGCGTCCGTTTTTATCCAGCACCACAATGGCCGATCCGGCGTTCTCCAGCTGCCAGGCATGCTTCACATTGCCTTTGCTGTCGACGACAAATTGCGACCAGGGATACTGTTTCTTATTACTTTCAATGCTGCTGCGCACAAACATGCCGGTGCCGGGAATGGCATCATCGGTGTTGACGATAGTGGTGGTCTGATAGCGATCGTGCGGAAAGCGCGCGGCCTTGATCGCTTCAATCACCGCGGCATTCTTCTCCTTTGCCGAGGAACGTCCCGCAATGTGCTGGATCACGCGGACTTTGCCCGCCAGCTGCGCGCTGTTCCAGGCCTTATAGTGGAAATCATCCTGCTGATAAACGAGTTCGCCTTTGTCATTAATGCCAACCGCAGGAACGCGCGCGTCCTGTTTCAGGTTATGAGCAAAAACGACGCCAGGCAGCAGCACCAGCGCAAACAAAAAGGGGGCCAGTCGCATTGTCTCTCTCCTCAGTGATCCGACCAGTTGGTCATTTTTTTGCAATAGTAAGCATGGATGATGCGCCTGTCTCGTTAAGGTGTCAGGATTGTTATTCATGCCACAATTTATTAACAAGTTTGGATTTATACTGCGTTGGTACGATGCGATAACAGAGTATTCTGTAATGTTGTGTCAACTCAGTAAAAAAGTTCAGTTACCGGAACATTAATTACGCCAGGTGTTCTATAGTTTACCCACACTTTGCGCTTCATGGGCTCGTACCGAATTTGGCAACGGCGAAGCGTACTTATCCCTGTAAAGGAGTCAGTTTGTATGAAGATTTTTCAGCGTTATAACCCACTGCAGATAGCGAAATATGTCAAAACGCTGTTCAGAGGACGGATGTATATCAAGGATGTAGGCGCGTTTGAGTTCGACAAAGGTAAAGTGTTGATTCCACGCGTGAAGGACAAACAGCACCTGAGTGTGATGTCCGAAATTAACCGTCAGGTTCTGCGCCTTCAGGCAGAGTTCAACTGACAAAAAAGGGCGCCGCTGGCGCCCTCTGAATTTTTACTCATCCACTTCCGCAGATTTTGCCACGTTCAGCACCGGCGGACGGTCGTCAATTCGCGTCACCAGCAGCTGATCGATGCGATAACTGTCAATATCGACCACTTCGAACTTATAGCCCGCAAACTTAACGAAATCGGTACGTTTTGGGATTTTGCGCAGCATGTACATCATGAAACCGCCAATGGTTTCATAGTTGCCTGACTGCGGGAACTCATCGATATCGAGCACGCGCATGACGTCGTCAATTGGCGTGCCGCCTTCTACCAGCCAGGAGTTCTCGTCACGGGCGACAATTTGCTCTTCCAGCCCCTGACCGACCAGATCGCCCATCAGCGTCGTCATCACGTCGTTGAGGGTAATAATCCCCACCACCAGCGCATACTCGTTCATGATGACCGCGAAATCTTCACCTGCGGTTTTAAAGCTTTCCAGCGCTTCTGACAGCGTCAGCGTATCCGGGACAATGAGCGCCGAACGAATCTGCACGCCGCTGTTGAGCGCCATGCTCTGATTGCCCAGCACGCGCAGCAACAGCTCTTTAGAATCGACATAGCCGACGATATGGTCGATATCGCCATCGCACACCAGAAACTTAGAGTGCGGATGCTGGGCAATTTTGCCCTTGAGAGTGGTTTCATCTTCGCGCAGATCAAACCAGATTACGTTTTCGCGGGAGGTCATGGAAGAGGGAACGGTACGGGACTCCAGCTCAAACACATTTTCGATCAGCTCGTGCTCCTGCTTGCGCAATACGCCTGCCAGCGCGCCCGCTTCCACCACCGCATAGATATCATCAGAGGTGATGTCATCTTTACGCACCATTGGCAGCTTAAATACGCGGAAAAAAACGTTCGCCAGGCCATTGAACAGCCACACCAGCGGGCTGAACACCAGCAGGCAGAAACGCATTGGGTTGATGATACGCAGCGCAATCACTTCCGGCGCAATCATGCCGACGCGCTTTGGCGTCAGATCGGCGAACAGGATAAAGAAGCTGGTTACGATAATGAACGAGCAGATAAAGCTGAGCTGGTCAGCGAGTGCCGGTTCCATAAAGCGGCTAAACAAACTGCTGAAGGCGGGGGAGAAGGCGGCGTCGCCGACAATACCACCGAGGATAGCGACCGCATTCAGGCCAATCTGCACCACGGTAAAGAAGGTGCCGGGCGTTTCCTGCATCTTCAGCACGCGCTGCGCGTTAATATTGCCCTCATCGGCAAGCAGTTTTAGTTTAATCTTGCGGGCGGCCGCCAGCGAGATTTCTGACAAAGAAAAAAAGGCGCTGATCACGATCAGCAGTAAGATGACAAGTAAGCTATCTAACATAGGTTTTCCAAAGGGTTATCCACTTGTCATTTTTGGCCTGGGCAGCGCACGGAAAGTGCGTACCTCTTGTACTCACCTCTCAGTCTGGGCTATCCGTGCCAAAAATGTCTGCGCCTCGTCGACGCGGCGTCACCGCGCCGGGGCAGAAATAGAGCAGGCAGCGCCTGCGCCGGTGATTATAGCAGCAGCGCATAGAAGGCCGCCAGAGCCGTCACCGGACCGTTTAGGCTCAGATTAATCTGAGTGGCGCATGCTAATGATGCGCAGCGGTTGTATCGATTCGGTCATTTGCTGACAATGAAGCGCTATTTGGCTTAGTTAGCGTTTTTTCGCAGCCGCAGGCTGCTTGCAGCGGCTATGATGATGAGTGCGCCGCTGCGATGTGCTTATCCAGGGATTATCACTACGCCCCGCGGAATAGGGGTCGGCATCATTAACAGGAGTACGCGTGCCACGAATTCACGTCTGTTTTATGACCTGCCTGCTGGCTGTTGTGCCGGTTGCTGAGGCAGCGAAAGTGCGCCTTGAGGTGCAAGGATTAACCGGGGATCTTAACAAGAACGTGCGTGCTCGTCTTTCGACCATCGGCGCTGACGAAGTGTCAAACGATGGCCGCTTTCGTGCACGCGTCTCTGAAGCCATTGAGCAAGGACTGAAAGCGCTCGGCTACTACGAACCCGATATCGATTTTGAATCGCGTCCCGCGCCGCCGCAGGGTGGACGCCCCGTGCTGATTGCGCACGTTAAACCTGGCGAGCCGGTCAAAATTGCGGGAAGCACCATCGTGCTGGAAGGCGACGCGCTGCGCGATCCTGACTACCGGGCATGGGTGGAAGAGGGCACGCCGAAAAAAGGCCGGCAGCTCAACCACGGTGAATATGAAAAGTTTAAAAGCGGCTTCTCAAACCTGGCGCTGCGTAACGGCTACTTCGACGGTAACTTTAAAAAAAGCCAACTGGGCGTCTCGGTCGAGCGTCGTGAGGCGTTCTGGGATATCGATTATGACAGCGGCCAACGCTATCGCTTCGGCGACGTCAGCTTTAGCGGCTCGCAGATCCGCGAAGAGTATCTGCAAAATCTGGTGCCTTTTCACCATGGCGAATATTACAGCTCACGCGACCTGGCTGAGCTGAATCGCCGTCTGTCGGCAACCGGCTGGTTTAACTCCGTGGTGGTGGCACCCGAGTTTGATCAGGGGCGCAAAACGAAAATATTGCCGCTGAATGCTGTGGTGACGCCGCGCACCGAAAACACCATTGAGACGGGGGTGGGCTACTCTACCGATGTCGGCCCGCGCCTGAAAGCGACCTGGAAAAAGCCATGGGTCAACGACAGCGGCCACAGTCTGGCCGCCAGCGCCTATCTCTCTGCGCCGGAACAGCAGGTTGATATGAGCTATAAGGTGCCGCTGCTGAAAAGTCCGCTGGAACAGTATTACATCTTCTCTGGCGGCCTGAAGCGCACCGATCTCAACGACACCAAAGCGGACACCACGACGCTTGGCGTGTCGCGCTACTGGGAGAACAGCACCGGCTGGCAGAAAGCGGTCAACCTGAAATGGAGCCTCGACCACTTTACCCAGGGCAGCGTGACCAACACCACGATGCTGCTCTATCCGGGCGTTAGCCTCAACCGCACCCGCTCGCGCGGCGGCCTGATGCCGACCTGGGGCGATTCACAGCGCTATTCCATTGATGTCTCCGATACCACCTGGGGTTCTGACGTCGACTTCCTGATTTTGCAGGCGCAGAACGTCTGGATCCGCACGCTGGCAGACAAGCACCGCTTTGTGGCGCGCGGCAACCTCGGCTGGATTGAAACAAACGACTTTGAGAAAGTGCCGCCAGATCTGCGCTTCTTTGCGGGGGGCGATCGCAGTATTCGCGGCTACAAGTACAAAGATATTTCACCGCGCGACGATGACGGCAAACTCACCGGTGCGTCAAAGCTTGCCACGGGATCGCTGGAGTACCAGTACAACGTAACCGGCAAATGGTGGGGCGCGGTCTTTATCGATTCTGGTGAAGCAGTTAACGACATCAAACAGAGCAATTTTAAAACCGGCACCGGCTTTGGCGTGCGCTGGGCGTCACCTGTTGGGCCAATCAAGCTTGATATTGCCCGACCCATTGATGACAGCGAGGAGCATGGTTTGCAATTTTATATCGGACTGGGGCCTGAACTATGAAGCTGTGGAAAAAGGTCCTGACTGGCATACTGATTTTTCTGGTGCTGCTACTGGGCGGCGTGGCGTTTCTGATTGGCACCACGCCAGGTTTGCATCTGGTACTGAACGGCGCAGCGCGTTGGGTGCCGGGCTTATCGATCAAACAGGTGGATGGCGGCTGGCGTAACCTGACCATCAGCGGATTGCGTTATGAGATGCCCGGCGTCAGCGTTGACGCGGGGACGTTTCATCTGGCGCTGGATCTTAACTGCCTGCTGCACTCATCGGTGTGTGTCAATGACATTGCGCTGAAGAATGTCAACGTGCTGGTCGATAGCAAGAAAATGACGCCCGCACAGGAAACGCCGCCGGAAGAGGAGAGCGGCAGCGGCGACCTCAGCACGCCCTATCCGATTACGCTGCGCCAACTTGGCCTGCATAACATTAACGTGAAGGTCGATGACACGGCAATTTCCCTGCTCGATTTTACCACCGGGCTGCAATGGCAGGGACGTTCGCTGACGCTGAATCCAACCCATATTCAGAGCCTGCTGGTGGCGCTACCAAAAGCGGCAAAGGTTGCCAGTGAAGAGGTAGTACAGCCCAAAGTCCAGCAGCCGCAGCCGGATGAAAAGCCGCTGGGTGAAACCCTGCAGGCGATGTTTGCTAAACCGCTGTTGCCGGCGCTGCCCGATTTCCGCCTGCCGCTCGATATCGACGTGCAGGAGATCCTGGGTGAGCAGTTGCGCATGACCGGCGATACCGATATTACGGTGAACCGTCTGCTGCTGAAGGCAAAAACCGCCGATCGTCGCTTACAGCTTAGCACCCTGGAGGTCGACTCCAGCCTCGGCCAGCTTAACGGTAGCGGTGAAGCTATGCTGGCGGACAACTGGCCGGTGAATTTCACGCTCAACGGAACGGCCAGCGTCGATCCGCTGAAAGGTGAGAAGATCAAGCTGGATTTAAACGGCGCGATGCGCGACGAGCTGAAGCTGGGGCTGAATCTTTCGGGACCGGTACGCGCGCAGCTTGACGCCGCGACGCAGCTGGCGGTGGCCGGTCTGCCATTGTCGCTGCACCTGACCAGCCCCCAGCTGCGCTGGCCGCTGACCGGCGCGGTGCAGTATCAGGCTGATAATCTGGACTATCAGTTCAAAGGTAAAGCCACCGACTATGTGATGTCGATGCGTACCGCGGTGAAAGGCGACAGCGTGCCGCCTGCAACCATTGCGCTGGATGGTAAAGGCAATGTTGAACAGTTCAGCCTGGATAAGCTGCGCATCGGAGCGCTACAGGGCAATGTCGATCTCACGGCGCTGGTGGACTGGAGTAAAGCGATCAGCTGGCGCAGCGAGTTGACCCTCTCCGGTATTAACACCGCGCGTCAGTATCCAGACTGGCCCGCGAAGCTGGAGGGTAAAATCGCCACGCGCGGTAGCCTCTATGGTGGCAGCTGGCAGATGAGCGTGCCGCAGCTTCAGCTTAAAGGCAACGTTAAACAGAATGCCGTCAGCGCTGACGGCTCACTGAAGGGCAACAGTTACAACCAGTGGGATATTCCAGGCATCAAACTCGTGCTGGGCCGTAACAATGTCGACGTGAAAGGGTCGCTGGGTGACGCGCTTAATCTTGACGCCACTATTGATGCACCCCATCTCGATAACGCTTTGCCGGGACTGGGCGGCGTAGCGAAAGGCACGATCAAGGCGCGCGGCACGCTTCAGGCACCGCAGCTGCTGGCCGATCTCAACGCCACCGGGTTGCGCTGGCAGCAGTTGCAGATCCGCCGCGTCACGCTGGACGGTGACGTACGTTCCAGCGATCAGGTAGCCGGCAAGCTACAGCTGCGCGTCGAGCAGCTGAAGCAAGATGCACTCACTATCAGCCTGCTGACGCTGAACGCCAATGGTAACGAAAAAGCGCACCAGCTTAAGCTCAACGTACAGGGCGATCCTGTATCGGGTCAGCTGGCGCTTAACGGCAGCTTTGACCGCCAGCAGCAGCGCTGGCAGGGCACGCTTAACCAGACGCGCTTTGATACGCCAGTAGGGGAGTGGCGACTGACGCGCGAGATGGCGATCAGCTACCTTAATGCGAAACAGACCGCGACCATCGGAGCGCACTGCTGGCAGAACCCCCATGCGCAGCTCTGCGTGCCAGAACCGATTGAGGCTGGCCCGAGCGGCCATGCGCGCATTCAGCTCAACCGCTTTGACCTTGCGATGATAAAGCCGTTTCTGCCGGATGAAACTCAGCTGGCTGGCGTCTTCAGCGGCGACGCGCGCGTGAACTGGACGGCGGACGGGGCGCTGCCGACCGGCACTCTGTCGCTGAAGGGCAACGGTGTAAAGGTCAGACAGGATGTACAGGGCAATACCTTGCCGATCGACTTTAGCACCCTGAATCTCAATGCGGCGCTGCGTAACGGCCGTGCCGACCTCGACTGGCTTATTCGCATTGCCGGAAACGGTCAGTTCGACGGCAACGTGCAGGTTAGCGATCCGCAAAACCGCCGCACGCTGGGCGGCAACGTGAATATCCGCAACATCTCGCTGGCGCTGCTAAACCCGGCGCTGATGCAGGGTGAGCAAATCAAGGGCAACCTGAACAGCAGCCTGCGTCTGGGCGGCAGCGTGAAGCAGCCACAGATCTTCGGCCAGCTCGGTTTACAAAATGTCGACGTTGACGGCAACTTTATGCCGGTCGATCTGACCGCTGCGAGTCTGAATATGGTGTTCAACGGTATGAGTTCGACGCTCAACGGACTGGTACAGACTGCGCAGGGGAATATCAACCTGAACGGCAATGCCGACTGGAGCCAGCTCGACAACTGGCGCGCGCGTATCGCCGCGCAGGGCAGCCGCGTGCGCGTCACCGTGCCGCCGATGGTGCGCATGGATGTCTCACCGGATCTGGTGTTTGAGGCAACGCCGGCGGCCTTTAGTCTGGATGGCAGCGTCGATATTCCCTGGGCGCGTATTACGGTACAGGAAGTGCCGGAGAGCGCCACAGGCGTGTCGTCGGACGAGGTGCTGCTGGATAAGAACCTGCAGCCGATTCAGCCTAAAACTGCGGCAATCCCGATCAACAGCAACCTGGTGATCCACGTTGGCAACGATGTGCGCCTGTCGGCTTTCGGTCTGAAGGCGAAGCTTAACGGCGATCTGAAGGTAGTGCAGGACAAAACCGGTCTGGGCCTGAACGGACAAATTAACATTCCGTCTGGTCGCTTCCACGCTTACGGTCAGGATCTTATCGTGCGCAAAGGTGAACTGCAGTTTGCCGGTCCGCCCGATCAGCCCTACATCAACCTGGAGGCCATTCGTAACCCGGAAGCCACTCAGGACGACGTCACCGCTGGCCTGCGCGTGACCGGTCTGGCCGATGAGCCGAAGGTAGAGGTCTTCTCCGACCCGGCGATGTCGCAGCAGGAAGCCCTCTCTTATCTGCTGCGTGGTCAGGGATTAGGCTCTGACGGCGACGGTAACGCATTAACCTCAGCGTTAGTCGGGCTGGGGGTTGCACAAAGTGGGCAGGTTGTGGGTAAAATCGGGGAGACGTTTGGCGTCAGCAATCTTGCCCTTGACACCACAGGGGCTGGCGACAGCCAGCAGGTGCAGGTCAGTGGTTATGTGCTGCCGGGTCTACAAGTAAAATATGGTGTTGGCATTTTTGATTCACTGGCGACCTTGACCTTGCGTTATCGCCTGATGCCCAAACTCTATTTGGAAGCCGTATCCGGTGTGGATCAGGCTCTTGATTTGCTCTATCAGTTTGAGTTTTAGCAATGCGAATAATTGTCTACGGCAGTTTACGGCGCAAACAGGGAAACAGTCACTGGATGACGAATGCGCAATGGCTGGGGGATATGCAGATTGAGGGCTATGAGCTCTACAGTCTCGGCCATTATCCGGGCGTGATCCCGGGCGAAGGAACCGTCTATTGTGAAGTTTACCGCATCGACGCCACCACGCTGGGCGAACTGGATGCATTGCGCACTAAGGCTGGCGAGTATAAGCGCCAGCTGATGCAAACGCCTTACGGCAGCGCATGGCTCTATGTCTACCAGCGTCCGGTAAAGGGACGTCAGCGTATTGCCAGCGGCGACTGGCTACAGCGTGACGATCCTCCGTCAGACCCATAAACAAAAACACCGTCCAGAGGACGGTGTTTTTTTATCAGCCATAGGCAGATTATTTCTGCTTCGCACGCTCGAAAGAGGAGACGATCTCCGCTTTCGCCGCTTCAGCGTTATCCCAGCCTTCAACCTTCACCCATTTGCCTTTTTCCAGCGCTTTATACTGCTCGAAGAAGTGGGTGATCTGCGCACGCAGCAGTTCTGGCAGGTCGTTCACATCTTTAATGTGATCGTATTCTTTAGTCAGCTTGGTGTGCGGTACGGCAACCAGTTTGGCATCTTCGCCAGACTCGTCGGTCATTTTCAGCACGCCAACTGGGCGGCAGCGAATGACAGAGCCAGGCTGCAGCGGGTATGGGGTCGGAACCAGCACGTCAACCGGATCACCATCCAGCGACAGCGTATGGTTGATATAGCCGTAGTTGCACGGATAGAACATCGCCGTAGACATGAAACGGTCTACAAACAGAGCGCCAGACTCTTTGTCCACTTCGTATTTGATTGGATCGGCGTTAGCCGGGATCTCAATAACAACGTAGATATCTTCTGGCAGTTCTTTGCCTGCAGGCACCTGGTTCAAACTCATCGGGCATTCCTTCAATAGTCATATGTTGAGTGACGGCTATTATAGCCAACTGACTCTGAAAGTATGCCCCAATTTTGACCTTTCGGAATGGTCCACGCCCTACTTTGCGGTGATAAACAGCGAGACAATTCCCGCAGCAATCAGCGGGCCAACCGGCACGCCGCGAAAGAAGGCCACACCAATCACCGTGCCGATCAGTAAGCCGCCAATAACGGTGGGTTGCACGCTCATAAAGCTGACGCCGCGGCCGCCCAGCCAGGCAACAAAAATCCCCACCAGTATGGCCACAATCGACTGCCAGTGAACAAAAGATTTCAGCAGCGATGAGGCGGGAAGCGAGCCGCTGGCAAGCGGGGCCATGACTGCAACCGTCAGAATAATAATGCCGAGCTGGATGCCCTGTTTCTCAACGTAGGGGAAAAACTGCGACAGCGGGGTGAGCTTAATGGCCAGCAAAATCAGGATAGAGAGGGTTACCGCGCTGTTATGGACAAAATAGCTCAGGACCGCGAGGCCGATAAGGATAAGAGTAGAGGCATACGCAGCCATAAATGCTCCCTGAAAGGACGTTGTTACGCTGGAACACGCCAGCGCGTGAGCCACTATTTATCAACAATCGCCGTTGCTGGCGCAACTGCCTTTATTCAGCGACTGCAACATCAGTGCCTGATTGCGAACCAGATCGACGCCCTGTCCGGCAACAGCGATCTGCGCCATGGAGCCCTGCGTGCGGGTAAAAAAGGCCCTGCTTGCGGCCTGCCAGCTATCGCGGTAGGCCAGCCACTGGCGCTGCGTGCGGCGCAGCGCCGTTGCCGGCTCGCCGCTCAGAGAGTTGATTAGCTGGTTGTAGTGGATATTCATTTCTCGGTCCCAGGCCTGGCTGGCGCGATCGTAGCAGGACACCATCGCCACGGTAGACGTGGCGTCATTGAGACACTGCGCCAGCGCAAGGTCAATCGGGTTCTGCTGTGCCAGCGCGGGAGAACTGAGCAGCAGAGCAACGGCGGCAATACCTTTTTTCATCCTGTAAATCCTCTTTAAGAGAGCGTAAGCGTGCGGAAATGACAGGGAAATGACCATCAACGTCGGTAAAGTTTCTCTGCGCAACTGCCGATAACTTGTACGTTTTAGGGCTGCTGGATTTTCTGCCTTTCTCTAAGCAAACGGAAAAAAACATCATGAAAAAGCTCTCACTACGCACAGGATTATTAGCTTTACTTGCCTTTATGACGCTGCTGCTGCTGGCGGTCAGCGTGATGGGCATTATTGCCATTAATAAAGGGAATCAGTCACTGAATGTCATTAACCGCATTCAGGGTATCGAACTCAACGCGCTCTATCAAAGCAACGGCGACTTAATGCGCGCGCGAGCCACCTCCGCGCTGGCGGTGCGCAAAATAGAGATTGGTCTGCTGGAAGAGGGCGCGACAGCCACGAAACAGGTTCAGGCTGACGTGCGCGATTCGCAGCAGAATATGAAAGCCTTTATTGACGCCGGGACCGTGACGGTGAAAGGCAAAAAGCTGGCTGACGAGGTCGTCGCCACCTATAACGCCTATATGGCGCAGGGCATTAAACCGATCGTCGATGCGCTGGAAAAGCAGTACACCGACGAGTATTACGCCGTACTGGAGGGCAATCTCGCCACGCTGGCACAGAACTACAGCGATGCGGTCGCCGCCTTTGGCACCTACGCCGACAGCGTTACTGATATGCAGCTGGCGCAGGCGGCTCACAACGAAACGTTGATGAAGGCATTGATCGGTACGGCGGTAGCCCTCACGCTGCTGCTGTTCGTACTCGCCTGGGTGCTGATGCGTCGCCTGTTGCTACAGCCGCTGGATCATGCCATCGGGCACCTTGAGCAGGTTGCCGCGGGCGACCTGTCACACACGCTGCCTCCGGCAGGCGATAACGAACTGGGTCGACTGAACCGCGCGTTAGCTGAGATGCAGCAGGCGCTGCGGGCGCAGGTAAGCCAGGTGCGGGAAGCCAGCCTGCAAATCGACGTTGGCAGTCGCGAACTGGCAGCGGGCAACGTGCACCTGTCCCAGCGCACAGAGGAGTCAGCGGCGTCGCTGGAGCAAACGGCAGCCAGCATGGAACAGCTTACCGCCACGGTGCGCCTCAACGCCGCCAATGCGCAGCAGGCGAACACGCTGGCAAACAGCGTCTCTGATACCGCCGATCGCGGTGCAGAAGTGGTGTGCTATGTGATGGAGAAGATGCAGGAGATCACCGACAGCGCCAGGCGCATCGGCGACATTCTTGGCGTGATCGACAGCATCGCTTTCCAGACCAATATCCTGGCGCTCAACGCCTCGGTGGAGGCCGCGCGTGCGGGCGAACAGGGGCGCGGGTTTGCGGTGGTGGCAAACGAAGTGCGTACTCTGGCACAGCGCAGCGCTAATGCGGCGAAGGAGATCCGCGGGCTGATCGCAGAGTCGCAAACGCGGGTAAAAGAGGGCAGCGATATGGCCACGCGCGCGGGCGAAACCATGGATGAGATCTCCAGCGAAGTGATGCGCGTCACGGCGCTGATGAAAGAGATTTCAATGGCATCGGACGAGCAGAGTCGCGGCATTGAGCAGGTGAATCAGGCCGTGACGCAGATGGATGAGGCGGCGCAGCAGAATGCGGCCCTGGTGGAGCAGGCGACGGCGGCAACGCAGTCACTGGAGGCGCAATCGCAGCATCTGCAATCTGCGGTGTCGCTGTTCAGGCTGGAAACGGCATAAACGGCATAAAAGAAAGGGCGCGATAATCGCGCCCTTGCTCTCTGGCTTACTGCGCCGCGTCAGGATACTCGCGCAGGAAACGCTCTACATCATCAACCATCGCATCGTTGCCGCAGAAGAACGGGCAGCGCTGGTGCAGCGTTTCCGGCTGAATGTCGAGAATACGTTTCGTGCCGTCGCTGGCTTTACCGCCAGCCTGCTCCGCGAGGAAGGCCATAGGGTTGCACTCATACAGCAGGCGCAGCTTGCCGTTAGGGTGGCTGGCGGTGCTCGGGTAGAGATAGATGCCGCCTTTCAGCAGGTTACGGTGAAAATCCGCCACCAGCGAGCCGATATAGCGGGAGGTGTAAGGACGATGCGTGGCATGATCCTCTTCCTGACAGAACTTCAGGTATTTCTTCACGCCCTGCGGGAAACGAATATAGTTGCCTTCGTTAATGGAGTAGGTATAGCCCGTAGGGGGATAGGCCATGCGCTCGTGGCTCAGGCAGAAAACGCCGAGCGACGGATCGTAGGTAAAGGCGTGTACGCCACAGCCGGTGGTATAGACCATCATGGTTGAGGAGCCATACACAACGTAGCCCGCTGCAACCTGCTTGTGACCCGGCTGCATAAAGTCCGCTTCGGTGACCGGCGTTCCCGGTGCGCTGACGCGGTGATAAATAGAGAAGATGGTGCCGACGGAGACGTTAACGTCGATATTGGAAGAGCCGTCCAGCGGATCCATCAGGACCACATATTTACCGTTTTCAACTCCTTCGAAGATTACAAACTCATCCTCTTCTTCCGATGCAATCCCTGCCACGATGCCGCGCGCTTTCAGTGCCGCTTTAAGCTTTTCGTTCGCGAAGAGATCCAGCTTCATCTGCTGTTCACCCTGAACGTTTTCAACGCCGCTGGCACCGAGAATATCGACCAAACCGGCTTTGTTGATATCGCGATGGATGATTTTTGCGCCCAGTTTGATAGCGGAAATCAGCGCCGTCAGTTCACCTGTAGCGTGAGGAAAGTCGTGCTGTTTCTCGACGATAAATTCGCCTAACGTTTTCATAACACATTCCCTGAATCTTCGATGGAGTGGCAGCCTGCCTGACAAACCGCCAACGTTTGCGTACGCAGTTTAGCCGATTGAACTTCAAAAACCATAGTCCTAATCCGTTTCTTAAGTCTGCGAGCGGGGTTACACTGTGCGCCGAACTTTTGAGTAATGGATCAAGTTATGCGCATTCATATCCTTGGGATTTGCGGCACCTTTATGGGCGGTCTGGCAATGCTGGCACGTTCCCTTGGCCATCAGGTGACCGGTTCGGACGCCAACGTTTACCCGCCGATGAGCACACTGCTGGAGCAGCAGGGCATTGAACTCACTGAAGGCTACGACGCCTCACAGCTCGATCCCGCGCCGGACCTCGTTATCATCGGCAATGCGATGACGCGCGGCAACCCCTGTGTTGAGGCGGTGCTGAAACGCAACATCCCCTATCTCTCTGGACCGCAGTGGCTACATGACTTCGTACTGCGCGATCGCTGGGTGGTGGCCGTAGCAGGAACCCACGGGAAAACAACCACTTCTGGTATGGTAGCCTGGATACTGGAGTCGTGCGGACTGGCGCCTGGCTTTATCATTGGCGGCGTGCCGGGCAACTTCGAGGTTTCGGCAAAATTAGGACAAAGTCCATTCTTCGTTATCGAAGCCGATGAATATGACTGCGCCTTTTTCGACAAACGCTCCAAGTTCGTTCACTACTGCCCGCGCACGTTGATCCTCAACAACCTTGAATTCGATCACGCTGACATCTTTGACGATTTACGGGCTATCCAGAAGCAGTTCCACCATCTGGTGCGTATTGTGCCGGGCCAGGGCAAGATCCTGCTGCCAGAGCACGATCACAACATCAGGCAGGTGATGGCGATGGGCTGCTGGAGCGAGCAGGAAGGCGTTGGCGAAGGCGGCCGCTGGCAGGCGAAAAAGCAGGTGCCCGATGCGTCGCGCTGGGAAGTGCTGCTTGACGGCGAGAAAGTGGGCGAGGTGAACTGGTCGCTGGTGGGCGAGCACAACATGCATAATGGCCTGATGGCTATTGCCGCAGCGCGTCACGTCGGCGTAAAACCCGAAGATGCGGCGCAGGCCCTTGACAGCTTTATCAACGCGCGCCGTCGTCTTGAACTGCGCGGCGAGGTAAACGGCATCAAGGTGTATGACGATTTTGCCCATCACCCGACCGCGATCCTGGCGACGCTCTCGGCGCTGCGCAGCAAGGTGGGCGGCAGAGCGCGCATCCTGGCGGTGCTGGAGCCGCGTTCCAATACCATGAAGATGGGCGTGAGCAAAAACGATCTCGCTCCGTCGCTGGCGCGTGCGGATGAAGTCTTTTTGTTCCAGCCGCACCATATTCCGTGGCAGGTTTCTGACGTCGCTGAGGCCTGCATGCCGCCCGCGCACTGGAGTGCCGATATCGATACGCTGGTTGAGATGGTGGCGAAAACCGCGCAGCCGGGCGATTCAATCCTGGTGATGAGCAACGGCGGGTTCGGTGGGATTCATCAGAAGCTACTGGATCGACTGGCGTAATCTTTACAGCGCCCGTAGCAGGGCGCTTTTTGATTTCTACGCGGTTGCCAGAAGCGTCACAGGCAGGCTGAGCAACCCGCCTGAACCGGGCTTAGTTCTCCGCCAGCTCACGTAAATACTGGAAAATCTGACGCGAGGCTTTGGGCGGTTTATTGCCCGCTTTCTCTTTCTGCGCGTTGCGGATCATGCTGCGCAGCTGCTGACGATCGGCATGCGGATAAAGAGTAATGACCTCATTCATTGCCTCGTCACCCTGTTCAATCAGGCGATCGCGCAGCGCTTCTAGCTTGTGGAACAGCGCAACCTGCTGATTATGACGGTTCTTTAGCTTATCCAGCGCCTGGCGAATCGGGTCAACGTCGCGAGAGCGCAGCATTTTGCCAATCAGCTGCAGCTGGCGACGGCGGCCCTCTTTCTTAATGCGCTGGGCCAGTTCAACCGCGGCCAGCAAATCTTGATCAAGCGGGATCTTCTCCAGGGCGTTCTTGCCCAGATCGACCAGTTCGGCACCCAGGCGTTTTAGCTCTTCAGCGTCGCGTTTAATTTCGCTCTTACTGACCCAGATAATCTCTTCGTCTTCTTCTTCCTGATTATCCGGTACATCGTCGAGCCACTCATCGGGCTGTTTGGTCATTTTCTGGGCTCCCCTAAAAAAAGAGGCTAATCCTATCAGTTTATCGGGTGACTGCGAAATTGTTCTCTGACTCTGATAGACTCAAAACTTTCATACATAAGATTAGACGGCAGGCCGATGAACGTATCTACTCAGGTTGCAGAACAGCGAAAAGTGTTGGAACAGGCAGTGGCGCAGGCGCTGGATCTGGCGAAAGCCAGCACCGACGGCGCGGAAGTGGCAGTGACCAAAACCACCGGAATCGGCGTCAGCACCCGTTACGGCGAAGTGGAGAACGTCGAGTTTAACAGCGATGGCGCGCTCGGCATCACCGTTTATCATCAGAACCGCAAGGGCAGCGCCTCTTCCACTGACCTTAGTCCGGAAGCGATTAAACGCACCGTGCAGGCGGCGATCGACATTGCCCGCTATACCTCAGCAGACCCCTATGCCGGGCCAGCGGATGCCGAGCTGCTGGCGTTCGACGCGCCGGATCTCGACCTCTACCACCCCTGGGAGATCGACGCCGATCGCGCCATCGAGCTCGCCGCGCAGGCGGAACAGGCGTCGCTGAAGGCCGATTCACGCATCACCAATACCGAAGGCGGCAGCTTCAACAGCCACGTCGGCATTAAAGTTTTCGGCAACAGCCACGGCATGATGCAGAGCTACTGCTCCAGCCGCCACTCGCTGTCCAGCAGCGTTATCGCTGAGCAGGACGGTAACATGGAGCGCGACTACGCCTATACCATCGGCCGCGCCTTTGACGATTTGAAAAGCCCCGACTGGGTGGGCGAAGAGTGCGCGCGACGCGTACTGTCGCGCCTTGCGCCGCGCAAACTGTCTACCATGAAAGCGCCGGTCATCTTCGCACCGGAAGTGGCTACGGGCCTTTTCGGCCATCTGGTTGGCGCGATCAGCGGCGGCAGCGTCTATCGTAAATCGACCTTCCTGCTGGACGCGCTGGGACAGCAGATCCTGCCGGAATGGCTCACGATTAACGAGCAGCCACATCTGCTGAAAGGGCTGGCATCGACGCCGTTTGACAGCGAAGGCGTGCGCACTCAGGCGCGCGATATCATTAAGGATGGTGTGCTGCAAACCTGGCTGATGACCAGCTACTCGGCGCGCAAGCTGGGCCTGAAGAGCACCGGTCACGCGGGCGGCATCCACAACTGGCGCATTGCTGGCCAGGGCAGCAGCTTTGAAGACCTGTTGAAGCAGATGGGGCGTGGCCTGGTGGTCACCGAACTGATGGGCCAGGGCGTCAGCGCCATTACCGGTGACTATTCACGCGGTGCGGCGGGCTTCTGGGTCGAGAACGGTGAAATTCAATATCCTGTGAGTGAGATCACTATTGCAGGAAATCTCAAGGATATGTGGCGTAATATCGTCACGGTGGGTAGCGACATTGAAACGCGCAGCAACATACAATGTGGATCGGTGCTGCTGCCGGAGATGAAAATCGCCGGACAATAATAAAACTCGCTTTCTGAAAGCAGCCGCTCTGGCTGCTTTTTTTTTACCCACAAGAAAAAAGGACACACTGATGCGTAAGCCTGTGATTGCAATGTTAGCTCTCTCCTTGTTGTCAGGAAGCGCCACTCTCTATGCGGCCGATCTCGAGAAAGATATGGACACGCTGAAAGAGGGCCTGAGTACCGTAATGAAAACCCGCGATGCGCAGACGATGCAGCAGGCGCTGAGCAACATGCGTCAGGCAGCGGAAGACGCGAAAAAATCGACGCCGGAGAAACTGGAAGGTCAGCCAGCAGACAGCGCACAGATCAAGGATTATCACGCCGGGCTAGACTCGCTGATTGCGCAGATCGACGTGGTCAACGAACTGGCAAAAGCGAATAATGTGGACGGTGCGAAAACCGAAGCGCAGAAGCTGGCAGATATCCGCAACGCCAATCATAAAAAATTTCGCTGACTTTCAGGCCGGTCCGCGCGACCGGCTTCACTTCATCATCGGCTTTTCTTATCTCATTCCGTTTTTAATCTGCGCTCCGCGCCGCGCTCTGCACGATTCCCTTTTGACCTTGGCTGTTAACGCTCAGATCCGTGCATAACGCGGCCTGTATCACACAATCCATGCATCCTGCGATCTGGCGCACAGACTGCCCTGCGATTTCCACTTCAATGCGGAAAAAGTGCGCCTGCACTTAAGCAGCGTCTGGCCGTAATTTATTTGCAACGCGAATTTTCGTGAACAGGAGTAGCAAGGTGAGCAGCAACGGAGCTTCGGTACAGCAGGCCACGCCAGAAGAGATTCAGGCGCTGGCCGACACGGTCATGACGCAAATCGCGGCGATCTATGCCCAACACACTATAGAGCCAAACGCGGTGCAGCAGCAGATGCTGGCTTCACACGTGCATGCCATGGCGCTGCGTTCACTGACCGGCGAACCGCTGCCAGAGGTTGAGGCGGAACTGTTTGAGGATATATCGCCAGAAACGATGCAGCTGGCGCAACAGGTGGTCGATCTCTTCGGCAACCTGCCGCGCGAGGAAGCCTGGCTTCTCTCCGTCCATATTGAAGTGGCACGTTCTAACTAACTGTTAAATGAGGAAATTATGATGGTAACTGTCGTAATCGGCGATCGTTTAGGTAAAGGACAGAAAGTGGCTGCCGGGATTGAAAAAGCGGGCGGGCGGGCTGTAGTGGTGCCGGGCGTCGCGGCAGATATGAAGCTGGGCGACGTGATGAAGGCTGAAAATGCTGACTTTGGCATCTCCTTCTGCGGCAGCGGTGGCGCAGGGGCGATCACTGCACAGAACAAATATGGCTACAAGGCGCGCCACGGTATGCGTTCCATTGACGAGGGTGTGACTGCCATTAACGAAGGTGCCAACGTGCTCGGCTTCGGCTTTATGGACAAAGAGGAGTTGGGCGAACGGCTGGTGCAGGCCTGGAACAAGAAGCACGGCAGCTAACGATGAAAGAACAATACGTTACCCAGGTGACGGTGCAGGGCAAAGGCGACAGCAAAGAGAAGGCCTTTGCCGATGCCCTCAGCCGCGTGCAGAACCAGGTTCTGCGCGCGACACAAAAGATTCTGCTGCGCATAGAACCCCTTGATGTACGGGTGCTGCGCGCGCAGGAGAGCGTCAGGACGGAGAAATTTCTTTTCTTCTTCCTGGCGCGCCAGCGACGGAGCTACAGCGTAGAGCTGGAGATTTCCGTCAGCGTTACCGTGATCGATACCGGGCAGGTGACATTCACGACGACGCCTTAAAAACAGACGACAACAAAGGTAAAAAAACATGTTTTTAATAATTTTGCTTAAGTCGTTGATCATCGGAGGGCTAGTGGGTGTGGGCGTGGGGGCCGGTGCGGCACGTATGTTCCATGCGCCAACATCGCAGGGCATGGGTGCATTCCGTACGCTCGGCGAGCTCAACGCCTGCGAAGGCGATCCCGCTTCGCACTTCTCCTTTGGTCTCGGCTTCTTCTTCAATGCCTGGGCATCATCCGTGGCGGCAGGTTCCTTCACCCAGGACGTAGACCACCGCATCATTCCTAACTGGGGCGCAGCGGCGTTGATGGTGAAAAACCGCAACCTGGCGGAAACTCTGCACGATCCGAAAAAAATGGCTATCGCCTGCGGCATTATCGGCATGGTCGTGGTCGCCTTCCTTAATTCTACAGCCTCAGCTGTTCCGGCTGCCTTGCAGGTAACGGCGGTAAAAGTGCTGGTTCCGGCAGCAAACCTGCTGGTTAACACCGTGATGCCGGTGATTTTCTGGCTGGCGGCGATCGATGCCGGTAAGAAATCGGGCTTCTGGGCAACGATTTTTGGCGGGCTGGCGCAGCTCATTATGGGTAATGCCGTGCCGGGCCTGGTGCTGGGTATCCTGATCGGTAAAGGCGTCGAAGAGAGCGGCTGGAACAAGGTCACCAAAGTCATGATGGTGGCGATCGTGCTGCTGTTCGTGCTGAGCGGTTTCTTCCGCGGTTTTGATATGAAGCTGCTGCAATCCTTCCAGCTCGGTATCCCCGGCTGGCTCGACATGATCCATAACTCCCTGAGCGGCAAATAAGGTTATCGACATGACTGAAAACAAAGGCTTTTGGTACGCCGACTGGTCTTTCCCGATCTTTGTCGGCCTGCTCTCATCGGGCGTATTTGCCGGTACGCATATGTACTATCTCTACGGCATCGGCGCGTTCAACGAAGTGGCGTTCGTTTCAATGCTGCGTGCCGGGATGGAAACCGGCGTTTACGGCGCGGTGGCGGCCTTCGGCGCAAGCTTCCTGTTTGCCCGCATTATTGAAGGCTCGCTGGTCGGGATTCTCGATATCGGGGGTGCCATCCAGACCGGCGTTGGTCTCGGGGTGCCCGCACTGCTGCTGGGGGCGGGCATCGTTTTCCCCGTGGCTAACTTTGCTGCCTCCCTGGCTACCGGCCTGGTGATTGGCGTGGCGATTGGCTACGTCATTATCCTAGCGCGTAAATTTACCATTAACCAGAGCGACTCTACCTACGGTGCCGATGTCATGATGGGAGCAGGTAACGCCTCTGGCCGCTTCCTGGGCCCGTTGATCATTCTCTCGGCAATGGCGGCCTCAATCCCAATTGGCCTTGGCTCGCTGCTCGGTGCGCTGCTGTTCTATCTGTGGAACAAACCGATCACCGGCGGTGCGATCCTCGGTGCCATGATCCTCGGCGCGATCTTTCCGGTCGCGATCTGACAGAGGCGGCGGACCGCGATCCGGCCGCCGCGATAAGGAGATGCTATGTTCGATCTGATTCTTCGCCGCGCAAGGCTGACGGATGAGCGGCTGGTGGATATCGCGCTTGAGGATGGCAAGATTGCCGCCATTGGCGATGAGATACAGGGGAGCGCCGCAAGGGAGCGCGATCTGGCGGGACGCTACTACGTCAGTGCGGGCTGGATCGATTCCCACGTTCACTGCTACCCCAACTCCCCGATCTACCATGATGAAGCGGACGCGATCGGCGTGTCGACCGGCGTGACGACGGTGATCGACGCCGGAAGTACCGGTGCGGATCATATTGATGATTTTTATGCCCTGACCCGCAGTGCGATCACGCAGGTCCATGCGCTGATCAACATCGCCCGCACCGGTATTGTGACGCAAAACGAGCTGGCGGATATGCGACAGATCGATGGCGACGCGGTGCAGCAGGCGGTAAACCGACTGCCTGCGTTTATTGTCGGCCTGAAGGCGCGCATGAGCAGCAGCGTCGTGGGTGAAAACGGTATTCAGCCGTTGATCAAAGCCAAAGCGATCCAGAAACAGGTGGGAGATCTGCCGCTGATGGTGCATATCGGCAACAATCCGCCCGATCTGGCAGAGATCGCCGATCGCCTGACCGCCGGTGACATCATTACCCACTGCTTTAACGGCAAGCCCAACCGCGTGCTGACGCCGCAGGGTGAACTCAAAGCCTCGGTGCAAAATGCCCTCGCGCGCGGCGTCAGACTGGATGTCGGCCACGGCAGCGCCAGCTTCAGCTTTGAGGTAGCACGCGTTGCCATCGCCCAGGGCATTCTGCCCGACACCATCAGCTCAGACATCTACTGCCGCAACCGCCTTAATGGGCCGGTGCATAACCTGGCGCACGTGATGTCGAAGTTTTTCAGCGTCGGTATGACGCTGCCGCAGGTGATCGACTGCGTTACCTGGAAAGCCGCTGAGGGGCTGCGCCTGACGCGCAAAGGGCGTCTTGACGTGGGCTTCGACGCCGACCTGACCATCTTTAGCGTGACGGACGCCCCCCGCCTGTTTATCGACGCAGAGGGCGAGCAGATCACCGGAGAGAAACATCTTACGCCGCTCGCGGCCATTGTGGCGGGCGAGTGGCATCTGACAGAAGAAGGGAAAGCCAATGTCTTCGATCTATGAAAAATATGGCCTGAAGCCGGTCATCAACGCTTCAGGACGCATGACCATTCTCGGCGTTTCCACGCCGTCAGCGGAGGTGATTGAGACCGTACAGACCGGCCTCAGCCACTATTTTGAAATGAAAGATCTGGTGGATAAAACCGGTGCCTATATTGCGCAGTTGCTGAATGTCGAAAATGCGGTCGTGGTCTCCTGCGCCTCGGCGGGCATTGCGCAGTGCGTAGCGGCGGTTATCGTCAAAGAGAACGACTGGCTGCTGGATAATCTGCACGCTGCACCACTGGAGGTGCCGCACGAGATCGTGGTGCCGAAAGGGCATAACGTTAACTATGGCGCGCCGGTAGGCAGCATGGTCGCGCTGGGCGGCGGTCGTCTGGTAGAGGCGGGATACAGCAACGAGTGCTCACCCGAGCAGCTGGCGGCGGCGATCACGCCGCAGACTGCCGCCATTCTCTACGTGAAATCTCATCACTGTGTGCAGAAAAGCCATCTCAGCGTGGAGCAGGCCGCCGGCGTGGCGCGCAGATACGGCGTGCCGCTGATTGTCGATGCCGCCGCTGAAGAAGATTTGCAGTGCTATTACCAGTTCGGGGCAGATCTGGTGATCTACAGCGGTGCGAAGGCGATTGAGGGGCCGACCAGCGGGCTGGTCACAGGCAGACAGCAGTATGTTGAATGGGTCAAACGCCAGAGCAACGGCATTGGCCGGGCCATGAAAGTGGGTAAAGAGGGCATCCTGGGGCTGACGCAGGCGATTGAGAACTATCTCCGGCTGGAAAAGCCCAGCGGCGCGCAGATGGTAGCGAAAATGACCCCCTTTATTGACAACCTTAACCAGCTGCACGGCGTAAGCGCTCGCGTAGTGTGGGATGCGGCAGGACGCGATATTGCCCGCGCTGAAATAACGTTTGACGAGGCGGCTATTGGTCAGCGCACCGGCGACATCGTGCAGGCGCTGAAGAACGGTGAAACTGCCATCTATTTTCGCGGCTACAAAGCCAATGAAGGCATCATTGAGGCAGACGTGCGCAGCGTCAGCGCTGAGCAGCTGCACACCATCTTCACCTCAATCCAGGCACTACTGAACGGAGGAAAAACCGCATGACGCTAAGCCCTAATTTTTACAAGGATCGTCTGTGTCTCAACGTGCTGGCTGGCTCAAAAGCCAACGCGCGCGCCATCTGGGAAGCGGCTGAGGGACATGTGCTGGTGGGCGTACTATCGAAGAACTACAGCAGCAATGAGGCGGCTATTGCCGATATGCGCGACTATGCCGCGCTAATCGATAACGCGCTCTCGGTAGGGCTCGGCGCGGGCGATCCGAACCAGTCAAAAATGGTGAGTGAGATTTCAGCGGTGCTGCAACCCCAGCATGTTAACCAGGTCTTTACCGGCGTCGGCACCAGCCGCGCGCTGCTGGGCCAGTCGCAAACCGTGGTCAACGGTCTTGTTTCACCAACAGGTACTCCCGGTAGGGTAAAAATCTCAACCGGGCCGCTGAGCGCGCAGGGCACTGACGCCGTGGTGCCTGTCGACAGCGCCATCGCGCTGCTGAAAGATATGGGCGGCAGCTCGGTGAAATATTTTCCGATGGGCGGACTGAAAGCGGTGGATGAGTATCGCGCCGTGGCCGAGGCGTGTGCAGCGCACGATTTCTGGCTGGAGCCGACGGGCGGTATCGATCTTGATAATGTTGAGGCGATCCTGACGATCGCGCTGAAGGCGGGCGTCAGCAAGATCATTCCACACGTTTACAGCTCAATTATCGATCCGGTGAGCGGCGACACGCGTGTGGAAGATGTGCGTCAGCTTCTGGCAATCTGCAAGAGGCTGCTGCCCTGACGATCATCACGTCGGCGCATGCATGGACGATATGCGCCGTTCGTCGTAGTCTGGCGCTTTCCACCCTATTTATGCCATCGCTGTAACAGGTAGACTGCCTTGAGATTTCCAAATCAGCGCCTTGCGCAACTGTTTGACGCCTTACAAAACGAAACGCTGCCCCAGGGTGAGCTGGCGCGGCGTTTTGCTATCTCGACGCGTACCGTACGTACCGACATCAGCGCGCTTAACGCCCTGCTGGAAGAGTATGGCGCGCAGTTCGTGCTTAGTCGCGGTGAGGGCTACCAGCTGAAGATTGAGGATGCGCTGCGCTTCCAGCGGCTGGAGTTGCAAAAACGTTCGCCGCTGCGCGTACCGCGAACCGCGACAGAGCGCGTGCGCTACCTGCTGACGCGGTTTCTTACTGCGGCCTGGTCGCTTAAGCTGGAGGATCTGGCAGAGGAGTGGTTTGTCAGCCGCGCGACGCTGCAAAACGACATGGCCGACGTACGTGAATGGCTGGCGCGCTATCATCTGAATATCGAAAGCAAGCCTCACTACGGGATGAAGCTGTTCGGCAGCGAGGTGGCGATCCGCACCTGCCTGACCGATCTGCTGTGGCAGATCGATCAGGAGCAGGCCGACAGCCCGCTGATCCGGGTTGAGGCGCTGCACAGCGGTATCCTGGAAACGCTGCGCCCCCTGCTGCAACAGTGCCTGACGCGCCACAACGTTCGTCTGAGCGATGAAGGGGAACGCTATCTGCGCCTCTATTGCGCGGTTGCGGTACGACGCATCAGCGAAGGCTATCCGCTCAGCGATCCGGGCGCGGAAGATGTAGGGCTGGATGTGCGTGAGGCCGCGCACCAGCTGATCAATCTGCTGCGTCCGCTGGTAGGAAAACCGGTGTCGCCAGCGGAAGAGAGCTGGCTGCGGGTCAATATCGCGGCGCGCCAGATCCAGGAGGCTGCGCCCAGTGCCATCAACGCCGACGATGCCGATGCGCTGGTGGATTACCTGCTGAGTTATATCAATACGCACTATAACTACCGACTGCAGGGCGATGAGCAGCTGCGTGCCGACCTGCTGACGCATATTAAAACCATGATTACCCGGGTGCGTTATCAGATCCATATTCCTAATCCCCTGCTCGACAATATCAAACAGCACTATCCTATGGCCTATGATGTCACGCTGGCGGCCGTGTCGAGCTGGGGCAAATATACGCCCTATGTCATCAGCGAGAATGAGATTGGTTTTCTGGTATTGCATATCGGTGTCGGGCTGGAGCGCCACTATGATGTCGGCTATCAGCGCCACCCTCGCGTGTTGCTGGTGTGCGACAGCGGCAACTCGACGCTGCGCATGATCGAGGCAATGCTGCTGCGTAAATATCCGCAGCTACAGGTGACTGAGCGCCTGTCGCAGCGTGAATATGAAGCACGCGCGCGCATTGATGAGGACTTTGTCATTTCTACGACGCGGCTGAGCGAGAAGGAGAAGCCGGTAGTGGTGATGTCGCCCTTTCCGACCAGTTTTCAGCTTGAGCAGATCGGCAAGCTGGTGCTGGTGGATCGCACGCGTCCTTATATGCTGGAGAAATTTTTCGATGAACAGCACTTCCTGATTGTCGATCGGCCGATGACCCAGTCCCAGCTGTTTCGACAGCTGTGTGACCGCCTGGAGGCAGAGGGCTATGTCGACGAGAGCTTTTATCCTTCGGTAGAAGAGCGCGAGGCAATTGTCAGCACCATGCTGGGAGAGGGCATTGCGTTACCGCATTCGCTTGGCCTGCTGGCGAAGAAAACCGTGGTTTATACCGTGCTGGCACCGCGGGGTATTGCATGGGGTGAAGATACCGCCTCGGTCATCTTTCTGCTGGCGATCAGCAAAAGCGAATATGAAGAGGCGATGGCTATCTATGACCTGTTCGTCACCTTTTTACGGGAAAGGGCGGTGACCCGGCTGCGCGACAGTAAAGATTTCGCGGGATTTAAGGCGGTAGCGATTGAGTGTCTGGGGAAACTGTAAGCACTCACGCCCGCCTTGCGGTAGGGCGGTTACGGTTAGCTTTTTTTCGCCAGCAAACGGGGGATTTCGCGCAGACACCAGGCTTTGGCCTCACCCATGCTGTCACGACGCCACGCCATAATGATATCCACTTCACGCGTATATTCCGGGCTGACCACGCGCAGCCGACCTTCGGCAATATCCTTTTCCACCAGCGAATAGGGCATGGTAGCAACGCCAAGACCCGCCAGCAGCGCGCGGCGTTTGTCATCCATGCTGCTCACCGTCAGACGCTGCTGCTTATCCAGCAGCTGCACCGTCAATACGGGGCGTTCACGTGCGGTATCGGCCACCGCAATGCCGCGATACTTCACGCGGGTCACTTCCGACTGTGGTTCCGGCTCGTTATGGATAGGGTGATCGGCGCTGGCCACATAAACGCTCATCATGGTGTAAAGCTTGCGGGTATTAATTTCGGTTGAGGCGCGAAAGTGCATGTCGGGTGCGATCACAATATCGGCGCGCCCCTGCTCCAGCCGCTCCCACGCGCCGGCCAGCACTTCCGTCACCAGCGAAATCTGGGTATTCGCTTTTTCCGACAGTTTTTCTACCAGCGGAAACAGCGCCTCGGTAGGTACCAGCGCTTCAGTGACGATAGTGAGATGCGTTTCCCAGCCGCGTGCCAGCGCTTCAGCGTCGGTGGTGAGCTTATCGGCCGCTTCCAGCAGGACGCGTCCGCGCTCCAGCAGCATACGCCCGACGTTGGTAAATTTCGTTCGGTGACCAGAGCGGTCAAACAGCACCACATCCAGCTCCTCTTCCAGCTTCTGCATGGTGTAGCTGAGCGCAGAGGGCACGCGCCCCAGCTCATCCGCCGCCGCCGCAAAACTGCCGCGACGGTCGATTGCATCCATCACGCGCAGCGCTTCAAGGGTTAAGGCACGCTCTTTAGCCATCCGAACTCTCTTTCAGGAAATTTGAATATGCACGGCAGATTAACTGGCTAACAATACGGCGTCCAGCCTTTTACCATAACAGGTATCAAGTCTGCGGCTGCTCTCTGCCGCAGCGAGCTGGAGGTAAATCATGATAACGACACGCAGTGCGTCCGCATGTGGCCAGGCTGATTTCGGCTGGTTGCAGGCGCGCTACAGTTTTTCTTTCGGTCACTATTTCGATCCCAAACTCATGGGCTATGCCTCGCTGCGCGTGTTGAATCAGGAAGTGCTGGCTCCCGGCGCGGCCTTTCAGCCGCGCACCTATCCTCAGGTCGACGTGCTGAACATCGTGTTGCAGGGCGAGGCGGAATACCGCGACAGCGAAGGTAATCATATTGTTGCGCGTGAAGGTGAAGCGCTGCTGCTGGCGACGCAATCGGGCGTCAGCTACAGCGAGATCAACCTGCGTAAGGATCAGCCCTTAACCCGCATGCAGATCTGGCTGGCCGCCTGTCCCGAACGGGAAAATCCGCTGATGCAGAAAATTGCGCTACCGGCGTGCGAAAATATTCAGCTGATCGCCTCCCCTGACGGCGCGGGAAACAGCCTGATGCTGCGTCAGCAGGTGTGGATCCATCAGCTGCGGCTGGAGCCGGGCGAAGAGCAGACGCTGGCGCTGCGCGGGCCGCGCGCCTATTTGCAGTCGATTCATGGATCGCTGGAGGCGGTAACGCGCGGCGAGCATCAGGAGAAACTGGCGTGCGGCGACGGTGCCTTTGTGCAGGAAGAGCAGCTGATACGGTTGCGGGCGAAAACCGCTACGCGGGCGCTGGTGATTGATATACCCGTGTAAGCACATCACTGGCTCAGGTTATTGAATTAGTGAGCAGGGCAATGAATGACAGAGGGTGCGCCGTCAGGGAGAACATCTGGCGAACGCACTTGCTCTGTCGTGCTCGTTCACCGTCAGTGACAAACAGGGCGGCCTGGGCCGCCCTGTTATTTTCGTCGTTATTTCAGCAGGGTAAAGGCGGTGGTCACGTGCTTCACACCGCTGACCCGGCTGGCAATATCTGCCGCCGCTTTTGCCTCTTCAGCCGTCACCAGACCTAACAGAAAGACCTCGCCATTTTCCGTCGTCACTTTCACATTCGATGACTTCACCTGATCGCTGCCCAGCAGCTGCGAACGGATTTTGGTGGTAATCCAGGTATCGGATGATGAGGTCCCCAGCGTTACTTTCTGGCCAATGCGGATTTCGTTATAGACCTCGGTCGCGCCATCTACGCCCATTGCAATCTGTTTTGCCCGGCTGGCGATATCCTGAGAAGGGGCCTGGCCGGTCAACAGGACCTTACCCTGATAGGCCGTGGCGATGACGCGTGCGTCCGTTTTGATCTGCTGATCTTTCGCCAGCGCGTTACTGACGCGCAGCTCCAGCGTGCCATCGTCAACCTGCGTGCCGACGGTACGCGGATCGGTGGCAGTTTTGGTGGCAACAGCCGCGCCGCCGGCAACAACGGCAACACAGCCCTGCAACAGCATGGCGGTTAACAGGATAGCGACAGCGTTCAATGCTTTCATCTTTGCTCCTTCAGTCATTCCTGGTGGGGAAAAAGGGTGTTATCAATCAGGTCACACAGGCAGTTGAGCGTCAGCATATGCATCTCATGGATACGGGCGCTGCGGTGCGACGGAATGCGGATTTCCACGTCGTGCGGACCCAGCAGGCCCGCCAGCTCGCCGCCGTCATAGCCGGTAAGCGCAACGATGGTCATATCACGGGTCACCGCAGCTTCAACGGCTTTAACGATATCGCGGGTGTTGCCGCGGGTGGAGATCGCCAGCAGCACGTCGCCGGTCTGACCCAGTGCGCGCACCTGCTTGGCATAGATTTCATCGTGCTGGCGATCGTTGGCGATCGCCGTCAGCATTACATTATCTGCGCTGAGCGCCAGCGCAGGCAGGCTGGGGCGCTCGGTCTCAAAGCGATTAATCATGCTGGCGGCAAAATGCTGCGCATTGGCAGCAGATGCACCGTTGCCGCAGCTAAGAATTTTGTTGCCGTTAAGCAGGCACTGCACCAGCGTCATCGCGGCGCGCGAAATGGCATCCGGCAGCGCTTCCGCCGCCGCAATCTGGGTTTGTATACTTTCAGTAAAACACGCTTTAATTCTGTCCTGCACACGACCACCTGGTTCTAAACGTCTGCATTAAAGGCATTCGGCAGCCATTCCAGCGCCGTGCCAGTAATGGCGATGATGTCGAAACGGCAATCCACCGTATCGAAACTGCCGCCGCGCTGCGCCAGCCACAGAGCGGCGGCACGCAGCAGCTTCTGCTGTTTGAGTCGGGTGATGCTGGCCAGTGCGCCACCGTAGCGCGCATCGCGCCGGTAACGCACCTCCACAAACACCCAGCATGCGCCATCGCGCATGATGAGATCCAGCTCGCCGCCGCGAAAATGCACGTTGCTGGCGACCCACTGTAACCCGGCGCGCGCTAAATAGCGCCGGGCACGCTGCTCCTGTTCGGCACCGAAGCGCCGACGGTTCAGGAGGCCGGAACGATCTCTCCCTGACGATACTGGCTCCATGACAACGTCCTGTTGATCACGCAATCCGGATTCGCGCTCAGCCTGCCGGTATTGCCGTCGATGGCAAAGCCTGGCGTCTGACGCACCTGGTTAAAGCTGTTCGCCAGCGTCCAGGCATCAATGCCCATCGCATAAAGGCGAACCAGCGAATAGTCGTTATTGAACGACTGTGCTGCCCGCTGCATCAGCGCCGGGTTATGACCCGAGAGCAGCGGAATATCGCTAAACTGCAAGCCTTCCATCTCCAGTCGGAAATCGGGGCCGGCACCCGCCTGGTAGCTACGCGAGCTGGCATAAAGCGACGCTGCGCTGCGGCTACCGGTGCGCATGGCGATCATCGGCTTGATCAGCTGCAGTTCAGCCTGCGTGGAGACGATATAGACCGAATCCACACTGCCGCCGCTGCTGGCCTCTGGCGGTGTGCTCTGCTGCTGCGGCGACGGAATGGTCAACCCGGCAACGGTTACGCCCTGCGGTTCGGCGGGCTGAATATTCACCGGCGTGCCGCTCAGCGCGATGCCCGCACCGCTGTTGATGCCTTGCTTCAGCTCGGCCGTCGAGCCAAAGCGCTGCTGTAGCGGCGCCGTGCCGCCCAGTTTTTGCCACTCCTGCGCAAAGGCGTTAACCACGCGATCGCCGAAGCTGCTGCGCGGCACCAGCAGTAATGGCTGGCGTTTGCCCTGGTTCCACATATGGTGCGCGGCATCGCGCGCTTCGTCTTCAGGAGAAAGCGCAAAATAGCAAATATTCGGATGGTTCTGGATCTGCTCAGGCGCATTTAGCGCCAGCACGTTCAGCGGCGTCTGGCTGTTGGCAACCGCTTCAACGTTATTTTTCAGCAGCGGGCCGACCACGAGCGTCGCGCCATCCTGCTGCGCCTGCTGCATGACCTGCTGAATCGGCTGGCTGCTGGTGTCATACACCTTTACCTGCGCGCTGCTGGAGGGGGCACTCACCGCTGGCTGCGCCTGCGTCTCTGTGGACTGTTGCGTATCTGCAGGGGTGATGGCGGCAGCGGCCGGACTGACGACGCTGTTTGCCTCACCGGTGGAGGCGGGCGGCGCACCCTCTGCGGCTGCTGGTTGCGCAGCCTGCTGAGTGGCAGGCTGTGGTGCGGCGTTCAGCTCGCCATTTTTTGCATCGTTGAAGCCTTTCTGAATCGCACTGGCGAAAACCTGCGCCTGGCCGTTCAGCGGCAGCAGCAGGGCGATGGTGCTGGTAGAGGCTTTGGTATAGTTTTGCGCCTGGCTCAGCGGCGTCGGCAGCGTTTTTGCCGCCGGGTTTTGCGGATAGCGCGTCTGCCAGTCTTTGAGCGCAGACTTCAGCATCTCGCCGTCCTGCGCGTTGGCGCGCCAGACGTTGAGCAGATCCAGCCAGCCCTGAAGGGTATTTTCGTCGGCGTTAATCACCAGGCTGGCGGCATCCTGCGGCGGCAGCTGCGTCAGCGCCTGCCAGGTGGCATCAATATTTTTCTGATGCTCATCACCGCTCAGCAGTGGCTCCTGCGCGATAAAGGCGCGCAGCAGCGCCAGCGAGGTTTTACCCTGGGCGGCGGCAATTTTCAGGCCGTAGTAGCGCGCCTGCTGCTCTTTCGACAGATCCTCCACCTTCACCTGATTCAACTGCTGAATCGCGCCGGGGACATTCTGTTGATTAAACAGGAACTGCGATTTAAGCAGCAGCAGCTCCTGCTGCTGCGTATCGCTGAGCTGGCTGGGAAGCTGGTTGAGCTGCTGGCCCGCCTGCGGATACTTTCCTTCTTTCATCAGGGCACGGATGGCAAGTAATTGCCAGTCCGTCCTGCTATCATCGCTGCTTTGCTGCACTTGTTGCAGATAGTAATCAGACCCACCGGTAATGGGCCCCTGAATATTTACGTTTGAGGTTCGCGGCCCCTGACCGCTACAGGCGGCTAAAATCAGCCCAGCAAGAAGGACAGGCACAAAGCGTCCTGCTTTATGACGAACGACTTTTGAAGGAAGCATACTGTATCCAGTGATGTTTTTTTCAAGATGCTCAATATTAAATCGGCAATTCGGATGAAACAATGAAACAACTCGATCGGGCAGAGATTTCTGCCAGCACGCTCTACATCGTTCCAACCCCGATTGGTAATTTGGGTGATATCACCCAGCGGGCGCTGACGGTGCTTTCGGGCGTCGATCTGGTCGCAGCGGAAGATACACGTCATACCGGGCTGTTGCTACAACATTTCGCCATCACTGCGCGGCTCTTCGCACTTCACGACCACAACGAGCAGCAGAAGGCCGAACTGCTGCTGGCGAAGTTGCAGGAGGGGCAAAGTATCGCGCTGGTTTCCGATGCCGGAACGCCGCTGATCAACGATCCAGGCTATCACCTGGTGCGTCGCTGCCGCGAAGCGGGTATCCGTATTGTGCCGCTGCCAGGCCCGTGCGCCGCCGTCACAGCATTAAGCGCCGCCGGATTACCGTCCGATCGTTTCTGTTACGAAGGATTTCTGCCAGCAAAAACCAAAGCGCGCTGTGATGCGCTGCGCGCGCTGGCGCAGGAACCGCGTACGCTTATTTTCTATGAGTCGACCCATCGCCTGCTCGACAGCCTGGCCGATATGGCGAGCGAGCTGGGCAGCGATCGCTACGTTGTGCTGGCGCGCGAACTGAGCAAAACCTGGGAATCGATCCACGGAGCGCCGGTGGGTGAGCTGCTCGCCTGGATTAAAGAAGATGAAAACCGCCGTAAAGGTGAAATGGTGCTGATCGTCGAAGGCCATAAGGCTGATGAAGAGGCGTTGCCTGCTGAGGCACTACGCACGCTGGCGCTACTGCAAAAAGAGTTGCCGTTAAAAAAAGCAGCGGCGCTGACGGCAGAAATTCACGGCGTGAAGAAAAATGCGCTCTACCGTTTTGCGCTCGATCAGCAAGAGGCGTGACAAACGGGGCCGAATGGCCTAATATCCTGCGCCGAAGCTGACCAGACAGTCGCCGCTTTGTCGTCGTCCCTCTTGTAGGGAGACGGGCAGAGGGGAGGAAAGTCCGGGCTCCATAGGGCAGGGTGCCAGGTAACGCCTGGGGGGCGCAAGCCTACGACCAGTGCAACAGAGAGCAAACCGCCGATGGCCCATTTATGGGATCAGGTAAGGGTGAAAGGGTGCGGTAAGAGCGCACCGCGCGTCTGGCAACAGTTCGCGGCACGGTAAACTCCACCCGGAGCAAGGCCAAATAGGGGTTCGCATGGTACGGCCCGTACTGAACCCGGGTAGGCTGCTTGAGCCAGTGAGCGATTGCTGGCCTAGATGAATGACTGTCCACGACAGAACCCGGCTTATCGGTCAGTTTCGACTCTTCAGGTGAAAACCCCGCGCAAGCGGGGTTTTTGCTTTTTGAGGCCAGTATGCGTGCCTGCCCACGTCGCTTTTGGCCATAGCGTCAGTGTGCCGATTCAGGTAAAAGCGCTGCACAGGCGAGGTTTTAGCTTTTTGAGGCCAGCAGGCATGTCTGCCCACGCCACTGTCGGTTAAAGCATGCGGCTTACCGGTCAGTAATGACGATTCTGGTTCAACCCTGCACAGGCGCGGGGGCACATTCTCCGCTTTCCTCGCGTGTGAGGCGGCGCTGTCCAGCGCGATACGCTCACGCCGTTCCGCAACCCGCTTTCCCCGCGCGCAAGGCGGCGCTGACGCCTTGCGCATTTTGCGCTTCTCCGTGGCTCCCCATGCTAAACTGCGTCCCGGCAACAGAAGGAGCAGCCCGTGGCGAAATACCAGCAACTGACGGATGAGATTCAACAGCAGATCGAAGCGGGTATCTGGCCGCCAGGGACGAAACTGCCGTCGCTGCGCCAGCAGGTAGAGCAGCAGGGATTAAGCCTGATGACGGTGATGCACGCCTATGAGGTGCTGGAGAGCCAGGGCTGGATCGTCTCACGACCGCAATCTGGTTATTACGTTGCGCCGCGCGCGCTGCAAACCGCACCCGCGCAGGTGGCGCTCAGCGAGCAGGTTGATATTAACGACTTCGTCTTCGATGTATTACAGGCGATCCGCGATCCGGCCATCGTGCCCTTTGGCTCGGCCTTCCCCGATCCTGAACTCTTTCCCCAGCGCCAGCTGATGCGTTCACTGACCAATGTTTCTCATCAGCTGACGCCGCTCGACGCGCTGAATAACCTTCCACCCGGCAATGCGGCGCTGCGGCAGATGCTGGCACAGCGCTATGCACGGCAGGGCATCACGCTGTCGCCGGATGAAATTGTGATCACCAACGGCGCGCTGGAAGCGCTTAATTTGAGTCTGCAGGCAGTGACTGAGCCGGGCGACTACGTGGTTATCGAGCAGCCAGCCTTTTATGGTGCGCTACAGGCCATTGAACGTCTGAAGCTAAAGGCGCTGGCGGTGCCGAGCGATGCGCAGCAGGGCATCGATATGCAGCAGCTGGAAGAAACGCTACAGCGCTGGCCGGTGAAAGCGTGCTGGCTGATGACCACGCTGCAAAACCCGCTGGGCGTCACGCTGTCGCCCGCGCGCAAATCGCAGCTGGTGGCGCTGCTGGCACGCTATCAGGTGCCGCTGATTGAGGATGATGTCTACGCTGAACTCTGGGCGGGCAGGGAGCCGGCGCATCCGGCCAAACAGTGGGATCGCCAGGGCAATGTGCTGCACTGTGGCTCTTTTTCCAAGTGTCTGGTGGCGGGCTTTCGCGTTGGCTGGGTTGCGGCTGGGCAGCATGCGCAGCGTATTCAGCGCCTGCAGCTGATGAGCACGCTCTCTACCAGTGCACCGATGCAGCTGGCACTGGCCGATTTCCTTGCCACGCGCCGCTATGATACGCACCTGAAGAAGCTGCGCCAGACGCTGGCGCAGCGTAAAGAGCAGGTGCGCCGGGCGCTCAGTGGCGTCCTGCCGACAGGGGCAAGCATTGGCGAGTCGCCAGGGGGCTATTTCTTATGGGTGACATTGCCGCAGGGCTACGATACGACGCTGCTCTATCAGCAGGCGTTGCAGCAGGGTATTAGCATTGCGCCAGGGAGACTTTTTGCTGCCGGAGAAGAATTGACCCACTGCTTTCGAATCAACGCCGCCTGGCCGTGGGATACACGCGCCGAAGCGGCGATAATTACGCTGGGAAGGCTGATTGCTGAACAGTCCGGTAATTAAACCTGTGCTGCCTGCTGGTGCCCCCAGGTCAGGTAGTAGATGTCGTAAAAATCCACCTCGCCCTTTTGCTGCAGCAGACGCTGGATGCCGCTTTTCACCTGCTCTGGTGCATCCGGCAGGTTCAGGATCTTCTTCACGCCGCCATCAGACACCGGCTGGACGTAATACCATTCACCGTTGTAGCAGACGCGCAAATCCAGCGCGTCGATATCCTCGAAGCGATATTTGGGATTGATATCCAGCAGCATCAGAAAACTCATTACCAGCACAAAAAGGGTGGCAAACCAGAAAGCGGGCCAGCCCAGCATCTCTGTTGAGAAAATCAGCGCCACGCACAGGCCGTAGCAGAGATACATTATCGCCCAGAGGCCGGGGTGAGTTTTCAGGAAAGAGAGGCTGAAACGCGGTCGGTTGTCGCGGCGTTCCTCGCGATTAAGCGTAGCGATTTCGTCGATTAAAATTTGTTTAATGGCGTCCATTGTTCACCTCACCGTCACGTTTCTGCTCAGTAGAACAGATAACAGTGCGCCAGAGGAGACACAGAAATGTGCAAAATTTCTATAACAGTTGGAAGAGGGCGCCGTTCCGCAAGGCAAACGGCGCGCAGGCTTAGCCGCGTCCGTGCGGCTCATCCCAGTCAAACGCCGGACCCAGAGAAATCACGCCGTTCGGGTTGATGGTTTTATGGCTCACATAGTAGTGATGACGAATATGTGGCAGGTTCACCGTATCGGCGATGCCCGGCATCTGATAGATATCACGCAGGAAGCCGCTGAGATTCAGGTAGTCACTGATGCGATGGCGGTCGCATTTGAAATGGGTAACATAGACCGGATCGAAGCGCACCAGCGTTGTCCAGAGACGCAGATCGGCTTCGGTGAGCTGGTCACCGGTTAAATAGCGATGCTGCCCCAGGATCTGCTCCAGCCGCGACAGCGAATGAAACAGGGCTGTCACGGCCTCATCATAAGCGGCCTGCGATGTTGCAAAGCCTGACTTATAAACGCCGTTATTGACCGTATCGTAGATCCAGCCGTTCAGCTCATCGATTTTTTCACGCAGCGCAGGCGGATAGTAGTCGCCCGCGCGCGCGCCCACCGCGTCAAAGGCGCTGTTAAACATGCGGATGATGTCCGCCGATTCGTTGCTGACAATGGTGCCCTGCTGTTTATCCCACAGCACGGGTACGGTCACGCGTCCGGTGTAGTGCGGATCGGCATGCAGATACAGCTGGTAGAGAAACTCATTCTGATGGAGCTTGTCGCCCGTGGCGTCAGGAAATTCGTCGTCAAAGGTCCAGCCGTTTTCTAGCATCAGCGGATGCACTACAGAGACGTCAATCATCGACTCCAGCCCTTTAAGCTGGCGCATCAGCAGTGTGCGGTGCGCCCAGGGGCAGGCGAGAGAGACATAGAGATGATAGCGGTCGCGCTCGGCTTTAAAGCCCGCCTTGCCGGTCGGACCTGCACTGCCGTCCGCCGTCACCCAGTTCCGCCAGACCGCTTCAGAGCGTTTAAAGCGTCCGCCGGTTGATTTCGTATCGTACCAGGTGTCATGCCAGACACCGTCGATCAGTTGACCCATATCGCCTCCAATGCAGACAGGGCGAGGAGTATCCTCGCCCTGCTAAGTATATGTGGCATTACGCCAGATGTATGCTTAACGCAGTGCCGCAGCCGGGGCGGCTTTCTTGCGCAGCAGGCGGTCAATGCTGTAGGCACCCGGACCCACCAGGCCCAGCACCAGGAAACCACCCGCGATAGAGAGGTTTTTCATGAACATCAGCTGGTTAACGCCTTCTGCGAAGTTGCTGTGGAACAGAAACGCCGTCAGCACGGTGAATGCGGCCGTAAACAGCGCGGTGAAGCGGGTCAGAAAGCCAAACAGAATCGCCAGACCGCCGCCCAGCTCCAGCAGGATAACCAGCGGCAGCATAAAGCCAGGAACACCCATGGCTTCCATATACTGCTGGGTCCCGGCATAGCCAGTAATTTTGCCCCAGCCTGCGGTAATAAACAGGACAGGCATCAGAATACGCGCCAGCAAAAGCCCTGTATCTTCGAATTTTTTCATCATTTACTCCAGCTAAGTTTATGGCAGGCAGGTGAGCCTGCATTTAAGAAGTCCCGGCAAAAGGCGGTGCAGCCGTTCGCTGAGCTGATAGCTGGAGATAATAGTCGCGCCGGGAAAAGGTTGTAAGCGATATATTCTGTAGATGTCTTTCAGGAAATCTGATGAAGCGAAGCCGGTGCTTTCACACCGGCTGAAGTGAGGGAATTTAGCGCTGCGGCAGGGCCGACTTTAACATGCGCCAGGTACTCCATACGCCAAAGCCACGCTTGAGCAGACGTACAAACTTATTAGGACTGCGTACCGACCAGATAGCGAGCGCGCTGCTGCCAATAGCCAGGTAGCGCCGCATACTGAGGAATGTCAGCCAGCCACGGTCATAATGCGCCGTGCCAAGCAGGAAATCGCGCTTGCCTGCGCTGAGATCCAGCCGCTGCTGCTGGATATCGCCCAGCAGCGCATGGATGCGAGCCTCACGTTCCAGTTTGCTGCTCATGCGCGCTCATCCTCCAGCAGCTTACGGTCGGTCTCCAGCTCTTTGCGGGTATGGTGCAGCAGCGTAGACTGTCGAGACTTACGCAAACTCCACACACCGAAAATTAACGCCAGAAGAAAGAGAACGCCGGTAGTGATACCGATTGCCATCAGACGGTACTGCGCGTCGACGGCCCAGATAATCAACACCATCAGGCTCATCAGCCCAAACGCCGTAAACAGCATGGTCAGACCCACCATCAGCAGCAGCTGAATCAGGTTAGCCTTTTCCGCTTCCAGCTCGACCACCGCCAGACGAACGCGGGTCTCGACCATGCTGACCAGCGTGGTGACAATGCGCTGACCAATGTTGATGACCCCTTTGCCGGGGCCGTGGCTCTGCTGTGAATCCGCCATGATTAACGCCGTGAAATCAGAATGCCGATCGCCACGCCAATCGCCGCACCGATACCCACGCCATGCCAGGGGTTTTCACGCACATAGCCGTCCGCTTTTTGCGCGGCTTCACGCGTGGTTTGTGCCAGATACTCACCGGAATCGCCCAGTTTCTCACGTGAGCTGTCGAGGGCGACGCGCGCTTTCTGACGCAGCTTATCCAGTTCGCTTTTTGACTTGTCCGTTGTGCTGCTCAGCACCTCTTCCAGCGTGTCCGCCAGGTTCTTTAATTCAGCACGCAAATGTTCTGATGAAGTGTCTTTAGACATAAAATGTTCCTTTTAGCTTCAGTGATAGGGTCGGGATCAATAGGGCTCCGCCTGTAACTTTTTCAGCTCCTGGCGTGCTTCTTTCAATTTACGCTCGCGCCTGGCGATTTTTTCCTTGTCATCGCCGTCCTGACGCTCCTCTTTTAGCTCACGTTCACGCTCAGTCACTTTTTTCTGCTGCGCTTTAATACGCGCCTGATGAGCCGCCTTCAGTTCTTCATCGCTACAGCTGGCGCGTACTTCAGTTAATGCCCGCTCCAGACCGTTTACGCGACGCTGATTGTTATGCTGCTGCGCCATAGCAATTTCGCGCTGAATATCCTGCTCTTTCTGCTGACAGAGTGATTCCTCCGCCATCAGCGAACCTGACAGAGAAAACAGCGCGAGGCCAAGAAGTAATGAGTGTTTCATCTGGCTTGTTACCTTCCTTTGTTGCTGACCTGCCATGACCAGACAGCGTGATGGCCTGGCTTGTCAGAGAGCGGATCCATCCATCAAGCATAGACAGCGCCTGTAAAAAGTTCAAAAAAGACGAGGGGATAGAGACTATTCCGCCGCCACCTCGAGAGACGAGAAGGCGACGGCAAATCAGGAGATATTGAGCGTGGAGGAAGAGGCGGATGCTGAGTCAGGCTGTCTGGCGACCACAAAGCCATCCGGCAGCAGGCGACGCAGCACTTTCTGGGCGGCAAGGCTCTGCTCTTCGCTTTCGAAATGAATGATCAGGGCATCGCCTGAAGGCGTAATGCTTTTGATACGAATACCCTGTGCCGTGAGCTGCTGATAGAGATAAAACCCATCCGGCAGCGGTCCACCGGCATGAGAAACGCGGATTTGAACCACGCTTTCGTGCCGCAACAGCGTGGGCGTAATGCAGATTGCCAGCAGCAGCAGCGTGGCGACGATGAGCCAGGGCAGCATCCGACGCGGTACGTGACCATGAATTTTCATCATTCGCCCTTGCCGTGTTGATTTGCCTGGCGCTTGCGCCACAGGACCAGCAGGGAGCCGAACAGGCCAATTACCAGCAGCACCAGCGGCAGCAGCATCAGGCAGAACATCAGTTCATCTTCATAGCGGCGGAAAAGGGGGGTTTTACCCAGGGCAAAGCCAAGCACGGTCAGAATCAGCACCCACAGCAGCGCGCTCACCCAGTTAAAAAACTGAAAACGGGCATTGTTCAGGCCAGAGAGCCCAGCGATGGTCGGCAGCAGCGTACGCACAAAGGCGATAAACCGCCCGATTAGCAGCGCAGAGAGCCCGTGACGGTGAAACAGACTGTGGGCGCGCGCATGGTACTGCGCAGGCAGGTGCGAAAGCCACTTTTGCACCGTTGGCGTATTGCCGAGCCATCGCCCCTGAATATAACTCACCCAGCAGCCAAGGCTGGCTCCGGTTGTCAGCACCAGAATGGTCAGAGGAAAACTCATGGTGCCTTTGGCAATCAGCACGCCAACCAGAATCAACAGACTGTCGCCCGGCAAAAATGCGGCGGGCAGCAGGCCATTTTCCAGAAACAGGATCATGAAAAGCACGCCATAAATGGCCCATACCAGCGTTGGATCAGAAAGCGTTTCATAATCCTGTTGCCACAACGCTTGCAGCAACGCATGCAAAATATCCATCAATCATTCCTGAACATCATTGTTTAACGCGTCTCAAAGGACATAAGCGCAGACTGGCATGGAGTTGTCATTTTTGGGTACACAGTCTGTGCAGGATTTTCCGGATCCTTCCAGAATTGATTGTTAAATCAGCAACTTTTTAAACCCTGTCGCAAAGGGTAAGAAAGGGGCGATAACTGTAACAAAAATCACAGGTCTGAGACAGGGGAATGTGCCCGCCGCACAGGAGTTTTACCTTTTGATACGACCCGTCAAAAGGAGCTTTACACGACCTGACACTATTGCAGATTAACTGACTTTGCTGCGCGAAAACGCAGCGGAATCAAGGCAGATTGCTGGCACCGTCCGGCAGGATAACGGGGTTTTCAGCAAACATGTAACGATCCACATTGAATTCAAAGTCATCCGCAGTCGCGTTAAACAGCATCTGCTTAGTATTTTCCAGATGTTGCCACATTGCCAGTTTGCTGGCGGCAGGATCTTTACGCATCAGCGCTTTGAGGATTTGGTCATGGTCATCGCACCAGCTGAGGATACTGCGCTGGTCGATATGCTCATGTAGTTTGAGCCAGTAGGGGTTGTGCAGGCGATGCAGCCACATCTTCTCGACGATAGCGGCCAGCGCGCTGTTTTGGGTGGATTGTGCGATGCGGACGTGAAACCGCATATCCCACTGCGAGTCGCGGAAGTGATCTTCCTGACGGGCTTTTTCCTGAATTGCCATCAGGTCAATAATGTCCTGGCGCGTTACCTGCGTTGCAGCAAACTCGGCGATGTTGCTTTCAATCAGCTGGCGTGCCTGAAGCAATTCGAAGGGGCCAAAGCTGGCAAATTCGAGCTGGCTGGAGGTCATCACGCGGTTCTGTTGCTGGCTGGCAACCACGTGAATGCCGGAACCTTTGCGTACCTCAACGTAGCCCTCTACTTCCAGCATGATGATCGCTTCGCGCACCACGGTGCGACTCACATTCATCTCTTCGGCAAGCAGGCGCTCGGCCGGCAGTTTATCGCCTACGGCATAAACGCCTGATTCGATGCGACTTTTCAGATCGCTGGCCAGTTGCTGGTAGAGTCGACGAGGTTCAGTCAGGTCCATAGCGCATTCTCGTGTCGTAAATGAAGTTGTTATACCACTTTGCGCCGAAAGAGGGAACGATCCTGCGCGCTTCCTGCGCAGGATCGTTAAGGGGCAGGGGCGGTGCCGGTTTAGCTGCCCACGGGGGCAGCCTGCGGCACCTTCACCTCTTTCTCCAGCTCGGCAACAGGCTTATTGCGCAGGACCGTCCAGATCACCACTGCACCCAACAGATCAAACACCGCCAGCGCGGCAAACAGGGGACTGAAGCCCAGCGTATCGGCCAGCGCGCCAACCACCAGCGCAAACAGAGTGCTCGCCGTCCAGGCCGCCATGCCGGTAAGGCCATTCGCCGTTGCGACTTCGTTGCGTCCAAAGACGTCGGAGGAGAGGGTAATCAGCGCGCCGGAAAGAGCCTGATGCGCGAAGCCGCCCACGCAAAGCAGCGCAATCGCAACGTAGGGACTGGTGAACAGGCCGATGGTGCCGGGGCCAATCATCAGAACTGCACCCAGCGTCACCACCAGTTTGCGCGATACAATCAGGTTCACGCCAAACCAGCGCTGAAACAGCGGCGGCAGATAGCCTCCAAGAATACAGCCGAGGTCGGCAAAGAGCATTGGCATCCAGGCGAACAGCGCAATCTCTTTCAGGTTGAAGCCGTAGACCTTAAACATAAACAGCGGGATCCAGGCGTTAAAGGTTCCCCAGGCGGGCTCCGCCAGAAAACGCGGCAGTGCGATGCCCCAGAACTGGCGATTGCGCAGGATCTGGCGCGCCGACATTTTTTGCGTATTGCCCGTCTGATGCTGCGCCTCCTGACCGGAAATAATGTACTGACGCTCCTCTTCGCTGAGTTTGGTTTGCTGTTTGGGATGCTTATAGAAAATCAGCCAGCAGATAGCCCACATCAGGCTCAGTACGCCGGTAATAATAAACGCCATCTGCCAGCTGTGCGCCACAATCGCCCACACCACCAGTGGAGGAGCCAGCATCGCGCCAATCGAGGAGCCAACGTTAAAGTAGCCTACGGCAACGGAGCGCTCTTTGGCCGGGAACCATTCGCTGCTGGCTTTCAGGCCCGCCGGGATCATCGCGGCTTCCGCAGCACCGACCGCACCGCGTGCCAGAGCGAAACCGCCCCAACTGCCCGCCATCGCTGTGGCGGCACAGAAGATTGCCCACAGCACCGCAAACACCGCATAACCGATCTTGGTGCCGAGCATATCGAGCACATAGCCCGCGACCGGCTGCATCACGGTATAACAGGCAGAGTAGGCCGCCACGATATAGGAGTACTGCTGAGTCGTGATATGTAAATCGGTTTGTAGCGTCGGCGCGGCGACGGCGATGGTATTACGGGTGAGATAACCCAGCACGGTACCCAGCGTCACCAGCCCGATCATATACCAGCGTAGCCCTTTAATCTTACGCATCATTAACCTCTTCCAGTTCTGTCTGCGGTCTTGCCGCTGTTGTTATCTGGAGCGGGACAGCCGTGATTCGACACTTCTCACGCCCGCAGGCCGCGCTAAAGCGGCCTTTGTCTTTACCTTGCCATTACGGAGCGAGAGCGTAACTTGTTATACAACTTTAAAAGTTGAATGCCATCACAAAAGCCCCTTTTGCAATGTGGGATACTTTAAATGCGCGTAATGACAGCCATTTAGCACGCTACAGAGAGTAAAAACGTCCATGACTGCGTGAAATTGCTGCCAGTTATGTGAGCAGGATCTCAAAGAATTCTGTGGCTGGCTAAAATTGGTATGATAACTTTGAACGCATTAAGGCTTTAGCCAGGAGGAAGCACATATGTCGCGTTTTATGACCGAGGATTTTTTGCTGGATACCGAATTTGCCCGTCGCCTCTATCACGACTATGCGAAGGATCAGCCAATTTTCGACTATCACTGTCATCTCCCGCCGCAGCAGATTGCCGAAAATTATCGCTTTACCAATCTGTATGACATCTGGCTGAAAGGCGATCACTATAAATGGCGCGCCATGCGCGCGAACGGCGTGCCGGAATCGTTCTGCACCGGTGATGCCAGCGATCGTGAAAAATTCAATGCCTGGGCGCGCACCGTACCCCATACCATTGGCAACCCGCTCTACCACTGGACACATCTTGAGCTGCGCCGCCCGTTCGGCATCACCGACACGCTGCTCTCTGAGAAAACGGCTGACAACATCTGGGCGCGCTGTAATGCGCTGCTGGCACAGGATGACTTTACCGCGCGCGGCATCATGCAGCAGATGAACGTGAAGATGGTTGGCACCACTGACGATCCGCTGGACGATCTGCAATATCACCACGCGCTCGCGCAGGAGCGCAGCTTCAACGTTAAAGTGCTGCCAAGCTGGCGCCCAGATAAAGCCTTTAACATCGAGGCGGAGAGTTTCCTGCCGTGGATTGAGAAGCTGGAATCGCTGACCGACATCAGCGTGCGCCGCTTTGACGACCTGCGCAGCGCGCTCAGCAAACGTCTCGACTATTTTGCCGCTCACGGCTGTAAAATTTCGGACCATGCACTTGATGTGGTGCTCTACGCTGAGGCAGACGACGCGACGCTTGACGCGATTCTGGCGAATCGCCGCGCGGGCAACGCGCCGGACCTGCAGGCGATTGCGCAGTTCAAGACGGCCGTGCTGGTATGGCTGGGCAGCGAATATGCCCGTCGCGGCTGGGTGCAGCAATACCATATCGGCGCGCTGCGCAATACCAACCGTCGCCAGTTTGCGTTGCTGGGGCCGGACGTGGGCTTTGACTCCATCAACGATCAGCCACTGGCCGAGCCGCTGGCGAAGCTGCTGGGCGCGCAGAACCTGCAGAACGCGCTGCCGAAAACCATTCTCTACTGCCTGAACCCGCGCGATAACGAAGTCCTGGCGACCATGGCAGGCAATTTCCAGGGCGAAGGCGAAGCAGGCAAAATGCAGTTTGGATCTGCCTGGTGGTTCAACGATCAGCTCGATGGCATGCAGCGGCAGATGACACAGCTGGCACAGATTGGCCTGCTGAGCCGCTTTGTTGGCATGCTGACCGACAGCCGCAGCTTCCTCTCTTATACGCGCCATGAATATTTCCGCCGCCTGCTGTGCCAGATGATTGGCCATTGGGTGGAGAAAGGCGAAGCGCCGGGTGACGAGGCGCTGCTGGGCCAGATGGTACAAAACATCTGTTTTAACAACGCTCGTGATTACTTCGGTATTGAGCTGGGAGCCTGATCATGCAGCGGCTAAACCGTCACGACTTTCCCGGCGCGATCTACAGCGAGCGCGTTATCCAGTTCGGCGAAGGCAATTTTTTGCGCACCTTCGTTGACTGGCAGCTTGACTGGCTGAATCAATACCAGGGCACCGACGCGGGCGTCGTGGTCGTGCGGCCGCGCAACCGCGCTGTCAGCGACACGCTAAACCAGCAGGATGGACTTTACACTACGCTGATTCGCGGCCTGAACGAGCAGGGTGAGCGCGTCAGTGAAACGCGACTGATCCGCAGCCTGAACCGTGAGATCCAGCCTTATACCCAGCACAGCGACTTTCTGGCACTGGCGCACGCGCCGCAGATGCGTTTTGTTTTCTCCAACACCACGGAAGCGGGCATCGCCTTTTCTGCGGGCGATCGCCTTGAGGATGCACCCGCTTCAAGCTTTCCCGGCAAGCTGACGCAGCTGCTTTGGGCGCGCTTCCAGCACTTCAGAGGGGCAGAGGACAAGGGCTGGCTGATTGTGCCCTGCGAGCTGATCGATCATAACGGCGATGCGCTACGTGAACAGGTGCTGCGCTATGCACAGCACTGGCAACTGCCGGAAGCGTTCACCGCCTGGGTTACGCAGCACTCGGTTTTCTACAACACGCTGGTAGATCGCATCGTTACCGGCTTCCCGCAGGAGAGTGAAGCGCTGGCCGCGCAGCTCGGCTATGACGACCATTTCCTGGTGGCGGGCGAGGTCTACTACCAGTTTATTTTGCAAGGGCCGCGTGCGCTGTTTGACGAGCTGAAGCTCGACGCGCTGGCGCCGCAGGTGCGGCGGGTGGATGATATCGCGCCGTGGAAAGCGCAGAAAGTGGCGATCCTCAATGGTGCGCACACGGCGATGGTGCCGGTGGCATTTCAGGCCGGGCTGGAGAGCGTTGGCGAAGCGATGGCGGATCCGGCCATTGCGGGCTTTGTCGATCGCCTGCTGCGCGAGGAGATCATTCCCACGCTGGATCTGCCGCGTAGCGAGCTGCACACCTTTGCTGACGCGGTCGAGCGGCGTTTCCGCAATCCCTTTATTCGCCACGCGCTGCTTGCTATCGCGCTGAACAGCATGACTAAATTCCGCACCCGCCTGTTGACGCCGCTGCTGGCATCACACGCGCAGCGGGGCGTCTGGCCGCCACGATTGACCTTTGCGCTGGCGGCACTGATCGCCTTCTACCGCGGTACCGCGGCGGAAAAGTGCTGGCCGCTACAGGATGATGCGCACTGGCTGGCGCGCTATGAGCAACTCTGGCAGGCGGTGCACGCCGACCAGATGTCACCCCAGCAGCTGGTACGCGAGGTGTTAAGCGACGTGCAGCACTGGGGTGAAGATTTAACCCGGCAGCCGCAGCTGGTGGCCGAGGTCAGCCGACACCTGCAAAACATTCTCGCCCACGGTATGCGTGAGGCGTTGAGCACACTGGGATAACGCTATGCAAGATGCGATTAAAATTCACTCTCTGGATAACGTTGCCGTGGCGCTGCGCGATTTAGACGCCGGGCAGCGTATTGAGCTGCAACAGGTGGCGGTAACGCTGCAGCAGGCGATTACGCGCGGCCATAAATTTGCGCTGCGGCCTCTCGCCGAGGGGGAGCTGGTGATCAAGTATGGGCTACCGATCGCCCATGCCACACAGCCGATCGCTTCAGGCGAGCTGATCCACTCCAGCAACGCGCGCACCAACCTGAGCGATCTGGATGAGTACGACTATCTGCCGGCGTTTATTGAGGTGCCGCCGCAGCCTGGCGATCGCGAAGTGCAGATCTATCGTCGCGCCAACGGTGAGGCAGGGATCCGCAATGAGCTGTGGATCCTGCCGACCGTAGGCTGCGTCAACGGCATTGCACGCCAGATCCTGCAACGTTTTCTGAAAGAGAGCGATAACGCGGCGGGCACCGATGGTGCCTTCCTCTTCAGCCACACGTTCGGCTGTTCACAGCTGGGACAGGATCATGAGAACACCCGCACCATGCTGCAAAACATGGTGCGTCATCCCAACGCGGGCGCGGTGCTGGTGATCGGTCTCGGCTGTGAAAACAATCAGGTTGATGCTTTCCGTGAGACGCTGGGGCTGCCGGAAAGCGACCGTATTCAGTATATGGTTTGCCAGCAGCATGATGACGAAGTGGAAGCAGGGCTGGTGCATCTGCGCGCGCTCTATGAGGCGATGCGCCATGACCAGCGTCAGCCGGGCAGACTGAGCGAGCTGAAGTTTGGCCTGGAATGCGGCGGATCTGACGGCTTTTCTGGCATTACCGCCAATCCGCTGCTGGGCCGCTTCTCCGATCAGATGATTGCCAACGGCGGCACGACGGTACTGACCGAGGTGCCGGAGATGTTTGGCGCAGAGCGTATCCTGATGAGCCGCTGCCGCGACGAATCGACCTTCGATAAAACCGTGTCGATGATCAACGACTTCAAGCAGTACTTTATCGATCACCAGCAGCCGATTTACGAGAACCCGTCGCCAGGCAACAAGGCTGGCGGTATCACCACGCTGGAGGAGAAATCGCTGGGCTGCACGCAGAAAGCGGGTTCCAGCCAGGTGGTGGACGTGCTCAGGTATGGTGAGCGGCTAAAAAGGCCGGGCCTGAATTTGCTGAGCGCGCCCGGTAATGATGCGGTGGCCACCAGCGCGCTGGCGGGGGCGGGCTGTCATATGGTGCTGTTCAGCACCGGGCGCGGCACGCCTTACGGCGGATTTGTGCCGACGGTGAAGCTGGCGACCAACTCGCCGCTGGCGGAGAAGAAGCCGCACTGGATCGATTTTAACGCCGGTCGATTGCTGGAGGGAATGAGCATGGAGGCGCTGCTGGAGGATTTCGTCGACACTATCGTGGCGATTGCCAACGGCGAACTCACCAACAATGAGAAGAACGATTTCCGCGAGCTGGCGATTTTTAAAAGCGGCGTGACGTTATAGCCGGGCTACAGGGCACTGACGCTGATGTCGCTGTTTCAGACGGCGCAAAAGCTCAGAGAACAAATGGCATGGAACGAAGAGCAAAGCGTCCCGCGACAGGGATGTCGCGGGACGGGCGAGCAGGGATGCGTAAAGCGCCTTTGCGATCGGTCCATGCCACTCGCGACAGCGCCCAGCGAAAAACAGCAATGGCGACCTGTATGGTCGCCATTCTGTTATCAGGCCCGGCTGGTTTCGCGCTCGGCTTCCGCCTGGCAAACCGCCGCGGTAAACAGGATATCGGTTGAGGAGTTAAGCGCCGTTTCGGCGGAGTCCTGCAACACGCTAATAATGAAACCGGCTGCAACCACCTGCATCGCCAGATCGTTAGGAATGCCAAACATGTTGCAGGCCACCGGGATCAGCAGCAGCGAACCGCCTGCCACGCCCGATGCGCCACAGGCGCAGAGTGACGCCACCAGGCTCAGCAGAATAGCGGTCGACACGTCAACGTGAATGCCCAGCGTATTCACCGCCGCCAGCGTCAGCACGGTAATGGTAATGGATGCCCCCGCCATGCTGATGGTCGCGCCCAGCGGAATTGATACAGAATAAGTATCTTCATCCAGGTTCAGACGTTTCGCCAGTGCCATATTCACCGGGATATTAGCTGCCGAGCTGCGGGTAAAGAAGGCGGTCACGCCGCTCTCGCGCAGGCAGGTAAAAACCAGTGGATAGGGATTGCGGCGGATTTTGCTGTAGACCAGCAGCGGATTGACCACCAGCGCCATCAGCACCATACAGCCCAGCAGCAGCGCCAGCAGATGGGCATACTGCCACAGTGCGCCAAAGCCGGTTGAGGCCAGAATTGAGGCGACCAGGCCGAAAATGCCGATCGGTGCACAGCGGATCACGCAGCGCACCAGCCAGGTAACGGCGTCCGAAGCATCATTGAGCAGATCGCGTGTGCCCTGTGCGCTGTGGCGAAAAGCGAGGCCCAGACCGATCGCCCACACCAGAATGCCAATGTAGTTTGCTTCCATCAGCGCCGTGATCGGATTTGCCACCATCTTCATCAGCAGGCCGCGCAGCACTTCGGTAATACCGGAGGGCGGCGTAATCTCCGTGGTGCCAACTGCCAGCGTCAGCGTTTGCGGCATCAGGTGACTCATCACTACCGCGATCACCGCAGCGAAAAAGGTGCTGAGCAGGTAGAGGGCAATAATGGGTTTAATACTGGTTTTCTGTCCCTGCTGATGATTGGCAATGGAGGCAATTACCAGCACCAGAACCAGCAGCGGTGCAACAGCCTTCAGCGCGCTGACAAACAGCTCGCCCAGCAGGCCGACCGCCAGCGCAGCATCTTTGGAGATCCAGGCCAGCACCATACCGGCCACCAGCCCTACCATGATTTGTTTTACCAGGCTTCCTGCGAGTAACGCGCCCAGACGACCGGAAAGAGAGTTAGTCATAGATGTTCTTTACGTTGTAGCGGGATGTGGCTTCAGAAGGCGTTGATTAACGCGCCCGAAGCGGTTTGCCTGGCGGAGTATAAGGAAAAGATCGGGCGAGGAAAGAGATAATTCTGCCTGTGCGAGGGGGATCGGTTTTCAGTTATGCTGCATGAGAGAAATGTGACAGAGCGATGAAATGTCACACCCCGGACTGGCAAAATAAAACAGGGGCATTACCTGCCCCTGTAGCGGATTATTGTGAGATCTTTTTCTGGTCGCTTTTGCGATTCACCCAGGCGTTAATCAGCAGCGTTGAGCCGAGGATAATGCCCACCACGCTCAGCGAGATCGAGACCGGAATGTGATAGAAGTCGACGATCAGCATTTTAATACCGATAAACACCAGCACAACCGCCAGCCCATACTTCAGCATGGAGAAGCGTTCAGCCACGTTGGCCAGCAGAAAATACATGGCGCGCAGACCGAGGATGGCAAACAGGTTAGAGGTCAACACGATAAAGGGATCGGTGGTCACAGCAAAGATTGCCGGAATACTGTCGACCGCAAAAATTACATCGCTTAATTCCACCATGATCAGCACCAGCAGCAGCGGTGTGGCAAACAGCACGCCGTTTTTGCGGGTGAAGAACTTCTCGCCGTCCAGGTCGTCGGTCATGCGCAGGTGTTTGCGTAACCAGCGAACCACCGGCTTATCGCCGACCGCGTTCTCATCATCCTCTTTGGCAAACGCCATCTTCACGCCGGTCAGCAGCAGGAAAACGCCGAACAGATAGAGGATCCAGCTAAACTGCGTCACCAGCCAGCTGCCAGCAAAGATCATGATCGTTCGCAGCACAATCGCGCCCAGCACACCGTAAATCAGCACGCGGCGCTGTAGCGCAGCGGGAATAGAGAAGTAGCTGAACAGCATCAGCCAGACGAAGACGTTATCGACCGCCAGCGCTTTCTCGAGCACGTAGCCGGTTAAAAAGGCCATCGTCTGCGTGGTGGCCACCTCGCGTCCGGCGCTGTCATTGAGATACCACCAGAAGGCGGCGCTGAACAGCAGCGATACCGACACCCAGATGAGCGACCAGACGGCCGCCTGTTTAAAGCTCATGGTCTGTGCACCGCGACGCCCCTGTAAAAAAAGGTCGATCGCCAGCATGATCAGCACCACTACCGCAAAGCTGCCCCAGAGAAGAGGCGTTCCTACAGTCTGCATAGCGTTTCCTGCCCTGAAATAAAAAACGGCTGAAGTCAGAAGACGTCAGCCGCTTTTATGGGAACATAAGCAAACCTCGCCTTCCGGCAAGGTCTCACTTACAACGCAGAATCAGATTCCGGGTTGCCTGCCGACCGGATGCGTGCGCATCGTAATGACGATCGTGCAGCTTACAAGTTACTCCCCTTTGCTGGTAGTTAAGATAGGCGGTGGTGGTCAAAGTGGCAATAGCGGCCCATTCATATTTTGACATATTTACACAGCGCAGCCGTCGGCCGGGAAGATGACGCCCGTCTGACGACGGATCTCCGTGAGTAAGGCGGCAGTGATGCGCGACGTTTCCAGCCCTGGATGCTCAACCTGACGCTGGCGCACCAGCTGCACAAAGGCCTGGGCCTCATACAGCATGGTGTTGATATGTTGCGGCTGAGAGCGATCTGTCGAAGTGCCGCCGCGTGGTACCAGCGTAACCGACTGCATCTCCGCCAGCTTTTCGATCAGCAGCGTACCTGCTTCCCCCTGGATCTCGCTGGGAATAAGCGATTGACTGATCTTGGAGTGCAGCAGCGTGACGTCAAAATCGCCGTAGTCGAGCAGCACGCTGCCGTGGCCGTCAACGCCACTGGCGAGCAGTGAGGCGCTGGCTTTCACCCCCTGGGGTGCGCCCCACAGCGCCACTGCCGTTGCCAGGCAGTAAAAGCCGATGTCCATGATCGATCCGTTCGACCAGTGCGGATTAAAGGTGTTGGGATTCTCGCCGTCGAGATAGCGCTGATAGCGCGACGAGTACTGACAGTAGCTAAACAGTGCCTTGCGCAGCGGGCCCAGGGCGGGCAGCGCCTGCTGAAGCTGATTAAAGTTGGGCAGGCTGGCGGTTTTGAACGCCTCAAACAGGATCACCTGATGCTGCCGGGCGCAGGCGATCATCTGTTCCACCTCATGCAGGTTTGAGGCGAGCGGTTTTTCACAGATAACGTGCTTCCCGTGGGACATAAACAGCATGGCCTGCTCACAGTGCAGCGCATTCGGGCTGGCCAGATAAACCGCATCTACCTCATCGCTGGTCGCCAGCGCTGCCAGTGAGGTAAAGAGATGCTGACAGGGGTAATCCTGGGCAAAGGTTTCCGCCTGCTGCTGCGAACGCGAATAGATGGCGTTCAGGCGCAGATGGCCGGTTTCGTGCGCGGCGTCGATAAACTGGCGCGTTATCCAGTTTGTTCCCACAATGGCAAAACGGATCACATTGGCTCTCCTGCAGCAAATAAGCGGCAGAGTAGCACGCCGGGCATCAGGCGCAAGCGCAGGCAAGCAGGGGGAGTTTGATCCTGCGATCCTCCTTCCAATATAGTGATGGCGCAACGTTGACGGGTTGATAAGGGTGGAGAAATCGTTTGAAAGGAAGTAAACACGCGTTGAACTGGACCACGCTGCTGGTGGCGATTCCGGTAGGCCTGGCGGCGTCGCTGGTCACGCTGGCGTTTCGTGGCATTATCGAACTCATAAACCGTCTGCTGTTCAGCAGCAGCAGCGACATTACTGTGGCGATGCACGCCTGGCCATGGATCTTCTGGCCGCTGCTGGTCGGGGCGGGCGGGGTGCTGGCCGGATTTTTTCTGCGCTATGCAGTCAGCATTGAAAAACAGCAAACGGTAAAGACCGACTATCTGGAAGTGATCAACGCACGGCTTGATGCGGTGCCCACCCGCACCTCGCTGTTTCGGGCACTCTCTTCAATTGCCAGCATCGGATCGGGTGCCTCAATTGGTAAAGAGGGGCCGATGGTGCAACTCTCGGCCCTGTGCGGCAGCGTGCTGGGGCGCTGGATGCCCGCCTCGCTCAACCTGAAAAACAGCGATGTGGTCGCGATGGCGGCCGCAGCAGGTCTCTCATCGGTCTACCACGCGCCGCTGGCGTCGGCGATTTTTGTCGCGGAGATCGCCTTTGGTATCTCGGCGCTACAGCGCCTGATCCCGCTGGTGATCTCCTCATCAGTCGCCGTAATGACCATGTGGTCGCTTGGCTTTCGCAATGCGCTTTATCCGCTGGCAGATGCCAGCTTCCAGACAGATGTCAGCAGTGTGCTGGTCACGGTGGTGATTGGCCTGGCTGCCGGGCTGGCAGGCTGGCTGCTGATCAAGCTGATTGCACGCAGCAAAGCGCTGTTCAGCCATATCGCATCTCTGCCGCTGCGTCTGGGAGCGGGAGGGGTGGCGGTAGGGCTGCTGGCGCTGATCTCTACCGATATTCTGGGCAACGGTTATGACGTCATCGTCAATATCATGGCGGGAAAGTATCTGCTGCCGGGCCTGCTGCTGCTGCTGCTGCTGAAAACGCTGGCGACCACGCTGTCGGTAGGCTCTAACGCGGTGGGCGGGCTGTTTACGCCGTCGCTACTGATTGGCGCGCTGCTTGGCGTGGCGCTGGCGACGCTGGGCGCTATGCTGCATCTGCCGCTCGGTAACGTGCTGCTCTACGCGGCCATCGGCATGGCGGCGGTGCTGGCAGCCGTCAGCCAGGCCCCACTGATGGCAATCCTGATGGTACTGGAGATGACGCTTAACAGTACGTTGCTGTTTCCGGTCATGATCGCAGCGGTGCTGGCCTCGATGGTGGTGTATCGGTTGCAGTCCGCCAGCACCTATCCAGTGGTTGGCAACCACTTTAACCGCTCTGAAGCCAAATATGATTTCGACAACATGCGCGTAGCGGAGCTGATCATTCCCGGTGCTGCTCTACAGCCGCAGGAGTCAGTGGGGCAGGCGCTGGCGGTCAGTTCGCTGAAGCGTGAGCGTTACGTCTACGTCATCAATGCGGCAGGTGCGTTTCTTGGGGTGGTCTCTGTTCATGATATTGCACGCAAAGTGCTGGCGCAGGAGATCACGCTGGACTCACCGGTTGCCACGGTAATGGATGACAATTTCCCGTTTGTCTATCAGAACCAGAGCATGCGCGAGGGCTGGGAGGCGTTTGCCCGCGTCACGCTGGAGCGCCTGCCAGTGCTGAACAATCCACAGGAGAAACGCTTTCTCGGTGCGCTGACAAAAACCAGCCTGATTCAGAAAGCGCAGGAGTTCCTTTAGGCCGCATTGCCACGCATCGCCTGGTCTGTCATCCACAGCCGGGCGTCAAACTCCAGCTGGTGATAGTCTGGCTCCATGTGGCAGCAAAGCTGGTAAAAGGCTTTGTCATGATCCTTCTCTTTGAGATGCGCCAGCTCGTGCACCACAATCATGCGCAGAAAAGGCTCAGGGGCAAGGCGGAAAAAGGTGGACACGCGGATCTCCGCCTTCGCCTTGAGGTTGCCTCCCTGTACGCGAGAGATGGCGGTGTGCAGGCCGAGCGCGTGCTTCATCACTTTGATTTTGTTATCCCAGATCACCTTGCTGATCGGCGGCGCATTGCGCATATAGCGATTTTTTAACGCCAGCGTGTAGTCGTAGAGCGCTTTATCGCTGACGATATCGTGCGTGTCGGGATAGCGCGTCTGCAAAAAAGCGCCGAGTTTTTCATGGTCAATCAGCGTCTGAACCTGCTGAAGAATGTTCTCAGGATAACCCTGTAGATAGATAAGTGCGGACATTAGGGATTCCCGGCGAAAGACAGTATACTGCGCCCCCCTTTTGGGGCGTAAAACAGCCAGATTGTACCAGCCGGAGAATTCATGAGCCAACTTGAACTAGTCGATCGCACCCTGACCCTGCACCGTTTCCCGCAAATGCGTGAAGAGAGTCCGCTTCAGGCATGGGATGCCGCTGATGAATATCTGCTGCAACAGACGCTGCCGGAAGGGCCGGTTCTGGTGTTCAACGACAGCTTTGGCGCGCTGACCTGTGCGTTAAATCCGCGCCCGGTGTGGCACGTCAGCGACTCCTGGCTGAGCCAGCAGGCCACGCGGCAAAACCTGCGTGTTAACGCGCTTGATGACGGCGACGTGCACTTTCTCAGCAGCCTTGATGTGCTGCCTGCGGCCCCTGCGGCGGTACTGATTAAGGTGCCAAAAACGCTGGCGCTGCTGGAGCAGCAGCTGCGCGCCCTGCGCGACGTGATTACCGCTGATACGGTGATCCTGGCGGCGGCGCGCGCTAAAGAGATCCACAACTCCACGCTGCAGCTGTTTGAAAAAATTCTCGGCGAAACCCGCACGTCGCTGGCGTGGAAAAAAGCCCGCCTTATCTATACGCGGTTTAGCGCACCCGCGCTGGCTCCACAGGCGCAAACGACCGTCTGGCCGCTGGACGGAACGCCCTACCAGATCCACAACCATGCCAACGTCTTCTCCCGCAGCTCGCTGGATATTGGCGCTCGCTTCTTTATGCAACACCTGCCGGAAAATATCGAAGGCGAGATAGTCGATCTTGGCTGTGGCAACGGGGTTATCGGCCTGATGGCGCTGGAAAGCAACCCGCAGGCGGAGGTGATTTTCCTTGATGAGTCCTTTATGGCAGTGGCGTCGAGCCAGCTTAACGTTGAGGTGAACCGGCCGCAGGATCTGGCGCGCTGCCAGTTTCGCGTTAACAACGTGCTGAGTGGCTACCCCTCCGATCGCCTGCACGCGGTACTCTGTAACCCGCCGTTCCACCAGCAGCATGCCGTGACCGATCATCTGGCGTGGCAAATGTTGCGCGATGCCAAACGCTGCCTGCAATATGGCGGCGAACTGCGCATCGTCGGCAACCGCCATCTCGACTATCACCACAAGCTCAAAAAGCTGTTTGGCAACTGTACGCTGGTGGCCTCGAACCAGAAATTTGTGGTGCTGCGCGCGGTGAAAATGCGCTGATTACAGGGTCAGCGCCAGCCGGGTCGCCTGAGCAATAGCCCGTCGGGCATCCAGCTCCAGCGCGACGTCAGCCCCGCCAATAAGCCAGACAGACTGGCCGCGCGCGCGTAGCGCGGCCTCCAGCTCACGCTGCGGCTCCTGACCCGCGCAGACAATCACGTTATCTACCGGCAATAGCTCCGCGATGCCGTTGCGGCGCAGATGCAATCCGCTGTCATCAATCCCCAGATAGGTTACGCCCCCCCACATCGTTACGCCGCGCGCCTGAAGGGTCGTGCGATGGATCCAGCCGGTGGTCTTTCCCAGCCCCGCGCCGGGCTTGCCGGGCTTGCGCTGTAACAGCCAGATCGCGCGCGCGGCGGGCAACGGTTGTGCAGGCCTGAGACCACCGCGCTGCGTCAGCGTCAGGTCGATGCCCCATTCGCGGCAAAAGCGCTCAATATCATTATCCTTCTCCTCTGCGGGCTGCGACAGAAACATCGCGGTGTCAAAGCCAATACCGCCTGCGCCGATGATCGCCACGCGCTTGCCCACCGGCTTTTTGTCACGTAGCACCTCAAGATAGCTCAGCACGCTTGGGTGATTGATGCCGGGGATGGCGGGAGTACGCGGCTGAATACCGGTTGCCAGCACCACCTCATCGGCCGTCTCCAGCATAGCAGGCGTTACCCGGCAGCCGGTGTGCACCTCCACCCCGGCGGCGGCGAGCTGGTGGGTAAAGTAGCGCAGGGTTTCGCTGAATTCCGCTTTACCGGGGATCTGGCTTGCGATGTTGAACTGGCCGCCGATGGCGTCAGCAGCGTCATAGAGCCGGATCCGATGGCCGCGCTGCGCGGCCTGCAGGGCAAATGCCATGCCTGCCGGCCCTGCGCCTACGACCGCAATCTGTTTAGGGAGAGAGCAGGGCGCAACCGGCATCAGGGTTTCATGGCAGGCTCGCGGGTTGACCAGGCAGGAGGTGACCTTGCCTGCAAAGATTTGATCCAGGCAGGCCTGATTACAGGCGATGCAGGTATTAATGCTCTCCGCTGCGCCGCGCTGCGATTTACTGACGAAGGCAGCATCGGCCAGGAAGGGGCGCGCCAGCGAAACCATATCGGCGCATCCGTTCTGCAGCAGCTGCTCGGCGACCGCGGGATGATTAATACGGTTGGTGGCGATGACCGGCACGGTGACGTGCTGGCGCAGCCGCTGCGCTGCCCAGCCAAAGGCGGCGCGCGGTACGGAGGTTGCGATGGTAGGAATGCGCGCTTCGTGCCAGCCGATACCGGTGTTAAACAGGGTGACGCCGCACGCTTCCAGCGCCGCAGCCAGCGTCAGGGTTTCGTCGAGCGAGTTCCCCTCTTCAACCAGATCGAGCATCGACAGGCGAAAAATGACAATAAAGTCGGAGCCTACCGCCTCGCGCACCGCACGCGTGACGGCGAGAGCGAACGCGCGACGGCGCGACGCATCGCCGCCCCAGCGATCGCTGCGCTGGTTGGTACGTGCCGCCAGAAACTGATTGATCAGGTAGCCCTCAGACCCCATGATTTCGACGCCGTCATAGCCTGACTGCTGCGCCAGCCGGGCGCAGCGGGCAAAATCGGCGACGGTTTGCAGAATCGCCTGCTCATCCAGTGCCTGAGGGAGAAAGGGGTTAATGGGGGCCTGAATCGCAGAGGGAGCGACCAGATCTTTTTGATAGCTGTAACGGCCGGTATGCAGGATTTGCAGCGCAATTTTACCGCCTTCAGCATGGACGGCCTGGGTGATCTGACGGTGCCAGTGGCACTGGTCAGGCGAGGTCAGCATCGCTCCCTGTGCCATCGCCACGCCCTGCGCATTGGGGGCGACCCCACCAGTAACAATCAGCGCCACGCCTTCGCGTGCGCGTTCGCCATAAAACGCGGCAAGACGCTCTGCGCCGTCAGGGTGTTCTTCCAGCCCGGTATGCATCGACCCCATCAAAAAGCGGTTACGCAGCTGGGTAAACCCCAGGTCGAGCGGGGCAAAGAGAGCAGGGTAAGCAGAACGGTTCACGGCGGCATCACTCAGGGTAAGTGGTCGGATGAGTGTACTGTAGCCGCCGTGATGTTAAACAAAAGTGAAAATTTTTCGCGCTGTGAGGCGCATCAACTTTCAGCCGCTGCGGCGGCGTATCCACGAGTAGCGTGACTGGTAGCCGCTGTTGAAATGGGTGTTGCGGCGATAGCTGGAGCCCGCTTCCGCCATACAGTAGGTGCAGTAGCCGACGTTCTCGATACTGGCCGGCTTCACGCCTGTTTGCATCAGTAGTTCCGTCGCCAGCTGAGGCAAATCAAACCAGATACCCTTTTGCGTTGCCCTGGCCTGCGGCCTGACCGCCAGCGGGTTAGAGGGCTGCTCGCGGTGCCAGCAGTGCGCCAGCGGGCCGGGAAGGGATTGCGCAACTGGCGTCAGCATCGCCTCACCCAGTTCATAGCAGCAGGGGGCGATGGCCGGACCGATAGCCACCTGGAGATCGGCGGGCGTGGTTCCCGCCTCGCACAGCCGATCGACGGCACGGCCCAGCACGCCAGCCAGCGTGCCTTTCAGTCCGGCGTGGACGGCCGCGACGCGCCGATGCCGGGTATCAGCAATCAGAACCGGCAGGCAGTCAGCGGTGTAAACCGCCACCGGTCGCGTGCCCAGGCCAATCACGCCGTCCGATTCACAGCTTTTAGGGGGAACGTTCTCTTCGTCATAGACTACCGTTGCACTGTGGCGCTGGTGTCCATAGGCAGCCTCTTCAGGCGGCGCTTCGCCTGCGGGCTGAAAAGCATATTCAACCCACTCCAGCGCATCGAGCAGCGTGGAACGTACGCGGATACCCATATGAATCTCCTCTGAAGCGTTTGACTGCTGCCAGCTTACGTTAACTGCTACATTTTGACAGTGTTACCGCTTACCACTTTACCGGATAAAGGATGACAGAATGAAAATGACCGCAACGCTGCTCAGCAGCGGATTGCTGGCGCTGACGCTGAGCGGCTGCGCCTCTCACTCCACGCGTGATGCTCAGCAGCAGCTCGGCCAGCAGTCGGTACTGGCCGTTAACTGGTTTCAGCAGTCGGGTGAATACCAGGCGCTGGCGTGGCAGGCATTTAACGGCGCGCAGCTCGCCTTTGATGCCGCGCCGTCGCTGACCGGCAAGCCAAAGGCGGTGATTGTCGATCTGGATGAAACCATGATCGATAACAGCGCCTACAGCGCCTGGCAGGCGAAAAACGGGCAGCCGTTCAGCGCAAAAACCTGGTCGGCATGGACTCAGGCGAAGCAGGCGCTGGCGGTGCCGGGTGCGGTCGACTTTGCCAACTACGTAACGTCGCACGGCGGCACGCTGTTCTACGTCTCCAACCGCGATCAGAAAGATTACGATGCTACGGTTGCCAACCTGACGCAGCTCGGCTTCCCGCAGGTCAATCAGCAGACCGTGCGTCTCAGTACCGGCAGCTCTAACAAACAGGCGCGCTTCGACGCCATCAGGGCAGCAGGCTATAACGTTGTGCTTTACGTGGGCGATAATCTGAATGACTTTGGCGGTGCCACCTGGCATCAGGGTAATGCGCAGCGTCGCGCCTTTGTCAGCCAGAACCATCAGCGCTTTGGCACGCAGTTTATCGTGTTGCCTAACCCGCTCTATGGGGACTGGGAAAGCGGCATGGCGGAAAACTACAACAAGCTGACGCCACAGCAGCAGCTGTCAACGCGCGAGAGCGAGCTGAGAAGCTGGAGCGGTCGCTAATTTTCCGTTGCGAGCGTCTGCCAGGCCAGACGCTTTTTTTATTTATCTTTACGTTTAAGCGTAATTATTTCTCTGCATACTAATTTAATTATCTCTTACGTCTGAAACCTTATTAATAAGAGAATCTCACTGCCTCAAATCACTTCTCCCAGTTTTAATCACTATTGATTAGCGGATTAATTCGGAATTTTCTGTATAAAGAGGCCACCCATAACTGGGTGATTTTTTCGGACACACTCTCTGTAGTGTCAATTTTTGTCAGCATGATTTTTTCTGAAAAATGAGTTTTTTTTAATTCATTGCTTTAATTGATTTTTTAAAGGGGTTTGTGCGTTTTAATGAGAAGGGTTAAAAATATATATTTACATTTAGTTTACCTGTAGTGAATTGTATCTTACAAAAACAGGCTGACTCTGGCCGTTAAAAAATTTACCAGTGCGTAATTAATCATAAACGTCTATAACCATTTTTCGTGATCGGCGGCATGGGCTGACAGGCTGCCGATTATTCACTGCGAGTCGGCTTACTGCCCGATTCCCCTGAAGACGCCATTCCCGGTGGTTGAGAGAGATGATTGTGACGACCCTGAAACCTTTACTAGCGATGAATCCCTGCCGGATGCGACAGCGCCGCAAGTCTGTTTTTGATTATTTTGACAAAGGCCATCAGCCAGCCCGCTTGTCACGCCGGACCGGCTGTTCTGGCAGTCGCGCATCGACCCGGCATCTGACAGGCTTTGACCCTGGCGAACGCTGTCCCGACCGCTATACCACTGACCCGGCGGTGGACAATGACACAGGCCAGCACGGTGCGCCCGTGCTACGCATTCTGCTTTGCGATCAAGGGGGCGGTGGGAGCGTGCAGACAGCGCGGACTCTGCCGCAACGCACGCTGGCGCAGCCTGTCCCCCTGTGGCGTCATCTGTCCGACGGCATTAATCGGCTTCAGCCCGGCCCACTCAATGTACTCACCCCGTCCTCATCACAGGAACCTTCGCCATGAATGTGAATACGCTTCGTCAGGATATTCCCGCCGGTCTGGTGGTTTTTCTGGTCGCGCTGCCGCTCTGTCTGGGCATTGCGCAGGCGAGCGGACTGCCGCCTTTCACCGGGTTGTTAACCGGCGTGATCGGCGGTCTGCTGGTTACCGCGCTGAGTCCGTCGCGCTTTGCCGTCAGCGGCCCGGCAGCGGGTCTGGTAACCATTGTCGTCGCGTCAATGGAAACGCTCGGCAGCGTTAGCGCTTTTCTGACCGCGCTGGTGCTGGCAGGCCTGATGCAGTGTGCGCTGGGCCTGCTGCGCGCCGGGCGCTTTATTTCGCTGGTGCCGGGTAGCGTGATTAAAGGAATGCTGGCGGCAATCGGTATTCTGCTTATCATCCAGCAGATCCCGGTGGCGTTTGGCATAGAGGGCGATGCCGGGCTGGCGGGGTTTGCCAGCGGTGAAACGGTATTCTCACTGCCTGCCATGGTGGTTACCGCCGTTAGCCTGTTGATTCTGTGGCTGTGGACAACGCCGCTGGTAAAAAAAGCAGGCGTGCTGGCCTGGATCCCCGGCCCGCTTATTGCCGTTCTGTTTGGCTGCGCCGCGACGGTAGCGGGCGGACGCCTGATGCCAGAGACGGCCAGCGAGCTGTCACGCATTGCGCTGCCAGCATTTGACAGTGTTTCAGCGCTGGTGGCGGAGCTGGAAAGCCCGGCATGGCGTGCGTGGCAAAATCCCTCGGTCTGGATTGTGGCGGTAACGCTGGCGCTGGTGGCGAGTCTGGAGACGTTGCTGAGCCAGGAAGCGCTGAAAAAGCTGCGCCCGCAAAATCCGCCGCCGTCGCCCAACCGCGAAATGTTTGCACAAGGCATCGGCAATCTCACTGCGGGCCTGCTGGGTGCCATGCCGATTACTGCCGTAATTGTGCGTAGCTCGGTAAACGTCAGTACCGGCGCGCAGACCAAACTCTCTATCCTGATCCATGGCGTGCTGCTGTTGATTTGCGGACTGTGGTTCAGCGAGATGCTCAATGCCATTCCGCTCGCCAGCCTGGCAGCGGTATTGCTCTACACCGGCTATAAACTGGCAACGCCGCAGCTGTTTGCTGAGCAGTTTAAGATGGGAACACAACAGTCTGTGCCGTTCCTTGCCACCATCGGCGGCATTATCCTCTTTGGTATGCTGGCGGGCATCGGCCTTGGCCTGGTCACACAGATGCTGTTTAGCCTCTACAAGAGCCACCGCAATGCGTTGCAGCTGACGCGCTATGACGATCACTATGTGTTGCGCTTTCAGCAGAACCTGACCTTTATGCATAACCCCAAACTACAGGGGCTGCTGGCGGAGATTCCAGAGAACAGCGTAGTGATTGTCGATCATGATAACGTGCAATATCTGGATCCGGACGTGAAGGCGGTACTGAAAGACTTTGGCGACAACGCCGACAAACGCGGTATTCGCCTCAGTCAGTGGCCGGTCGCCGTGAAATAGCCAAAATCGCTATCCCGTTGCAGGTAATTAAAAAAATCGGCTATCTCAGATAGCCGATTTTTTTATTTCGGGCATAATTGCCGCGCCTAAATCCAGGCGCTGCGGCCCCAGTGGGCGAGTAGCGCTGAATAGTGATATGTCATTACTGGATTGTCTGGATGACAAACAGGCTTTAATAGCAGGTGGCGATTGTCCGGGACGACAGGGTGCGGGAAATTTTCAGGCTACAGGGTTCAGACCGATGCGCATTACACTGTTTGCACAGCACCATACTAAAAAAAATGCCCTTTCGCTGTTTCTGCTGACGCTGCTGTTCTGCTTCCTGGGCAGCCACTTACGCATTCCGGCCGAGCTTTCACTGTTCTGGCCGGTCAATGCGATTGTCGCTGCGGTTATTGTTCGCCACCCTTATCTTCACCGCATCCGCTACTATCTCGCCACCTTCGCCGCCATGGTGGTAAACGATACGGTCTTTTCTGGCTGGGCGTGGATGGCCGTCACGCTGAACATAGCCAACCTGCTTTTTATCCTTATTTCCGCCTCTATGCTGGTAAAACACTACCTGCGGGACACCGATCGTCGACAGATCAGCAATGCGCTGCGCATTTTTCCCGCCTGCCTGCTGGCGGCGCTTGCCTGCGCCACCTGGGGCGGGCTGGCACAGGGTATCGGTTTCGACGCCCGTTTTGCCACCGCCTGGGGCGACTGGTTTAGCGAACAGTTTTCTACCGGGCTGATGCTGCTGCCGTTTTTGCTGACGCGTAACTGGCGCAGCCTGTCATTCACCGCGCTGCTGTTGCCAGGCAAATGGCTGCCGCTGCTGAGCGTGTTACTGTCACTGGTGGCAGGAGCCATGATTGGCGGCGCAGGCAGCCTGACGTTTCCCGTACCGGCTCTGATCTGGTGCGCAATCGTCTTACCTATCCCGGTGACCAGCCTGGTGATCCTGCTGACCGGTATTACAGAGATTGTGCTGGTTTCGCACGGAGTCATGAATATCCAGGGCGACGACAACCTGCTGTCGTTAAGCCATCTCACCTCGGCGCGTCTTGGCGTCGCGACGATTGCCATCAGCCCGCTGATTGTCGCCGTCAGTATGGATGCGGTACGCCAGCTTAACCAGCGGCTCGCTTTACGCGCCAACTACGATTTTCTTACCCAGTTGCTGTCGCGCTCCGGGCTTTATGAGAGCCTGAAAGAGGAGGCGTTTTTCAGCCAGCGCAGCGTTGGCGTCATCCTGCTGGACGTCGACTATTTCAAAACCATCAATGACAATTTTGGTCATGATGCTGGCGACGGCGTGCTGGAAGAGATTGCGCTGCGGATGCAGAAGGTGGTGGGGGATCAGGGGCGCATTAGTCGCTTTGGCGGTGAGGAGTTCGCTATCGTGCTGTTTGATGCGTATCCGCAGCAGCTGTTCCAGCTGGCTGAAGCGGTACGGCGGGCGATTGGGAAAGAGAAGTTCTGGCTACAGGGGAATACCGTTACCGTAACCGTGAGCCTGGGGCTGGCGCACGGCACGGCAGGGGAGGAGCGCGACTGGCATAGCGTGATTAATCAGCTGATCTCCGCTGCGGATAAAAACCTCTACCTCTCTAAGCGCAACGGGCGCAACCAGACTTCGCCTGCCTTGAGAACGCGCGCGCTGGCCAGCGACGTGGCGTAAAACACCACGCCGCCTCGCCGCTATACGCTGCTTTTTAACTGGCTGATCTGCTGATGGCGATCCAGTGCCAGCTCAATCAGCCGGGTGATCAGATCGCGATAGCCGAGACCCGCCGCCTGCCACAGTTTGGGATACATACTGATATTGGTAAAGCCGGGCAGCGTATTGACTTCGTTGATGATAATCTCGCCTGCGTCAGTCAGGAACACATCCACGCGCGCCATGCCGCTGCACTCCAGCACCTGAAACGCCTTTAGCGCGATGGCGCGGACAGCCTCGCTGGTGGCATCATCAATGGCCGCCGGCACCTGCGTCTGCGCGCCGGTTTCGCTGATGTATTTGGTTTCGTAGGAGTAGAAGGCGTCATGTACCACGATCTCACCACACGGGCTGGCCTGCGGCTCGTCGTTACCGAGCACCGCGCACTCGATCTCCCGGCCCCGAATGCCTTTCTCTATCAGCACTTTGCGGTCGAAAGCAAAGGCAACATCCAGCGCATTTTCAAACGCTTCTGCGTTTTCCACTTTGCTGACGCCAACGGAAGAGCCCTGATTCGCTGGTTTAATAAACAGCGGCAGGCCGAGCTGCGCAATCACGTCTGATGCCTGTATCTGCGCGCGCTGCGCCTGGGTGAGGCTGATCCAGGGGGCAACCTGTAGCCCGGCATCCCGCAGCAGACGTTTGGTAATGTCTTTATCCATGCTAACCGCAGAGCCGAGCACGCCAGACCCGACAAACGGCAGTCCCGCCATGCGTAACAGCCCCTGTAGCGAACCATCTTCACCGAGCGAACCGTGCACGATAGGGAAAATGACATCGATTTGCGCCAGCGCGTCGCCGCTCTGGCGTGCAATGATCTGCTGCTGTGTTTCGCCCGGCACCAGCGCCACGCTTTCGCCCGCGCGGTTGAGAGCGATAAGCGCCGGATCCTGAGCGTTGATCAGAAAGTCAGAGGCGTCGTTAAGGTGCCACTCTCCTTGTTTATCAATGCCTAACAGCACCGGTTCAAAACGCGTTTTATCAATCGCATCAAGGATGTTTTTAGCCGACTGTAACGATACTTCGTGCTCGGAGGATTTGCCGCCGAACACAATGCCTACCCGCAGTTTTGTCATTAGAGCTTGCCCGAAAGATGTTGCCAAACCCACAAGATAACATGTGGATTTGGCTCTGTAACAGTCTGGCGTCAGCTCAGTGAAGGGCAGCAGAAAGAAGTGTGCGGCACTGGCCGGCATCGGCACCGGCCTGCGCCTTCTGTTCAGCGCTCAGCGCCTGCCAGGCGCTGACCACCTGCTCACCGAGGCGCGGCTGAAAGTGAATTTTTTGCAGCGCATAGTCTGAGTTACCACCTTCGATAACGCGGCGCATATCGGTTATAGAGCGGCTGTTGTCGTGATGGGGAAGGGTGCAGAACACCGAGACATAGTAAGCTTTATCCTCGTTGCTGTAGTGCGGCATCAGCCAGTACCAGCCAGCGGCAGCGAGGATCAGAAACAGGGGAAGGAAAATTTTCAGTCTGGAAGTCATCGTCGTCATTACGCTTAGCAGAAAGGGAGACGTCGCGGGTGAGAATCGGTTGAGACCATCAAGGGCGACGCTTATCAACAGGAAAAGCGCGGCACCTTTACATCAGCGTCATCACTACCACTCCCGTCGCTGAGATCTCATTCAGCGCGCATTCAAATTCAGCCTCGCCGCCGCATACTCTGACCCGTCCGCCAGGCAGGCGAAAGAGATTGCGCAGGCTGACCATACCTTCAATGTCCAGCAGCCATTTGCCATCCACCACCGCTTTGTAGCTGCGGTTAATGATGTACTGCTGCTCGCCTTCGATAACCGCCAGCAGATGACTGTGTGGCGCCACCTTATCGAGAAAAAGCGTCTCTTCCAGCGTGACGACATCAACAGCAGTGAGTTCACCATTTGTTAACTTTACCCGCTCGAGCGTGACCAGATTCTTTAACGGGTGACTGTCGCTGCCTTTACTGGACGTTAGCGCCTGAACCGCACTGGGGGGATTTCCCTGTCCATAGAGCAGCCAGTTGAGTTCTGCATCGGTATCAAGAAGGCACTGCACCACCAGGTCCGCAGGAAAAGTATCTCTTTTGTAACGCATTGCCAGGTTACTCGATGAGAGTCCAACGTGATCCGCATACTGCGATTTCTGTTTGAACCCATAAGCCTGAATCAGCCTGTCAAGGATAGCTCCGCCGCTCCCGTTGAAATTAGTGACTAACATTTTTGAGTATCACCTTGTGTTACTAACAAATTTGAACTAGTATCGATTTGCAGTGAATATTATCGCATCTGACTGACGTTACGTTAACCGGAGATGATGCCTTATGAGGCCTGATATTACAAATGTCTTCGCTGCGTTTCCAGCACGCCTCGTCCCCCTCAATGACGGGAGAGTCAGCGATGCTGACCGCGCTGGCGGTGGGTTGGCGGCAGTTCGCGCCGCCGTTTCAGGGCGACTCCCAGCGATGGGTTGGCCCAAAAAAGAGCACGCTGCGCCGGGTGGGCTGACCCGACTCTTTTTCTGTTAATTTTAAACGGTACTGATTCACTTATGATGAATACTCATACCCGGCCTGCGGCCATGAACTTTGATGAGTTTCAAAAAAGCTGGCGTCAGATGCGAAACAACAATCGCAATCCAGCGCTGGTCGCCTTTAACCGACAAAGCGATGAATTTAAGTTTTGCGTGCTGACGCTCGCGAACCGCGAAAAGCCCGGCAGCTTTCGGCTTCAGGAGGTAGGCAACGCGTTTGAAACCTTCGATGAAGCGCGTCGCAAGCTGATCATCGCCGCCATGAATAAACTGGTGGGCTGGGGGAGGCTGCTACCCCGCTCTTTTTCCGACGCAGACCGCTATCTGTCTGACTAACTCCCCCCGATCGCCAGTTATTGACGTTAACCCGTCGGGCATCCCTTTGCCCAAATTCAGGAGAAATAAAATGAAACACCCTCACTACAACGGTGACAGCGACGTGCTTAACACGCTGTTAATGGCCGTGCGCCATGAAGAACGTAAAGGTCGTGCTCAGGCCGTTGCCGAGCGTCTGAACACGCTGGCCACGCATATCAGCCGCCAGGGATTAAACGGTATTGAAGCCGCAGAGCTGATCCGCCATGAGGCGCTGCGCTACCGCAATGAGTCACTGGAGCTGCACTGATGGCGGATACCATAGATATCGCGCAGCAATGGCAGGCGGAACAGCTGGCGCTCGATATTGCCGCCGTGACGCAGCGTGCGAAAGGGATCAGCGCCTTTTTCTGCGAAGAGTGTGACAGCGCCATTCCTGAGGCACGGCGTCAGGCCGTCAGCGGCGTCAGCCGCTGCGTGAGCTGTCAGGCGATCGCCGAGCAGCGCAGCCGACACTATCAGGGTGGCCGATAATGCAGCTGCTTTTCCGGCCGTGGCAGGCACCGCGCAAGGCGATCGTCTCGCCGTATCCCACCTATGCTGAGATGCGCCAGCGCAGCCGCCAGCACGCCGCGCTATCCCAGTCGTGGACGATGCTGGCGCAGCAGCCATCGCTGGTGCAGCAGGCCATCAGGCTGCGACACGGCAGGCTGGAAAGCGAGCGCGGCCCAGATGCCGCCGCCCGCTGGATGACCACAACCTTTACCCAGCGGCTGCTGCCGCGCGTTGAAATGGCCTGTGCTCCCTATCGGCTGGATGCGATGCCACGCGGCACCGTCACGCTGCTGAGCAGCCACGCCGATGCGCCACAGGGCGCGGCGGCAGCGGCGGGCACGCTGTGGGAGCTGATGCAGCGTTTCAACCGCCTGCCCGACCTGACGCGGGCCGACGTCGATCTGCTGGCGGGTGACATCGCCAGTTTTATTCTGGCCGAGCTGGTGCAGCGGCATGATCAGAGCCGTAGCGAATCGGACTGGCGTTACAGCCATCGTCTCTACCTGACGGCGGCGACCCTTACCCAGGCTTTTCGCCAGACGCCACCGCTGTGGCAGAAAGTCACCACGCGACTTTTCTCGCCGGAAGAGGTGGCCCCCGCCATTCTGCGGATGCAGGGCGAGAACTGGTGGAAAGGCAGGCTGCGCCGCATTGCCGCCGCCTGGCGCGAGCATTTACAGATTGCGCTGGCACACGTCAGCAAACAGCGTTCCCCTTACGCCAGTCGTGCTACGCAGGCCGAATGGCGCGAGCAGAAGCGACGCACCCGCGACTTCTTACAGAGCATGGAGCTGGAGGATGAAGAGGGCAACCGCATCAGCCTGATCGACAAACATGACGGCAGCGTCGCCAACCCCGCCATCCGACGCTGCGAACTCATGACGCGCATTCGCGGCTTCGAGACCCTCTGTAATGAGATGGGTTACGTGGGCGAGTTCTGCACACTGACCGCGCCCGGCCGCTACCACGCGACGCTCAGCAGCGGCCATCTCAATCCCAAATGGTGCGGTGCCAGTCCGGCGGAGACGCAGCGCTATCTCTGTCAGCTGTGGCAGAAGGTGCGGGCCAGGCTGCATCGCGAGCAGATTCGACTGTTTGGCATACGTGTCGCTGAACCCCACCATGATGGCACTCCCCACTGGCACCTGCTGCTGTTTATGCGTCCGCAACAGGTGGCACAGGTTCGCCAGATCCTGACAGAGTACGCCTGCCAGCAGGAGAGCGATGAGCTGACCAGCGAAAAAGCGCGGAAGGCGCGCTTTCACACCACCACCATTGATGCACATAAGGGGAGCGCTACCGGCTATATCGCCAAATACATTGCCAAAAATATCGATGGCTATGCGCTGGATGGCGAGCGCGACAGCGAAAGCGGCGATCTGCTACAGAATTCCGCAGCTGCGGTTTCTGCCTGGGCGGGGCGCTGGCACATTCGTCAGTTTCAGTTTGTCGGCGGTGCGCCTGTTACCGTCTGGCGCGAGCTTCGCCGCCTGGACGAAGCGGCAAACCTGCGCAGGTTGAGTGACGCGCTGGCTGAGGCGCACGAGGCAGCCGACAGCGGTAACTGGGCCGCCTACGTTCATGCCCAGGGGGGGCCTTTTGTGCGCCGCGCTGCGCTGGCGGTGCGCCCCTGGTATCAACCGGCTGCGCAGCCTAACGACTGGGGTGAAGAGGTGTCACGCATTAAAGGGGTCTGCGTGACCGTGGCGGGTGACACCAAACCATTGCTGACTCGCAGGGTGAACTGGACGCTGGTGCCGAAGCGTCACGCTGATGCGAAAGTGGTGAAAGAGGACGCATCGCGCTGGCATATGCGTTCAGGTTCGAGTTCTGTCATTAACTGTACGCGGCGGGGGGCGGAACGCGGCGGCGTATTAGCGCAGGTGAATCATTGCGTTGCTATGGTGGCGATAAAACGCGCAGGTGGCTTTCCCGAGCCGCTTTCCGGCAGCCTGCTGGCGTCGTCCTGACGCGCTTTTTGCGGGTTTATTCCCGATTTGACGTAACAGCGCCTGCGGCAAAAAAGCCGCTATATCAAGGTGCTAAGCGAGCGTACCTGTACGCTTAATTTTCTTTATATCGGATTACATGCTATGTTACTGTATGGATATACAGTTATAAATGGGGGGAGGGATAGTGGATACTGATTTACAAGAACAGGTAATGCTTGAGCGCGTAGAGCTCATTGCAAGACTGACCACTGAAGGCGTTTGCAGGGATCGCGACCGGGAAGTGGCCCTCGCTTTGATTGCCGAAATAGCTGGCGACATGATTATTAAAAACAGAGAGTTTGCCGTTTCGTTCTCCGCGATACCCACGAACAAATAATAAGTCAGGTATGGCTATGAGAACGTTCTCTTTGACACACAGAAAGCGGCTGACGCCGAACTTTTCCCCCTGATGTGCACGCCCTCTGGCGTGGGCAGAACTGACGCATAACGGCACCCGACGGGTGCCGTTTTTTTTTGTGCCATGACCTCTCTGTTTACTCATATTCCAGCGGACGGGCGGGCGTTGAGCCAGTCGCGCGTAGCGGGGAGACTGGCGATACCGGACGACGCGCAAGCGGCACCGGACGTAACCGCAGAGCAGGCCTGAACCGGTGCCTGCTGCCACCCCCCAACGGAGAAGAAGAACAGTGACGCCTATTTTTAGCCAGCCCGTCAGCGGCTCCGCGTGGAAGCGGTCGCCATGAACACCTACGCACGTCAGGGCGATACGGTAGATGAGATCTGCTATCGCTATTACGGCCGCACGCAGCAGGCGGTAGAGCAGGTTTATGCGGCGAATCCTGGCCTCGCCGAATGTGGCGCGCTGCTGCCGCACGGTCAGCCGGTGACGCTGCCCGACCTGCCGCAGGCTGCAACAGGCGAAACCGTAAACCTGTGGGACTGAAGATGGAGAAAACCAGTTCCCTGATTAATTACCTGGTCAGTCTGTTTCTGATGTGGCTGGGCCGCCACACCATCCAGGATATCGCTTTTCTGGTCGGCTCCGGCGTGGCGGTAAGCACCTTAATCGTCAACGTGGCGACCTTTTTCATTAACTGGCACTACCGCCGCAAAACCTATGAGCTTCAGCGCCAGAGGCGAGGAGGCACGCTTGAGCCAGATCGCTAAACGCTGTGCTGTGATCAGCGTCGTGGCCATCGCCGCGCTGCTGCCGCAGTTTTCCACGCTAAAAATCTCCTCGGGTGGACTGCAGCTGCTGGCCGATGCGGAGGGCTGTCGCACCTCGCCGTATCAGTGCAGCGCCGGCGTCTGGACAAACGGTATCGGCCACACCGCAGGCGTGACGCCGCACAGCGAGGTAAGCGAGCGGCAGGCAGCGGTAAATCTGGTGGATGACCTGATTCGGGTCGAACGTCAGCTGGCCCTCTGCATACCGGTGACGATGCCGCCGCCGGTATGGGATGCGCTGGTGAGCTTCGCGTTTAACGTCGGCACTTTTGCCGCCTGCCACTCCACGCTGGCGAGCGAGCTTAAGCAGCAGCAGTGGCGCGCCGCCTGCGACCAGCTACCGCGCTGGATCTATGTTAACGGCGTAAAAAGCCGTGGGCTGGCGCAGCGACGCGAGCGGGAGCGCGCCTGGTGTCTGCGCGGTGTTCCATGATGCGCCTGGTCCTCGCGCTGCTGGGCATGCTGCTGCTGGCGCTGGGGATGACCGGATGGCGTAACGCGCAGCTTAGCGAACAGCTGCACGAGGCGCAGCGCATCAGTGCGGCGCTCTCCGACCGCCTTGCCAGCCGCGACCAGATTATTACCCGGCTCACCGCGCAGGCGCAGGCGAGCAGTCAACGTGAGGCGGCGCTGCGTCACCAGCTGAGTCAGGCCAGCCACCTCGTTCTCAACCGTGAAGTGCAAATAGCGAGAGAAACCCATGCCAGTCAGCGGTTACGCGAGTGGTCTGCTACCGCTTTGCCTGATGATCTTATCCGGCTGCACAGCCGTCCCGCCTTCAACAACGCCCGCGATTATCTGGGCTGGTTGTCCGCGCGTGAACAGCTGTCCGCTGCCGGGCAACAGCCTGCAAACGCAGGGCGATCTGGCGGCCGATAACCGCCAGCTAGAGGCTGCGCTCGTTTCGTGCGGGTTGCAGATTGAAATGATTAAAGCGTGTCAGGAGCAACAGGATGCAGAAACCTCAACAGCTGCGCGCGGCGTTGAACCGCAGCGTACCCCTGCTACAGCAGAACCCTGAGCGGCTGTCCATGACCCTTACCGCCGGAACCGTGGTGGCGACCAGCGCGCCGTCGCTCTCCTTTGAGTATCGCTATCGGCTCGAGCTGGTGATTGCCAGCTATCAGCAGGCACCTGAGGCAGTGATCGTGCCGCTGCTCGCCTGGCTGCGCGATAACCAGCCGGAGATGATGGGCAACGTCAGCAGGCAGCGCAGCGACGTTACCTTCGCTATCGATGCGTCAGATACCCTCAGCATCACGCTTCAGCTCAGCGAACGCGTGCAGGTGATCCAGTCGGGTGAGGCGCTTCAGGTCAGCTTTCCCGGCGAGCCCGCGCCACCGGCTGATGACGCGGCACCGCTGCAGCTCTGGGTGCACGGCGCACTGGTTAGCGAGTGGCAGCGGTAACGCTGTTGTGTCATCTCTCAGCGGTCGGCATTGCGTTGCTGGCCTAAGGCACCACGGGTAACACTAGCCCTATGAACGAACATATCAGCGAAATCCTGCGCCTGCTGCGCAACCTTATCCGCATCGGCACCGTCTCGGCGGTAGACGCCCAGCGTGCGCGCTGTCGCGTACGCAGCGGTGATAACGAAACCGGCTGGCTGCCGTGGCTCAGTGCCCGCGCCGGACGCGCCCGCGCCTGGAGTGCGCCCTCTGTTGGCGAACAGGTGCTGGTGCTCAGCCTGGGCGGTGAGCTGAACAGCGGCTTTATCCTGCCGGGCGTTTTCTCCGACAGCTATCCTGCGCCTTCCGCCTCGGCTGACGCGCTGCACTGGTCGTTTCCTGATGGCGCGGTTATTGAGTATGAGCCGCAAAACGGCGCACTCAGAGTAAGCGGCATTCAGCAGGCCACTATCCAGGCCACCTCCCGCATCCTGTTCGATGCGCCGCTGGTGCAGTGCACCACTGCGCTGAAAACCGCCACGCTGGAGGTCACTGACGGGGCCACCCTGCAGGGCAACGTCACGCACAGCGGCGGCAGCCTGAATTCTAACGGCATCGTGGTTGATGCCCACCGCCATAGCGGCGTGCAGTCAGGCGGTGCGCTATCCGGAGGACCGCAGTCATGAGTGATAAATACGTGGGGATGAACCGCGACAGCGGCCAGACGCTGACGGATTTAGCGCATATCCGTCAGTCAGTACGCGACATTTTGATTACGCCTCTGGGCTCACGGGTGATGCGTCGCCGCTACGGATCGCTGCTGTCGGCGCTGATCGATCAACCACAAAACCCGGCGCTGCGTCTGCAAATAATGTCCGCCTGCTATATGGCGATTTTGCAGTGGGAGCCCCGCATTCAGCTGAGCGCGATCGACTATGAGGCGTCGTACGACGGCAGCATGACGGTAGAACTGACCGGCAGCCGCCGTGATACGGCGCAAGATTTTACCCTGACTATCCCTGTGAGCTGAACCTATGGCAACCATTGACCTGAGCCAGCTGCCTGCCCCTGACGTGGTGGAGACGCTGGATTATGAAACCCTGCTGGCCGAGCGTAAGGCGACGCTGATCTCTCTCTATCCGGCCGAGCAGCAGGCCGCGATTACCCGCACGCTGACGCTGGAGTCGGAGCCGCTGGTAAAACTGTTGCAGGAGAACGCCTACCGCGAACTGATTCTGCGTCAGCGCATCAACGAGGCGGCAAAAGCCAGTATGGTCGCGTGGGCAACCGGCAGCGATCTCGATCAGCTTGGCGCCAATAACGGTGTGACCCGGCTGACGCTGCGTGCCGCAGATAACAGCACCATTCCGCCGACCGCGGCGGTGAGGGAGAGCGACGACAGTTTTCGCGTGCGTATTGCGGCCGCGTTTGAAGGGCTGAGCGTGGCCGGGCCAGGCGGAGCTTATGAATATCACGCCAGAAGCGCCGATGGTCGCGTGGCGGATGCCTCAGCCATCAGCCCCTCCCCTGCGGAGGTGGTGATTACCGTACTGAGCCGGGAAGGTGACGGCAGCGCGCCTGCCGATCTGCTGACCAAGGTTGCCAGCGCGCTGAACGATGAGAATGTGCGGCCGGTGGCCGATCGCGTCAGCGTACAGTCGGCCGCTATTGTCAGCTACCGCGTCGAGGCGACGCTCTATCTCTACCCCGGTCCCGAGGCGGAGCCGATCCGCGCGGCTGCCGAAGCGAAGCTGCTCGCCTTTATCACCGCGCAGTCGCGGCTGGGGCGCGATATCCGCCGGTCGGCGCTGTTTGCCGCGCTACACGTGGAAGGCGTACAGCGCGTTGAGCTGGCTCAGCCCACGGCAGATGTGGTGCTGGATAAAACCCAGGCCGCCTGGTGCAGCGGCTACAGCATTGCGGTAGGCGGTTCTGATGAGTAGCCGGCTGCTGCCTGCTGGCTCCTCAACGCTGGAAGTGGCTGCCGCCAGGGCGTGCGCCGAGATTGAGGCGATGCCGCTGCCGCTGCGTCAACTGTGGAATGCACAGACCTGCCCGGTTGAGCTGCTGCCTTATCTCGCCTGGGCCTGGTCCGTGGATCGCTGGGATACTGGCTGGAGTGAAGCAACTAAACGCAGCGTGGTGGCCGCCTCAGAGTATGTGCATCGCCATAAAGGCACGCCTGGCTCACTGCGACGCGTGGTTGAACCGCTCGGCTATCTGATCCGTATCACCGAATGGTGGCAGTCCGGCGAAGCCCCGGGCACGTTTCGCCTTGATGTGGGCGTGCTGGAGACCGGGATTACCGAGGAGATGTACAACGAGCTGGAGCGGTTGATTACAGATGCCAAACCGTGCAGTCGGCATCTGATCGGCCTCTCTATTAATCTGGATTCCAGCGGAACGCTGCCGATGGCGGCTGCCAGCTACAGCGGCGACGAGCTGACGGTTTACCCCTATACCCCTGAAATCATCACCGTAACCGGGCCGGGCTACACCGGCACCGCGGTACATTTAATTGACCTGACGGAAGTGCGCACATGACAACGAAATATTATGCCCTGCTGACCAATCAGGGCGCAGCGAAGCTGGCCAACGCCGCAGCGCTCGGCACGAAGCTGCAAATCACAGCGATGGCGGTCGGCGACGGCGGTGGTTCACTGCCGACGCCCAACGCCTCGCAGACGAAGCTGGTGGGAGAAAAGCGCCGTGCGGCGCTTAATTCGCTCAGCATTGATGCCAACAACAGCAGCCAGATTATCGCCGAGCAGATTATCCCGGAAAACGAAGGCGGCTTCTGGATCCGCGAAATCGGCCTGTTTGACGCCGATGGCGTGATGATTGCCGTCGCCAACTGCGCAGAGACCTACAAGCCGCAGCTGCAGGAGGGCAGCGGCCGGACCCAGACGGTGCGCATGATTATCATCGTTAACAGCACCGATGCGGTCACGCTGAAGATCGACCCGTCGGTGGTGCTGGCGACGCGCCAGTATGTGGACGAGGGCGTGATTGAGGCGAAGCAGTATGCGGATAAGGGGCTGGCCGACCATATTGCTGCGGCTAATCCGCATCAGCAGTATCTGCAAATCGCTAATGCGCTGGCGGAGGTGAAGAGTGCAGGGAAGGTGGCGGAGGTTCTACAAAACCTTGGTTTAGGAGAAGCAGCTAAACGCGTGGTCGGCACTGGCGATAAGCAGCTGCCGGACATGTCTACTTTC
>NZ_JABMIK010000011.1:0-120934 GCF_041386365.1 Pantoea sp. KPR_PJ | reverse complement strand
GACCCGGCTCTCCTGAACACCGCATTCCGTAAGCCGTTGTGCCGTGTCAGTGGAGGCGCATTATAGGGCGTTCTTTTCCGGTGACAAGCATTTCTTTAAAAATAATTATTACATGCCGTATTTTTAATCGAACGCCCTAAAAGCAACCACTTTACGGCGAAAAACCGCACTAAAACGGACACCAAAAGGAGAAAATAGCCGTAATACCTCTTTAGCCCAATGCTATGCTGTCACTTCGGTTTCTTGCCAGCACTGACCTATATAAGAAGGATTTTCGATGATACGTTCCGCGCGCAGTATGGCCGGTCTGCCATGGATAGCTGCTATGGCGTTCTTTATGCAGGCACTGGATGCCACCATTCTTAACACTGCACTTCCCGCTATCGCAACCAGTCTCGAACGTTCTCCCCTGGCTATGCAGTCTGCTGTAATCAGCTATACCCTGACCGTCGCCATGCTGATTCCCGTCAGCGGCTGGCTCGCCGATCGCTTCGGCACGCGCAAGGTTTTTATTATTGCGGTATCCCTTTTCACTCTCGGCTCGCTGGCCTGCGCTTTCTCGCCATCGCTGACGGTGTTAGTTATCTCACGTATCGTTCAGGGCGTGGGGGGAGCGATGATGATGCCGGTGGCGCGACTGGCGTTATTGCGCGCCTATCCGCGTAGCGAACTCTTGCCGGTGCTGAACTTCGTGACGATGCCAGGTCTGGTTGGCCCGATCCTGGGTCCGCTGCTTGGCGGGCTGCTGGTAACCTACGCGACATGGCACTGGATATTCTTAATTAATATCCCGGTAGGCATTCTCGGCATTTTTTATGCGCGCAAATATATGCCTGATTTTACCCTTCCGAAGCGGCGCTTCGATTTTGTTGGCTTCGTGCTGTTTGGCGCAGGTCTGGTTCTGTTGTCGATTGGCATTGAGCTATTTGGCGAGCGTATCGTCTCAGCCTGGCTGGCTTCCGGTATGCTGGCAACGGGTGTAATGATGCTGCTTCTTTATATCGTGCATGCGCGTCGTCACCCTGCACCGCTGATTAGCCTGCCAATGTTCAAAACCCGCACCTTCTCCGTTGGCATCATAGGCAACATTGCTTCGCGCCTCGGCACCGGCTGCGTCCCCTTCCTGATGCCGCTGATGCTACAGGTTGGATTTGGTTTCTCGGCAGTCATTGCAGGCTGCATGATGGCACCCACAGCCATCGGCTCTATCCTGGCTAAATCAACGGTGACGCAGGTACTGCGTCTGTTTGGCTATCGGCGCACGCTGGTTGGCATCACCATTATTATTGGCATCCTTATCGCCAGCTTTTCTCTTCAGTCGGCAGCCGAGAGCATTATTCTGCTGCTCCTGCCGCTGTTTATTCTCGGTATGGCAATGTCAACGCAGTTCACCGCCATGAACACCATCACGCTGGCCGATCTCAATGATGATAACGCCAGCGGTGGTAACAGCGTGCTGGCGGTCACTCAGCAGCTGTCGATTAGCTTTGGCGTTGCCGTGAGTGCCGCAGTGCTGCGTTTCTATCAGGAGATTGAAACCGGCACCGTCGAACAATTTCATGCCACCTTTCTGACAATGGGCATTGTTACGGTGATCTCTGCCTTTACCTTTGCCCTGTTGCGCCCCGGCGATGGCCGTCATCTGGTGACTAACCGCGATAAAAAGAAGAAAAAAGCCTAGGTGGATGCGCGCGCCACCAGCTCTGGCGTCAGCTCCAGCGTTTGCTGGCTGGCGTCAGGGTCGCTCAGGCGGTGAATTAAGGTATCAATCGCCAGCTGGCCCAGTTCATCTTTTGGCTGGTGAATCGTCGTCAGCGGCGGCGTAAGGTAGCGCGCCAGCTCAATATCGTCATAACCTATTACCGCGATGTCGTGCGGAATGCGCAGCCCGGCCTGAAACAGCGCATGATAGACGCCAACCGCCATTGCATCATTACTGGCAAAAACAGCCTGCGGCGGCGTTTGTAGCGCCAGCAGTTCGGTCATGGCGTTGTAACCGCCCTGAAACTCAAAGTCGCTGTTAACGACATAACCGTCAGGAATGACCAGGCCATTTTTTTCCATCGCGTGGTAGTAGCCCTGCAAACGCATACGACCTGGCGTTTTATCCAGCGGTCCAGAAATGCAGGCAATACGCCTGTAGCCCCGGTCAATCAGATGCTGCGTCGCCAGTTCACCACCTACCAGCGCATTATCCTGGATAATGTCGCCGCGCCCTTCAAAGGGTGCCCAGTCCATCATTACTGCAGGAATAGAAGGATAGCGATTCAGGATAGTCGCTGAAGGCAGATGGCTTTCGGTACACATGATCAGCAGGCCATCAACGCGCTTTTGCAGCAGCGTTTCCAGACTGCGGTTCATGCGCTCTTCATCACCCGCCGTATTGCACAGGATCAGGCTGTAGCCGCGCTCATAGCAGCTGTCTTCAACACCGCGGACAACCTCGGCATAAAAGGGGTTACTACTGGCGGTTAGCAGCATACCGATGGTCTGCGTCTGATTAAGTTTAAGGCTGCGCGCCAGCGCGGAAGGCGCATAGTTCAGTGCCTTAATCGCTCGATCCACCTTCTCGCGCACCGCCTCACTCACAAAACGATTATTGTTAATGACATGCGAGACGGTGGAGGTGGAGACGCCCGCCAGACGGGCGACATCTTTCATAGTGGCCAAGGCTTAACTCTGCTGAAGTAAAAAGTCGTCGATTTCTGTTCGCCAGGGCACAGACGCTTGTGCACCCGGACGCGTTACGGCAATGGCCGCCGCCGCATGCGCAAAGCGAGCAGCATCCTGCAGGCTTTTGCCTTCCAGCCGCGCGGTAATAAACGCGCCGTTAAACGTATCGCCTGCCGCAATGGTATCCACAGCTTTGACGGAGAAACCGGCGATGCGCTCGCCTTTACCCTGCTCGCTTAGCCAGACACCGCGACGTCCCAGCGTGATCAGCACGGTCTTGATCCCTTTCGCATGCAGTATTCCAGCCGCGCGCGCGGCATCATCATCGCTGTTAACAGCAATGCCGGTCAGGCTTTCTGCTTCGGTTTCGTTAGGCGTAATGATATCCACCAGTGACAGCAGCGCATCATCAAGCGGCGTCGCGGGCGCAGGATTGAGGATCACCTGAGTCTGATGAGCGCGGGCAATCCTTGCTGCAGCAAGTATGCTCTCCAGTGGCGACTCCAGCTGCATCAGCAGCGCTGAGGCCTCTGTAATGACCTGCTGGTGACGGGCCACGCAGGCAGGCGTCAGCGCCGCATTGGCACCGGCGCAAATGCCGATGCTGTTTTCGCCCTCGGCGTTGACGAATATCAACGCTACGCCAGTTGGTTCGCCACGGACAGTTTCAACCGATGCAGTATCGATCTTGTCCTGTGCCAGCTGGTCAAGAATACGCTCGCCGATTGCGTCATCGCCAAGACAGGCGATAAAAGCAATCTCTGCCCCGGCTCGGCCAGCGGCAACGGCCTGATTTGCTCCCTTGCCGCCAAACGCAACGGTGTACTGCTCCCCAGTCACCGTTTCACCGGGACGAGGAAAGTGGGCCAGATTAAGGATGTGATCAGCATTGATGCTGCCAAGAACGGCCAGTTTTGCGCTTTTGCTCATAGGATAGGATCCGGAAAGAGTGCGCCACCGGGTTTCGGTGGCGCATTGCCCTGCTTTTCTTTGAGTTATTTGGTGACCAGTTTCAGGTCAACGGGATTGATGGCCTGTACTTTTTCACCTTTCAGCACTTTGTCAGCGGTGTCCACGCCGATCATGCCGATCTTATCTGGCATCTGGGCGACCGTCGCCGCCAGCTTACCGCCCTCGACCGCTTTCACGCCGTCGGCAGTGCCGTCAAAGCCGACTACCACGACATCAGATTTTCCAGCGGTTTGCAATGCGCGTAATGCGCCGAGTGCCATTTCATCATTTTGTGCAAACACCGCCTGCACGTCCGGATGCGCCTGGAGCAGGTTCTGCATCACGTTCAGCCCCTTGGTGCGGTCAAAGTCTGCTGGCTGACTCGCCAGCACCTGGAATTTATGTGCGTCGGAAGCCTGCTTAAAGCCTTCGCCACGTTCGCGCGCTGCCGAAGTACCGGCAATGCCCTGCAGTTCAATAATCTTCGCGCCGTCACCCAGACGTTTGGCAATATAGTCTCCCGCCATTTTGCCGCCGAAACGGTTATCAGAGGCAACGTGGCTTACCACCTTGCCCTGCGACGCCACGCGGTCGAGCGTAATCACGGGAATGTTTGCCTGATTCGCCATTTTCACAGCGTTGCCAACTGCATCGGAGTCAGTTGGGTTAATCAGCAGCAGTTTGGTGCCGCGTACAGTGAGATCCTGCACGTTAGCCAGCTCTTTTGCCGGGTTGTTCTGTGAGTCGAGCACCACCAGGTTATAGCCCAGTTTATCAGCCTCTTTCTGCGCGCCCTCTTTCAGCGAGACGAAGAAGGGGTTATTCAGCGTGGAAACCACCAGCGCGATGGTTTCTTTCGCCATTACGCTGGTACTCAGGGTCGCGCCAAGGATCACAGCCAGTGCGGTCAACTTTTTCATCATTTCATCCTGTGTATAGGTCAGAGTTATTTACTGCTTTTGTTATCCACCAGTACCGCCAGCAGGATGACCACCGCTTTCACGATCATCTGGTAGTAGGAAGAGACGCCCATCAAATTCAGGCCGTTATTAAGGAAGCCAAGGATCAACGCACCGATCAGGGTACCCATAATGCGCCCTTTGCCGCCCGCCAGGCTGGTACCGCCCAGCACCACGGCAGCGATCGCGTCTAGCTCATAACCGGTACCTGCGGTTGGCTGGGCAGAGGAGAGGCGAGCGACCTCAATCGTGCCCGCCAGCGCGGCCAGCATGCCGCTCAGTGCATAGACGATGACCTTTACACGATTGACGTTGATACCGGAGAGACGCGTAGCCGCCTCATTACCGCCCAGCGCATAGATATAGCGGCCAAGACGTGTGTGGTGCAGCATGTACCAGGCAAGCAGGAAAACGACGGCCATCAGCCACACCGGCGTGGGAATACCCAGCGGACGACCAATACCAAACCAGCCGAAAAGGTCGGCGTTGTCATTGAAGCCGGTATTAATCGGGCTGCCGTCGGTATACACCATGGTGACGCCGCGCAGCAGCAGCATCATCACCAGCGTGGCAATAAAGGCCTGCACTTTACCGCGCGCCACAATAGTGCCGGTAACGGCACCCGTTGCTGCGCCCAGCGCCAGCGCAGCCGCGACGGCGACCAGTGCATTCACTTCCATCCCCACCAGCGAAGCCGCCACCGCGCCCGTAAGCGCCAGCAGCGAACCGACCGAAAGATCGATACCGGAAGTCAGGATAACCAGCGTCATGCCAACCGCCATAATGGCGTTAACCGACGTCTGTTGCAGAATGTTGAACAGGTTTGCCACAGTAAAAAAATTAGGGCTCTGGCTCGCCACCACCGCAATCAACACGATAAGGGCAATAAGAGACTTTTGCTCCATCAGCCAGGCTTTGCTGAACCAGCGACGGCTGGATGCTAACGTTTGCGTACTCATACCACTAAATCCTCACTGTGTTGCTTACCTACGGCTGCCGCCATTAACGATTCCTGCGTTGCCTGTTCACGGGTGAATTCACCGCCGCAGCGGCCTTCATGCATCACCAGAATACGATCGCTCATGCCCAGCACCTCCGGCATCTCTGATGAGACTAAAATGATGCTCAGTCCTTCGGCCTTGAACTGATTGATGAGCTGGTAAATCTCTTTCTTTGCGCCGACATCAACACCGCGCGTCGGTTCGTCCAGAATCAGCACGTTGGGACGCGTCATCAGGCCGCGCGCGATGGCCACCTTTTGCTGATTTCCGCCCGACAGCAGACCAATCGCCTGTTCCATGGAGGGTGTCTTGATATTAAAGAGACGAATAAAGTCACCGACCGCCAGCTGCTCAGCAGCGTGTTTTAACGTGCCGCTACCGTTACTGAAATAGCGCAGCGCCGTGAGCGACATGTTCTCTTTCACTGACATGCCCAGCACCAGGCCATCGCGTTTACGATCTTCGGAGATGTAGACGATACCGTTGGCCAGCCCATCCTGTGGCGCGCGCGTGATAACGTCGCGACCGTCGAGCCAGATCTGGCCTTTACTGCGCGGCAGTGCGCCATACAGCAGCTTCATCAGCTCAGTGCGCCCGGCCCCCATCAGCCCGGAGACCCCCAGGATCTCGCCTTTGCGCAGTACGAAGCTGACATCGTGTACGCCCGGCCCGCTAAGATTCTCGACCTTCAGGCGGACGTCTCCGGGGGCGCGATCAAGGCGTGGATATTGATCTTCCAGCTTGCGGCCGACCATCATCTCGATCAGGCTCTCTTCTGTCAGATCCTGTACCGGACGTTCGGCAATAAACTGCCCGTCGCGAAACACCGTGACGTCATCGCAAATCTCGAAGATCTCTTTCATCCGGTGGGAGATATAGACGATGCCGCAGCCCTGCGCTTTCAGCTCGTTAATGGCGCGAAACAGCGACAGCGTTTCGGTATCAGTGAGCGCATCGGTGGGCTCATCCATGATGATCACCTGCGACTTAAAGCTCAGCACCCTGGCAATTTCTACCATCTGCTGATCGCCGATCGAGAGATCGCCCACCAGCTTGTGGCTGTTGAAGCGCAGGTTAAGACGCTTCAGCAGCGCATCCGCTTCGGCATACATGCGTTTCCACGCGATACGGCCAAAGCGGTTAACAAATTCACGGCCCAGAAAAATGTTCTCCGCCACAGAGAGTTGCGGGATCAGGTTTAACTCCTGATGAATAATGCCGATCCCCGCTTCCTGTGACGCTTTAGGACCGCTGAAGGTCGTTTCTTCACCCAGCCAGCGCAGTGAACCTGCGTCGCGGCTGTAAATACCGGTCAGCACCTTCATCATGGTGGATTTACCCGCGCCATTCTCGCCTACCAGCGCCATAACCCGCCCGGGATAAACGGCCAGCGACGCGCTCTTTAACGCCTTGACGCCGGGAAAGGATTTCTCAATCCCCTGCAGCTGCAATAACGGTTGCATAACGGCCTCAGAAGGTAACGCCAGCGCTCAGGATGACATTCGCATACGGAGAACACTCTCCGCTGCGAATGATCGCCTGACTACGCTGAGTCTGTTGTTTGAACTGTTCATGACTGGTGTAGTGAACGGCAATGGTATTTCCCTGGTGCTGTTGCAAGGCTTCGAGCACGGCGAGAAGTCCGCTGTGGAGCGTCGGATTATGCTGCCTGATCTCCTCTGCAATCAGGGCGCTTTCCACCTGCATCTCCAGCGTGACGGCCTTCACCACCTGCATAAAGTCGGGCGTACCTGGCGTCAGCGCCAAATCGATGCGCTGCGGTCCGGCCGGAATCGGTAAGCCAGCATCGGCGATGGTTAGCGTATCCGTATGGCCCAGGCGGGCAATCACGTAAGAGAGTTCAGCGTTTATCAGACGACCTTTTTTCATTTTCTGCTCCAGAGCGAAACGTTTCGCTAGCGGCAGTGTATGAAATGGCCTCAGTAACTCAACGAGGGAAATGAAGAAGTGTGATCGCTATCGAAACGTTTCGCTTTCGCTGGTAAAAATATGGGGCAGAAACAAATCCGGGCCGCAGAAGCGGCCCGGAGAGAGGCATGTTAAGGCAGCTTACGGACCTGCTTAACGTCGAGTTCAATGCTGTTGAAATCCTTGTCCAGCTCCCCCGTCAGCTCAACACGATCTTTTGGCGTGATCGTCAGGCCATCCCAGCGTTTATGATCGATCTCCACCTTCATCGTGCCAGTAGCATCGCGAAACAGGTAATCTTCATCACCAACCTGCTTCTCCAGCTGGCCGCGCACGGTGATCCAGCTGTCATCCTTCATCTCCTCGGCCTGTTTAACCGTCACGACGCTGGTCTGATTGTTTTGAAACCCTCCCTGTTTCGCCTGAGCAGCAGGCGCATTCGTATCGACAAATCCGCCCTGGGATGCAGCAAAAACCGGTGCAGTCGTCAGCGCTAAGATCGCTAAAAGTGCGGCATGTTTTTTCATTTGTTCACCTCTTTTCCATGAATGTGTGTCTGGTACGTCGTTGATTAAAACAAAGAGTTCTTAACAGGATCTTAAGAGATAAAAATAAGCGAAATGACGCGATATTGCCTGTACAAGCTGCATTCTGCTTCGTATAAAACCCAGGGGACCTAAGGAGAAATCATGCGCATTTTACTGATTGAGGACGATCGGCTCATTGGCGACGGCCTTAAAGCTGGCCTGGGCAAGCTGGGATTCAGCGTAGACTGGTTTATCTCTGGCGATGAGGGAGCCGCCGCGCTGCAGGCTGCGCCCTGGGATGCAGTCATCCTTGATCTTTCCCTGCCTCAACGTGACGGGCTGGAGATTCTGCGCGACTGGCGGCAGCAGGGTGCGGACGTGCCGGTACTCATCCTGACCGCACGCGATGCGCTCGACCAGCGCGTTGAGGGTTTACAGCGGGGCGCCGATGATTATCTCTGCAAGCCTTTCGCCCTGACAGAGGTCGCCGCGCGACTACAGGCGCTGATTCGCCGCCGTCATGGGCAGCTTCAGCCTGAACTGCGCCACGGAAATCTTATTATGCAGCCCGCCAGCCACAGCGTAACGCTGGATGGCGAGATCGTTACGCTTAAAAGCCGCGAGCTGGCGCTGCTTGAGCTTTTCCTGCGCAATCCCGAACGCGTGCTGACGCGCGCCCAGCTTGAGGAGAAGCTCTACAGCTGGGATGCTGATGTTTCCAGCAACGCTGTAGAAGTGCACATTCACCATCTGCGTAAAAAGCTTGGCGCCGCCTTTATCCGCACCGTACACGGCGTCGGGTACAGGCTGGGAGCGTCAGAATGAGCCTGTTTCTGCGGCTCGGCATCGGTTTTGTCCTGCTGCTGGGCCTGTGCTGGGGCAGCGCCAGCATCAGTGCCTGGATAAAAACGCGTGAAACGATTAATGAACTGTTTGATACCCAGCAGCTGCTGTTTGCCAAGCGCCTGATGGCGCTTGAGCTGAGTGCACCCGATAACGCTACCCTCCCCAGAAATAAAGCGCTGCTGCATCATCATCGTGGCGATCAGGATGACGATGCGCTGGCGTTTGCGGTTTTTACCCGTGATGGCAAGCCAGTGCTTAACGATGGCGAAAATGGCCGCAAGCTGCCGTTTGACGCTGATGCCCAGGGGTTTCACGACGGCCAGCTTACTGATGATGATGATGCCTGGCGCTTTGTCTGGCTGACGACGCCCGATGGCCAGCACCGCATCGTGGTAGGCCAGGAGTGGGAATATCGCGACGATATGACACAAGCGCTGGTCGCCAGCAGTATTGTGCCCTGGCTGATCGCGCTGCCGCTGATGCTGCTACTGCTGCTCGGTCTGGTGTGGCGTGAACTGCGCCCGCTAAAACAGATCGCGCAGCTGCTGGCACAGCGCGCGCCAGATGATGACAGGCCGCTGGCTGCCGGGCGTGTTCCGCAGGAGGTAAAACCGCTGGTGACCGCGCTCAACGGGCTGTTCAGTCGGATCAGCGCGATGATGCAGCGCGAGCGTCGCTTTACGTCCGACGCCGCGCATGAACTGCGCAGCCCGCTGGCGGCCCTGCGCGTCCAGAGCGAGGTCGTGCAGCTTGCCGCCGATGACGAAGCAATGCGCCAGCACGGGTTACGCCAGCTGGATGCCGGCATTCAGCGCGCCACGCGGCTGGTCGACCAGCTGTTGACGCTTTCGCGCGCTGAAGCGGAAGATGCACGCAGCGCGTTTCAGCCGGTTGCTCTGCATAACCTGTTGCAGGAGGCACTGGTCGAGCAGCTGGCGCAGGCCGATCGCGCCGGGGTGACGCTGCGCCTGAAGCGCCACGCCGAACCGGTGATTCAGGGCCATGCGCTGCTGCTGTCGCTGTTGGTGCGCAACCTGCTGGATAACGCCATTCGTTACACGCCTGAGGGCAGCGAAGTCAGCGTCATGCTGGAGAGCCGCAGCTTGTGCGTTGAGGATAACGGATCGGGACTGAGCGAGGCGGAGATGCAGCGGCTGGGTGAGCGCTTCTGGCGACCGCCGGGGCAGGAAAAAAGCGGCAGCGGCCTTGGGCTGTCGATAGTGCGCAATGTTGCGCAGCTGCATGACATGCAGCTCAGCTTTAGCCAGCGGCAGGGCGGCGGCCTTTGCGTCACCCTGCGCTGGTAAACGTCAGATCTCTACCTGCGTCCCCAGTTCAATCACCCGGTTGGGTGGGATCTCAAACTGGTCGGGCGCGCGTAAAGCGTTACGCTGGAGCGCCAGGAAGAGCTTGCCGCGCAGACGCAGATACCAAGGACGTTTACCTATGATCAGCGACTCGTGCGACATAAAGAACGAGGTCTCCATCATCCGACAGTTAAGCCCTTCCAGCCCGCAGCGGTGGAAAATCTCCTCGACATTCGGCGTTTCGCGCCAGCCGTAGCTGGCTACCACGCGCCAGAAGGTTGGCGACAGCTGTTCGATGGCGACGCGACGCACATTATGCACATAAGGCGCATCTTCGGTACGCAACGTCAGAAAGACCACGCGCTCGTGTAGCACTTTGTTGTGTTTGAGGTTATGCAGCAGCGCAAAGGGGATCACGTTCAGGGCGCGCGACATATAGACGGCGGTGCCCGGCACACGCACCGGCGGCGATTTTTCCAGCGAGGCGATCATCGCCTCCAGTGAATTGCCGTGCTCGTGCATCCGGCGCAGCAGGCGAAAGCGTTCGCTCTTCCAGGTGGTCATGATCAGGAACATCATCAGGCCGAGACAGAGGGGCAGCCAGCCGCCGGAAAAAAGCTTAACCAGGTTGGCAGAAAAGAGCGGCACGTCGATGCAGAGAAACAGCGTCAGGATCAGCCCCACTGCTATTTTGTTCCAGTGCCAGTTTTTAACGGCAACGGTGCAGGAGAGAATTGACGTCAGCACCATTGTACCGGTAACCGCAATGCCGTAAGCGGCCGCCAGATTGCTCGAATGTTCAAAGCTGATAATGACGATCAGCACGGCAAAATAGAGCACCCAGTTAATCATTGGCACATAGATCTGGCCTGACTCCATCTCCGACGTATGGATAATACGCATCCCCGGTAAATAGCCCAGACGTACCGCCTGACGTGTCAGCGAGAACACGCCGGAGATAACCGCCTGCGACGCAATGACCGTTGCCAGCGTGGCAAGAATCAGCAAAGGGATCAGCGCCCAGTCTGGAGCCAGCAGGAAGAAGGGGTTTTTAATCGCTTTGGGATCGCTGAGCAGCAGCGCGCCCTGGCCGAAATAGTTCAGTACCAGCGACGGCAGCACCACGATAAACCAGGCAATACGAATCGGCATTTTACCGAAGTGCCCCATATCGGCATAGAGCGCTTCCACACCGGTAATCGCCAGCACCACCGCACCCAGCGCAAAAAATGAGATGGTTTTGTAATGCACGAAGAAGCTGACCGCATAGGCAGGATTAAGCGCCTGCAGTACGTCCGGATTCTTCATAATGCCGCTTACGCCCAGCACCGCCAGCGTCAGAAACCATACCAGCATGACCGGCGCAAAAAGTTTGCCGACGATGCCAGTGCCGTGCTTCTGGATCATAAACAGCAGCGTCAGCACGGCGATAGAGAGCGGAACGATAAAGGGGTCGAGTGACGGCGCGGCGATCTCAAGGCCTTCAATGGCTGACATGACCGATATCGCGGGGGTGATGACGACCTCGCCATAAAAGAAACTGCCACCGATAAGGCCCATGATGACCAGTATGGATGTGGCACGTGCGCCGGTATTGCGTCCCGCCAGCGACATCAGCGTTAAAATACCGCCCTCGCCCGCATTATCTGCACGCATGACGTAGCTGATATATTTCAGCGATACCACCAGCAGCAGCAGCCAGAAGATCAGTGACAGAAAGCCAAAAACAGCTTCCCGTTCCACGCCAAAACCAAACTGACCGGAGAGACATTCACGCAGGGTATAGAGCGGGCTGGTCCCGATATCGCCATACACAACGCCAATTGCGGCCAGCGTTAACGCACTAAGTGATTGCTTATTATCCGAGCTCATAGAGTTATCTTTTGTTGGAGCCGAGAGGCATCACACCTCATCGCTCTTGCCATCAAAAAGCGCACAGTATGCACGTATTTACTGAAAAGCCTATCCCTGGGCTGGATCGCAGGGTTTGCCCGCTGCCGATTTTTTTGCGGCGTTGTGCAATGATTGAATTTTGTGACATAAAAAAGCGGACGGCAATCAACGCTTTCCCGCATGATAGTCAGTAGAGTAGTGCGCCTGCCAGAATGCGACGGCAGCTGAATCAGAAGGACAATGAAGTGATTATGGCTCAACCCCATCTTTTGGCTGAAAGAATTTCTCGTCTCAGTAATGCGCTTGAGAAAGGCCTCTACGAACGCCACGATGCGATTCGTCTTTGCCTGCTGGCGGCGCTGAGTGGTGAAAGCGTGTTTCTGCTTGGCCCGCCGGGTATTGCCAAAAGCCTGATTGCCCGCCGCCTCAAATATGCTTTCCAGAATGCCCGCGCCTTTGAATATCTGATGACGCGCTTCTCGACGCCGGAGGAGGTGTTTGGTCCGCTGTCGATTCAGGCCCTGAAAGACGAAGGCCGCTATCAGCGTCTGACAAAAGGTTATCTGCCTGATGCAGAAATCGTCTTCCTGGATGAGATCTGGAAAGCTGGCCCAGCCATTCTGAATACCCTGCTGACCGCCATCAATGAGCGGCGCTTTCGCAACGGCGACTGCGAAGAAAAAATTCCGATGCGCCTGCTGGTGACGGCCTCAAACGAACTGCCAGAAGCTGACAGCGGGCTGGAAGCCCTCTATGACCGCATGCTGATTCGCCTGTGGCTCGATAATGTGCATGAGAAGCAAAATTTCCGCAGCATGCTGACCCATCACCAGGATGAAAATGCTAACCCGGTGGCGGAAGCGCTTCGCATCAGCGACGAAGAGTATCACCAGTGGCAGCAGGGTATTACGCAGGTGGCGCTGCCGGATAACGTCTTTGAGCTGATCTATCAGCTGCGTCAGCAGCTGGAAACGCTGCCCGATGCGCCCTATATTTCCGACCGTCGCTGGAAAAAGGCCATTCATCTGCTGCAGGCAAGCGCCTTTTACAGCGGCCGCACCGCTATCGCGCCCATCGATCTGATTCTGCTGAAAGATTGCCTGTGGCACGATGTTGCCTCTATGCAGCTGCTGGAGCGCAGTATCGATCAGCTGATGACACAGCAGGCCTGGCAACAGCAGACGCTGCTGCTCAAACTTCAGCAGATCAAGGCGCGGCGTCTGGCGCTCCAGCAGCAGCAGAGCGTCGCGCAGGCAATCACGCTGGAGAAACACAGCGGCATGTTCAGCCGCAAACCACACTATGAACTTCCCACCAGCCTGACCGATGAACAGCTGACCCTGATGCTACAGCAGCCGCTGACGCTGCACGATATGCAGGTGACGCATGTCGTTATCGCGCGCGATGCGCTGGAGCAGTGGTTACTCAAAAGCGGCGACATTCGCGGCAAACTTAACGGTATTGGCTTTGCCCAGACGCTGGATCTGCTGGTGGATGCGCAGCACTGTCTGGCGCTGCGCGATGTCAGCCTGCAGACCGTGCGTCTGACGCTGCCCGGTGCCACCGCCCACAGCGATATGCCAGCAGAAATCAGTGAGGCGCTGGATGAGCTCGATTCCCGGCTGCGTGCGCAGCGCCATCTGTTTAGCCAGCATCAGCGCTGCCTGTTTATCAGCGACGACTGGCTGGCGCGGATTGAAACCAGCCTGCAGGACGTGGCCGATCAGTTGAAACAGGCACGTAAATGATTTCACTGGAGACGCTCAGCGCGCTGCTCTCTGTTGGCGAAGCCGAGCTGATTGAGGAGCTAATCCTGGCGTTGCTGGCCTCACCGCAGCTGGCGATCTTTTTTGAAAAATTCCCTGGCCTGAAACAGGCAATGCTGCGCGACGTGCCTCGCTGGAAAGCGGAAATAAATGCTGAGCTAAAGGCCACCCCCGTACCAGAAAACCTGGCCAGCGAATTTCAACTCTTCCAGCGCGCCCAGCTGCTCAGCCATCATGATTTCAGCCAGCAGCTACCGACGATCCTTGCCGCACTCACCCGGTTGCCTTCTCCTTTTCTGGAAGAGGCGCACCGCCTGCTGCAGCACACCGATGCGCATCAGCTGAGCGCCGCGCAGCATACGCTGTTTCTCCAGCGCTGGCGTCTTAGCCTGACGCTGCAAACGCTGACGCTTAATGAAGAGTTACTTGAACAGCAGCGCGAGCGGCTCATGGCGGAGCTGCAACAGCGTATGGCGCTGAGCGGTCAGCTAGCCCCGCTGCTGAGCGACGACGATGAGGCTGCCGCGGGGCGTCTGTGGGACATGAGCAAAGCCCCGCTCCAGCATGGCGACTATCAGCTGATGCTGGAGTATGGTGATTTTCTCGCGCAGCAGCCGGAACTGCTGGCGCTGGCACAGCAGCTGGGACGCAGCCGCGAGGCAAAATCGGTGCCTTCACAGGATGCGCCGCTGGAAGCCTTTCACCAGCTGGTGCGTGAGCCAGATGCCGTGCCAGAAGAGGTCAGCGGCGTTCATCAGAGCGACGATGTACTGCGCCTGTTGCCGCCAGAGCTGGCCACCATCAGCATCAGCGAGCTGGAGCTGGAGTTCTACCGCCGCCTGGTTGAAAAGCGGCTGCTGACTTACAAACTGCAGGGCGATGCCTGGCATGAAAAAGTCACGCTGCGCCCGGTCAGCCATCAGCAGCATGAAGAGCAGCCGCGCGGTCCCTTTATCGTCTGCGTCGATACTTCAGGCTCCATGGGCGGTTTTAATGAGCGCTGCGCTAAAGCGTTCTGTCTGGCATTGCTCAAAGTGGCACTGGCCGATCGCCGTCGCTGTTACATTATGCTGTTTGCACACGACGTGATTGGCTACGAGCTGACGGGTGATGACGGACTGGAGCAGGCTATCCGCTTCCTCAGCCAGCGCTTTCGCGGCGGCACCGATCTTGCTGCCTGCCTGTCAGCAGTGGTCAAGCGAATGGAGGGGACGCTGTGGCAGGACGCTGACGCCGTCATCGTTTCAGACTTTATCGCCCAGCGCCTGCCGGACGAGATTGTCAACGTGGTGAAGCAGCGTCAGCAGCATCAGCAGCAGCGCTTTCACGCGGTCGCCATGTCAGCGCACGGTAAACCCGGCATCCTGCGCATCTTCGATCATATCTGGCGTTTTGATACCGGTATGAAAAGCCGCTTGCTGCGCCGCTGGCGGCGTTAGCCACCGGGCAGAAATCCTTATTTGCTATAGTGAATTACCCGCTGTGTTTAATCAGCTAATGGAGTTCACTGTGGCCACTGCACAACAACATCAACATCTTCCGGCACCGACCCGTACGGTACGCCTTTCTGGCAGCAACGTCGCAGAGAAACGTGCGGAGTTGCTGGCTTATTTCACGCAAACCTGGGAACTGTATGAAAGCCTGTTCGACTGTCTTGCTGACAGTCGTGCCTGGTTCAATAAAGCGATCTCGCTGCGCCATCCTTTAATCTTCTATTTTGGCCATACCGCCTCTTTCTATATCAATAAGCTGATGGCGGGCCGCTATATTGATGCGCGCGTTGACGACCGCATTGAGGCCATGATGGCCATCGGCGTTGATGAGATGAGCTGGGACGATCTCGACGACAGCCATTACGCCTGGCCCTCCGTTGAAGAGGTGCGCGATTACCGGGGCAAGGTAAAAAGCCTGGTGATGCAGTTTATCGAGACCATGCCGCTGACGTTACCCATTGACTGGGAGAGCCCGGCATGGGTGATCCTGATGGGCATCGAACATGAGCGCATCCATCTGGAAACGTCGAGCGTACTGATACGCCAGCTCCCCCTGGAGTGGGTAACCCCGCAGCCGCAGTGGCCGGCCTGTCAGGAAGCGCGTTATACGCGCGAAAGCGTACCGGCTAACAGCCTGATCGCCATGCCCGGTGGCACCGTCGTACAGGGTAAACGCGATGATACCTACGGCTGGGACAATGAATATGGCCAGCAGACCCTGGAGCTTAAGCCCTTTAAAGCCAGCAAAATGCTGGTCAGCAATGCTGAATTTTATCAATTCGTTGCGGCGGGCGGTTATCAGCAGCGCCAGTACTGGGATGAAGAAGGCTGGGGCTGGCGCAGCTTTGCCGAGGCGCAGATGCCAACCTTCTGGCGCGGCGAAGCACAACGCCCGGAGTCGCTCAGGCTTCGCCTGATGACGGAAGAAGTGGCAATGCCCTGGGACTGGCCAGCCGAGGTAAATCAGCTGGAAGCCGCAGCCTTCTGCCGCTGGAAATCGCAGCAAACCGGTCTGTCGATTCAGCTCCCGAGCGAAGCGGAATGGATGCAGCTGCGTGATGGGGTAGAAGGCGATCAGCCTGACTGGCAGCAGGCACCCGGTAATATCAATCTGGCTTACTGGGCCTCTTCCTGTGCCGTCGACCGCTTTGCTCAGGGCGAGTTTTACGATGTAGTGGGCAATGTCTGGCAGTGGACCACGACGCCGATCAACGGGTTTGAAGGTTTCCGCGTGCATCCGCTCTATGACGACTTCTCTACACCAACCTTTGACGGTAAACACACCCTCATCAAGGGCGGCAGCTGGATCGCTACCGGTAACGAAGCGCTGAAATCATCACGCTATGCATTTCGCCGCCACTTTTTCCAGCATGCCGGGTTCCGCTACGTTGTTTCTTCACACCAGGAGTCGATGACGCTAAATCCCTACGAAACCGACAGCATGGTTTCGCAGTATCTCGACTTCCAGTATGGCCCGCGCTATTTCGGCGTCGATAACTACGCCGAGGCGCTGGTTGCGCTGGCGCTCCCCCATTGCCCGGCGCGCGGTACCGCACTCGACATTGGTTGCGCCACCGGCCGCGCCAGTTTCGAACTGGCGCGCCATTTCGAACAGGTGATCGGGATGGATTATTCAGCACGCTTTATTGACGTGGCGCTGCAGCTCACCTCCGGTGAGGATTTCCGCTATGTGGTGCCAGAAGAAGGCGAGCTGGTGGAGTATCGTCAGGTGCGACTGAAAGATTTTGGTCTTGATAGCGAACAGGCACAGCGCATTCAGTTCGTTCAGGGTGACGCCTGCAACCTGAAACCACAGCCTGATCGATATGATTTGGTGCTGGCTGCCAACCTGATCGATCGCCTGCGCCAGCCACAACGCTTTTTGCAGGATATCGCGCCGATGATCCGTTCAGGGGGGCTGTTGCTGCTCTCTTCACCTTATACCTGGCTGGAGGAATTTACGCCGAAGGAAAACTGGCTGGGCGGCATTCGCGAAAACGGTGAGGCGCTGACCACCCTACAGGCGCTACAGCGACTGCTGGCAGCCGATTTTGAACCCGTTGCCGCGCCGCAGGATGTGCCTTTTGTGATCCGCGAGACGGCCCGCAAATATCAGCATTCGCTGGCGCAGGTTACGCTGTGGCGTAAGCGCTAAGCGAAACGGCAGCGGCGTTTGCCGCTGCCGGAGATTGCCTGCCGTCCCTTTTTGCTGCACATTCTCCTCTGTTCAAAACAAGAAGAGCTGACACGAGGATGATATGGCCGAATCACTGCAACTGGACAATCTGGATCGCGGGATCCTGAATGCGCTGCTGGATAATGCCCGCACCGCTTATGCCGAACTGGCGAAGCAGTTCAATGTCAGTCCGGGCACCATCCATGTTCGCGTAGAGAAGATGAAGCAGGCCGGTATTATTCTTGGCACGCGCGTAGAGATCGACCCGCGTCAGCTGGGATTCGACGTCTGTTGCTTTATCGGCATCATTCTGAAAAGCGCGCGCGACTATCCGGCGGCGCTGAGCAAGCTGGAGGCGCTGGATGAGGTGGTTGAAGCCTGGTATACCACCGGCCACTACAGCATCTTTATCAAGGTTATGTGTCGATCCATTGATGCCCTGCAACAGGTGTTAATCAACAAGATCCAGACGATTGACGAAATCCAGTCCACCGAGACGCTGATCTCACTGCAAAACCCGATCATGCGCACCATCAAGCCCTGATCCTTATTTTTCTGTGCACAATGTTATCCACGCCGAACGCCGCCCGTTGCAACGGGTGCGTTCACCTTTCTATTTTTATTAACCCTGTTTTCCACAGGTGGATCACGGCTTGATCACAGCGTACAATGCTCGCCTTTATTCCGGGAGAGCATCATGGCCGACATTACCTTAATCAGTGGTAGCACGCTGGGCAGCGCCGAATATGTGGCCGAACATCTGGAAGAGAAGTTACAGGAAGCGGGCTTTTCTACCGAACTGCTTCACGGGCCAGCGCTGGATGCGTTGCCACAGCAGGGTATCTGGCTGGTGGTAAGCTCGACGCACGGTGCAGGCGAACTGCCTGACAATTTGCAGCCTTTATATGACGCGATTACGGAAACTCAGCCCGATCTCTCAGGGGTACGTTTTGGCGCGATCGGCCTTGGTAATCATGAATACGATCTGTTTTGCGGTGCAATTCGCTCTCTGGACGCGCTGTTGATCGCACGTGGCGCACAGCGCATTGGCGATCGGCTGGAAATCGACGTGCTTGAGCATGAGATCCCCGAAGATCCGGCCGAGGCCTGGCTAAGCGGCTGGACCGCCCATCTTTAAGCGGATCCTTTGCCACAGGGGATCGGGTATTTGGCTCGATCCCCAGTTAAAACGTCTGTTTTTTTACGATCGCAGTCGCTTTTTTTGTGGATAACTATACCCAAATGCTGCGTAAAACCGGTAGTTATCCAAAGAACAACCGCTGTTGCTTTTCTGAGCTGTGAATAACTCGCTATTTTGATCTCAGCTTATACGGATCAGGATCACCGATCGTTCACAGCAAAGGATCCTCTTTATCGCGCTGATAACCGGCCACTTTTCCCGGTTATCCACAGAAGACGGCGATCCTAATAAAGAGATCTAACAAGAAGATCATATACAGAATAAAGATCCTTTCTTTTAAACCCACGGATCCCGCTGCTTTCACCCTTGGCGGAATTTCAGTAGAATCCACCGCCCAGGGCAACGATCCCTGCCAGTTCATCAACGAGGTACCACTTCATGTTTTATCCAGATCCTTTTGACGTCATCGTAATTGGTGGTGGTCATGCGGGCACAGAAGCCGCTATGGCCGCTGCCCGAATGGGTCAGCAAACTCTGTTACTGACCCATAACATTGATACGCTTGGACAAATGTCCTGCAACCCGGCGATCGGTGGCATTGGAAAAGGACATCTGGTTAAGGAAGTGGATGCCTTAGGTGGCCTGATGGCCAGCGCTATCGACAAAGCCGGTATTCAGTTTAGGATACTAAACAGCAGTAAAGGTCCGGCGGTGCGCGCGACGCGTGCGCAGGCGGATCGCGTGCTCTATCGTCAGGCGGTGCGCACAGCGCTGGAAAACCAGCCCAACCTGATGATCTTCCAGCAGGCGGTAGACGATCTTATTGTTGAAAACGATCGTGTTGTCGGTGCCGTCACCCAGATGGGCCTGAAGTTCCGCGCCAAAAGCGTGGTGCTTACCGTCGGGACGTTCCTGGACGGCAAAATTCATATCGGCCTGGATAACTACAGCGGTGGTCGTGCAGGCGATCCGCCTTCTGTGCCACTGGCAAAACGTCTGCGTGCGCTGCCGCTGCGCGTCAGCCGTCTGAAAACTGGTACGCCGCCACGTATCGATGCGCGTACTATCGATTTTTCGGTGCTCACACCCCAGCATGGCGATAACCCGATGCCGGTCTTCTCTTTCATGGGCGATGCTTCGCAGCATCCACAGCAGGTTCCCTGCTGGATTACCCATACCAACGAGCAGACCCATGAGGTGATCCGAAACAACCTCGATCGCAGCCCGATGTATGCCGGCATCATTGAAGGCATTGGCCCGCGCTACTGCCCCTCAATTGAAGATAAAGTGATGCGCTTTGCCGATCGCAATGCGCACCAGATTTTCCTTGAACCGGAAGGGCTGACCAGCAACGAAATCTATCCGAACGGTATCTCCACCAGCCTGCCGTTCGATGTGCAGATGCAGATCGTGCGCTCGATGAAAGGCATGGAGAACGCCAAAATCGTTCGCCCGGGTTATGCGATCGAGTATGACTTCTTCGATCCACGCGATCTGAAGCCCACGCTGGAAAGCAAATATATCCACGGCCTTTTCTTTGCCGGTCAGATCAACGGCACGACAGGTTATGAGGAAGCCGCCGCGCAGGGTCTGCTGGCGGGGCTTAACGCCGCACGTCAGTCCGCCGATAAAGAAGGCTGGGCACCGCGTCGCGATCAGGCTTACCTCGGCGTTCTGGTCGACGATCTCTGCACGCTGGGCACCAAAGAGCCTTACCGCATGTTTACCTCACGCGCTGAATATCGTCTGATGCTGCGTGAAGACAATGCCGATTTACGTCTGACCGAAACGGGTCGCGAACTGGGCCTGGTCGATGATGTCCGCTGGGCGCGTTTCAACCAGAAGCTGGAAGCGATCGAGCAGGAGCGTCAGCGTCTGCGCGATCTCTGGATCCATCCGAAGTCAGATAACGTCGCTGAGGTGAATACGCTGCTCAACGCGCCACTCACCAAAGAGGCAAGCGGTGAAGACCTGCTGCGCCGCCCGGAACTCACTTACGCTCAGCTCACCACGCTGCCGAGCTTTGGTCCGGCACTTGCCGACGCCCAGGCCGCCGAGCAGGTAGAGATTCAGGTGAAATACGAAGGTTATATCGCGCGCCAGCAGGAAGAGATCGATCGCCAGCAGCGTAACGAAAACACGCTGCTGCCAGCCGACCTGGATTATCGCCAGGTCAGCGGCCTGTCGAATGAAGTGATCGCTAAACTTAACGATCACAAACCCTCTTCAATTGGCCAGGCCTCTCGCATTTCCGGTATTACGCCGGCAGCGATTTCCATTTTGCTGATTTACCTGAAAAAGCAAGGACTGCTGCGCAAAAGCGCCTGACCTTAAAACGGGGCGAGTTTACTCGCCCCACCTGACTGGACGTATGCTGTGATCACAAAACTCACTTCGCTGCTTAAGGCAGCCGGTATTTCCCTCTCCGATCAACAAAAAGAGCAGCTGGTTGCCTATGTGGGCCTGCTGGACAAATGGAACAAAGCCTACAATCTGACGTCGGTGCGCGATCCCCAGCAGATGCTGGTGCGTCATATTCTCGACAGTATTGTAGTGGCGCCGCACCTCAAGGGAGAGCGCTTTATCGATGTTGGTACCGGGCCGGGTCTGCCGGGAATACCGCTGGCGATTGTGATGCCGCAGGCGCACTTTACGCTGCTCGATAGCCTGGGCAAGCGCGTACGATTTTTGCGTCAGGTGCAGCACGAGCTGGGGTTAACCAACATTACGCCGGTGCAGAGCAGGGTAGAGGTGTTTCCTGCTGAGCCTCCCTTCGACGGCGTCATTAGCCGCGCATTTGCTTCGCTGGAGGATATGGTGAACTGGTGCCATCATCTGCCTTCTGAACAGGGTGCCTTTTACGCGCTGAAGGGTGTGCGTCCTGATGACGAAATAGCTAGCCTGCCTGCAGGTTTTCACCTGATAAGGGTAGAGGCGCTTAACGTACCGGAGCTTGAGGGTGAACGCCATCTGGTGGTGATCGGCCGGCAGAAAGGTTAAACCCGTAAAAACAGCATGGATTACTCAGGTGTGATCAAGCCAGAAGGCTGAATAAAAAATAGCCGGTTGATTAACTCATCAGGTCGTCTTTATTAACGTGACGGCCACTGAATTACGTTAACAAAGGCGGCGGAAATTATCTGAAAAACGCTGTTACATTTAACGTTTAATTCACATTTGTTTATCACCAAGATCACTTTCTGGCACATCAACGACAGGCCAGATAATCACGCTGGAAAATATATCGGGATAATAACTCTGCGTGCGTAATATCACTTTAACGTTGTTGCCTCACTCTGAGATGTCAATCTGCTGTTTTTATCGAAAACGGACGCGGCAAAAGGGAAAGTTAATTTTAACCTTATGATTTTTCAGATTTAACCAGAGATCTAATAGCGATTGCTAGCGCCTGTCATGATATTTGAGTGGTGAAATGCTGTTTAGAATGTGATCTAAAGCACGCTTTAAAGGTAAGGTCGGTGCGGAATTTCACGCTGACAGGCCAATAATTCCACCTGGTCATCTTTGGAAAAATAGCCTTTTGGAAAGAAATTTAAATAATTGTTCACCTTTTGGCTACTTACGGATTGAAATCGCAGGTGCGGCCCGTATAATTTGCACGGCTTTTGCTGCTTGACTCAAACGAGCAAAGGCAGTCTTATACGACACGCGACATACCCCTAATGGGGCAGGAGAGTAACAGCGCCATGTCAGTGTCTCTTTACAGTGTAAAATTCGCCCGAACCGTGCTGGCTATCCAGCTGGTGACCGTTGTCATCATCGGTGCCTTATTTGCTCTGAAAGATGTCACCCTGGGCGTCTCTGCTCTTGCTGGCGGAGCGGCAGCCTGGCTGCCAAACGTATTGTTTATGTTTTTAGCCTGGCGCCTGCAAGGGCAATCCCCGGCTTCCGGACGGGTTGCGTGGAGTTTCGCTCTTGGCGAAATTGGCAAAGTCATCGCAACCATCGTGTTGCTCATTGTGGCGTTAGGTGTTTTCAGAGTGGTCTTCTGGCCGCTCGGGGTAACCTGGTTATCGGTGCTGGTGGTTCAGATGTTGGCACCGGCGGTAATTAACAACAAAGGGTAAAAAGCATCATGGCTGCAGGAGAAACTCAAACTCCGCAAGAGTACATCGGTCACCACCTGACGCATCTTCAGTTGGACCTGCGTACCTTCGAGTTAGTGAATGCTCACGACGCTCCCGCGACGTTTTGGGTATTAAATATCGATTCCATGTTTTTCTCTCTGGTGCTGGGAGTGATCTTCCTGGTGTTGTTCCGCAAAGTGGCGAAAAGCGTCACCAGCGGTGTGCCAGGGAAAATGCAGGCGGCTATCGAACTGGTTGTCGGCTTCGTTGACAGCAACGTGCGCGACATGTACCACGGTAAAAGCAAACTTATCGCCCCGCTGGCTCTGACGATTTTTGTCTGGGTCTTCCTGATGAACTTCATGGATCTGCTGCCTATCGACCTGCTGCCTTATATCGGCGAGCAGTGGTTAGGCCTGCCGGCGCTGCGCGTCGTGCCGTCCGCAGACGTGAACATCACGCTGTCTATGGCGTTGGGCGTCTTTATTTTGATTCTGTTCTACAGCATCAAAATGAAAGGTGTAGGCGGCTTCGCAAAAGAGCTGACGCTGCAACCTTTTAATCACCCGATCTTCATCCCCATCAACCTGATTCTTGAAGGTGTTAGCCTGCTGTCCAAACCGGTTTCACTCGGTCTGCGACTGTTCGGTAACATGTATGCGGGTGAGCTGATCTTTATCCTTATTGCCGGTCTGTTGCCGTGGTGGTCGCAGTGGGTGCTGAATGTGCCGTGGGCCATTTTCCACATCCTGATCATCTCGTTGCAGGCTTTCATTTTCATGGTCCTCACGATTGTCTATCTGTCGATGGCATCTGAAGAACATTGATTTTTTTCTCAACACTAAGCGTTTAACTGAAACAAACTGGAGACTGTCATGGAAAACCTGAATATGGATCTGCTGTACATGGCTGCCGCTGTGATGATGGGCCTGGCGGCAATCGGTGCTGCGATCGGTATCGGCATCCTCGGAGGTAAATTCCTGGAAGGCGCCGCGCGCCAGCCGGATCTGATTCCTCTGCTGCGTACGCAGTTCTTTGTTGTAATGGGTCTGGTGGATGCAATCCCGATGATCGCTGTTGGTCTGGGTCTCTACGTGATGTTTGCTGTCGCCTAAAGCCTGTCGCTCTTTGTTCATCCCGCACACGACGTGTAAGGATGAACGGTTCTGCCGCTTATCACTCTGATAACGGCAGATAAGTTAACAACTTAATTAGAGGCATTGTGCTGTGAACATTAATGCAACAATCCTCGGCCAGGCCATCGCGTTCATCCTGTTTGTCGCGTTCTGCATGAAGTACGTATGGCCGCCGATTATGGCTGCCATCGAAAAGCGCCAGAAAGAAATTGCTGAAGGCCTTGCTTCTGCTGAACGCGCGAAGAAAGATTTGGATCTCGCGCAGGCTAATGCGACCGACCAGCTGAAGAAAGCTAAAGAAGAAGCCCAGGTCATTATCGAGCAGGCGAACAAACGCCGTTCTCAGATTCTGGACGAAGCGAAAACTGAAGCCGAGACCGAACGTAACCGCATCGTGACACAGGCGCAGGCAGAGATTGACGCCGAGCGTAAACGTGCTCGCGAAGAGCTGCGTAAGCAAGTCGCGTTGCTGGCAATGGCCGGTGCCGAGAAGATCATCGAACGTTCCGTGGATGAAGCTGCTAACAGCGACATCGTTGATAAACTGGTCGCTGAACTGTAAGGAGGGAGGGGCTGATGTCTGAACTGATTACTGTAGCTCGCCCCTACGCCAAAGCAGCTTTTGACTTTGCTGTTGAACATCAAAGTATTGAACGTTGGCAGCAGATGCTGGCGTTCGCTGCGACCGTAGCACGCAATGAGCAAATGGCCGATCTACTTTCTGGCGCACTGGCGCCGGAAGCGTTATCGGCTTCTTTCATTGCCGTCTGCGGCGATCAATTAGATGAACACGGTCAGAACCTGATTAAGGTGATGGCTGAGAACGGACGTTTGACAGCGCTTCCGGCTGTACTGGAGCAGTTTATTCACTTGCGCGACGCCCATGAGGCGACTGCGGAAGTGGAGGTAATTTCTGCCAGTACACTGAGTGACGGCCAGCTGACCAACATCAGCGCCGCAATGGAAAAACGTCTGTCACGCAAAGTTAAGCTGAATTGCAAAATTGATAAGTCTGTCATGGCAGGCGTGATCATCCGTGCGGGTGATCTGGTGATTGATGGCAGCGTGCGCGGCCGTCTTGAGCGTCTGGCAGACGCCTTGCAGTCTTAAGGGGACTGGAGCATATGCAACTGAATTCCACCGAAATCAGCGAACTGATCAAGCAGCGCATTGCTCAGTTCAATGTCGTGAGCGAAGCTCACAACGAAGGTACTATCGTCTCTGTAAGTGACGGTATCATCCGCGTACACGGCCTGGCCGATGTAATGCAGGGTGAAATGATTGCCCTGCCGGGTAACCGTTACGCTATCGCCCTGAACCTCGAGCGCGACTCTGTTGGCGCAGTGGTCATGGGTCCGTATGCTGACCTCGCCGAAGGCATGAAGGTTAAGTGTACTGGTCGTATCCTGGAAGTGCCGGTTGGTCGTGGCCTGCTGGGCCGCGTGGTGAACACCCTGGGTGAACCTATCGACGGCAAAGGCGCGATCGACAACGACGGCTTCTCGCCGGTTGAAGTGATCGCACCGGGCGTTATCGATCGCCAGTCAGTCGACGAGCCGGTTCAGACCGGTTATAAATCTGTCGATGCGATGATTCCAATCGGTCGTGGCCAGCGTGAGCTGCTCATCGGTGACCGCCAGACAGGTAAAACGGCGATGGCAATTGATGCCATCATCAACCAGCGTGACTCCGGCATCAAATGCGTTTACGTCGCTATTGGCCAGAAAGCCTCTACCATTGCTAACGTGGTACGTAAGCTGGAAGAGCACGGCGCACTGTCGAACACCATCGTGGTCGTCGCGTCTGCGTCTGAATCTGCTGCACTGCAGTACCTGGCGCCCTACTCCGGCTGTGCCATGGGTGAATACTTCCGTGACCGTGGTGAAGATGCACTGATTGTATACGATGATCTGTCTAAGCAGGCTGTTGCATACCGTCAGATTTCTCTGCTGCTGCGCCGTCCGCCGGGCCGTGAAGCATTCCCGGGCGACGTGTTCTATCTCCACTCTCGTCTGCTGGAGCGTGCATCACGCGTAAGCGCTGAATACGTTGAGCGTTTCACCAAAGGCGAAGTTAAAGGTAAAACCGGTTCACTGACCGCGCTGCCGATCATCGAAACCCAGGCGGGTGACGTTTCTGCGTTCGTTCCGACCAACGTAATCTCGATTACCGATGGTCAGATCTTCCTGGAATCGAACCTGTTTAACTCCGGTATTCGTCCGGCCGTTAACCCGGGTATCTCCGTATCGCGTGTTGGTGGTGCAGCGCAGACCAAGATCATCAAGAAACTGTCCGGTGGTATCCGTACCGCTCTGGCACAGTATCGTGAACTAGCTGCGTTCTCACAGTTCGCGTCTGATCTGGACGATGCAACCCGTAAACAGCTGAGCCACGGTCAGAAAGTCACCGAGCTGCTGAAGCAGAAACAGTATGCGCCGATGTCTGTCGCGCAGCAGGGTCTGGTGCTGTTTGCGGCTGAGCGCGGCTATCTGAACGACGTTGATCTGGCGAAAATCCTTAGCTTCGAAGCTGCACTGCTGGCGTTCGCGGACCGCGAACACGCTGACCTGATGCAGGAAATCAACCAAACTGGTAACTACAACAACGACATCGAAGCGAAGCTGAAAGCGCTGCTCGATACGTTTAAAGCAACCCAGTCCTGGTAATGTCTGGCGGCTTGTCTGAAAGGACAGGCCGCAAGGCTTTGAGGAGAAGCTAATGGCCGGCGCAAAAGAGATACGTAACAAGATCGGAAGCGTGAAAAACACGCAGAAGATCACCAAAGCGATGGAAATGGTCGCCGCCTCCAAAATGCGTAAAACGCAGGAACGCATGGCGGCCAGCCGTCCGTATGCAGACACCATGCGCAAAGTGATTGGTCACCTTGCGCTGGGTAATCTGGAATACAAGCACCCTTACCTGGAAGAGCGTGACGTTAAGCGCGTCGGCTACCTGGTCGTTTCGACTGACCGCGGGCTTTGTGGTGGTTTGAACATTAACCTGTTCAAAAAGTTGCTGGCAGATATGAAAGCCTGGTCTGATAAAGGCGTACAGAGCGATCTGTCGATTATCGGCTCCAAAGGTCTGGCGTTCTTCAGCTCTGTAGGTGGCAACGTCGTGGCGCAGGTCACTGGCATGGGCGACAAACCGACCCTGTCCGATCTGATTGGCCCGGTAAAAGTGATGTTGCAGGCATACGATGAAGGTCGTATCGACAAGCTGTATGTCGTCAGCAACAAGTTTAACAACACCATGTCTCAGACTCCGACCATTACCCAACTGCTGCCGTTACCGCCAGCGGAAGGTGAAGAAGAGATGAAGGCGAAGACCTGGGATTACCTGTACGAACCCGATCCGAAAGCGCTGCTGGATACCCTGCTGCGTCGTTATGTCGAATCGCAGGTTTATCAGGGTGTGGTGGAAAACCTGGCCAGTGAGCAGGCCGCACGTATGGTCGCGATGAAAGCCGCAACCGATAACGGCGGAAACCTGATCAAAGAGCTGCAGTTGGTGTACAACAAAGCTCGTCAGGCCAGCATCACCCAGGAACTCACCGAGATCGTCTCGGGAGCCTCCGCGGTTTAACCAGGTAAGAATTAGGTAGAGGATTCAAGATGGCAGCTGGAAAGATTGTCCAGATTATCGGCGCCGTAGTTGACGTCGAATTCCCTCAGGACGCGGTACCGCAAGTGTACAACGCCCTTGAGGTTAAGAATGGTGATGCTCGTCTGGTGCTGGAAGTTCAGCAGCAGCTGGGCGGTGGCGTGGTTCGTACCATCGCCATGGGTTCTTCTGACGGCCTGAAGCGCGGTCTGGAAGTTGCTGACCTGAAAAAACCGATCCAGGTTCCGGTGGGTAAAGCCACCCTCGGCCGTATTATGAACGTGCTGGGCGAGCCGATCGACATGAAAGGCGACATCAAAGAAGAAGACGGCAGTGCAGTAGAGATCTCCTCTATTCACCGCGCGGCGCCTTCTTATGAAGACCAGTCCAACTCGCAGGAACTGCTGGAAACCGGCATCAAGGTTATCGACCTGATGTGTCCGTTTGCGAAAGGCGGTAAAGTCGGCCTGTTCGGCGGCGCGGGTGTAGGTAAAACCGTAAACATGATGGAGCTGATCCGTAACATCGCGGCTGAGCACTCAGGTTATTCGGTATTTGCTGGCGTGGGTGAGCGTACTCGTGAGGGTAACGACTTCTACCACGAAATGACCGACTCTAACGTAATCGACAAAGTTGCGCTGGTGTACGGCCAGATGAACGAGCCGCCGGGTAACCGTCTGCGCGTCGCTCTGACCGGTCTGACCATGGCGGAAAAATTCCGTGATGAAGGCCGTGACGTTCTGCTGTTCATCGATAACATCTATCGCTATACCCTGGCCGGTACGGAAGTTTCCGCACTGCTGGGCCGTATGCCGTCTGCGGTAGGTTATCAGCCGACGCTGGCTGAAGAGATGGGTGTATTGCAGGAGCGTATTACCTCCACCAAGACAGGTTCAATCACCTCTGTACAGGCCGTTTACGTTCCTGCGGATGACTTGACTGACCCGTCTCCGGCGACCACCTTCGCCCACCTGGACTCAACCGTTACCCTGAGCCGTCAGATCGCTTCTCTGGGTATCTACCCGGCCGTTGACCCGCTGGACTCAACCAGCCGTCAGCTGGATCCGCTGATTGTTGGCCAGGAGCACTATGACGTTGCGCGTGGCGTGCAGTCTCTGCTGCAGCGTTACCAGGAACTGAAAGACATCATCGCCATCCTGGGTATGGACGAGCTGTCTGAAGACGACAAACTGCTGGTGGCTCGCGCACGTAAGATTCAGCGCTTCCTGTCTCAGCCGTTCTTCGTTGCAGAAGTCTTCACTGGTGCGCCAGGCAAATACGTTACGCTGAAAGACACCATCCGTGGCTTTAAAGGTATTATGGACGGCGAGTTCGACCATCTGCCAGAGCAGGCTTTCTACATGGTCGGCCCGATCGAAGAAGCCGTGGAAAAAGCGAAGAAACTGTAATAACGGTTTCCCGGGAGAACAGATATGGCTATGACTTATCACCTGGACGTCGTCAGCGCAGAGAAACAGCTGTTCTCTGGTCTGGTGCAGAAAATTCAGGTGTCAGGTAGCGAAGGTGAACTGGGTATTTTCCCGGGTCACGCCCCGCTGCTGACTGCCATTAAGCCTGGAATGATCCGTATCGTGAAACAGCACGGCGAAGAGGAGTATATTTACCTCTCTGGCGGCGTGCTGGAAGTGCAGCCGGGCAGCACCACCGTTCTGGCCGATACCGCCATCCGCGGTACCGACCTTGACGAAGCGCTGGCTCTGGAAGCAAAACGCAAAGCAGAAGAGCATATGAACAGCAGCCACGGCGACGTGGACTACGCTCAGGCCTCTGCAGAGCTGGCGAAAGCCATTGCTAAACTGCGCGTGATCGAGCTGACCAAAAAAGCGATGTAATCAGGCTTTATGCGTCACGAAATGCCAGCCCACAGGGCTGGCATTTTTTTTATCTGCGCATGGATACCAGAGCGCGCCTAATTTCGACCTGAGAAAAATGTAGTAATCTCAGGGGTAAACCGTTTAACTTTCGCATGTCAAAAACAGTGTCAGGATGGTTATGACTAACAGCGCAATGAGCGTGGTGATCCTTGCTGCCGGCAAGGGAACCCGCATGTACTCCGATCTGCCCAAAGTTCTGCACACGCTTGCAGGTAAACCCATGGTCCAGCACGTAATCGACGCCGCAACCGGCCTCGGTGCGCAGCATATTCATCTGGTGTATGGCCACGGTGGTGACCAGCTGAAGGCCACGTTGACCGAACCGTCGCTTAACTGGGTATTGCAGGCGGAACAGTTGGGAACCGGTCACGCAATGCAGCAGGCTGCTCCCGCGTTCGCTGACGATGAAGAGATCCTGATGCTCTACGGCGATGTGCCGCTTATCTCCCAGCAAACGCTACAGCGCCTGCGCGAAGCCAGACCACAGGGCGGCATTGGCCTGTTGACGGTAGTGCTGGACGATCCCACGGGCTACGGGCGCATCGTGCGTGAGAATGACACCATTACTGGCATTGTTGAGCAGAAAGACGCCAGCCCTGAACAGCTGAAAATAGCGGAAATTAATACCGGCATTCTGATCGCCAACGGCGGCGACCTGAAGCGCTGGCTGGCGCAGCTAACCAATAACAACGCCCAGGGCGAATACTACATCACCGATATCATTGCGCTGGCGCACCAGGAAGGGCGACAGATTAACGCGGTGCATCCGGCGCGCGCCAGCGAAACCGACGGCGTTAATAATCGTCTTCAGCTGGCGACGCTGGAACGCGTCTATCAGCGCGAACAGGCCGAAAACCTGCTGCTGGCAGGTGTTATGCTGCGCGATCCGGCGCGCTTCGATCTGCGCGGGACGCTCAGCCACGGCCGTGATGTTGAAATCGATACCAATGTGATTATTGAAGGCAACGTCACGCTGGGCAACCGCGTTAAAATTGGCGCAGGCTGCATCATTAAGAACAGCATCATTGGCGATGACTGTGAAATTAGCCCCTATTCGGTGATCGAGCAGGCAAATCTTGCCGCTGACTGTACCGTTGGCCCCTTCGCGCGTCTGCGTCCCGGCAGCGAGCTGGCGCAGGCCGCTCACGTTGGCAACTTTGTTGAGATGAAAAAGGCGACGCTGGGCAAAGGCTCTAAGGCCGGGCATCTGAGTTATCTTGGCGACGCGGAGATTGGTGCGAACGTCAACATCGGCGCGGGTACCATTACCTGCAACTACGACGGCGCGAACAAATCAAAAACCCTTATCGGCGATAATGTCTTTGTCGGCTCCGATACCCAGCTGGTGGCGCCGGTCAGCGTGGCAGCAGGCGCAACAATTGCAGCGGGCACCACGGTGATGAAAGATGTGACTGAGGCGGCGCTGGTTTATAACCGCAAAGATCAGAACAGCAAAGCAGACTGGCAGCGTCCGGTAAAAAAAGCGTAATTTTACGGCCAGCCAGGTGCTGGCCGTTGCAGTAACACAATAATAATCCCCACTCTCTACAAGGCTCGGGGAGCCCGGCAAAGCCGGTTATCAGGTTGTATGGCAACGCAAGATGGCCGAAAGCCATCAGGTCAGGAATAACATTTATGTGTGGAATTGTAGGTGCAGTAGCACAACGCGATATCGCAGAGATTCTGCTGGAAGGTCTGCGTCGTCTTGAGTATCGCGGATACGATTCGGCCGGTCTGGCCGTGGTCGATCGTCAGGGCCACGTGACGCGTCTGCGTCGCGTTGGCAAAGTACAGATGCTGGCGGAGGCCGCTGAGCAGCAGCCGCTGATTGGCGGCACGGGTATTGCGCACACGCGCTGGGCAACGCACGGTGAACCGTCGGAAGCCAACGCGCACCCGCACGTCTCAGAGCAGATTATCGTGGTGCATAACGGCATCATTGAAAACCACGAGCCACTGCGTGAAGTGCTGATCGCCCGGGGTTATCGCTTTACCTCTGAGACCGATACCGAAGTGGTCGCACATCTGGTGCACTGGGAGCAGAAACAGGGCGGCTCGCTGCGCGACGTCGTGCTGCGCGTCATTCCTCAGCTGCGCGGTGCCTATGGCATGGTCATTATGGACAGCCGCGATCCGTCGCTGCTGGTGGCCGCACGTTCCGGTAGCCCCCTGGTGATTGGCCGTGGCGTCGGTGAGAATTTTATTGCTTCCGATCAGCTGGCGCTGCTGCCGGTCACGCGTCGCTTTATCTATCTGGAAGAGGGCGATATTGCTGAAGTCAGCCGCCGTGACGTTACCATCGTCGATCGCGAAGGCAATAAAGTGCAGCGCGCTGAGATTGAATCCAGCGTGCAGTATGACGCGGGCGACAAGGGCGTTTACCGCCACTATATGCAGAAAGAGATCTATGAACAGCCGATGGCGATCAAAAACACCCTGACCGGTCGTTTCAGCCATGGTGAAGTCGATCTCAGCGAACTGGGTCCGGGTGCCGAAACGCTGCTGAGCCAGGTCGAACATATCCAGATTATTGCCTGTGGCACCTCCTATAACTCAGGCATGGTTGCCCGTTACTGGTTCGAATCACTGGCAAACATCCCCTGCGATGTCGAAATCGCCTCTGAATTCCGCTATCGCAAATCGGCGGTGCGCAAAAACAGCCTGCTGATCACGCTGTCGCAATCTGGCGAAACCGCTGATACGCTGGCGGCGCTGCGCCTGACCAAAGAGCTGGGTTACCTCGGTTCACTGGCGATCTGTAACGTGGCCGGTTCTTCACTGGTGCGCGAGTCAGATCTGGCGCTGATGACCAAAGCCGGGACTGAAATCGGCGTCGCGTCCACCAAAGCGTTTACCACACAGCTGACCGTGCTGCTGATGCTGGTGGCGAAGCTGGGTCGACTGCGGGGAATGTCAGCCGACATTGAGCACGAGATTGTGCATGGCCTACAGGCGCTGCCGAGCCGCATCGAGCAGATGCTGGCACAGGACAAACGCATTGAGCTGCTGGCGGAGGATTTCTCCGATAAGCACCACGCGCTGTTCCTCGGACGCGGCGACCAATACCCGATCGCCCTGGAAGGGGCTCTGAAGCTGAAAGAGATCTCCTACATTCACGCCGAAGCCTATGCTGCTGGCGAGCTGAAGCATGGCCCGCTGGCGCTGATTGACGCTGATATGCCGGTTATCGTTGTGGCACCGAACAACGAGCTGCTGGAGAAGCTGAAATCAAATATTGAAGAGGTACGTGCGCGCGGCGGCTTGCTGTATGTATTTGCCGATCAGGATGCGGGCTTCAGCGACAGCGACGGCATGAAGATTATTTCTCTGCCGCATGTAGAAGAGGTCATTGCACCGATCTTCTATACCGTGCCGTTACAGCTGCTCTCTTACCATGTCGCGCTGATTAAAGGCACTGACGTTGATCAGCCACGAAACCTGGCGAAGTCGGTAACGGTCGAGTAACAGCATAGCGTCACAGTTAACGAATAACAGACCCGGTGAATTTGCCGGGTTTTTTATTATCTCTCCCGCCCGTCATGCCTTTTCGCTACTTTTTCACTCTGCGCTTTGTCATAAATCTGTCACATTTTCTACATTTCACTGTCATCAAACTGTCCTATTTTCCCTCCAGCAGCAATCACTGACTCCGACTACAACGGCTTCAAGCCTGAAATAAACTCCCCTGGAGGGAATATGACACTGATGCGTAGCACCGTAGCCCGAATCCTTACCGCCACGCTCGCCGTAAGCGCGGTTTCTGCCTTTGCAGCGACCGATTTGACGGGCGCGGGCGGGACTTTCCCGGCACCGGTTTATGCCAAGTGGGCAGCAGAATATCAGCAAGCTACCGGTAGCAAAATCAACTACCAGGGCATTGGCTCATCGGGCGGCGTGAAGCAGATTATTGCGAAAACCGTGGATTTCGGTGCGTCAGATGCGCCGATGAAAGAGGAAGACCTGCAGAAAAACGGTCTGTTTCAGTTCCCGACAGTGATCGGTGGCGTCGTACTGGCCGTCAACATTCCGGGCGTAAAATCAGGCGAGCTGACGCTCGACGGCAAAACCGTGGGTGACATCTACCTGGGCAACATCAAAAAGTGGAACGATGCCGCCATCACTAAGCTGAACCCTGGCGTAAAACTGCCTGACAGCAATATCAACGTGGTGCGTCGCGCTGACGGCTCCGGCACTTCATTCGTCTTCACCAGCTACCTGGCGAAAGTGAACGAAGAGTGGAACAGCAAAATCGGCAAAGGCAATACGGTTAACTGGCCGACCGGTCTGGGCGGTAAAGGCAACGATGGCGTGGCGGCCTTTGTTCAGCGTCTGCCGGGCTCAATTGGTTACGTGGAATACGCTTACGCCAAACAGAACAACCTGACCTATACCAAACTGGTTGATGCTGACGGTAAGCCGGTAGCACCGAGCGAAACCAGCTTCTCCAACGCGGCGAAAGGCGCAGACTGGAGCAAATCCTTTGCCCAGGACCTGACGTTCCAGAAAGGCAATGATGCGTGGCCAATCACCTCCACCACTTTCATTCTGATTTACAAGGATCAGGCTAACGCTGAGAAAGGCAGTGAAGTGCTGAAGTTCTTCGACTGGGCCTATAAAAACGGCAGCAAAACGGCCACCAGCCTGGATTATGCCACGCTGCCAGACAGCGTGACTGCACAGATCCGCGAGGCGTGGAAAGCCAGCATCAAGGACAGCTCAGGCAAAGCGCTATACCAGTAACGAAAAACCGGGCCGGACAGATGTCCGGCCAGATCGACGGGTGACTGGCGGTCGCTCTACAACCTTCTGAGAATGAAACTTCTATGGCTGCAACGAAGCCGGCATTCAAAGCTCCGGGTAAGCAAGGTGACATGATTTTCGGCGCGCTGGTTAAGCTGGCAGCGCTGATTGTGCTGTTGCTGTTGGGGGGCATTATCGTTTCCCTGATCTTCTCCTCCTGGCCGAGCATCCAGAAATTTGGTTTCTCCTTCCTGTGGTCGAAAACCTGGGATGCGCCAAATGAAGAGTTTGGTGCGCTGGTGCCGATTTACGGCACGCTCGTGACCTCACTGATTGCGTTAATCATTGCTGTGCCGGTGAGCTTCGGCATCGCGCTGTTTCTGACCGAGCTGGCCCCGGGCTGGCTGCGTCGTCCGCTCGGCACCGCGATTGAGCTACTGGCGGCGATCCCCAGCATCGTGTACGGCATGTGGGGCCTGTTTATCTTCGCACCGCTGTTTGCTGAATATTTTCAGACGCCGGTGGGGAACGTGATGTCAGCTATCCCGTTTGTCGGGGCACTCTTCTCTGGTCCTGCGTTTGGTATCGGTATCCTCGCGGCAGGTGTGATCCTGGCAATTATGATCATCCCCTACATTGCGTCGGTGATGCGTGACGTGTTCGAGCAGACGCCAGTCATGATGAAAGAGTCGGCCTACGGTATTGGCTGCACCACATGGGAAGTGATCTGGCGCATCGTGCTGCCGTTTACCAAAAACGGCGTGATTGGCGGCGTGATGCTGGGCCTGGGACGTGCGCTGGGCGAAACCATGGCGGTGACCTTTATTATCGGCAACACCTACCAGCTCGACAGCGCCTCGCTGTTTATGCCGGGCAACAGCATTACCTCTGCACTGGCGAATGAGTTTGCTGAAGCCGAGTCGGGCGTCCACGTTGCCGCGCTGATGGAGCTGGGGCTGATCCTGTTTGTCATCACCTTTATCGTGCTGGCGATCTCCAGGCTGATGATCCTGCGCCTGTCCAAAAATGAAGGAGCGCGCTCATGACGACCATTGAATTACAGGCACGCGCCGAACTGGATGCGTCACGCCGTAAAATGCAGTCCTGGCGCAGCACCAAAAACAAAATTGCCCTGACGCTGTCGCTGCTGACAATGGCCTTTGGCCTGTTCTGGCTGGTGTGGATCCTCTTTACCACCGTTACGCGCGGCATTGACGGGCTGAGCTGGTCGCTGTTTACCGAATCGACCCCTCCGCCTAATACGGCTGGCGGCGGACTGGCTAACGCCCTGGCGGGTAGCGGGTTGCTGATCTTCTGGTCCACGGTTGTCGGTACGCCGCTGGGTATTCTGGCTGGCGTCTACCTGGCGGAATATGGCCGTAAATCAGCGCTGGCCGAAGTGATTCGCTTCATTAATGACATTCTGCTCTCGGCACCGTCGATTGTGGTTGGGCTGTTTGTCTACACCATTGTGGTGGCGCAGATGCAGCACTTTTCCGGCTGGGCGGGCGTCATCGCGCTGGCGCTGCTGCAAATCCCTATTGTTATCCGCACCACTGAAAACATGCTGCGCCTGGTACCAGACAGTATGCGTGAAGCGGCTTACGCACTGGGCACGCCGAAGTGGAAAATGATCTCCGCGATCACGCTGAAAGCGTCGGTATCGGGCATCCTCACTGGCGTATTGCTGGCGATCGCCCGCATCGCAGGTGAAACCGCGCCGCTGCTGTTTACCGCGCTGTCGAATCAGTTCTGGTCTACCGACATGATGCAGCCGCTGGCGAACCTGCCGGTCACCATCTTTAAGTTCGCCATGAGCCCCTTTGCCGAGTGGCAAAGCCTGGCCTGGGCGGGCGTGCTGATTATCACGCTTTGTGTGCTGCTGCTGAACATTCTGGCGCGCGTCATCTTCACCAAAAGCAAACACGGATAACCTTCGGCGCTGCCCTGTGCGGCGTTGTTTATGAGAGACAAGCAATGAGTATTGCGACTTCAAACAGCGGTAAAATCCAGGTGCGTAACCTGAACTTTTATTACGGCAAGTTCCACGCGCTGAAGAATATCAGCCTGGATATTGCGAAAAATCAGGTCACCGCCTTCATCGGGCCGTCAGGCTGTGGCAAATCCACGCTGCTGCGTACCTTTAATAAGATGTATTCGCTCTATCCTGAGCAGCGAGCCGAAGGGGACATCTTGCTGGACGGCGAAAACATCCTGGCGTCACATCAGGATATCGCCCTGCTGCGCGCGCGCGTCGGCATGGTCTTCCAGAAGCCGACGCCGTTTCCAATGTCGATTTATGACAATATTGCCTTTGGCGTGCGTCTGTTCGAAAAGCTGTCACGTGCCGACATGGACGAGCGCGTACAGTGGGCGCTGAGCAAAGCCGCGCTGTGGAATGAAACCAAAGACAAGCTGCATCAGAGCGGGTACAGTCTGTCCGGCGGCCAGCAGCAGCGCCTGTGCATTGCGCGCGGCATCGCGATCCGCCCGGAAGTTCTGCTGCTGGACGAGCCTTGTTCCGCGCTCGACCCCATTTCCACTGGCCGCATCGAAGAGCTGATCACCGAGCTGAAGCAGGACTATACCGTGGTGATCGTCACCCACAATATGCAGCAGGCGGCGCGCTGCTCTGACCATACCGCCTTTATGTATATGGGCGAGCTGATTGAGTTCAGCGATACGGACAGACTCTTCACCAAGCCTGCACAGAAGCAGACAGAAGACTATATTACGGGCCGCTACGGCTGATTTATCAGGAGATAACCATGGATAACTTAAACCTGAACAAACATATCTCCGGTCAGTTCAATGCGGAGCTGGAACATATTCGCACCCAGGTAATGATCATGGGCGGCATGGTTGAACAGCAGCTTACCGACGCCATTACCGCGATGCACAACCTTGACGGCGAACTGGCGCAGCGCGTTATCGACGGCGACCAGAAGGTCAACATGATGGAAGTGGAAATAGATGAAGCCTGCGTGCGCATCATCGCCAAGCGTCAGCCGACCGCCAGCGACCTGCGTCTGGTCATGGCGATCATCAAAACCATCTCAGAACTGGAACGCATCGGCGATGTGGCAGAGAAAATCAGCCGCACCGCGCTGGAGAAATTTGGCCAGCAGCATATGCCACTGCTGGTGAGCCTGGAGTCACTTGGCCGCCATACTGTAGAGATGCTGCACGATGTGCTGGATGCGTTCGCGCGTATGGATCTTAACGAAGCCATTAATATCTACCGTGAAGATAAAAAGGTCGATAAAGAGTACGAAGGCATCGTGCGTCAGCTAATGACCTATATGATGGAAGATCCGCGCACAATTCCCAGCGTGCTGACCGCGCTGTTCTGCGCCCGCGCCATTGAGCGTATCGGCGATCGCTGCCAGAACATCTGTGAAATCATCTTTTATTTCGTTAAAGGACAGGATTTCCGTCATGTGGGCGGCGACCGGCTGGATGAGCTGCTGTCCGGCGATGACGGCTCCAGTAAACCTTCCTGAGGCTCTCCCACCGTGCGCCATCTGGCGCACGGACTACCGCTTTTTCTGTTATACGCAACCGTTTCCTTTATATAATCGGCGCACATTTTCTTATTAAGGTGCTGATTCATGTCTCTTTCCCGCAGTAAGCAGAGCGTCACGCCTGCAAAGGCGATGCTGGCCGCGGTCAGTGGTTACGCAATGGATGGATTCGATCTGCTGATCCTGGGATTTATGCTGCCAGCCATTAGCGTGTCGCTGGCGCTGGACTCATCACAGGCGGGCTCGCTGGTGACCTGGACGCTGACTGGCGCAGTGGTTGGGGGCATTCTGTTTGGTCATCTTAGCGATCGCTTCGGGCGTATCCGCATCCTTACCGTGACGATCCTGATGTTCTCCCTCTTCACCGGCCTGTGTGCGGTGGCGCAGGGCTACTGGGATCTGCTGGCATACCGTACGCTGGCTGGCATGGGCCTGGGCGGTGAATTTGGTATCGGTATGGCGCTGATTGCCGAAGCCTGGCCCGTGGAGAAGCGCAATCGCGCCTCGGCATGGGTGGGCATCGGCTGGCAGCTTGGCGTACTGCTGGCGGCCTTTATTACGCCAGCGCTGCTGGGCGTGATTGGCTGGCGCGGCATGTTTCTGGTCGGCCTGCTGCCTGCGCTGTTCTCTTTTGTGCTGCGCCGTAGCATGGGTGAACCCGAAGCCTTTACCCGTCAGGCGAAGCAGACGCCGTCACTCTCCTTTCCAGCGCGCCTGAAAATGCTGGTGCAGGATCGCGCCACGGCAAAAGCCAGTCTGGGTATCTTTATCCTCACCTCGGTGCAGAATTTTGGCTATTACGGCCTGATGATCTGGATGCCGAGCTATCTCTCCACTAACTTTGGTTTCAGCCTGACCAAATCGGGATTGTGGACGGCGGTGACGGTCGTGGGAATGACCTTTGGCATCTGGCTGTTTGGCGTGCTGGCAGACCGCTTTGCGCGCTGGAAAATTTTTCTGCTTTATCAGTTTGGCGCAGTAGCGATGGTGGTGATCTACGCCCAGCTGCGCGATCCCACGGTGATGCTGTTTACCGGTGCGCTGATGGGCATGTTTGTCAACGGCATGATTGGCGGCTACGGCGCGCTGATCTCTGATACCTTTCCGCCGCAGGCGCGCGCCACGGCGCAGAACGTCCTGTTTAACCTCGGCCGCGGCGTCGGCGGTTTTGGTCCGCTGGTGATTGGCCTGCTGGTGGCGAAAATCTCCTTCGTGGCGGCGATCACGCTGCTGGCGCTAATCTACCTGCTGGATATTTTCGCCACGCTCTTTTTACTACCGAAAAAGCAGGGCAACGAAGATTCACTCGGCGCGATTGGCTGACGCCTGGCCTGTCAGCTGCCAGCCGCGCGCCTGCCACAGCGCCGGTAGCTGCCCCATACTGGTAAAGGGCGTCACCAGCGGATGGTCGATCGCAGGGTTATGCGCATCGGCGCAGTAGTAAAATACCGGGATGCCCGCCGCAATGCCGGCACGGGCACCCGCTTCAGAGTCATCCACCAGAATGCACTGCTCAATGGGCACCTGCATCTGTTCGGCGGCGTAATACATCAGTTCAGGCGCGGGCTTCCAGCTTGAAATGTCGTAACCGCTGTAGAGGTGGCTGGTAAACCAGGGCAGCATTCCGGTCAGGCCCAGCGAATGCTGCATCTTTTTAACCGTGCCGTTAGAGACAACGCACATCGGAACGGTGATTTTCTCAACCAATGCTTTTGCGCCAGGGATCGCCGTCAGCGACGCGTCAAACAGGCGAGCCACCTCGGCGCGGTAGTCGGTTTCAAATGTTTCCTGGGGCAGCGTAGTCTGATGTGTCTCCGCCATATCGCGAATAATGTCGTAAAGCTGTACACCTTTGTACTTCTCGAACATCTCCTGCAACGAGCAGGTAATACCATAGTGGACAAAGGTATTTACATACGCCTGGGTACAGAGCCGTTCGCTGTCCACCAGCGTACCGTCGCAGTCAAAAAATACACACGCTACTGACATTTTTCGGGATCCTTTTATTGCGGGACAGCCCACACTTTAACCTAATCATCGTCGATTGCTATCCCGGAAACGGTTGCGAAAAATCATTGTATTGGTTCAGTAAAGCGGTCAGGATACGCGCCGGTTTCTTTTCATCAGGGTCGTTGGCATGAGTAAACAAGGCTTTTTGCAGCGCATATTCAGGCTGCAGGAACATGGCACCACGGTGCGTACCGAAGTTATTGCGGGTATCACTACTTTTCTGACGATGGTTTACATCGTCTTTGTTAACCCGCAGATCCTTGGCGTGGCGGGCATGGATACGCAGGCGGTATTTGTCACCACCTGCCTGATCGCCGCCTTTGGCAGCATCCTGATGGGATTGTTTGCTAACCTGCCGGTTGCGCTGGCACCCGCGATGGGGCTAAACGCCTTTTTTGCCTTTGTGGTCGTCGGGGCAATGGGCTACTCCTGGCAGGTCGGCATGGGGGCCATCTTCTGGGGAGCACTGGGCCTGTTGATTCTGACGCTGCTGCGCGTGCGCTACTGGATGATTGCCAATATTCCGCTGAGCCTGCGCGTCGGCATTACGGCGGGTATCGGCCTGTTTATCGCCATGATGGGGTTGAAAAACGCCGGTATTATCGTGGCCAATCCCGATACCATCGCTGCCGTGGGGAATCTGACTTCGCACAGCGTCCTGCTCGGGGCACTTGGCTTCTTTATTATCGCGATTCTGGCATCACGCAATATTCATGCAGCGGTGCTGATCTCCATGGTGATCACCACGGCAATCGGCTGGGCGCTGGGTGACGTAAAGTATGTGGGCCTTTTCTCTGCTCCTCCCGCCATTACCAGTGTGGTCGGGCAGGTTGATATCAAAGGCGCGTTCAATATTGGTATGGCGGGTATCATCTTCTCCTTTATGCTGGTAAACCTGTTTGACTCTTCCGGCACCCTGATCGGCGTGACCGATAAAGCGGGTCTGACTGATGAGAAGGGCACGTTCCCACGCATGAAGCAGGCGCTGTTTGTTGACAGCGTAAGTTCAGTCACTGGCGCGCTGGCGGGGACGTCGTCAGTGACCGCTTACATCGAAAGCTCGTCTGGCGTCGCCATTGGCGGGCGGACCGGCCTGATGGCAGTCGTCACCGGCGTGCTGTTTCTGCTGGTGATGTTCCTGTCGCCGCTGGCGGCGATGGTGCCTGGCTACGCGGCCGCAGGCGCGCTGATTTACGTTGGCGTGCTGATGACGGCCAGCCTGTCGCGCGTGCGCTGGGACGATCTGACTGAAGCGGTACCAGCCTTTGTTACCGCCGCCATGATGCCGTTCAGCTTCTCCATTACCGAAGGGATCGCATTGGGCTTTATTGCTTACTGCATCATGAAGCTGGGTACCGGACGCTGGCGTGAGATCAGCCCCTGCGTGGTCGTCGTAGCGCTGCTGTTTGTATTGAAAATCGCGTTTATCGACGCACATTAAAAAAAGGCCGCTTACGCGGCCTTTTTTACATCTGAGGATGGGTGCTACGCTCCAGCGGCGAGCTGGTCAGCCGCAGCGTGCGCGGCCCGATATTCGGCTTGCTCATCTCAACGTCGCGCAGCGCATGCCACTGATGTGAGGCATCTACTTCCCATAAATGGAGACGCTGGGTAGCGGGCGACAGGGCGCATGACCAGACCAGCGTCGGCTCAGCGTCACACACTGCCTGGATATCGGGATAGCTTGTCGAACGCAGGCGACCAGCCGCAGGTTGCAGCCTTAGCGAGTCCATAGGGTCGCTCCCTTCGCCGGTCAGCTTGAGAATGCTCTGGCGCAGCGTCCAGATTTGCGTCACCGCCTCCATAAAATCCTGCTGCGCGTTGATCCAGGCCCGTTCGCCTGAGGTCAGCGACTGCATCAACTGTTCCTGAGTCTGTCGGCTGTGGGCGCGGACAATCTCCATATCCAGCCCGGCACGCCCCCCTTCCTCGGCCAGCAATACGCCAACGATATTTCCGGCATACGCAATGCTAAAGTCAGGCAGATCGCGATCGGCAAAGGCAGGACGGCCATTACTGTGGGTAATCAGGGCAGGAAGGGTATGAATGCCGTAGACGCGCAGCATTAGCTGAGCCAGCATCAGGCGGGCAATCAGGAAGCGTCCGCGTCGTTTATCAGGAAGCTGCCGCGCCTGATCGAGCACATCCTGTGGCATGCGCATGGCGTCGGCAACAATGCCAGGATCGCCCATCCAACGTACAAAATGACCCGCCATCTGTCGCTCCGTGAAAATGGTCACTTAATCATCAGAAGCGCATTGTAAGAATTTTCTGAGCATATTGCATCCGGCATGAAACAGAATAATGCAATATTCAGAATTGGCTGATAAAGAGCTGAAAGCGGAGGGGCCGCTGCATGAGGATACAGCGGCTTTTTGTCATCAGGCGAATTTACAGGCCTGTTCAAAACGCAGGCGCGGCAGGCGCGGATGCAGTTTTTCGTGATTGCCGTAGCCGAGGTTGATCAGCATGTTTACCTGCCAGCTGCTGCCAGCAAAAAAGGCCTCGTTGATTTTTGACGGATCGAAACCTGACATCGGACCGGCGTCCAGACCCAGCGCGCGCGCGGCCATAATCAAATACCCCGCCTCCAGGCTGCTGTTGCGGAATGCAGTCTCTTTGGCCAGCTCCGGGCTACCGGTAAACCAGCTACGCGCGTCGGCGTGAGGAAAGAGCTGCGGCAGCTGCTCATAAAAGGTCATGTCATGGGCAACGATCACGGTAACCGGTGCGGTCATGGTCTTTTCGAGGTTGCCAGAGGAGAGCGCGGGCTTTAGCTTCTCCTTGCCTTCCTGCGAGGTAACAAAGACAAAGCGGCCTGGTGAGCAGTTGGCTGACGTTGGGCCCAGCGCCGTCAGGGCATAGAGCTGCTCCAGCACACCCTCTTCCAGCGGTTTATCCTGCCAGTAGCTGTGGGTGCGGGCTTCGTTAAATAGCTGATCCAGTGCGTTTTTGTCGAGCGGGGTATGCATTCTACTCTCCTTTGTCAGGCGGAAGCGGCCGCCTAAGGCTTACCGTAGTAAAGGCGCAGCCGGGATAGCCGGTGCGGTTTTTTGCTTTACCTGTTATACCCCAATGGCTTACCGCCGCCAAATGACAAAGGTGCAAATAATCGGGCACCGCTTCGCTGTACACGTGCTCCTGGTGTGGTAAAAATCTGACGGCACCGCCGCGGATTTTGCGTGCGTCCTTATGTTAAAAAGCTCCGGCGTCATCATATTCGCAGCAGAAGAGGGCTAATTTGTAACGTTATGCGCTGCTGAGAAACAACATCGTGGTATTGACGGGAGAGGCTTAAAGCCAGCTTCCTGACGTCACGCGATAGCGGCATTGCTGAGCCTGCTGGCGATGAGGGTTCACCGAAACACCTGAACTCGAAGGGTGTATGACAAAGGAGACCTACCGCTCCGGTGGCCAGGGGCTTGCGGCGGCGTCTGGAAACACAGCCGGGTTCTGGCTGAATAGTCCACGTGAAGTCGTGCTTTGGGATGTGCAGCACCGGACATGTGCGGAAGAAAACGCGCATGTCCGGCGCGGAAAGTGAAAAGCGTTCGCGTGTAAGTACTTATTTACCAATACAGAAGCTGGAGAAAATCCGCCCCAGCAAATCATCTGAGGTAAACTCGCCGGTGATCTCGCTCAGCGCCTGCTGCGCCAGGCGCAGCTCTTCGGCCAGCAGTTCACCCGCCCAGGCACCCAGCAGCTGCGCTTTGCCCTGCTGTAAGTGAGTCGCCGCTAACTCCAGCGCCTGAAGATGACGACGGCGCGCAAGAAAGCCTCCTTCCATGTTGCCGGAGAAGCCCATCGACTGTTTCAGGTGATCGCGCAGCACATCCACCCCTTCACCGGTGCGCGCTGACAGGCGAATCAGTGAGTGGCTGTTTACTTCTGTCAGGCCCAGCGTTTCGCCGGTCACGTCTGCTTTATTGCGCACTACCGTAATGGGTAATGCCGCAGGCAGGCGTGAAACAAAATCGGGCCATATCTGTGCGGCTTCGGTGGCGTCAGTGGTGGTGCCATCAACCATAAACAGCACGCGATCGGCCTGCTCAATCTCCTGCCAGGCACGCTCAATGCCAATACGCTCAACTTCATCACTGGCCTCGCGCAGCCCGGCGGTATCAATGATATGCAGCGGCATACCGTCGATGTGGATATGCTCGCGCAGCACGTCACGCGTGGTGCCTGCAATATCGGTCACAATCGCCGCTTCGCGTCCAGCCAGCGCATTCAGCAGGCTCGATTTTCCGGCGTTGGGACGACCGGCAATCACCACTTTCATGCCTTCACGCAGCAGGCTGCCCTGACGCGCTTCGGCGCGCACGCCGTCCAGATCGTTGATCACCTCATCAAGCTGCGCTTCGATTTTGCCGTCAGAGAGAAAATCGATCTCCTCATCGGGAAAGTCGATAGCGGCTTCAACATAGATACGCAGGTGGGTCAGCGCTTCAACCAGCTGGTTAACGCGCAGTGAAAACGCGCCCTGAAGCGAATTAACCGCTGAGCGTGCCGCCTGTTCAGAGCTGGCATCAATCAGATCGGCAATCGCTTCAGCCTGTGCCAGATCGAGCTTATCGTTAAGAAAGGCACGCTCGGAAAACTCGCCCGGCTGGGCGATGCGCACGCCGGACAGCGCCACGATGCGTTTCAGCAACAGATCGAGGATCACCGGGCCGCCATGCCCCTGTAGCTCCAGCACATCTTCTCCGGTAAAGGAGTTTGGGCCGGGAAACCACAGCGCAATGCCCTGATCCAGTACGCTGCCATCGGCATCCCTGAACGGCAGATAGTCGGCGTAGCGTGCCTTCGGCAGCTTGCCGAGCACCTGCTGCGCCACCTCAGCGGCGCGCGCGCCGGAGATACGCAAAATACCGACGCCGCCGCGTCCGGGAGGCGTCGCCTGGGCGACGATAGTATCGCTGTGGCTCATGGGTTTTTCTCTCGCTAAAAAAATAAGGCGGTCTAATGACCGCCTCAGGGTAAACCAGATTGTCAGAAAGGCGTAAGCGCGTTACGCCTTCTTCTTGTCGCGGCTGTGCAGACCACGTTTTTCCAGCCCGCGATAAATCAGCTGCTGCTGAAGAATGGTGACCAGGTTGCTGACGATGTAGTACAGCACCAGACCTGACGGGAACCAGAGGAAGAACACGGTAAAGATAACCGGCATATAGGTCATGATCTTCTGCTGCATCGGATCGGTCACGGTGGTCGGTGACATCTTCTGGATGAAGAACATCGTGATGCCCATCAGAATCGGCAGGATATAGTACGGGTCCTGCGCTGACAGGTCATGGATCCAGAGAACAAACGGCGCATGGCGCAGTTCAACCGAACCAGACAGCATGTAGTAAAGCGCAAGGAAGATAGGCATCTGGATAACCAGCGGCAGACAGCCACCCAGCGGGTTAACCTTCTCGGCTTTGTACAGCGCCATCATCTCCTGGCTCTGCTTCTGCTTGTCGTCACCCAGGCGCTCACGCATTGCCTGAATCTTCGGCTGTAGCATGCGCATTTTCGCCATCGAGGTGTACTGCGCTTTGGTCAGCGGGTACATGATGCCGCGCACGATGAAGGTGATGACGATAATGGAGAAGCCCCAGTTACCGATAAAGCTGTGGATAAATTTCAGCAGTTTAAACAGCGGCTGAGAGATAAACCACAGCCAGCCGTAGTCAACGGTCAGGTCGAGATGCGGCGCGACGGCAGCCATCTTGTCCTGAATTTCCGGGCCGACCCACAGCGTGGCACCCAGATCCTGCTGCTGGCCTGCCGCGACGGTCACCGGCGCAGACTTATAGCCAATCGCCGCCATACCGTTGCCCAGGTTGCTGGTGTAGAGCGAGTTATTACCAGCGGTACGCGGCACCCATGCGGTGGCGAAATACTGCTGCAACATCGCTACCCAACCGTTGCTGGTGGTGGCGCTCAGGTTTTCGTTATCCGCGATGGTATCGAACTTGTACTTTTCGTACTTCTCTTCGCTGGTGGAGTAGGCGGCACCGCGGAAGGTATGCAACGCAAAGTTATTGCTGCCGGTGTCGCGATGTTTCGGCAGATCGATCGTCTGCTTTAGCTGGCCAAACAGCGACAATTCCAGCGGCTGCTGGGTAGTGTTATTGACGTTGTAGTTCACATCAACCGCGAACTCACCACGCTTGAAGACGAAAGTCTTGGTATAGACTACGCCATTTTCAGCGGTGTAGGTCATCGGCACGCGCAGCTCGGTCTGGCCATCAGCCATTTCGAAGTGATCCTGCGCGGCAGTGAACAGAGGACGTGCGCCGTTGTTCGGATTATCCGGACCGTTGCGGCCAGTCAGCCCGCTCTGTGCCTGATAAACGAAGGACGGCGTGGTTTCCAGCAGCTGGAACGGCTGGTCGGAACCCAGTTTATCCGGGTAGGTCAGCAGCTGTGCTTGCTCGACATCGCCACCGCGGGTGTTGATATTCAATGACAGGACATCAGTCTTAACGGTGATCGTTTTGCCCTGGCCGCTGGCCGGTACGCCCTGGCTGGCGGCATCACCTGCTGCGCTGTTGGTGTTCTGCGTGGTCTGGGTCTGCTGCGGCTGCGGAGCGTGGTCCGTCTGCCAGGCTTGCCAGATCATGAAAGACACGAACAGAAAAGCGATGAGAAAGAGATTGCGTTGCGAATCCATCGTTAATGTTCTCTGGTATCAAGGGTTTTTTGGCGGTACAGGATCGTCACCACCCGGGTTCAAAGGGTGGCATTTTAATACGCGTTTGAGTGTCAACCAACTGCCTTTTATCAGGCCAAACCTGCGTAACGCCTCAATTCCATAATGAGAGCAGGTTGGCTGAAACCGACAGTGCGGCCCCAGCAAAGGGCTGATGCCGCGCTGGTAAACGCGTATCAGGACGATCAGGAACCGCGCGCCAGGCGACAGTGACGACGCCATAACTTCTCCAACGCTTCCGCCAACGTACGGTTGTCGAGATCGGCAATCCCCTTTTTAGCCACAACGACAAAATCCATCGCTGGCAATTCATGCTGACGCAGACGAAAGCTTTCCCGGGTCAGACGTTTGATCCGGTTGCGTTCATGCGCGCGCTTGACGTGCTTTTTAGCGACGGTAAGACCGATGCGGGGATGCCCCAGCGAATTAAGGCGGCCGAGGATGGTGATTTGCGGCGTGCCAGCCCGTTGTGGCTGCTGGAAGACGAAAGTGAAATGAGTGGGAGTTAACAAACGTAACTCCCTGGGAAATGCGAGCTTACCCACCAGGGTTAGCTTTTATTACTTAGAAACGGTCAGACGAGAACGGCCTTTAGCACGACGACGTGCCAGAACCTGACGACCATTTTTAGTTGCCATACGAGCACGGAAGCCGTGTGAACGGTTGCGCTTCAGTACGGACGGTTGAAAAGTGCGTTTCATGGCGATTTCTACCTAAACTTGAAAAATTTCACTGGGTGACGCGTTTTGTGGGCCAGTAAAACGACCGACGCCTCAATGTGTCTTTAATAAAGAGGCGGGATTGTAATAATTGTACAGTCCGGAGTCAATTTACTTCGCTGGTCGCGGTACCTGGAAACCCGGATACAGCCCGCTGAGTCCGGGCATTGGGCATAGCGCGACAACGCCGGGGGAAGAATTATACGGTCTCCGCTTTAAAGCGCAAGGATCGTTCGGGATCTTATTGCGATCGCCAGGCCTTTATTCACAGGCAAAACGAGAGGTCGCCTGAAAAATCACCCTTTTCCGGACGATCCCTGCATCTTTTTTCGTCAGCAGGCGTAAACTGTTTTACCTGTCCACGGCCTGTGGATAAAAAGGATCAAAACTGTGTAGAAAGTGAAGATCTCTGCCTCGCTTTGCGCTATGATCCGCCCTTCCTCTGACGATCCGGTCGCGATCGTAAGGACGGAAACCGCTGATAGCGGTCGCAGGCGCTTTCTACCGTCTGTGTCAAAAATGAACGTTTCTTTATTAGCGCCTACTATTTCTTATCGATTTTGTACAAGTGGAGTCCGCCGTGTCACTTACGCTCTGGCAACAGTGTCTTGCCCGTTTGCAGGATGAGCTTCCTGCCACCGAATTCAGCATGTGGATTCGACCGCTCCAGGCGGAGTTAAACGACAATACGCTGGCCTTGTATGCTCCGAATCGGTTTGTGCTCGACTGGGTACGAGATAAATACATCAACAATATTAATGGCCTGTTGAACGAGTTCTGCGGGGTGGATGTGCCTTTGCTGCGTTTTGAAGTGGGGACGCGTCCCGTGCAGCAGCAGCCGGTTGCCATGAGCCAGCCAGCGATGGCGAGCTTCAATGCGCCTGCGCCGGTAGAGAGTCGTCCTGCGCCCGCCCAGCCTTTGCGCCCAAGCTGGGACAACGTTCCGGCACCGGCAGATGTGACCTACCGCTCCAATGTCAATAACCGCCATAACTTCGATAACTTCGTTGAAGGTAAGTCTAACCAGCTGGCGCGCGCGGCGGCGCGTCAGGTGGCGGATAACCCTGGCGGCGCGTATAACCCGCTCTTTCTCTATGGCGGCACCGGCCTGGGTAAAACGCACCTGCTGCATGCGGTCGGCAACGGCATTATTGCGCGCAAGCCCAATGCCAAAGTGGTCTACATGCATTCCGAACGTTTTGTGCAGGACATGGTGAAAGCCCTGCAAAACAACGCCATTGAAGAGTTCAAGCGCTACTACCGTTCCGTCGATGCGTTGCTGATCGATGATATTCAGTTCTTTGCCAACAAAGAGCGCTCGCAGGAGGAGTTTTTTCACACCTTCAATGCGTTGCTGGAAGGTAATCAGCAAATCATCCTGACATCAGATCGCTATCCGAAAGAGATTAACGGCGTTGAAGATCGCCTGAAATCGCGCTTCGGCTGGGGACTGACGGTTGCCATCGAGCCGCCAGAGCTGGAAACGCGCGTGGCAATCCTGATGAAAAAGGCGGATGAGAATGACATTCGTCTGCCGGGTGAAGTGGCGTTCTTTATTGCCAAGCGTCTGCGCTCCAATGTGCGCGAGCTGGAAGGAGCGCTGAACCGCGTTATCGCTAACGCGAACTTTACCGGTCGCGCAATTACCATCGATTTCGTGCGCGAAGCGCTGCGCGATCTGCTGGCGCTACAGGAAAAGCTGGTCACTATCGACAATATTCAGAAGACGGTAGCCGAGTACTACAAAATTAAGGTCGCGGATCTGCTCTCCAAGCGCCGTTCGCGCTCTGTCGCGCGCCCACGCCAGATGGCGATGGCAATGGCGAAAGAGCTGACGAACCACAGTCTGCCGGAAATTGGCGACGCCTTTGGCGGCCGCGACCATACCACGGTGCTTCACGCCTGCCGGAAAATTGAGCAGCTGCGCGAAGAGAGCCACGACATAAAAGAAGATTTTTCTAATCTCATCCGAACATTATCCTCCTGACGCTATGAAATTTATTGTTGAACGTGAACAGTTGCTAAAGCCGCTGCAGCAAGTCAGCGGTCCGTTAGGCGGTCGCCCGACGCTGCCAATCCTGGGAAATCTGCTGATGCAGGTTAATGACGGCACGCTGTTGCTGACCGGCACCGACCTGGAAATGGAGATGGTGGCGCGCGTTGCGCTGACCCAGCCGCATGAGCCAGGCGCAACCACGGTACCGGCGCGTAAGTTCCTCGACATCTGTCGCGGGCTGCCGGAGGGGGCCGAGATCAACGTGACGCTGGAAGGCGAGCGGATGCTGGTGCGCTCCGGTCGCAGCCGCTTCTCGCTTTCAACGCTGCCGGCCAGCGACTTCCCCAATCTGGATGACTGGCAGAGCGAGGTGGAATTCACGCTGCCGCAGGCGACGCTGAAACGCCTGATCGAAGCGACGCAGTTCTCCATGGCGCATCAGGATGTGCGTTACTACCTCAACGGTATGCTGTTTGAGACCGAAGGCGAAGAGCTGCGCACGGTGGCAACCGACGGCCATCGTCTGGCGGTCTGTTCGATGCCTGTTGGTCAGGCGCTGCCGAACCATTCGGTGATCGTGCCGCGTAAAGGCGTCATCGAGCTGCTCCGTCTGCTGGACGGTGGCGAAACGCCGCTGCAGGTGCAGATTGGCAGCAGCAACATCCGTGCGCACGTCGGCGACTTTATTTTTACCTCAAAGCTGGTGGATGGCCGCTTCCCCGACTATCGCCGCGTACTGCCGAAAAATCCGGACAAAGTGCTGGAGGCAGGCTGCGATATCCTGAAGCAGGCATTTGCACGTGCGGCTATTCTGTCGAATGAGAAATTCCGCGGTGTTCGCCTCTACATCACCGAGAATCAGCTGAAGATCACCGCCAATAACCCGGAACAGGAAGAGGCGGAAGAGATGCTGGATGTTACCTACGGCGGCACTGAACTCGAGATCGGCTTCAACGTCAGCTATGTGCTGGACGTGCTGAATGCGCTGAAGTGCGAGAATGTGCGCCTGCTGCTGACGGATTCAGTGTCGAGCGTGCAGATTGAAGATCTGGCCAGCCCTGCGGCGGCCTATGTTGTGATGCCTATGCGCCTGTAGACTGTATCGGTCTGGCTGACTTGCCACTCTGATTCCGGGCGGTGCTCGTCCCTGATCCCATACTCCCGTATGCGTTCAGGGCCTGCGCGCCGGGCGGAACCCGAGTGGCGAAGATGCCGACGGCCGGGATCGTTGCAAAACGAGACCTCTTTTGCCCTTCACGCTGGACTGATTCATGGCTTTAACCCGCCTCCTTATCAAAGACTTTCGTAATATCGAGCAGGCCGATCTGGCGCTCTCGCCGGGCTTTAATTTCCTGGTAGGAGCAAACGGCAGCGGCAAAACCAGCGTGCTGGAGGCGATCTATACGCTGGGCCACGGCCGTGCGTTTCGTAGTTTGCAGGCTGGACGCGTCATCCGTCACGATGAGGCGGCTTTTGTGCTGCATGGCCGTATTGAAGGCAGCGAGCGTGAAACCTCGGTGGGCCTGACGAAAAATCGCGCAGGGGACAGCAAGGTGCGCATCGACGGCAGCGACGGTCACAAAGTGGCTGAACTGGCGCAGCTGCTACCGATGCAGTTAATTACGCCTGAGGGGTTTACTTTGCTCAACGGCGGCCCCAAATACCGTAGAGCCTATGTAGACTGGGGCTGCTTTCATAATACCCCCGGCTTCTTTAACGCCTGGAGCAACTTGCGGCGGCTGCTGAAGCAGCGTAACGCTGCGCTGCGCCAGGTGACACGCTACAGCCAGATCCGTCCCTGGGATCAGGAGCTGGTGCCTTTAGCCGAACAAATTAGCCAGTGGCGCGCCGAGTACAGCGCGGCCATTTCTGCCGAGATCGTCGCGACCTGCGCGCAGTTTTTGCCTGAATTTGCGCTCAATTTCTCTTTCCAGCGCGGCTGGGACAAAGAGAGTGCTTATGCCGAATTACTGGAACGTAATTTCGAACGCGACCGCGCGTTAACCTATACCGCCAGTGGCCCGCATAAAGCGGATTTTCGCATCCGTGCCGACGGCACGCCGGTCGAAGATTTGCTGTCGCGCGGCCAGTTAAAACTATTGATGTGTGCATTGCGACTGGCGCAGGGAGAATTCCTGACGCGCCAGAGCGGACGCCGCTGTCTTTACCTGATTGATGACTTCGCCTCCGAGCTGGATGACAGCCGCCGACGCCTGCTGGCGCAGCGACTGAAAGCCACGCGGGCTCAGGTGTTTGTCAGCGCCATTGCTGTAGATCATGTCATCGACATGAGCGATGAAAAGGGCAAGATGTTCCGCGTGGAACAGGGTAAAATAGCGGTTCAACCTGAAGATTAAATGAGCGAGAAACGTTGATGTCGAATTCTTATGACTCCTCAAGTATCAAAGTATTGAAAGGGCTGGATGCGGTACGCAAACGCCCGGGTATGTATATCGGCGATACGGATGACGGCACCGGTCTACACCACATGGTATTCGAGGTCGTGGATAACGCAATCGACGAAGCGCTCGCCGGTCACTGTAGTGATATTGTCGTGACCATTCATGCCGATAATTCCGTTTCTGTTCAGGATGATGGCCGTGGCATCCCCACGGGTATTCATGAAGAAGAGGGCGTTTCTGCTGCGGAAGTTATCATGACCGTGCTGCACGCGGGCGGTAAGTTTGATGATAACTCCTATAAAGTGTCGGGTGGTCTGCACGGCGTCGGCGTATCGGTAGTCAACGCCCTGTCGCAGAAGTTAGAGCTGACCATTCGCCGCGAAGGCAAAGTGCATCAGCAGACCTACGTACATGGCGTGCCGCAGGCGCCGCTGAATGTCACGGGCGAAACCGAGCTGACCGGTACGCGCGTGCGTTTCTGGCCAAGCCATGAAACCTTTACCAACGTGGTTGAGTTTGAGTACGACATCCTGGCGAAGCGCCTGCGTGAACTGTCGTTCCTCAACTCAGGCGTGTCGATTCGTCTGGAAGACAAGCGTGATGATAAAGCCGATCATTTCCACTATGAAGGCGGCATCAAGGCGTTTGTTGAGTACCTTAACAAGAACAAAACCCCGATCCATCCGAACGTGTTCTACTTCTCTACTGAGAAAGACGGCATCGGCGTGGAGGTTGCATTGCAGTGGAATGACGGCTTCCAGGAGAACATCTACTGCTTCACCAACAACATTCCGCAGCGCGATGGTGGCACGCACCTTGCTGGTTTCCGTGCGGCGATGACGCGTACGCTGAACGCCTATATGGATAAAGAAGGCTACAGCAAGAAGGCGAAAGTCAGCGCAACCGGCGATGATGCACGCGAAGGCCTGGTAGCGGTAGTCTCGGTGAAAGTTCCGGACCCGAAATTCTCCTCACAGACCAAAGACAAGCTGGTCTCCTCTGAGGTGAAGTCCGCGGTCGAACAGCAGATGAACGAGCTGCTGAGCGAATACCTGCTGGAAAACCCGAGCGACGCGAAAATCGTTGTGGGCAAGATCATCGATGCGGCACGTGCCCGTGAAGCCGCGCGTCGCGCACGCGAAATGACGCGCCGTAAGGGCGCGCTTGATCTTGCCGGTCTGCCTGGCAAGCTGGCTGACTGCCAGGAGCGCGATCCGGCGCTCTCTGAAATTTACCTGGTGGAGGGTGACTCCGCAGGCGGGTCAGCGAAGCAGGGGCGTAACCGTAAGAATCAGGCGATTCTGCCACTGAAAGGTAAAATCCTTAACGTGGAGAAGGCGCGCTTCGACAAGATGCTCTCTTCGCAGGAAGTGGCCACGCTGATTACGGCACTGGGCTGCGGTATCGGCCGCGACGAATATAACCCGGACAAGCTGCGCTACCACAGCATCATCATCATGACCGATGCGGACGTCGATGGCTCGCACATTCGTACGCTGCTGTTGACCTTCTTCTATCGCCAGATGCCAGAGATCATTGAACGCGGGCATGTTTATATCGCTCAGCCGCCACTCTATAAGGTGAAGAAGGGTAAGCAGGAGCAGTACATCAAAGACGATGAGGCGATGGATCAGTACCAGATCGCTATCGCACTGGATGGCGCAACGCTGCACACCAACGCCAGCGCGCCTGCGCTGGGTGGCGAGCCGCTGGAAAACCTGGTCGCTGAGTTCAACAGCACGCAGAAGATGATCAAGCGTATGGAGCGTCGCTATCCGGTCGCCCTGCTACGCGGACTGATTTACCATCCGACGCTGGGTGATCTGAGTGAGGAAGCGGAAGTACAAGGCTGGCTGGAAGGGCTGGTGGCCTATCTGAGCGAGCGCGAAGCACACGGCAGCACCTACGTTGCCCAGGTTCGCGCCAACCGCGAAGAGAACATCTTCGAGCCTGTACTGCGCGTGCGCACGCACGGTGTGGATACGGATTACGTGCTGGATGCCGATTTCATTCAGGGGCCGGAGTATCGCAAAATCAACGCGTTGGGTGAGAAGCTGCGCGGCCTGATTGAAGAAGACGCCTACATTGAGCGCGGTGAGCGCCGTCAGCCGGTAACCAGCTTTGAGCAGGCTATCGAATGGCTGGTGAAAGAGTCACGCCGTGGTTTGTCTGTTCAGCGCTATAAAGGCCTGGGTGAGATGAACGCCGAGCAGCTGTGGGAAACCACCATGGATCCAGACAGCCGCCGCATGCTGCGCGTTACTATCAAAGATGCGATCGCAGCCGACCAGCTGTTCACTACGCTGATGGGCGATGCGGTTGAACCGCGCCGCGCCTTTATCGAAGAGAACGCGCTAAAAGCGGCGAACATCGATATCTAAACAGGGCTGAATGGCAGGGGCCAACCGCATTGTCGTTCAGGGCAGCTCCTGTGTCCCGCGTCATCTGTGGCGTGGGAGGCTTTTGCCACTGCTTTCTGCCCTTCACCTCTTTAGTCCTCTGTGGCTTCAGACCCTTCCTGTGCGGAAGGGTTTTTTTATGCCTGTAGCAGCGGGAAACTGGTCATTGTGAGCAGGATCGCGCTAGCATTTAAACCACACCCTGACTCAACGAGGAAGCTATGGCGATAAAACTGGTAGCCATTGATATGGATGGCACGCTGCTTAACCCGCAGCACGAAATCACGGCTGGCGTAAAATCCGCTATCGATCGGGCGCATAAAAAAGGCGTTGCCGTGGTGCTGGCAACGGGACGGCCCTACATCGGGATCCAGCGCTACCTGATGGAGCTTGGCCTGGTCGATGAAGGGCAATACTGCATCAGCTACAACGGTGCGCTGGTGCAGCGCGCGGGGGATGGCGAGTGCGTGGCGGAGATTACGCTGGGTTTTGACGACTACCTCTATATCGAACAGCTGTCGCGCGAGCTGGGCGTACATTTTCAGGCGTTCGATAAATCTTCTCTCTACACCCCAAACAAAGACATCAGCGAATACACCATTCACGAGGCGAGCCTGACCGGGATCCCGGTACGCTATCGCGCGGTGGAGGAGATGGATCGCGCTACGCGCTTTCCTAAGCTCATGATGATCGACAAACCTGAGAAACTGGATGCGGCTATCCAGCGCCTGCCCGCCAGAGCGCAGCAGAGCTACACCATCCTCAAGAGCGCGCCTTATTACCTGGAAATCCTCGATAGCCGCGTTAACAAGGGCCAGGGCGTTAAAATGCTGGCGGAAAAGCTTGGGCTGGCGCGCGATGAGGTAATGGCGATTGGCGATCAGGAGAATGACCTGGCGATGATCGAGTATGCCGGAATGGGTGTCGCGATGGGCAACGCCATCGACTCGGTGAAGAAAATCGCGCAGTTCGTCACCAAAACTAATATGGAAGATGGCGTTGCACATGCCATTGAAGAGCTGGTGCTGTAAGACCAGAGATGCATCTTTAACGCTTTTGGCGTAGCGTGTGGGGCAACATATTTAGCCAGGTTGCCCTATGCGCGAAAAACAACTGACTTTTGCTCCGCGTCATCATCAGCTTACCAACAGCCAGGTCTGGACGGCCGACAGCCAGTGGCTGGCGTTTGACGTGCGTCCGTCCGGCGCCTCCTTTACCAGCGAAACCATTGAGCGCGTAAACGTTATAACCGGTGAGGTTGACGTGCTGTATCGGGCTACCGACGGCGCGCACGTTGGCGTCGTCACGGTCAGCCCCGATCTGCCGCCGCGCTATCTGTGCATTCACGGTCCGGAGCATCCTGATGAGACATGGCATTACGATTTTCATCATCGACGCGGCGTCATCGTGCAGAACGGCCGTGCGCAAAACCTCGACGCCTGCGACATCACGCCCCCTTTTACGCCCGGCGCGCTGCGCGGCGGGTCGCATGTGCATCTCTTTAGCCCTGATGGCTCGCGCGTTAGCTTTACCTACAACGATCACGTCATGCACGAAAAAAACGTTAGCGAGGATTTGCGCAATGTCGGCATCGCCGTGCCGCTGCGCGCCGTTACGCCAGCATTAGCGCATCCGCGTGAATACAGCGGCAGCCACTTCTGTGTGCTAATCAGCCAGACCACCGTGTCGCCACGACCCGGCAGCGACGAGATTAATCGCGCTTACGAAGAGGGCTGGATCGGCACGCGCGGCTATCAGAAACCCGATGGTAGCTGGCAGCGCTGGGCCATCGCCTTTATCGGCGACACCCTTTCCGCTGACGGCGAGAAGCAGCCGGAAGTCTTCATTGTTGATTTGCCCGAGAGACTGGAGGATTACGCCAGACCAGGTGACGCACCACTGGAAGGCACGGAAAACCGTCTGCCTGCGCCGCCCGCTGGCGTGCAACAGCGTCGACTCACCTTTACGCGCGGCCTCGCTCAGCAGCCGCGCCACTGGTTACGTAGTTCGCCCGACGGCAGTGCGATTGCCTTCTTAATGGCGGATGAGCAGGGTGTGGTTCAGCTCTGGACGGTCTCGCCCAACGGCGGCACACCTCGTCAGATTACGCGGCTGTCCCACGCCGTGCAGTCGGCCTTTAGCTGGCATCCTCAGGGGGATGCGGTCGCCTTTGTGAGCGACGACCGGATAGTGCGATGCGATATCAGCAGCGGCGCGTGCCAGCCGCTGACAGCGCGCCACGCACAGCCGCCGAGCGGCGATGCAGTGGTCTGGTCGCCGGACGGAAAACAGGTTGCCTTTATGCGCGACGTGAACGGCTGGCGGCAGCTGTTTACGGTGCTGGCGTAGCGGCAGGATAGGGCGTAGCCTGCGCCAGATTCTCCTGCGTATGGTTTAGCTTTTCGCTCCTGAGAATGCGCTCGCGCGGAGAGTCCGCTGATTTGTCGTTGTCGCTGCGCGCGTAATCCCACGGCAGCAGCAGCGTATCCATAACGGCGGAAAAGGGCAGATCGATTAATGCCAGCGGTTTGAGCGCCCAGCTGCTCTGCTCATCGACCAGGATACTGGCACTGGCGCGAGTGCCAGGATAATAGCCCTGGCTGGGGCCCGTATGCGACATAACGCTGGAACATCCAGTGGTCATAAAGGAACAGCATGCCAGCGCACCTGCCAGAGGAAATGCCTTTAGTAATTTCATCTTCATCATCCCTTCAGCTGTCGTCGTTGCGCCAGCTGAGTTGGCTCGTCTGTTACCGTCCTCACTCTGTGGCGAGGTGAGCTATGCCAGACGAAAGGTCCCATGAGTGTATGTCATTTCAGCAGACTGGTGAAAAAAATTGCGTTCCTCCTCTTGAAAGCCAGGCAGGCGCACCCATTTTTAAGCTACGGACGCACCCGCTGTCGCCGACAGGGACATCGGGACGTCCGACAGCCTGTCCATTGTGGAAGGTTGCCAAAACTTGCTGAATATCAGGAGTCATTCCATGCGTAATTTTGATCTTGCTCCACTTTATCGTTCTGCTATCGGTTTCGATCGCTTGTTTAACCTGCTGGAGTCTAACCAGAATCAGAGCAACGGCGGTTATCCTCCGTACAATGTTGAACTGGTCAGCGAAAACCACTATCGCATCACGATTGCGGTGGCCGGTTTTGCTCAGAGCGAACTGGATATCACGGCGCACGACAACGTACTGATTGTCCGCGGTGCCCATCCTGAAGAGCAGACCGAACGTAAATATCTCTATCAGGGCATTGCCGAACGCAACTTTGAGCGTAAATTCCAGCTGGCGGATCACATTGTGGTGCGCGACGCGAAACTGGAAAATGGCCTGTTGAGCATCGATCTGGAGCGTATCGTCCCTGAAGAGGCGAAACCACGTCGGATTGAAATTCTGAACTAATCAGAATCAACGAGAAGAAAACGCCGCAGTCGCGGCGTTTTTTATGGGTGCGCTGGCTGGAGCCTGCGCACATTAAGAGGGCGTGCGCATCGTCAGGCGTTGACTTAACCGCGCGCCAAACACGTTAACCAGCAATCCCGCGATGATCACCACCGCACCCAGCAGCTGCTGAACTGACAGCCGTTCATCCAGCACCAGCACGGCGCTAAGGATACCGACAACCGGCACCAGCAACGAGAGCGGAGCCACGCGCCAGGTCTCATAGCGGCTGAGTAAATTGCCCCAGATGCCGTAGCCAATGATAGTGGCAAAAAAGGCGAGATAGATCAGCGCCAGTACCGTTTGCAGCGAGATATGCGCCAGGCTGGAAACGACGATGCTGCCGCCGTCAAACAGCCACGAGCAGGCGAAAAATGGCAGCACCGGCACCAGTGCGCTCCATACCACCAGTGACATCACCGGCACGTTGCGGTTACGCAGAATAATTTTATTAGTAATGTTGCCCATTCCCCAGGAAAGCGCCGCCGCCAGCGTCAGCATCATGGTCGTGAGCGTAATACCCGCCGCCGACTGGCCCTCCATACCTGCCGTTGCCAGCGTAAACAGGCCGAGCGTCGCAATCAGCATACCGGCGATATGGTTCCAGCGAAGCATTTCTTCCAGCAGCAGTGCGCCCAGCAGCAGGGTAAAAAACGCCTGCGCCTGCAACACCAGTGACGCCAGCCCGGCGGGCATCCCCAGCTTAATGGCGAGGAACAGAAAGGCAAACTGGCCAAAGCTGATGGTCATGGCATAGACCACCAGCCAGCGCAGCGGAATCGCGGGGCGACGCACAAAAAAGATCGCCGGAAAGGCAACCAGCGCAAAGCGGAGTCCCGCCAGCAGAAAGGGTGGCATGCCCTGTAAACCGAGCTTAATGACCACAAAGTTGACGCCCCAGGCGACCACGACGCACAACGCTAACAACATATCTTTGACTGACATACATTTCCCCGGTGTCAGACACAATTAACTGCTGCACCCTAAACTACTTTGAATGTACTCTCTTGAATATGCACAGATCGGCAGGATATGGGGTGGAACAGATGCCCGATGAAAGGGAAAATCAGCACAGTCGCTATCGCCAGATCGCTGAGCAGATTAAGCAGGCGATTCGCAACGGCACGCTGCTGCCAGACAGCCGGTTGCCCTCGGTGCGCACGCTGGCAGTCCAGTATAGCGTCAGCCCGACGACGGCATTAAAAACGCTACGCACGCTGGAAGATGAACGTTTTGCCGTGGCAAAGCCAAAATCGGGCTTCTTTGTTGCGCGGCGTCAGGCAAACATCCAGGCACCGCGCGCGGTTCAGCCGCGTCTGATTGCCCCGCTGGATGAGCAGACAGAGATGCATCTGGCGATCCTCGGTTCGGAGTGCCGGGTACGCCTCGATCTGGCGAACGGTGACAGTTCGCTCTATCCGGTTAAAAAAATTGGGCTGCTGATGCGTCAGATGGGATACAGCAAACCGGCGCTGCTGGGCACGACCGTAAAAGGCACGGGCTATCTGCCGCTAAAGCAGGAGATTGCGCGACGTGCGATAGCGTACGGTTGCACTATCCGCGCCGATGATATTCTGATCACCAACGGCTGTATTGAAGCGGTATCGCTGTCGCTGCGAGCCACCCTTAAGCCCGGCGACGTGGTGGCCGTTGAGTCACCCTGCTATTTTGTGCTGCTGCAAATGCTGCATAACCTTAATCTGCGCGTGATTGAGGTGGATGCCGGGCCCGAAGGCTATGTTGACGTTGAAAAGCTTACCGCGCTGTTTCGCCGTAAAGCTGTGCAGGCATTTCTCACCATCAGCAACGTTAATAATCCGCTTGGCAAATCGATTCCCAATGAGCAAAAGGCGCATATTGCTCGTCAGGCGGATGAGAACGATGTGATCATGATTGAAGATGATATTTTTGGCGATACCGCCTTTGGCGAGCGCCGTCCTTTCCCCCTGCGCGCCTTCAGCCCAAACGCCATTTTGTGCAGCGGATTTTCCAAAACCGTTGCGCCCGGCATCCGCATCGGTTGGGTGCACAGCGTTAACGTTATGCGCAAGATCGCGTCGCTCAAATATACCTCCACGATGGGCACCTCCATGTTGTCTCAGGCAGCGGTCGCTGAACTGCTGCGCAGCGGCGGCTATGACGCGCACCTGCGTAAGCTGCGTCGCGAACTGGCTGCTCAGATCCAGCCTTTGCGTCAGGCACTGCTGCGCGAATTTCCGCCAGGCACGCGCGTGTCGGAGCCGGAAGGCGGCTATGTGGTGTGGGTCGAGATGCCGCGCGGGGCACTTAACGTGCGTGAGCTGTTTTTGAAGGCGCGCGAGGCAGGGATCGGTATTGCACCAGGCCATATCTTTGCGACCGATGACCGCTACGATCACTGTTTCCGGCTCAATGCGGGTTTTGGCTGGAATGATGAGGTTGCGCAGGCCATTCGTCAGCTGGCGCAGTGGTGCCGGGAATCGCTGCTCTAGCCGATCGGGCTCCAGCATGGAGCCCGACTCATAAACTACAGCGCCTGTTCAGCAAACGCCTTCTCGACCTCTTCTGCCAGGATCTGCACCGCACGCTCAATATTCTCCGCCTCCGGCACATAGTTCATACGCATGCACTGGTGGGTGTGTGGCCACGCCTGCTCCAGACCAGGAAAAAAGAAGTGTCCCGGCACCATTAACACGCCGCGCGCCTTAAGGCGCTGATAGAGCGTTTCGGTTGTGATCGGCAGCTCACGGAACCACAGCCAGAGAAAAATCGCGCCCTCCGGCTTGTGGATCAGGCAGCGGTCTTGCGACAAATAGCGGCGAATAATCGCTATCGTTTCAGTGACCTTCGCCTGGTAAAAAGGCTTAATCACCTCTTCCGACAGTCGCAGCAGGTCGCCACGCTGGATCATCTCGGCGGCGATGGCCGGGCCGATGCTGCCCGGCGCCAGGCTGATAATGCCGTTCATATTGCTGATGGCGCTGATGATCTTCTCATCGGCAACAATAATGCCGCAGCGCGCACCCGGCAGGCCAAGCTTCGACAAACTCATGCAGAGAATAATGTTGGGATTCCACAGCGGACGCGCTTCGCTAAAGATGATGCCGGGAAAAGGCACACCGTAGGCATTATCGATCAACAGCGGAACATCGTGCTGCTGCGCCAGCGCATCAAGCTGCATCAGCTCGTCGTCAGTTACCACGTTGCCGGTAGGATTCGTGGGGCGCGATACGCAAATCAGGCCGATATCCTCATGCATCGGCAGATGCTCAAAATCGACGTGGTATTTGAATTGGCCTTCCGGCAGCAGCTCAATATTCGGCTTAGCGGAAACGAAGAGCTCTTCATCCAGTCCGGCGTCGGCATAGCCCAGATACTCCGGGGCCAGCGGAAACAGCACGCGCTTTTTGCTGCCGTCGGCGCGGCGCCCGGCGAACAGATTGAAGAGATAGAAGAAGGCGCTCTGGCTACCGTTGGTAAGGGCAATATTTTTCGCGGTCACCGGCCAGCCTAATTCACTGCTGAGCAGCGTCGATAGCGCGTTAAGCAGCGTGGCTTTGCCGCGCGGGCCGTCATAGTTGCAGAGCGCTTCGCTCAGCTTGCCTTCGTTGTGCATCTGCTGTAGCAGCTGCTGAAAATAGTCATTCATCGCCGGGATCTGCGCCGGATTGCCGCCGCCGAGCATAATGGTGCCGGGCGTGCGCAGGCCCGCGCCCATATCTTCCATCAGGCGTGAGATGCCAGTGTGCTGGGTAAACTTGTCGCCGAACTGAGAAAAAGACATATAAAAGTTAAAAACGTGTGACGAATGGGAGATCAACCATAACGCCCGCCAGCGGCGGGCGCAATGGGAAGGGGGGATTACTTAAGGATGTCCGGGTTAACGCAGTTCTTCTCTACCTTACCGGTGAGCGCGGCAATCAGGTTCTCTACCGCATCCTGCGCCATGCCGTAGCGCGTTTCATGGGTCGCAGAGCCGATATGGGGCAGTGCCACCACGTTTGGCAGTGAGAACAGCGGCGATTCAGTCAGCGGCTCCTGCTCGAACACGTCCAGGCCAGCGGCGTGAATGGTGCCCGCTTTCAGCGCCGCAATCAGCGCCTCTTCATCCACCACCGGGCCACGTCCGGCATTAATCAGAATAGCGCTCGGCTTCATCAGCTTAAGCTGTGCCGCGCCAATCAGGTGGTGGGTCTGCTCGGTAAGCGGCAGGCTGATACAGACAAAATCACTCTCTTTCAGCAGCGTGTCCAGATCGCAGCGCTGTGCGCCAAAACGCGACTGCGCCTCTTCATGTTCACGGCGCGCGTTATAGAGCACCTTCATGCCGAAGCCGAAGTGCGCGCGCTGCGCCAGCGCCATGCCGATGCGGCCCATACCGAGAATGCCGAGCGTCTTATGGTGGACGTCGATGCCAAACTTATCCGGCCCGATGCTCTTGTTCCACTGACCCGCTTTGACCCAGGCGTCCAGCTCGGTCACGCGGCGTGCGCTGCTCAGCACCAGCGCCATCATGGTATCCGCTACCGTTTCGGTCAGCACCGTTGGCGTATGCATCAGCAGCACATGACGCTGATTAAGCGCATCAACGTCGAAGTTGTCATAGCCCACCGATACGGTAGAGCAGGCGCGCAATTTAGGCATTTTCGCCAGCAGATCCCCGTCCACCTTGCCGCCTGAACCGATTAATCCTTCGGCCTGCGCCAGCGCGTCAGCGTGCTGCTGCTGGCTCTCCGGCGACAGGTCTTTAATTTCGGTGACGTTAAACTGCGCGTCGAGCCGGGCACGCAGATCGTCCGGCAGGCTTTTATACAGAATCACGGATGGTTTCATCGTTCGCTCCCTGTAAAACGTGTGACGGGCGACACACAGGTCGCCCGGAGAAGAGGGTCAGCGCTTACGCTTTCAGGCGTGTTTCGCGCCATGCAGCGGCGGCGTTTTGTTCTCAGCCGGCTTGACGATCAACGTCAGCCAGACCGACACCAGCAGCGCTGTGCCCATAAAGATATAGGAGGCCGCCGGACTGCCCGTCGCTCCATTAAGATAGCCGACAATCCACGAGCCGACGAACGAACCCAGCGCGCCCATGCTGTTGATCAGCGCCATTGCGCCACCCGACACGTTGCGCGGCAGCATTTCCGGGATAATAGCGAAGAAGGGACCATAAGGGGCATACATCGCTCCCCCTGCAATCACCAGCAGCCCATAGGAGAGCCAGAAGTTGCTGGAGCCGACCAGATAGGAGCCGAGGAAAGCCAGTGCGCCAATCAGCAGCAGTGGCCAGACAAACAGCTTACGGTTCTGCATTTTGTCCGACGCCCAGGAGACCACGATCATCGCAATGGTCGCCACCAGATAGGGCACGGCCGACAGCCAGCCTGCTTCTACCATACCCATCTGCGTGCCGTTACGCAGAATCGACGGCAGCCACAGTACAAAACCGTATACGCCGATGCTCCAGGCAAAATATTGCATACAGAGCAGGATCACATTGCGGTTGCGGAACGCCTCACCGTAGTTACGCACGGCTTTGATATTCTCCTGCTCTTTTTTTAACTGAGCAGCAAGCGCGGCTTTTTCTTCGGTGCTCATCCAGCGCGACTGTTCTGGCTTATCCTGCACCATGAACCACCAGGCGATGGCCCAGATCACCGCCGGAAATCCTTCGATGATAAACATCTCGCGCCAGCCAAAGGAGTCAATCAGATAGCCCGACACCACCGACATCCACAGGACCGTTACCGGGTTGCCGAGGATTAAAAAGGTATTGGCGCGTGAGCGTTCTGATTTGGTGAACCAGTTACTGATGTAGATCAGCATGGCGGGCATCACGGCCGCTTCGACCACGCCAAGCGCAAAGCGGATGGCTGCCAGCATCGGAATATTGCTGACCACGCCGGTCAGCGAGGCACAAACACCCCATAAAATCAGGCACCAGAAAATCAGTTTTTTTACGCTGCGGCGTTCGGCGTAGACCGCTCCGGGGATCTGGAAAAAGAAGTAGCCGAGAAAAAAGAGTGCGCCCAGCAGCGAGGACATGCCTTTGGTAATGCCCAGATCGTCGTTTATGCCTGCGGCAGAGGCGAAGCTAAAGTTCGCGCGATCCAGATACGCCAGACTGTAGGTGATAAACACGATGGGCATGATATACCACCAGCGTTTCGGCGCGATTGTCTGCGATTTCATGGTGTTCTCCTCTGATATTGCGCTTTCGGATAGCGGCTAGAAGTCGCCTAATTCGCTGCGCGTAGGCAGCCCTTCGCTGTCACCGATCACCTGAATCGCCAGCGAACCGATTCTGTTGCCGCGCTTAATCGCCTGCGGCAGCGTTTTACCTTCCAGCAGAGCGCTGATTACGCCGACGGCAAAGCCGTCACCAGCGCCCACGGTATCCACAACATTTTCCACGCGAATCGCCTCAACCTGGCCCTGCTCGCCCTGCGCCGTTTTATACCAGGCGCCGTCACAGCCGGTTTTAATCACTACCGCTTTCACCCCTTTGTCGAGGTAAAAATCAGCAATCGCCTCCGGCTGGCGGTAACCGGTCAGGATATAGCCCTCTTTCTCGCCCGGTAGTACCCAGTCTGCATATTCCGCCAGCTGGTTAAGCTGCTGACGCATCTCCTCTTCGCTGCGCCACAGCACCGGCCGCAGATTGGGATCAAAGGAGATGGTTTTGCCGCGTGCACGCATTGCCTCCGCACTGTGCTTCAGCAGCGCCAGCGAGCCGGGAGAGAGGGCGGCGGCAACGCCGCTCAGGTGCAGATGGCGCGCTGCGCCGAAGTAGTCACTGTCGAAATCTTCAACGGAAAGGTGGCTGGCAGCGGAGCCTTTACGAAAATATTCCACCAGCGGATCGGAACCGTCATCGACCTTCGATTTCAGCTGAAAGCCAGTGGGATAGCGCCCATCCTTTGTAACGCGCTGATGGTTGACGCCTTCACGCTCCAGCACCTGGCAGATAAAACGGCCAAAGCTGTCATCACCGACGCGGCTCACCCAGCCGACCTTAAGGCCAAGGCGCGCCAGGCCAATCGCCACGTTAAGCTCTGCACCTGCCGCGCGCTTGATAAAGCTTTCTGCGGCGGCGAGATCGCCCGTTTCACGCGCGACAAACATCGCCATCGCTTCGCCGATGGTGACGACATCCAGCGTGCCATTATCCAGAGTAGTCATCTCTTCTCCTTACACATTGCGCAGCAGCGTCACATAGTGGCGCGTAACCGCCAGCAAATCCTCACCTTCCAGCGGGAACTCAATGCCGCGCGCTGCGCCGGCGGGCAAATGTTGCAACAGCTGACGCCACGCATCACTGGCTTCATCCAGTGGGATGGCGCGAAAGCTGTCACCCTGTGGCACAGCGGCTTTAACGTGGATATAGCTTACAAAGCGGCCCAGCAGCGAGGCTGCATCCAGCGCATTCTCATGTGTCCACAGCCAGTTGCCCATATCAAATGTCATTACTATCGGCAGGCTTGCCTGTTCCACTGCATGAAAAAAGTGCAGCGAAGGGGCAAGTTCGCCGTTAGCGGTCTGATCGTTTTCAATTGTCAGTGCAGTCGGATAGCGTTCGCAAAGTGCATGTAGCGCTGCGCCGTGCAGTTCACCGCTAAATCCGCCCAGCGCCAGCTTCAGGCGCTGGGCATCAAGCAGCTGAGCTTCTTTAAAGTAGTTCTCCAGCCGGGGATTTAGCGCGCCGTCGTCACAAAACAGCGTGTCAGGTACCGAATAGCTGGCGTGTAGCTGGTGCTGCTGAATCGCCTGCGCCAGCGTGGGCAGGTTGTCGAGCGCGGCAGCATCAAAGAGTTCGCGACGAATTTCAACCCCGTCAGCCCCCGCCTGCTGGATCAGCGGCAGCAGAGCCTGCTGGCCGCCCAGCGCCGCGACCTGTTGCTGTCCATAAGCAGCGGTCACTACAATAATTTCAGCGTTCATCGTCCCTCCTGAAAGGCGCATTAAGCAAAACTCACAGGGAAAACGTTAATTGGAACCGGTTCCAAAGCAAAGGAGCAGACGCTGAAACTATGATCGTGCTCACGAAGCGAGCACGAGAAAAAGGGAGAGAGGACAGGATCAGGAAAGTGGCTGGCTGGAACCCCGCACCACCAGTTCACCGGAAAAAACCTGCTCGCCAACCGGCCCGGCAGTGCCTTCAATGCGGGCGATAAGACGCTCCAGTGCCGCATAGCCAATCTGCCAGGTTGGCTGACGCAGTGTGGTGATGCCGACGCCTGCCAGCGCCGCCCACTCCAGTTCATCAAACCCGAGCAGACCGATGTGTTCACCCCAGTGCATGCCGATGCGCTGCATCGCACGTGCAACCTGTAAGGTCATGGCACCGTTGGCCACCATCACCGCCGCCCGTTTGCCGCTGTGGCGCTGCGCATAGTCGAGCAGCAGCGCATCCAGCGCGGCAGGCTGATGCTGCGGCACTTCGGCGTTTTCGTAGGTAACAGCCGGGCAGGCGGCCAGCCGCTGGCGAAATGCCTGCAGACGCTCGCGGCGCGTGTTGACGGTACCGAGCGGCTCGCTTAAAAACAGCAGCGCCTCATAGCCGTTGTTCAGCAGATGCTCGGTGGCAATTATCGTGGCTTCGGCGTTATTCAGGCCGACCACGTCACAGGCGAAGTCAGGAATTTTACGGTCTATCAGCACCATCGGCAGCAGCGACTGCTGCAGACGACTCAAAGCCTCTTCGCGCATCCCCACTGCGTTCACGACTACGCCCTCAACCTGATAACTGCTCAGCAGCTGCAAATAGTGCTGTTCCAGGTCCACCTCATTATTGGTATTACACATCAGCAGCGTGAAGCCGCGCTCACGGCAGGCCGCTTCGATACCGCACATGACATCAACCGAATAGGGGTTAGTGATATCCGCAATAATCAGGCCAATCAGGCGCGTGCGCCCGCGCTTCAGACCGCGCGCCATCTGGCTGGGACGATAATCAAGCTCGGCAATTGCCTGTTCAATACGCGTTTTTAGATCCGCGGAAAGGAGATGCTGCTCGCCGTTGAGATAGCGCGAGACGCTGGTTTTACCGGTTCGCGCGCGGCGGGCAACATCGCTGATGGTGGCGCGAGGCGGTCTGTTCTTCATGTCGATACCTGTAAAAAGAGAAACAGGCAGAGACTAGCACAGCCCAGGGCCGTCGCAAAAAAGGACGTGCATCAGGATGGCATGGATTCCAGCCAGGGATGACAGAGCTGCTGGAGCTGTTCCTGTGGCGCACCGTTCAACAATTGCACCAGCATTTCAGCTAACAGATCGCCGGTTTCGCGCTGCGATGCCTGACAAATAGTGATCACTGGCGCATCGACGATAGCTTCGCGCGGCAACCCCTCCCAGGCATAGAGGCGCACCGCCTGCGCGCCGTAAAGACGATGAGCCTGCTGTATCGCCAGCGCCGCACCTTCTGCCAGTGCGCTACTGTCGGTGATAATCGCCTGGAGGGCAGGGTGCTGTGCCAGCCAGGCGGCACTTTGCTGATAGCCAGCGCGACGCGAGGGTGGCACGGCGGCGATGGCAAACGGCGCGAGATCGGCCATTGCATCAACAAAGCCGCGGCGGCGATCGCGGACAAAGGTGGTCGCCTCATCGCTGCCCAGCCAGGCGATTTGCGTCAGGCCCTGTTGCCGGCAAGCCTCTACCGCCAGGCGGGAACCCCGCTGATGATCCACATCCAGCCAGGCATAGGGCTGCGGCAGATCGCTGCGCCCCAGAGCGATAAAACGGAAATTTTTTTGCTGCAAACAGAGCAGGCGCTCGTCCTGCGGTACCGTGTGGGTCACGATCAGCGCATCCAGTACCCGGCTGCGCATCAGCCGCGCCAGGGTGCGCTGCGGATCATCCGGCTTATCGACGAGCAGGAGCAGATCAATATCTTGCTGAGCAAGACGCTGATCGAGCGTCAGCAGCATTTCGCTAAAGCGGCAGTCGCTGATGGGAGAGAGGCTGGTGGGAAAAACCAGTCCAACGGCATTGGCCCGGCCAGTTTTCAGACGGCGCGCGGCGGCATTCGGCCGGTAACCCCGACGTTCAGCCTCGGCCTCAATGCGCTTGCGGGTGTCGTGCGAGACATCATCATAGCCGTTTAACGCCCGGCTAACCGTGGTAACGGACAACCCCAATACACTGGCAATAGCTTTAAGTGACATGCTGGATGACTCGCTGAACACGTTTTTTTCACGCTAACATAAAGTCTGCTTTGGCACTAGAGATTGCAAGATAATCGACTCGCTTTATGGAAAACGGGGCCGAAAAACGACAAAAAAAACGCCCCGACAGGGGCGTTGGCTTGTCAGCCTGACGGGCTGAGCGTAATTTCTACGCGGCGGTTTTGCGCTTTACCCGCCTCGGTACTGTTGGTGGCAACGGGATTATCCGGCCCCATACCCTGAGTGCGCAGACGATTCGCTGCCACGCCTTGCGTGATGAGCGAGCTGGCAACGCTCTCAGCACGCTGCTGTGACAGCTTCATATTCAGCGCGCGCGACCCGGTGCTGTCGGTGTAACCCACGACGTTAACAGCAGTTTTCGGATACTCTTTCAGCACCATGGCAACGCCAGTCAGCGTGTTGGCACCTTCTGCCTTCAGGCTGCTGCTGCTGGAGTCAAAGGTGACATTATTCGGCATGTTCAGCACGATATTGTCGCCCTGGCGGGTCACGCTGACGCCGGTACCGCGCATCTTCTCGCGCAGCTTGGCTTCCTGCACATCCATGTAGTAACCGATGCCGCCGCCCAGGGCTGCACCCGATGCCGCGCCAATCAGCGCGCCTTTGCCCCGATCTTTTTTCGAGGAGGAGAGAACGCCTACGCCTGCGCCCACCAGCGCGCCCACGCCTGCGCCAATACCCGATTTACCGGCCTGGGACTCATTGGTGTAAGGGTTAACGGTACAACCTGACAGCGCAATGCTGCCGCTCAGTAACAGGCAAATCGTAAATGTCTTTTTGTACATGCTCATTCCCTAAATCAAATAAAGACGTTAAGTCTTAAAAGCGGCGAAATTATGCCGCTTAAAATAAGAGAAAGGGTGAGGGAAACTCCTATTTTTCCGGCATTGAGCGTAAAAGATTGTCTGGATGACAAAAACAGCTGGTCTGATGGTCGCTGATCAGCCCGCAGGCCTGCATGAAGGAATAGCAAATTGTGGGACCGACGAATTTGAAACCACGCTGCTTCAGCGCTTTAGAGAGCGCAACCGCCTGCTCTGAGGTCGTCGGCGCCTCTTTGTAACAGGCAAAATGGTGCACAATGGGTTCGTTATCGACAAAACGCCACACGAAGCGCGCAAAATCCTCTCCTTTTGCTTCCATTGCCAGATAAGCACGTGCATTGGTGATGATGGCACGGAGTTTACCTGCGTGGCGTATCAGACCGCTGTCCTGCATCAGCCGTGCCAGATCCTGCTCATCCATTAGCCCTACTGCCTGAGGGTCAAAATGGTGAAAGGCGCGGCGATAATTTTCCCGCTTTTTCAGCACCGTGATCCAGGAGAGTCCCGCCTGCTGACCTTCAAGGCAGAGCATCTCAAACAGCGCCTGCTTGTTGGTTTGCGCAATGCCCCATTCCAGGTCGTGGTACGCCAGGTAAAGCGGGTCCTGAGTGACCCAGCCACATCGTTGCATGAGTAATATCCTGCCAGTGAGAAAATTGAGCGGCGACGCTTGATCTCAGGTAGAGTCGGTCAATAGTTAAACAGCAGGCGTGACAAAACCTTCTGTTAATCACGCCGATCGTCTTCTTCAGCCTCGTCTGGAGCCGCCCATGTTGCCAAAAAGTCAGTGTGCCAGCCAGCGCCTCACGGCACTGGCGCTGAGCAGTGCGTTGCTTTTTTGCTTTGCAACGCCGGTTTTTGCCTGGAGCAGTGCGCGGCTCTCATCACAGGATGAGCGTGCAGGCGACCGTCTCCCCGATTACAACACTATCCTTGCGGAAAAAATTTCCAGAAACCACCTGATCGTCAGCGATGAGCGCCACTCAGCTTTTCTGGATGCGGCGCTCAATCCGCCCGACGCTGCCTTCACGTTGCGCATGGAGCCGGTGCCGCCCGGCATGCGCTACAGCATGGGCTGGGATATGCCGCTGGGCGCTTCGCTGACAACCGGTCCGGTGGCGCAGTATGTAACCGCACCTGCGCCCTTCAACTGCGTGCCGTGTGATTTCAGCCGCGACGGTGTCGCGACGCTGGGCTGGCGCGTTGACTCGAGACTGGGCTGGATCGCACCTTATGCGCAGCTGAGCTACCGCTATCGACCGGGTGAAAGTCTGGCTGACGAAGGGCATGTTGGCCAGTCCGATGAGGCGACTGAGCGGCAGGAGCGAGGAGCAGACATCAGCGTGGGCGCGCAGATCCCCCTGAACGGGCGCATGGCGGCCTTCGCGGCTTTTTCACAAAACGCTGCGCTCAACAGCGGTGAGCAGTTTATTTACAGTCTGGGGGTGAGCGCCAGTTTTTAGCCGGGGGCATAAAATGAGAAAGGGCGGGTCAGTTACGCCATATAATAAGCGCGCTAATCATAATGTTGGTAATAATATGCGCGAACAATTTTTAATCCTCGGCCGTGAATGCGCGGCTTTTTTATTTGCAACACTGTTTCTTGTCACCATGATGTCGGCTGTCTATATCGATGTTAACTGGATGAATGACGCGATGCATGAAACATCGCTGACGGAGACGCTGCAGGAAATCATGCTGGCCTCTGTCGCAGCAATGTTCTTCTGGTCAGCCCGTTCTCGTCCTGCCCAGCGTGGCGCGTTGATCCTGACTGGTGGCTTCTATGCCTGTATGTTAATCCGCGAGCTGGACTTTATGTTCGATACCGTGGAGCACGGCAGCTGGGTGTGGTTTGCGCTGGCGACCGCAGCGGCCTGCCTTGCCCTCGCGCTGCGTTCTCCGCGCGACACGCTGGAGGGGCTCGTTACCTTTGTGACGGATCGCAGCTGGTTAATGACCGCCAGCGGTCTGCTGATCGTTCTGGTGTTTTCTCGCCTGTTCGGTATGCATCAGCTGTGGCAGCACCTGATGATGGATGGCTATAACCGCGTGGTAAAAAATATGGCGGAAGAGGGAACCGAGCTGCTGGGCTACAGCCTTTGCTGGCTCGCCTCAGTGCGCTATCTGTGGCAAACGCGCACCGCGGCTGCCGGGATAGCCGTGGTCGAGCCGGTTCACGCCATCCTTTCCCGCAAACCGGTCTCCTGGTCCTCGTAAGTCTCGCCTTTTTTGACGATCCCGGACGCTAAAAAAGGTACAATAAAGGCTTGTGCGCCGATGCTCTGTCGGCGCAACGCGCAGGCCAACGTCAGGTTTCATCATGTCAGTCAAAATTCTTACTTCTACGCTTATTGGTCTGGATGCTTTCCGTCAGGATCCACGTCAGGCGCTGCACCAGGCAGAAAACGGCACGCTGGCAGTACTGGATAATTACACGCCGGTACTCTATGCCGTGACGCCCGAGCGGCTGGCGCATCTGCTGGCGCTGGAGGCGGCGGCACAGCAGCCCAGTGATGTGGCGCTGGACGACAGTTTATATGACGACCTGCCCGCGCCCCTGCCGACGCCGGTCGGGAAGTTCGCCATGTATTCGGGCTGGCAGCCCGATGCCGATTTTCAGCGACAGGCTGCCATCTGGGGCGTGGCGCTCAGCGAGCCGGTGACGCCCGCTGAGCTGGCCGCTTTCACGGCCTACTGGCAGGCGGAAGGTCGTCTGTTTCATCATGTGCAGTGGCAGCAGAAGCTGGCGCGTAGCGTACAGATGAACCGCGCTGCTAATGGCGGCCAGCCGAAACGCGATATCACGCAAATCAGCAATACTGATTACAACATTCCCGATGGGTTTCGAGGTGAGTAATGAAAACGCCGACCGATCTCTTCAGCCGTTTAAAAAAAATGATGCCCGCGAACGTGCAGCCGAAGTTTACCAGTGGTGAAGAGCTGCTGGCGTGGAATCAGGAGCAAGGGCGTTTACGTTCAGAGTCCATCGTTCGTGAAAACCGCGCCATGAAGATGCAGCGCGTTATGGGGCGCTCCGGTATTCGCGAGCTGCATATGAACTGTTCGTTCGACAACTATCGCGTCGAAAATGAGGGGCAGCGCCGGGCGCTGGCCATGGCGCGCCAGTATGCCAGCGATTTTGACGGCAGTATCGCCAGCTTTGTCTTCTCTGGTCGTCCGGGCACCGGTAAAAACCACCTGGCGGCCGCCATCGGTAACGATCTGATTTTGCGCGGTAAAAGCGTGCTGATTGTCACCGTAGCCGATCTGATGTCCAGTATGAAGGGCACCTTTAGCGGCGGCAGCGATATCACCGAAGAGCGGCTGTTGCAGGATCTCAGCACTGTCGACCTGCTGGTCATTGATGAGATCGGTATGCAGAGCGAATCGCGCTATGAGAAAGTGATTATTAATCAGATCGTCGATCGCCGTTCGTCGTCAAAACGTCCAACCGGTATGCTGTCGAATCTCGATCCCGCCGGCATGAACACGCTGCTGGGTGAGCGCGTAATGGATCGCATGCGCCTCGGCAACAGTATGTGGGTGCGCTTCGACTGGGAAAGCTACCGCAGCCGCGTGCGCGGTGACGAGTACTGATGCGGTAGCAAGCGACAAACCGGGCCTGACCCGGTTTTTTTACGCCTCTGCCATCCTCGCTTTGTTTGTGTGAAACAGCACGCAAAAGTGCCGCATGTTGGGCATCCCGGCGCTGTTAAACTGAAAGACGTCTTTTCTGTCAGGTATGCGCCATGAAAAATTTGGGTAAAGGTCCTGCACTACTCAGACTTAACAATCAAAAGCGCGTGATGAGGCAGCTGCGTCGGCTGCGTGTGACCTCGCGTCAGGATCTCGCCCGCCTGCTATCGCTGAGCAAAAATACGGTTTCGCTGATAGTCGACGATTTGCTGGAGCAGAAGCTGGTTCAGGAGCTGGGCCCGGTCAGCGTTGCCGCCGCCGGACGACCCAGGATTGAGATTGCACTGCTGCCAGAAACGTTAAAAAGCGCGGGTGTGATGGTGGAGCGCAACGTCATTTACTGGCGCGTTTGCGACTATTTTTCACGGGTCATGGTCGAACAGACGCGGCGCATCGACACCTCTAATCCCAGCGTGCTGCTGGAAGCGGTGGCGACGCTGTGCGCGCAGCTGGTGGAAAAGCATCCGCAGCTGCTGGGCATCGGACTCGGCTTTCCCGGCATTGTCGATCCGCAGCGTGGCTGGATGCATCTTTCAACACATCTTGGCTGGCAGGATGTCGATTTACTGACGGCCGTCAGGCAACGAGTGAAGCTGCCGCTGCGCGTGATGAATAACGTCAAAGCATCGGCGCTGCTGGCGGTGCAGCAGCTGGGGCTGAACACGGAAAGCAGTCATTTCTATCTGCGCATCGCGGAAGGGATGGGCGGCGCGCTGGTTCAGCAGGGCGAAGTGGTTACAGGCAACAGCTGGACGGCCGGCGAAGCGGGGCATCTCAGCGTGCAGCCGGATGGCCCGCGCTGTCGCTGTGGGCGTCAGGGATGCGTTGAGATACTGGTCAGCAAGCCGGCAATAGAGCAGCAGCTGGCGCAGCGGCGTCCCGGTTTAAGCTGGCAGACGCGCGACGAAGCGCCGAAAGTGGTTGATGAAGTGATGCAGCAGGCCGCCGGATTTCTGGCGAAGGCGATTGCGCAGATCATCCTGCTGCTGAATCCTGCGACCGTCATTATCGACGCGCCGTGGAATCAGCACGCGCTGTTTTGCGATACGGTGCGCAAACGCATTGATTCGGGCACACCTGCCTTTACGTTTCAGAATACGACGCTGCATTTTTTGCAGACGCGCCTCGATCCGGCAGTCGGACTGTCGCTGGCGGTCATTGAGCAGTTTGAACAGCGTCAGGATTAACGATCAGAGCGCTGACCCTGAACTCTCGCCGGGCGGCGTGATCCGCTGTTGCCTGCCGCGCTAATATGGCCTGCTGCAGGAACGGTTACGCGGTGCCGCTTTATCCGATCAGTGCCGGTCTACAGCACCTTTTCGCCGTGATGCTGGCGATACTCTTTTGGCGTGGTGGCGTAGCTTTTCTTGAACACCGAATAAAAATATTGCAGCGAAGGGTAGCCACACATCTGAGAAATCTCATTGATGTTCAGGGAGGAGGAAGCCAGCAGCTCACGCGCCTTTTCCAGTTTTTCGCGATGAATCATCGCATGAATGGTATCACCCGTTTCATCACGAAAGCGTTTTTCCAGATTGGAGCGTGACAGGCCGATAGCGTCCAGAACCTGCTCTACTTTGATCCCTTTACAGGCGTTAAAGCGAATATAGTGCATCGCCTGAATCACGGCGGGATCGCGTAGTGACCGGAAATCAGTAGAGCGACGGGCGATAACCTTTACCGGCGGCACCAGAATGCGCTGGAGCGGCAGCGGCTGTTTATCCAGCAGGCGATGAAGCAGCTTAGCCGCCTGATAACCCATCTGTCGCGAGCCTTGTGCAACAGAAGAGAGCGCTACGCGTGACAGATAGCGCGTCAGCTCTTCGTTATCAATGCCAATCACGCTCAGCTTTTCCGGCACCGGTATTTTCAGATGCTCGCACGCCTGCAGCAGATGACGCGCACGCGCATCGGTCACCGCGATAATACCGGTCTGCTGCGGCAGGGTTTGCAGCCAGTCAGCCAGTCGGTTCTGCGCGTGCTGCCAGTTCTCCGGCGCGGTATTCATTCCCTGATAGACCACGCCCTGATAGCGTTCGCGCTGTACCAGCTGGCGAAACGCATGCTCACGCTCCTGCGCCCAGCGCTTGCCGCTGGAGGCGGGCAGACCATAGAAGGCAAAGCGATTAATGCCTTTCTCCTTCAGGTGAAGAAAGGCACTCTCCACCAGCGCTGCATTGTCGGTGGCGATATAGTGCACCGGCGGATAATCCTGCTGGCGATGGTATGAGCCGCCCACGCCCACAATGGGCACGTCGACGTTTGCCAGCAGTCGCTCGATGGCGCTGTCATCATAGTCGGCGATTACGCCATCGCCCAACCACTCGCGAATGTTATCGATTCGACAGCGAAAATCCTCTTCGATAAAAATATCCCAGTCGGTTTGCGAAGCCTGCAGATATTCACCAACTCCCTCCACGACCTGGCGGTCATAAACCTTATTGGCATTGAACAGCAACGTGATGCGATAGCGTTTTTCATGCATGGTGGCGCGCTCTCCTGAATCCCAGCGCCATGCATAGCACGGCCAGATGAACAGCAGAAATTGTTTGCGCCACGTTGTGATCGCCAGCGCGATTACACCCGGCGGCGCGTCGCGGTATCCATCCACACCGCCAGCAGCAGAATTGCCCCTTTGACGATGTACTGCCAGAAGGTTGGCACATCCATCATGCTCATGCCGTTATCCAGCGAGGCCATGATAAAGGCACCCATAACCGCGCCTGCCACTGACCCGACGCCGCCCGCCAGGCTGGTACCGCCGATTACGCAGGCGGCAATGGCGTCCAGCTCAGCAATATTCCCCGCCGAGGGTGAACCTGCGCCAAGGCGTGAGCTGAGGATCAGACCGGCGATCGCCACCATCACACCGTTGATGGCAAATACAGCCAGTTTGGTACGAGCCACGTTAATACCGGAGAGGCGCGCGGCGTCAAGGTTGCCGCCGATGGCATAGATGCGGCGGCCAAAGGCGGTGCGCGTCGCCATAAACATGCCGCCCAGCAGCAGTAATGCCAGCAGCAGGACAGGCGTTGGCACGCCGCGATAGTCGTTCAGCAGCCAGATCGCGCCGAGAACCAGTATGGCCGTCATCGCCTGGCGAGCCACGGTGCTGCCGACAGCGGACTGCGTTAGCCCAAGCTGTTGACGACGCAGGCGCAGCCGCCACTGCCACAGCATAAACAGCGCCAGGCCAGCGATGCCAAAGCCAAAACCTACGCCGTCAGAGAGATAGCTTTGTCCAATCTGCGACATGGCAGGCGTGGTTGGCGCGACCGTGGTGCCGTTGGTGATGCCGACCAGAATACCGCGAAACGCCAGCATCCCTGCCAAAGTTACGATAAAGGAGGGGACTTTGCGGTAGGCGACCCACCAGCCGTTCCAGGTGCCGAGCAGCAGCCCCATCAGCAGCGTAACCACGATGGTCAGCGGCAGCGGCCAGCCGAGCCAGACGTCAAAAATTGCCGCCGCGCCACCCAGCAGGCCCATCATGGATCCGACGGAGAGATCGATCTCTGCCGAGATAATGACGAACACCATGCCGACCGCCAGGATGCCGGTGATCGCCGTCTGGCGCAGCAGGTTAGAGACGTTGCGCGCGCTAAGCCACGCTCCGTCGGTGGTCCAGGTAAAAAACAGGGCGATAAGCAGAATGGCACCCAGCATCACCAGCACCTGTAGATTCGGCAGCGCGAATTTTTTTGGCGACGGCGCGCCTGGCAGCGTGCCCTGACGACTTTCCGTTTTAAGCATAATGTTCACTCCGCAGGGCCGCTTCCATCACTTGCTCCTGAGTCAGGTTGTCGTTAATCAGATCGGCTTTGATCTGCCCTTCGTGCATCACCAGAACGCGATCGCTCAGGCCCAGCACTTCAGGCAGTTCAGATGAGATGACGATCACCGCAATCCCCTGCTGCACCAGAGCGTTGATCAGCAGGTAGATCTCCTGACGTGCGCCAACGTCGATACCGCGCGTGGGTTCGTCGAGGATTAAAATCTGCGGGTTAAGCAGCAGGCATTTAGCGAGAATCGCCTTTTGCTGATTGCCGCCGCTTAAACGGCCAATCGCCAGCTCCGGCGAAGAGGTTTTGACCCGCAGCCGGGCGATCGATGCGTTGATAGTGTGCTGCTCGCGTGTCTCATCCAGCGGTGCGAAACGGTGGCTAAACTGATCCAGCGCGGCCAGCGTGATATTTTTACCCACGCTCATCAGCGGCACGATGCCATCTTTCTTGCGGTCTTCCGGCACCATCGCGATACCCTGAGCAATTGCCTGCTGGCAGTCGCGGATCTGCACCTTTTTGTCGTTGATCCAGATATCCCCCTGCCAGCGGCCCGGCCAGACACCGAACAGGCACTGGACCGTTTCAGTCCGGCCCGCGCCTACCAGTCCGGCGATGCCGAGGATTTCGCCGCGCTTCAGGCTGAAAGAGACGTCGTTGACGCGCCGGATATGGCGGTTAACCGGATGCCAGGCGGTAAGGTTTTCTACCCGCAGCACCGTTTCGCCAATGGTGTGGCGCTGATGCGGATAGAGCGCCGTCAGCTCCCGTCCTACCATCATGGTAATGATGTCGTCCTCACTGAGCCCGGCGGCCGGACGAGTGGCGATATGCTTGCCGTCGCGGATAACGCAGATGGTGTCGGAGATTGCCTTCACCTCGTTCAGCTTGTGCGAGATATAGATGCAGGCGATGCCGTGATCGCGCAGATTGTTGATAATGCTCAGCAGCACCTCGGTTTCCCGTTCGGTGAGTGACGAGGTTGGCTCGTCGAGGATCAGCAGTCGCACCTGTTTGTTCAGCGCGCGGGCGATCTCAACCAGCTGCTGCTGGCCCAGTCCGAGATCGCCGACTCGCGTATCCGGTGAGACATCAAGCTTCACCCGCGCCAGCAGCTGCTGGCAGCGCAGCGTCATGGTTTCGTCATCAACGATGCCAAAGCGGCCCAGCTCCGCGCCGAGAAAGATGTTCTCCATCACCGTGAGCTGCCGTACCAGCGCCAGCTCCTGATGAATGATCACTATTCCTTTGCGTTCGGTGTCGCGAATGGTTTGCGCCTCTATCAGGTCACCGGAAAAGTGGATCTGGCCGTCAAAGTCGCCGTGCGGGTAGAGCCCACACAGAATTTTCATCAGCGTTGATTTACCTGAGCCGTTCTCACCGCACAGCGACATCACCTCGCCGCTCTCCAGTTGCAGGCTGACGTTATCCAGCGCTTTCACCGCGCCGAAACGCTTGGTGATGTTGTTCATTTCCAGCAGCATCGCTCTCTCCTCTTCGCGGCGCGCGCGCTCAGAGCTCGCTCTTTTTATGAAAACCGTCTTTCACCACGGTGGCATCAATATTCTCTTTGTTGACCGGAATGGGCGTCAGCAGACGTGAGGGAACCTCTTTCAGGCCGTTATTCAGCTTGCCGTTGCTGGCTGGCGTCTTATCGTTACCCAGCTCAATAGCAATGTTGGCGGCTTCGGTAGCCAGTTGAGTGATGGGTTTATAGACCGTCATGGTCTGCGTGCCGTTAATGATGCGCTTGATAGCGGCAAGGTCAGCATCCTGGCCAGAGATGGCGACTTTGCCCGCCAGGCCCTGTGCGCTCAGCGCCTGAATCGCGCCGCCTGCGGTGGCATCGTTAGACGCGACAACCGCATCAATGTGGTTGCTGTTAGCCGTCAGGGCGTTTTCCATGATTTTTAAGGCGTTTTCTGGCAGCCAGGCGTCAACCCACTGGTCGCCCACCACCTTGATACTGCCGTTGTCGATATAGGGTTTTAACACCTTCATTTGCCCTGCGCGAAACAGGTGTGCGTTATTATCGACGGGGGATCCGCCCATCAGAAAATAATTTCCTTTTGGTACCTGCTTCACAAGACTTTCTGCCTGAAGTTCACCGACCTTTTCATTATCGAAAGAGATGTAAAAATCGATATCGGCGTTATTTATCATGCGATCATACGCCAGCACTTTTATGCCTTCGCGTTTCGCTTCGGCCACCACGTTACTTAATACCTGGCCGTTATAGGGAATGATGACCAGCACATCGACGCCGCGGTTGATCATATTTTCTATTTGCGACATCTGCGTCTCTTCATTGCCGTTGGCCGACTGCACAAATACTTTGGCACCCTGCGATTCAGCCTGCTTAACAAAGATGTCGCGATCTTTTTGCCAGCGTTCCAGACGCAGGTCATCAATCGCCATACCGATCTTCACTTCTTTTGCTGTGCCCGCATGACTGAACAGGGCCAGCGCGGCGCAGGCGGCTAACAGCGTAAGTTTCATTTTCATGGTATTCATCCTGTAGGTAGAGGCTGTTGTCGTTATCGCTATGTACCAGGCGGATGAATTGTTGACCCGATTCTCCGGCAACATCAATTACTGATTTTTATCCGGCAATTACGTTTTTTGGTTTATTTCTGTTTTTATGAGCCCGATCGAGATTTAACAATTTTAGGAGGATCGAATCGGGTTTCTGGCCCGATTACTTATTAATTTGCGAGCCGCAGCACAAATAATAATTATCTTAACCAGGGTGTGAAATTTCGTAATTGAGCAGGCTGAAAGCGCACACGCAATATAAAGCTTCACGGCCGACTGTCCGGATTTTCACGCTGAGGAGCGAAACATGCACGCCTATTTCGACCAGATCGAACGCGTTCGTTTTGAAGGGGTAAAGAGCACCAATCCACTGGCTTTTCGCCATTACAATCCAGACGAGGTGATCCTCGGCAAAACCATGGCTGAACACCTGCGCTTCGCCGCCTGCTACTGGCACACCTTCTGCTGGAACGGTGCCGATATGTTTGGCGTGGGGGCCTTTGATCGACCGTGGCAGAAAAGCGGCGACGCGCTGCAGCTGGCAAAGTTAAAAGCTGATGTAGCCTTTGAGTTTTTTCACAAGCTGAATGTGCCCTACTACTGCTTTCATGACGTGGACGTTGCGCCAGAGGGAGATTCGCTGCGCAGCTATCAGGAAAATGTCGCGGTGATGACTGATAAACTGCTGGAAAAGCAGCAGGAGAGCGGCGTGAAGCTGCTGTGGGGCACGGCCAACTGCTTTACCCACCCGCGCTATGCCGCAGGCGCGGCGACCAGCCCCGATCCTGAAGTGTTCGCCTGGGCCGCCAGCCAGGTATGCAGCGCCATGCAGGCAACCCAGACCTTGGGCGGCGAAAACTATGTGCTGTGGGGCGGGCGTGAAGGCTATGAAACCCTGCTGAATACCGATCTGCGCCAGGAGCGCGAGCAGATTGGCCGTTTTATGCAGATGGTAGTCGAGCATAAGCATAAGATCGGATTTCAGGGCACGCTATTGATTGAGCCAAAACCGCAGGAGCCCACTAAACACCAGTATGATTATGATGTGGCAACGGTTTATGGCTTCCTGAAGCAGTTTGGTCTGGAAAAAGAGATCAAGGTTAACGTTGAGGCGAACCACGCCACGCTGGCCGGTCATTCTTTCCACCATGAGATTGCCACGGCGATTGCACTCGGTATTTTTGGTTCGGTAGACGCCAACCGTGGCGATAGCCAGTGTGGCTGGGATACCGACCAGTTCCCGGTCAGCGTCGAAGAGAATGCGCTGGTGATGTATGAAATCATTAAAGCGGGCGGTTTTACCACTGGCGGCCTGAACTTTGACGCCAAAGTGCGTCGCCAGAGCACCGATAAATACGATCTGTTTTATGGCCATATTGGCGCGATGGATACCCTGGCGCTGGCGTTGAAAGTGGCGGCGCGCATGGTAGAAGCGGGCGAGCTGGATCAGCGGGTGGCGCAGCGCTACAGCGGCTGGAATGGTGAGTTCGGCCAGCAAATTCTGAAAGGCGAGTTTTCTCTTGCTTCACTGGCAGCGCATGCTCAGCAGCAGCAGTTTAATCCGCAGCATCGTAGCGGGCGCCAGGAGCAGCTGGAAAACCTGGTGAACCATTATCTTTTCGATTTTTGAGTTTATCGGAGCAAGTCATGTATATCGGGATCGATTTGGGCACGTCCGGAGTAAAGGTGGCGCTGCTGGATGGGCAGGGAGGCGTGGTGGCGGTCACCAGCGCACCGTTACAGGTGTCGCGTCCTCGCGCACGCTGGAGCGAGCAGGATCCCGAAAGCTGGTGGCAGGCAACCGATCAGGCTATGCAGGCACTGGCGCAGCAGCAACCGTTAAGCGAGGTTAAAGCCATTGGCCTGAGCGGTCAGATGCACGGCGCGACGCTGCTCGACAGCGAGCATCGGGTTCTGCGTCCGGCTATTCTCTGGAACGACGGGCGCAGCGGCGAGCAGTGTCGGGAACTGGAGCGGCGCGTGCCTGCCTCGCGCCAGATTACCGGCAACCTGATGATGCCGGGCTTTACCGCACCAAAGCTGCTCTGGGTGCAGCAGCATGAGCCGGAAATTTTTCAGCAGGTGGCCAAAGTGCTGCTGCCAAAAGATTATCTGCGCTGGCGGCTGAGCGGTGACTTCGCCAGCGATATGTCTGATGCGGCCGGCACAATGTGGCTGGATGTGGCGCGGCGCGACTGGAGCGATGACATGCTGTCGGCCTGCGATCTCACGCGCGACCAGATGCCCTCTTTGTTTGAGGGCAATGCTATTACTGGTTCGCTGAGCGATGAGATTGCTGCTCGCTGGGGCATGCAGCCCGTGCCGCTGGTGGCAGGCGGGGGAGATAACGCCGCAGGCGCAGTGGGTGTTGGCATGACGGAGCCGGGCCAGGGCATGCTTTCGCTCGGCACGTCTGGCGTCTATTTCGTTGTCAGTGACGGCTACCTCAGCAATCCGCAGCGCGCGGTGCACAGCTTCTGTCATGCGCTGCCGCAGCGCTGGCATTTGATGTCGGTGATCCTCAGTGCGGCGGCTTGCCTGGACTGGGCTGCTGAGCTGACCGGCTGCGCCGATGTGCCACAGCTGCTGGCGGAAGCTGAGCGCGCAGAGAGCAATACGCCGCCGCTGTGGTTTCTGCCTTATCTTTCTGGTGAACGCACGCCGCACAATAATCCGCAGGCGACAGGCGTTTTCTTTGGCCTGACGCACCAGCATCGTCGGCCTGAACTGGCGCGAGCGGTGCTGGAAGGCGTCGGTTATGCGCTGGCGCAGGGCATGGATGCGGTGCATGAGTGTGGCGTCACGCCCTCCAGTATTATGCTGATCGGCGGTGGCGCGCGTAGTGCGCTGTGGCGTCAAATGCTGGCCGATATCAGCGGCCAGACGCTCGACTACTGTCAGGGGGGCGACGTCGGCCCGGCACTGGGCGCGGCGCGGCTGGCGCAGCTGGCGATAGATCCGCAGGCGACGATGCCCGCTTTGACGCGGGTACAGCGTCATCAGCCGGAGAGGGCACGCTATCAGCATTACCAGCCGCTGCGTGAAACTTTTACGCGCCTCTATACCCAGCTGGCACCGCTGATGCAATAGCCTGTCCTGCACTGGCACGATCTTGTCCCGATCTGGCCTTCTTCCTGCGCTTCAGGCCCGTCATGATGGGCCTGAATTCATTTTTCAGGAGGCCGAAAATGGCACAGGCAGCACTGTTGGTGATTGATGTTCAGGACTCTTTTCTACACCGCGAATTCTGGCAGGAGAATGACTTTCCAGCTTTTCAGCGCAACATCAGTGCGCTGATTGAGGGCTGCCAGGCCAGGGCAATGCCGGTGGTGGACGTATTCCACGTTGCGCCGCAGGGGCCGTTCTCGCTGGCGTCCGGCTGGGTCAGGCGGATGACATTTTTACAGCATGAGCCGACGCTAAGCGTGCAAAAACATGTTCATAACGCGCTGACTGAATCCGGCCTCCTGCTGTGGCTGCAGGAACGCGCCATCGACACCCTGATTATCAGCGGCATCCGCACCGAACAGTGCTGCGAAACCACCGCGCGCGTGGCATCCGATCTCGGTTTTAAGGTACTGTTTGTTTCCGAAGCAACGCTGACCTTTCCGATGACCCATAACGGCATCACGCTCAGCAGCGCCGAACTGATTCACCGAACGGAAACCGTGCTGGCTAACCGGTTTGCAGAGGTGGTAAGCGTGGAAACGTGCCTGGCGCGCGTCTGACTGAAAGAGGTGAGGCCTATGCCACAAACCGTCTGGTTTTTGATATTGCCTGGCGTGATGACGCTGGACGTGACCGGTCCGGCGGAGACGTTGCGGCTGGCGGGAGAACGCTTCACGCTGCGCTATATCGGACCAGAGGCGTGGGTTCTGAGCTCAACGGAGATGACCATTGCCGGGATTGAGCCGCTGCCGGAAACGCTGCCCCCTGATAGCCTGCTGGTGGTGCCGGGTGTCTGCGACTCCGCAGTCTGGTTGCGCACGCCGCAGGCGGAAAGCGCGCGCCGCTGGCTGCGACGCCAGCAGCCCCTGCTGCGCGCGCGACAGATTACGCTCGTCTGCGTCTGTTCCGGCGCGCTGCTGGCAGCGCAGGCCGGTTTGCTTGATGGCGTTGCCTGCACAACTCATCACGACGTGCTGTCGCATCTGAAAGCCGCGGCGCCTGCTGCGCTGGTTAAGGAAAATCGCGTCTTCGTTGACGACGGCAATATCTGGACCAGCGCGGGTATTACGGCAGGTATCGATCTCGCTCTGCACCTGATAAACCGACAGTGCGGGGCTCAAACCGCGCTGGATGTAGCGCGCGACATGGTAGTGTGGTTTCGCCGCTCAGGTGACGATCCGCAGCTGTCACCCTGGCTGCGCTACCGCAATCATCTCCATCCGGCGATTCATCGCGCGCAGGACGCAATGATCGCCTGTCCCGAGCACAGCTGGTCGCTGGACGATCTCGCCGCGCACGTTCACGTCAGCGGCCGCCATCTGGCGCGCCTGTTTCGCCAGCATCTGGGGATCAGCGTACGCGAATATCACGAGCAGCTGCGGCTGGGCATTGCACGTCAGCGCCAGCAGCAGGGCGAAGGCGTGGAAAAGGCGGCGCTGGCCGCAGGTTTCTCCTCCGCGCGCCAGTTACGACGCGCCCACGCGCGCTGGCGAGATCAGCTGACCCAGTGACGCCTGTCGAGACGTTGCAGGCCCATCGCCAGCAGCAGGCTCCCCACCAGCGTGACGCCAAATACCCAGGGCATATCCAGCAGCGGCCATGACATATCGTCATAGTGGCGCGTGCGCAGAAAGTGAATAAAAAGCGCATGGAAGCCATAAATGGGCAGCGAATAGCGTGAGAGCGTGCCGAGTACCGGCAGGGTGCGGGCATTTAGCGTGTTCTTGAACAGCACCAGCAGGCTGATAGCAGCGATAAACACCAGCGGCCCGCAGTAGAGATACCAGGTATCATTGAACGCGCCGTTGACAATCAGTGCCTGCTTTGTGCCAAGCGTGATGCCGATGACACAGGCAGTGAACAGGCCCGCCGCCAGCGGCGTCACGCCGCGTCGCGCTGTCTCCATGGTGCCGATGGCGCGTCCCAGCAGGGCATAGAGCAGATAGTAGATACTGTCACCGCTGACATAGAGATTAACCGGCAGCCAGTGAAACGGCCCGACCGCCTGATCGACCGTGTTTGGGTTCGCCAGCACCGCCAGCACGATAACCAGCAACGCCACATAGCGTGCCTGCACGGTTTTCACCTGAATCAGTGGCGACAACAGATAGATGCCGATCAGCGCAAAGAAAAACCACAGGTGGTAGAACACCGGCTTCTGTAACATCTTCAACAGCGAGCGCCCTTCGCTGATGGGCGTCAGCCAGGTAATGTAGGCCAGCGCCACTGCGCTATAGAACAACAGGCAGAGCACCAGCCGCAGCAGATGGCGCGGCTGCGCGCTGCGTTCACCAAAGAACAGATAGCCTGAAATCATAAAAAAGAGCGGTACGCAGACGCGCGACGCGGAATTCAGCAGGTTAGCAACGTCCCACCCGTATCCGGTCACTGCCATGGGGCCGGTGATGTACCAGGTCGTGGTATGGATCACAATCACCATCAGGCAGGCGACCGCGCGTAAATTATCGATCCAGCAAATCTTGTGCGACATCGGGTCCTCATGCGCATTAGGTTGGTGCGAAGAAGGGTAGACAGTCACATCGGGCACAACAACCTTTCGCAACAGCTTTAGGAGCCGTCTGGCGACAGGATTTCCGGCTGCACATCGCGCGGTCAAAGGGTATACTGTCGCCCTCTTTTTTCATCTACCCGACTCGCGTGCGAAATCATCATGCAAAAGTTTGATACCAAAACCTTTCAGGGCTTGATCCTGACATTGCAGGATTACTGGGCGCGTCAGGGCTGCACCATCGTTCAGCCGCTGGACATGGAAGTGGGCGCTGGCACTTCACACCCTATGACCTGCCTGCGCGCACTTGGCCCTGAGCCAGTTGCCGCAGCCTACGTACAACCGTCACGCCGTCCAACCGACGGACGCTACGGTGAAAACCCGAACCGCTTACAGCACTATTACCAGTTCCAGGTGATCATCAAGCCATCGCCGGACAACATTCAGGAGCTGTATCTCGGGTCGCTGAAAGAGCTGGGTATCGATCCCACCGTGCATGATATTCGCTTCGTGGAAGATAACTGGGAAAACCCAACGCTGGGTGCCTGGGGTCTCGGCTGGGAAGTCTGGCTCAACGGTATGGAAGTGACGCAGTTTACCTACTTCCAGCAGGTGGGCGGGCTGGAGTGCAAACCGGTAACAGGTGAGATCACCTATGGCCTTGAGCGTCTGGCGATGTATATCCAGGGCGTTGACAGCGTTTACGATCTGGTCTGGAGCGACGGCCCGCTGGGTAAAACCACCTACGGTGACGTGTTCCACCAGAACGAAGTCGAGCAGTCGACCTACAACTTCGAATACGCCGACGTCGATTTCCTTTTCACCTGTTTTGAGCAGTATGAAAAAGAAGCGCAGCAGCTGCTGGCGCTGGAAAAACCCCTGCCGCTGCCGGCCTATGAGCGCATTCTGAAAGCTGCGCACAGCTTTAACCTGCTGGATGCGCGTAAGGCGATCTCGGTTACCGAACGCCAGCGCTATATTCTGCGCATCCGCACCCTGACTAAAGCCGTGGCTGAAGCCTACTACGCCTCCCGTGAGGCGCTGGGCTTCCCGATGTGCAATAACAACAAGTAAGAGGCAGCCATGACTGAAAAAACGTTTCTGGTGGAAATCGGTACCGAAGAGCTGCCGCCGAAAGCTCTGCGCAGCCTGGCCGAAGCCTTTGCTGCACAGGTAACGGCTGAACTGGATGGCGCAGGTCTGGCTCACGGTGACGTGCGCTGGTACGCCGCGCCGCGCCGCCTGGCGCTGAAAGTGGCCGCGCTGAGTGCGGCACAGGCCGACCGTGAAGTTGAAAAACGTGGCCCGGCCATTGCCGCGGCCTTTGATGCCGACGGCAATCCGACCAAAGCGGCGGAAGGCTGGGCTCGCGGCAACGGCATCACCGTCGATCAGGCCGAGCGCCTGAGCACTGACAAAGGCGAATGGCTGGTCTATCGCGCGCAAGTGAAAGGGGAGTCTGCCCAGTCGCTGCTGCCTGGCATGATCGCCACCGCGCTGAGCAAGCTGCCGATCCCGAAACTGATGCGCTGGGGCGCGAGCGACGTGCAGTTTGTCCGTCCGGTGCACACCGTGACGCTGCTGCTGGGCGACGAGCTGATCCCGGCCACTATTCTCGGCATTGAATCCGGGCGCACTCTTCGTGGTCATCGCTTTATGGGTGAGCCTGAGTTCACTATCGACAGCGCCGACCAGTATCCCGATATTCTGGAAACGCGCGGCAAGGTTATTGCCGATTACGCCGTGCGCAAGGCGCAGATTAAAGCCGATGCGGAAGCGGCCGCTCGTCAGCTGGGCGGCAACGCCGATCTGAGCGACAGCCTGCTGGAAGAGGTCACCTCGCTGGTGGAGTGGCCGGTCGTGCTAACGGCTACCTTTGAAGAGAAGTTCCTCAAGGTGCCTGCCGAAGCGCTGGTCTACACCATGAAAGGTGACCAGAAATATTTCCCGGTTTACGACGATGCAGGCAAGCTGCTGCCAAACTTTATCTTCGTGACCAATATTGAATCGAGCGATCCAAAGCAGATTATCTCAGGTAACGAGAAGGTAGTACGTCCGCGTCTGGCGGATGCTGAGTTCTTCTTTAACACCGACCGTAAAAAACGTCTGGAAGACCATCTGCCGCGCCTTGAAACCGTGCTGTTCCAGAAAGAGCTGGGCACGCTGCGCGACAAAACCGATCGTATTCAGGCGCTGGCGGGCTGGATTGCGGCGCAGACGGGGGCAGACGTCAACCACGCCACGCGTGCCGGTCTGCTTTCCAAGTGCGATCTGATGACCAACATGGTGTTTGAGTTCACCGACACGCAGGGCGTCATGGGGATGCACTATGCCCGTTTCGACGGCGAAGCCGAGGACGTGGCGGTCGCGCTGAACGAGCAGTATCAGCCGCGCTATGCTGGTGACGATCTGCCCTCTAACCCGGTTGCCTGCGCGCTGGCCATCGCGGACAAGATGGATACCCTGGCAGGTATCTTTGGCATCGGACAACATCCGAAAGGCGACAAAGATCCCTTTGCGCTGCGTCGTGCCGCGCTGGGCGTGCTGCGCATCATCGTCGAGAAAAATCTCCCGCTCGATCTGCAAACCCTGACCGAAGAGGCGGTGCGACTCTACGGCAGCAAGCTGAGCAATGGCAACGTAGTCGATGATGTGATCGACTTTATGCTGGGCCGTTTCCGCAGCTGGTATCAGGAAGAGGGCCACAGCATTGATACGCTACAGGCGGTGCTGGCGCGCCGTCCGACCCGTCCGGCTGACTTTGACGCACGCATGAAAGCGGTGTCGCACTTCCGCACGCTCGATGAAGCGGCAGCGCTGGCGGCAGCCAACAAGCGTGTCTCCAACATACTGGCGAAGTCGACCGAAACGCTGAACGAGAGCGTGCAGGCGTCACTGCTGAAGGAGAACGAAGAGATCCAGCTGGCAACCTTCGTCACCGCGCTGGGCGACAAGCTGCAACCTTACTTTGCCGAGGGCCGCTACCAGGATGCGCTCATCGAGCTGGCGCAGCTGCGTACCGCCGTCGATAACTTCTTCGACAAGGTCATGGTCAACGCCGATGACGCAGAGGTGCGTGTTAACCGGCTGACGCTGCTGGCAAAACTGCGAGCGTTGTTCCTGCAGGTGGCGGATATCTCACTGCTGCAATAAACGTTGCAGGCGATAAAAAGGGACGAGAAATCGTCCCTTTTATTGTTTTAGCGGGCAACGCTGGCAGTATGTCGCTGTCGCTGTCGCTGTCGCTGTCGCTGTCGCTGTCGCTGTCGCTGTCGCTGTCGCTGTCGCTGTCGCTATGCCGCCGGCGGTGCTGTGCGCGCGAAACTCTCACGCTGAAATACCCTCTCCGCCAGCTTCACCAGCGCCGGGCGATCCACGCACCAGTTCGGCACGACATGACGAAAATTGATATAGCCAATCATGCAGCCCGTTGTAATGTCGGCAAGATTGAGCGTGCCGCTGTTAAGTAACCTGCCTTCGGCGGCGAGCATTTCCAGCTTATCCAGACCGCGCAGAATCTTCTCACGGTGACGCGTCATCACCTCAGCAGACTGCTGTTCCGGCGCGCGCAGTTTCTCGCGCACGATGATGCTGGCGCAGTCGCTAACGCCATCGGCCAGTCGCTCAACCTGACGAACATGCAACGCCTGCCAGGGATCGTCCGGTAGCAGTGCGGGGGCATCGCCGCGCAGCTCCAGAAACTGCGCGATGACGGAGGAGTCGAACCAGGCCTGGCCCTCGTCGTCAATCAGCGTTGGCACCTTACCCAGCGGATTGTAGTGCGAGACATGGCTGTCGGGGCTGTAAGGTGCATCGTTAACAAACTCAAAAACGATGCCTTTTTCCAGCAGAATAACCGAGATTTTCCGTACAAAGGGACTGGTGTAGCTGCCAATCAGTTTCATCGCCTTCTCCGCCATCAAAGGGTTAATCAGCGCTCATCGGGAAACAGGAACGGGTTCAGGCTACTGCGTGAAAAACCTTCCTGCTCCATGCGGGCATCCAGCACCAGCGACGCAAGATCGTCGGCTACCGGCTCTACCGCCGGATCCTTCTCCTGGTACAGCATCTTCAGATAGGTGCCACAGTCGCCGCAGCTCTCTGCTTTAACCGAGGCGTGTTCGCTGTCGAGTGACCAGTAGTGCAGATCGCGCGTCTGTTCGCAGTTGCTGCACTTGCTACGCGCAACATACCACTCGCTCTCGCATAAGTTACAGTGCAGGTAGCGCAGCCCCTGCTGCGTGCCTAAATGCACCACGCTTGCAACCGGTATGCTGGCGCAAACCGGGCAGAACTGGCGCTGTTCGCCATATTCAGCGCGTGCTTTGCCGGGAATGAGCGCCGCCATCTGTGCCCAGTAGACCGAAAGCGCCGCCCAGATAAAGGGGGCTTTGTCACTGCTGACCAGTGCAAACTCGCCTGTCAGCAGTGCGCTGGCGAGCGTCTCCAGTTCGCCAGCGGCAGTTTTCTCCAGATTTTCCAGCACCGCCAGCGCCTGTCCGGTCATCTCTGGCTTGAGCTCCGCAATCAGTGAATGGAGCAGACGATGCCAGTGCGCATCACGCGGCAGCGTGTGGATATCCAGCGGCGGTTTGCCCTCGGTGGCGCTCTGCACCAGGCGAGCATGGAGATCGCAGTGCAGGGGGTGGTCATACAGAACGATCTCCTGCGCCTGTGCGATTTTCGCCGCGAAACGCAGATAGTCACCAAGGGGATTTTTAGGTGCCAGCTCGCGCAGCCGCGCAGCGCGGCGGCTATAGAGGTTTTTCAGCCGCGGAAAAAGTAACGGCGGAATGGTATCCGCCGTTGTTTTCTCGCTCTTCTCCAGCTGGTCTTGCGGGATAATGCGAATACTCATCAGGGGCGTTTTTCCTGTTGTGTTGAGCGGTTACGCTGCTCGCGATACCAGCGGGGATGATGTTTTTCCGCCCATGCGGATGTCACCCAGCCTTCAACCATGGCCGTCAGCGTGCCTTTGACCCACAGCGCCGCATAAACGTGCACCATGATCGCTACGATCAGGCCCACGGCAGCCAGCGAGTGCACCAGCAGTGCCGCACGGATCAGCGGGATGCTGAAGGCGCCGGCAAACCAGGGACGCCAGATCGCAATACCGCTAAGCAGCAGCACTGTTAAGCAGATGATAGCAGCCCAGAACACACACTTCTGGCCGAAATTATAGCGGCCAGTATCACCGACCTCCTGGTTAAGGGCAATTTTATGGATATTGCGGGCCCAGAGCAGGTCATCTTTATTCACCAGATTATGCTGCCAGTAGCGGAAAAACATCAGCATAAAGGCGATAAACATCGTTACGCCAATGAAGGGATGCAGGATGCGCGCCAGCTGTGGCGTGCCCAGCACATTCATCAGCCAGTTAAACGAGGGGAAAAGGAAGCCCAGCCCGCTTAGCGCGACCAGCACAAAGCAGGCGGCAACAATCCAGTGGTTAATACGCTCTGCCGCACGATAGCGGATGATGCGGTCGCCTTGTTTCATTCCTTGTTTTCCTTATGCTCGTCTTCAACGCGGTTTGGCCCGACGCCAACATAGTGAAATACCGAGGCGGCAAAAGTGGCAGCAAAGCCAACCGCCGCCAGCGGTTTCCAGATCCCTTTCCAGAAGGTGACGGTCGGGCTGATGCCGGGATTCTCCGGCAGTCCATGATAGAGCTGCGGCTTATTCGCGTGGTGCAGTACATACATCACATGCGTGCCGCCAACGCCTGCCGGATCGTAAAGTCCTGCATTTTCAAAGCCGCGCGTTTTGAGCTCGGCAATGCGTTCTGCCGCCAGCTGCTGCATCTCGTCTTTGGTGCCGAAGCGGATAGCGCCGGTTGGGCAGGTTTTGACGCAGGCTGGTTCCTGACCAACACTGACGCGATCGACGCAGAGCGTGCACTTGTAGGCGCGGTTATCCTCTTTATTGATTCGCGGCACGTTGAACGGACAGCCTGCAATACAGTAGCCACAGCCGATACAGTGCTCAGACTGAAAATCGACGATGCCGTTGGCGTACTGCACAATTGCGCCCGCTGACGGACAGGCTTTCAGGCAGCCGGGATCGGCGCAGTGCATACAGCCATCTTTGCGGATCAGCCACTCCAGACGACCATGCTCTTCAGTTTCTGAGAAGCGCATAACTGTCCAGGCTTTAGCGTCGAGGTCAGTCGGGTTGTCATAGACACCGATGTTATAGCCCACGTCGGTGCGGATATCGTTCCACTCCGAACAGGCTACCTGGCACCCTTTGCAGCCGATACAGGTGGTCACGTCGATTAGCTTGGCAACCTGCTGCCGATGATCGCGCGCCTGCGGCGCGGGCGTGAGGGAACTGGTCGCGGAGCGACGAATAATGTCCTGTGTGGGGTTAGCCATGTTCGTTCTCCGTTACGCCTTTTCCACGTTAACTAAAAACCCTTTGTATTCCGGCGTCTGCGAGTTGGCATCGCCTACTGACGGCGTCAGCGTATTGGCAAGGAAACCTTTACGTGCCGCACCCTCAAAGCCCCAGTGGCAGGGGATGCCCACGGTATCGACCGGTTTACCGTCAATAGTCAGACGCTGCAAACGTCGCGTCACCACCGCTTTTGCTTTGATATAGCCGCGCCGCGAGGAGACCCTGACGCTGTCGCCCGCCCTGATGCCTTTCTCTTCTGCCAGCTCGACGCCGATCTCAACAAACTGCTCGGGCTGCGCAATGGCGTTCAGCAGGGCATGTTTCGTCCAGTGACGGAACAGCTCGGTGATGGAGTAGGTCGTCGCAACACAGGGATAGTCAGCCGCTTCGCCCAGATGCACCGCATCACGCGCAAACAGTCGCGCGACCGGACTGTGGCTCTGCTGCGGGTGCAGCGGATTGGTATTGAGCGGGCTTTCCATTGGCTCGTAGTGCTCTGGAAATGGTCCGTCAGCCATTTTATCGAGCGCAAACAGATGGCCCATGCCGTCGGGCTGCATAATAAACGGTCCCGCTTTCTGCTGCGGTGCAAGAGTCAGCGGATAATCGGGAACATCAATGCCCAGCCAGCGCTGTCCGTCCCACTCAATCAGGCGGCGATGCGCATCCCAGGCTTTGCCCTGCTCGTCGGCAGAAGCGCGGTTATAAAGAATGCGGCGATTGGCTGGCCACGCCCAGGCCCAGCCGGAGACGACACCCAGCCCTGACGGATCGGCATTGTCGCGACGCGCCATCTGATTGCCCTGCGGCGTCCAGCTACCGGCATAGATCCAGCAGCCGCTGGCGGTGCTACCGTCGTTGCGCAGTTCGGCAAAGCTGTTAAGCTGCTGGCCTTTTTTCAATACCCGTTTGCCGCTGGCGTCATAAACGTCCTGTAATGCGCGACCATTGCTCTCCTGCGCAACCTCTTCGGGTGATGGATCGGCGGGATTCCTGTAGTTCCAGTTCATTGCCATTAGCGGCTCGGGCGCAACGCCGCCTTCCTGGCGATAGAGCTCGCGCAGGCGCAAAAAGAGATGGCCGAGAATTTTACCGTCGTGCAGCGCTTCGCCCGGCGGGCGGGCTGCGGCCCAGTGCCACTGCAGCCAGCGCGAAGAGTTGGCCACCGAGCCATCTTCTTCGGCGAAACAGGAGGAGGGCAGGCGGAACACTTCTGTGGCAATCTGCGACGGATCGACGTCGTTGAACTCGCCGTGCGATTGCCAGAAGCTGGCGGTTTCGGTGCTGAGCGGATCGATCACCACCATATATTTCAGGCGAGAGAGCGCACGGCACGCTTTGTTTTTATCCGGAAAGGCGGCCAGCAGGTTAAAGCCCTGAATGATGGCACCGTTTATCTCGCCCTGTTCCATCATCTCCGCCTGGGCCATGCAGTCATAGCTTTTGTCCCATTTGGGCAGCCAGTCATAGCCCCACTGGTTTTCCGCCGTGGCGTTATCGCCATAGAAACTTTTCATCAGGCTGACAAAGAATTTGTCGGTGTTCTGCCAGTAGTTGACCTGGCCCGCCAGCGTCGCGGCAGGCGTTGCTTTTTGCAGATAGTCTGCCAGCGTGGGGAGTTTCTCCGATGGCAGCGGCAGGTAGCCAGGCAGGCTCTGCGCCAGCAGGCCGAGATCGGTGTAGCCCTGTACGTTCGAGTGGCCGCGCAGCGCGTTGATGCCGCCGCCGGGCATCCCGATGTTGCCGAGCAGCAGCTGGATCATCGCCGCAGTGCGGATAATCTGCGAGCCGTTGGTGTGATGCGTCCAGCCCAGCGCATAGAGAATAGTGGCGGTACGGTGGGTGACGCTGGTAGAAGCCAGCTGCTGGCAGATAGCGAGGAATGTCGCCTGCGGCGTGCCACACAGACGCTCGACCAGTTCTGGCGTATAGCGGCTGGCATGTGTTTTCAGCAGATTCAGCACGCAGCGGGGGTGGCTAAAGCTGTCGTCGCGGCGCGCATGGCCCTTTTCGTCCAGCTCATACTGCCAGCTGCTACGATCGTACTGCCGAGTCTCAGGGTCATAGCCGCTGAACAGCCCCTCTCTGAAGCTGTAGCCGTCGCTGACGATCAGCGCGGCGTTGGTAAAGGCGCGCACGTACTGCTGCTGAATCTGGTTATGCTGCAACAGATAGTTAATCACACCCATCAGGAAGGTGACGTCGCTACCCGCGCGCAGCGGCGCATAGAGATCGGCGACCGATGCCGAGCGGTTAAAGCGTGGATCGACCACAATCACCTGCGCATTATTGTGCGTCTTCGCCTCGATCACCCATTTGAAGCCTACCGGATGGGCTTCGGCTGGGTTGCCGCCCATGATCAGTACGACGTTGGCATTTTTAATGTCGTTCCAGTTGTTGGTCATCGCGCCGCGGCCAAAGCTCGGCGCCAGCGCGGCAACCGTCGGGCCGTGGCAGAGTCGTGCCTGATTCTCCAGCGCGACGATACCCAGCGCACGGGCAAACTTTTGGTCAAGGAGTCCGGTTTCATTACTGGCAGCCGAGGAGCAGAACATTGATGTGGTCGGCCAGCGGTTTACGGTGACGCCTGCGGCGTTAGTCTGTTGAAAATGCGCATCGCGATCCTGTTTCATCAGTCGGGCAATGCGCTCAAACGCTTCCTGCCAGCTGATACGCTGCCATGTGTCGCTGCCCGGCGCGCGGTATTCCGGGCAGGTCAGCCGCTGGTCGCTGTGAATATAGTCGAGCACGCCTGCGCCTTTTGGACAGAGCGAGCCGCGGCTAACGGGGTGATCGGGATCGCCTTCTATATGGTAGATGGCTGAGCGGGCATTTTTGGCACCGTCGCCAAGGCTGTAGATGAGCATGCCGCAGCCAACAGAGCAGTAGGTACAGTTGTTGCGCGTTTCTCTGGCGCGCACCAGCTTATACTCTCGAATGCCAGCCAGAGCCATTTCCGGCGCAAAACCTAATAACGCCGCACTGGTTCCAGCCATGCCTCCTGCACAGATTTTAAAAAACCCTCGTCTGGTAATTTGCATTTATCTTTCTTCTTTATTAGCTCCATTGCGAAGCTATGCAAAATAGCAGTCCTATCTGCTGCTTATTTGACAGAAGTCAATAAGGCAGGCTTTAGTAATGCTTTTTTAAATTCTGTTTAACACTTTGTAGGTATCTGACAGGCCGACAGATTTTTTTTAGCCAGCAAAAAAAAACCTTTTCCCCTTTGAAAACCGATGTTAATTGCTGATGGAAAATCATTCTCATCTGGCAGAGAAAAACAGCGCTGGCGCGCCCTGCGCAGCATAATTTGTATAGCGTTTCTTTTGCGCCGGCCCCCACAAGAGCGCAAACTTGTGCCATTCCGCGTCGGAGGCCCGGGCGCGTACTTTTAAATTGATTGTTAACAACAGGTCACATGCTTTGAAACCCACTCCACAACCTTTCGGCGAAAATTTAACATCCCACGCGGGCAGCAGCGAAACTCAGGTATGGCAGCGCGGCAATTTATCGCAGGCTCAGCCCGACTGGCTGGCGGACGAAGTGCCGGTAGCGCTGGTCTATAACGGCATTTCACATGTGGTGATGATGACCACGCCAAAAGATCTTGAGGCGTTTGCTATCGGCTTTTCACTGTCGGAGGGCATTATTGATGCACCAGCGGAGATTTTTGGTCTGGATATCGTGCCCGGCTGCAACGGCATTGAGGTGCAAATTGAACTCTCCAGCCGCCGCTTTATGGCCCTGAAAGCCCATCGACGCGCGCTGGCGGGGCGAACCGGCTGCGGGGTTTGCGGTGTCGAACAGCTGGAGCAGATCGGTAAACCCGTGCAGCCGCTGGCTTTTACCCAGACATTTGATCTGGCGCAGCTCGATCGCGGCCTGGCCCAGCTGAAAAACTTTCAGCCGGTGGGCCAGCAGACCGGTTGCACCCATGCGGCCGCCTGGATGCGCCCGGATGGCGAGCTGGCAGGCGGCTGCGAAGATGTGGGGCGGCATGTTGCGCTGGATAAGCTGCTCGGCTATCGCAGTCGCGCCAGCTGGGGCAATGGCGCGGCGCTGGTATCCAGTCGTGCCAGCTATGAAATGGTGCAAAAATCGGCCATGTGTGGCGTGGAGATCCTGTTTGCTGTTTCTGCGGCAACCCGCCTTGCTGTTGAGGTGGCTGAGCGCTGTAACCTGACGCTGGTAGGCTTCAGTAAGCCAGGGCGCGCCACGGTCTATACCCATCCTCAGCGCCTGCGCTAAGGCACATGACGACCGGCAGGCTGTAAAAACAACGGTTTGCTTATGCCAGATTAAGCAATTCCTTGCAATTAATGGGGCATTGATTACCCTTTTCCGGATCATGAATTTAACTATAATGGTTCGACTGCTTACGCGGCACGCCCTTCGCGTTGCCGCCCAAATATGATATGGAGAGGAAGAACATGAGTTATTCACTGCCATCCCTGCCTTACGCCTACGACGCACTGGAACCGCATTTCGACAAGCAGACGATGGAAATCCATCACACTAAACACCACCAGACCTACGTTAACAATGCTAACGCTGCGCTGGAAGGGACCGAATTCGCTGACCTGCCGGTTGACGAGCTGATTACCAAACTGGATCAGGTTCCGGCAGACAAAAAAACCGTTCTGCGTAACAACGCAGGCGGCCACGCTAACCACAGCCTGTTCTGGAAAGGCCTGAAAACCGGTACTACGCTGCAGGGTGACCTGAAAGCCGCGATCGAAAAAGATTTTGGCAGCGTTGAAAAATTCCAGGAAGAGTTTGAAAAAGCGGCGGCAACCCGCTTTGGATCTGGCTGGGCGTGGCTGGTGAAAAAAGGCGACAAACTGGCCGTTGTCTCTACCGCTAACCAGGATAACCCGCTGATGGGCGAAGCAATTTCTGGCACTTCAGGCTTCCCGATTCTGGGTCTGGACGTGTGGGAGCATGCCTACTACCTGAAATTCCAGAACAAACGCCCTGACTACATCAAAGCGTTCTGGAATGTCGTGAACTGGGACGAAGCGGCAGCGCGTTTCGCTTCAGCAAAATAAGTGCGTCAGCGCTAAAGCAAAAAACCGGCGTGTCGCCGGTTTTTTTATGCGCGCTATCTGCCTTTTTAAACGGCAATTAAACATTTGTTTCGTTGTTTTTTAACTTTAAGTTGCATTAATGTGCCGTTGAGTTTTGACTCAATAGGATTGATAACATTCCACCAGAGAATGTTATCTCATGTCTATTATAACAACGCATGTGCCAATCGCTGATTCCTCAGCTTCGCTGTTTTTTCAGCTGGTTAGCGGAAAATATATCCCGAATAAACTGTGGTTGAGCAAACGCTTTCGCCTGAAGTTTGCGTTAAGAACCCTGGCTTATCCCGTGACGACGACAGGATATTTACGTCAGCTTTCATGCCTGCCTGATTTACCTCAGGTCATGAGCGTACAAGGGTTATTACCGGCCAAGTTGCACCGTCCTTATCTCCATGCCGGACTGGGCGTGGCGGCGCGTGCGCAGGCGATTCTCGATCACTATCAGCTGGTAGCATCATTACAGAATGCGACGCTACGGCAGCTGCTGCAAACTCCCGGCGATAATTTGCTGGCGACGCTGCACGGTAAAAACAGCGAATGCTTTACGCTCTATTCCTGCCCCGGGCGTTTCGATCGCGAAGGCGAAATCACGCTGGTGCTGCGCTATCAGAGTGAAGTCATTGCCTCGCTCTCTTTCTCGCTTATTTATGAAAATAAACAACGCACGCTGTTAATTGGCGGCCTGCAGGGACCGCGTAAGCATATTTCAAATGAGGTGATCCGCGAGGCGACGAAAGCGGCGCACGGCTTGTTTCCTAAACGCCTGTTAATGGAGGTGGTGCTGATGCTGGCCCGTCAGTGCGGTGTGGAGAGTATGGTTGCCGTAGGGGATGACACGCATGTGTTCCGCAGCCTGCGCTATCGTCGCAGCAAGAGTGACCATTTTTTTGCCAGCTACAGCGAGTTCTGGACATCACTTGGCGGAGTGGCACGCCCGGATGCCCTGTTCCAGCTGCCGCTTAGCCTGCCGCGCAAAGCGCTGGAGGAGATCGCCAGCAAGAAGCGCGCGGAGTATCGCCGTCGTTATGAACTGCTGGACGCGCTGGCAATGCAGGTGCTGACGGCAACCGGCCAGCGCGCAGTGGATCAGGCTGCTGCCTGATCCAGGGCTCAGAACGGCTTCTTCGCGAAGCCGGTCATCACCTTCAGGCCCATCTCACGACCCAGCGCGGTCATCGGATGGACCACCACCAGGCCGCGCACGCTTTTCTTCAGCGATCCCATGTCGGCCTGCTCTTTTTTAGTGATTTCGCGGCTGAACGGCAGATTTTGCAGCTTCTGCGCCTCTTTGCTCAGCTTGTCGTCAATTTTGTCGCGCAGACGCTCAATTTCTGTTACCAGCGTCTCTTTCTCTTTCAGCAGCGCGCCCAGTTTTTCGGCGTCGCCCGCTTCCAGCAGCTGCGGCTCTTTGCGGTTCAGGGCGTCCAGCTGATCGCTCAGACGTTTAATCTCGGCTTTTTCTTGCTCTTTCATGGCGAAAACTCGTAGTGGAAAACAGGCAAAGGATACACGAAAAGCGGCGCAGATTCGCGCACGACGATGGAGCAGGGATCAGGTACCGGGACGTTTGAACGCCTGCTTCAGGCTGATACGCGAAATGAGCTCGGTCAGAGAGAGCACCATGGTTGAGCGCACCATTTGCAAATAGCGCTGCTGCTGCATCGCGCGCAGTTCGGCATCGTCAGGATGAAATTCCGGTTTTGGCGGCCAGGCGACGACGCAGTGCAGCTCGCCAAAGGGGCCAAGAATTTCATCGTCGGTAAAGCGATAGTCACCCCGATCGTGGTTAAGCTCTTCGCGTAACGCCAGCAGCAGCTCGCAATCTTCATATTCATGACGGTTAATCACGCCCAGGCCGTAAATCAGTTTCAGGCGCACCGGAAGTTCACCAAGCGGGCCATCGCCCAGCAGCAGCGGCTCGACGGCATATTTCACCGCATAGTCATCTTTACGAAACACCTGTAGCACCAGCAGATTAACCGCTTCGGCCAACAGCTCAACGGCGGCGATCAGAAAGCTTCTCACCGAGCGACCGGCGTTCAGGCGCTCAAGCACCCGGTTTTCAAAAGCCTGCTTTTCTTCCATTGTTGCCTGCAATATTCCACTACCGTCAACGGGCACAGCCTCGCTGTGCCCGTACCGCTTATGCGTGAGTAACACGCGTTTCTCAAACCATTGCGTTGTATGCGCTGACTGCGGCGGCGACCACATCGCTGTCGGCATCCAGTCCAGAGACCTGTGCCAGCGTAGCCTGCGGGCCTTTCTCATTCAGCAGCGTTTCCAGCTCCTGCGCCTGCGGATCCTGGGCGCTGCGATAGTGCAGCGCCGCCGCAATTCCCTGAACCAGGTTCGCATTTGGCAGCTGATACTCCAGCGTGCCCAGCGTCGGTTTGATCAGGCGATCGCCCGCGCTCAGCTTACGCAGCGGCTGGCGGCCGACGCGCTCTACGTCATCTTTCAGATAGGGGTTTTCAAAACGGCCGAGGATTTTTTCGATATAGGCAGCGTGCTTGTCAGCATCAAAGCCGTAACGCTTGATCAGCACTGCACCACTCTCTTCCATGGCGCCTTTTACCACCGCACGGATTTTCTTATCCAGAATGGCATCGCGAATAGTCTGATGCCCAGCCAGCTGGCCGAGATAAGCGGTAATGGCGTGGCCGGTATTGAGGGTAAACAGCTTACGCTCGACAAATGCCATCAGGTTATCGGTCAGTTCCATCCCGGCAATCTCTGGGAGTTCACCTTTAAACTGGGTTTTATCAACAATCCACTCACTGAAGGTTTCTACGGTGACTTCCAGCGGATCGCTGCTGCCTGCTTCGGATGGCGGTACGATTCGGTCTACTGCAGAGTCAACGAAACCCACATGCTGCTCAACCCAGGCGTGATACTGCTCCGGCAGTGACTTCAGCACGTGCTGCCTGAGCTGGCTGGTGCCGCGCACCATATTTTCACAGGCAATAATATTCAGCGGCTGCGTGTTGCCGTCGTCGTGGCGTTTTGCCAGGCCTTTCGCCAGACTTCCCGCGATGCGCTCAAGAATTTGTGGGCCTACGGCCGTGGTGACCAGATCGACTTCCGCCACCAGCGCGATGATATCGTCACTGGTGCTGTTGACGGCGCTGACGCCCTTCACGATTTCCACTTTTGCCTGCTCGCCAACCACATGTACTGGATATTCATGACGCGCGTTCAGTGCATCCAGCACCACCTGATTGACATCAGCAAAGACCAGTTCAATGCCTGCATCCGCCAGCAGCTTGCCGATGAAACCGCGACCGATATTGCCTGCTCCAAAATGTAACGCTTTCATAATATTGACCCATATCAAATGACGATGGGGCGGGCATATCCGCCCCGGAAATCGGGACGGGCATACCCGCCCCAGGGAAAATCACGCAGGGCGTTTAGGCGGTAGCCGGGCTGCCTGACAGCAGATCCAGCACCTCCTGTACGCTGGTAGTGTGTGCCAGCTTCTCAATTACGCTTTCATCGTCCAGCGCATTGGTCAGGCTGGTGATCACCTGGATATGCTCGTTGTTGCGTGCCGCGATACCAATTACCAGGCGCGCCACATCATCAGCATCTTCACCAAACAATACGCCCTGAGGATACTGACAGAACACCACGCCGGTTTTCAATACGCGATCTTTCGCTTCCACCGTGCCGTGCGGCACCGCGATAGATTCGCCGAGATAAGTTGGCGTAAGCTGCTCGCGTGCCAGCATCGCTTCCACATATTCTGGCTGAACGTAGCCGCCTTTCACCAGTTGCTCACCGGCAAAGCGGATTGCCTGCTCTTTGTTGCTGGCGCTCAGGCCGAGGAAGACATTGTCTGCGCCCAGCTTAAACAGGTGCGAGCCGCTGTTGTCGTAGCTGTCTGCCAGCGCGGTCTGTACGGTTTCACGATGCGCTTCGCTGCGGTTTGCCGCCACCAGGCGCTCAGTCAGGTTGGTGTAGAGTGCACTGTCGAGGAAGTTATTCAGCGAGATATGCTGCGCCTGCGGCGCCTGGCGTATTGCACGCTCGGTAAGGTCGCGGTGGGTAATCACCAGGTCGACGTCGCCCGGCAGCGAGTTAATTGCGCTGTTGGTGACAGAGACGTTACTCAGACCCGCATCCTGCACTTTTTTACGCAGCACCCCGGCACCCATGGCGCTGGAGCCCATACCGGCGTCGCAGGCAACGATGATTTTACGCACGTGACTGACGTCAACGCTGTTCGCATCAGCTACCACTGGCGCACCCGCAACGGCCTGGCCTTTCGACTGTGCTTTCATGTCGTGCATGCGTTTGGTCGCGGCTTCGATATCGTCATCTTCTTTCACTTTGCTGGTTTTCAACAGGACAGAGGCAATTACGAAAGAGACGGCAAAGGCTGCCACAATCGCAGCGATGTTAGCGAAGTAGGCGCCTTTCGGCGTCATCGCCAGGACGGCCAGGATAGAACCGGGCGAGGCCGGAGAAACCAAGCCACCATTCAGCACGGTCAGCGTAAATACGCCGGTCATACCGCCGAGGATAACCGCCAGCAGCAGGCGGGGTGCCATCAGCACGTACGGGAAGTAAATTTCGTGAATCCCCCCCAGGAAGTGGATGATCGCCGCACCGCCCGCAGACTGCTTCGCGCTGCCGCGGCCAAAGATCATATAGGCCACCAGCACTCCCATGCCTGGGCCTGGGTTCGCTTCGATCAGGAAGAAAATGGACTTGCCTGCTTCACTCGCCTGCTGAATGCCCAGCGGCGAGAAGATACCATGGTTGATGGCATTATTAAGGAACAGGATTTTTGCCGGTTCAACAAAGATGGAGGTCAGCGGCAGCAGGTTGTTCTGCACCATCAGGTTAACGCCGGCGGCAAGGATATGCGACAGACCTTCTACCAGGGGCCCGATAGCCATAAAGGCGATCAGCGCCAGCACCATGCCGATGATCCCGGCAGAAAAGTTATTGACCAGCATCTCGAAACCGCTTTTGATTTTGCCATCAACGGCGCGGTCGAAAGATTTAATGGCCCAGCCACCCAGCGGACCGGCGATCATGGAGCCAAGGAACATCGGCATATCTGCACCCACGATGACGCCCATGGTCGTAATGGCCCCCACAACACCACCGCGATCGCCGCCCACCAGACGCCCACCGGTAAAACCGATCAGCAGCGGCAGCAGGTAGGTAATCATCGGGCCAACCAGTTTGGCCAGCGTTTCATTGGGAATCCATCCGGTCGGGATGAACAGTGCAGTGATGATGCCCCATGCGATAAACGCACCGATGTTCGGCATCACCATGTTACTCAGAAAGCGGCCAAAGCTTTGAACCTTAACCTTGACTGATGAGGACATATCCCACCCCTTATCGAGACGCGCTGCAATAAGAGAGCGCGTTTGTTTTTGTTAAGTCAGCACGGCGGTAAGCCGTCGCTATTACTGTATGCAGGCGGACTCTATCACGCGAATATGACGCTGCGTAGCCGTCGGGGTAAGTGTGATCCAGATCACTAATGTTCGGTGTGGACAGGGCCATTTTTGGTGAAGCTGGTCACAAAAAAGAGGGATAAAAAAGATCAAGTGCACATTTATTCAACACCAAAGCGAGGCAAATGTGACCTGTATCACGATTTGATCGCCCTGGTTTGTTTCATATATGTGACTATGATCACAAAGTATTTTCGGTTGAAAATGCGCCAGATCACACTCTGTTGGCGCATGGGGAAAAAGCGGAAAGGGATAAGAGAAAGGGCAAAGGCAAGCTTGCCGCTTGCCTCTGAAATAATTACTGCAAACCGTTCTGGACGGTCGCCTGCGCCTGATTTAATGCCTGGGCATTCGCAGAAAGGGTGCTCATCAGCGCATTATACTGGGTAACCTGATCCTGCGTCGGGAACTGAACGGCATTGTTGTTGAAGCTGACGCGCGAACCTTGCTGTTGCAGGAAGTCGCCTGCCTGCACCGCACCCTGGCTTAGCGCCTGCAGCTTCGGCAGCAGGGGAACTAACTGGTTTGCTGGCTGCGTCACCACTTTATCGTAAACGGTGTCATAGGCTTTTTTCAGCTCCTCTTCCTGCTTGAGCGCCGCTTTACTGCTGTCCGCCTGCATTTTAGCGCTTTCCAGCTGCTGCGTAACAATCACCAGCGCGCCGTTAGCCTGGCGCAGGGCGTCACGACGAGTCAGGTAATCCTGCGGCACGCGAATCGCCGACAGTTCATCGACAACCGGACGCATACCCTGCTCGACCGCTTTATTTACCTGTTGGGAAAAGCCATAAATAATGGCGTAATCACCAGCAAACTTACCAAAATTCTGCTTCTGGCTTTCACTCAGGCTCGGCAAATGCTCGCCGCTGCGCATCACGGTATTTTGCAAGAAATCGATAAAGGCTTTGCGCTGATCGCCCTCTTTGTCACCGCATGCGGTGAGGTTAAGCACCAGCAATGCGGCACCGAGCAACATGCCAGTACGCATCCAGATGCGAGAAATTCCTGATGCCATAAGGGCAACTCCTGTAAATGAGAATGTAGATAACCGAGGAATGGTCCTAAAGAATAGAGCAAAGTAGCGGCCGGGCACAACGCTTGCACACGTGAAAGGCGTCGTGGCATGTGAGGTATCCGGGCAGGAGCCTGCCCGGATTGCAGAGCGCATTAACCGGTATTACGCATGCCGGCTGCAACGCCCGCAATGGTCACCATCAGCGCCTGCTCAACGCGGGGATCTACCTCTTCACCGCGCGCTTCCTGCGCACGGGCACGCTGTAACAGCTCCGCCTGCAACACGTTAAGCGGGTCGGTATAGACGTTACGCAGCGCGATGGATTCAGCGATCCACGGCTGGTCCGCCATCAGGTGAGCGTCATTGGCGATGGTCAGCACCGCTTTGATGTCAGCATCAAGCTGGTCGCGTAGCTGTTTGCCCAGCGGCCAGAGCGTTTTGTCGACCAGGCGCTGATCGTAATATTCCGCCAGCCACAGGTCAGCTTTCGCAAACACCATTTCCAGCATGCCGAGACGGGTGGAGAAGAACGGCCAGTCGCGGCACATCGCCTCCAGCTGATCCTGATGTCCATCCTCCATCGCCTGTTGCAGAGCCGCGCCCGCGCCGAGCCAGGCGGGCAGCATCAGACGGTTTTGCGTCCAGGCAAAAATCCACGGAATGGCGCGCAGTGACTCAACGCCGCCGGTTGGACGGCGCTTGGCCGGACGTGAGCCGAGCGGCAGTTTACCCAGCTCCTGCTCTGGCGTAGCAGAACGGAAGTAGGGCACAAAGTCGGGATTTTCGCGTACGTAGCCGCGATACATGGCGCAGGAGTGTTCAGAAAGCTGATCCATAATACTGTGCCACTCTTGCTTTGGCTCCGGCGGCGGCAGCAGGTTGGCTTCAAGAATCGCACCAGTATAGAGCGACAGGCTGGCGATAGTGACCTCGGGCAAACCATATTTGAAGCGGATCATCTCGCCTTGTTCGGTCACGCGCAGGCCGCCTTTCAGGCTGCCGGGAGGCTGAGACAGCAGCGCGGCGTGGGCTGGCGCACCGCCGCGGCCAATGCTGCCGCCGCGTCCATGGAACAGCGTCAGCGCAATGCCGGCTTTTTCACAGGTTTTAATCAGGGCGTCCTGCGCCTGGTACTGCGCCCAGCTGGCCGCCATCACGCCGGCATCTTTTGCCGAGTCGGAATAGCCGATCATCACCATTTGCTTGCCCTGGATAAAGCCGCGATACCAGTCGATGTTTAGCAACTGGGTCATCACGTCATTGGCATTGTTGAGATCGTCGAGGGTTTCAAACAGCGGTGCCACCGGCAGGGCAAACGTGATGCCTGCCTCTTTCAGCAGCAGGTGCACGGCCAGAACGTCAGAGGGAGTTTTTGCCATCGAGATGACGTAGGCAGCAATCGAGCCCTGCGGCGCTTCAGCGGCGACGCGGCAGGTTTCCAGCACTTCACGCGTCTCGTCGCCTGGCTCCCAGTGGCGCGGCAGCAGCGGACGCTTGGAGTTGAGCTCGCGGATCAGGAAGGCTTGCTTGTCAGCCTCCGACCAGCTTTCGTAGTCGCCGAGGCCGAGATAACGGGTCACTTCGGCAATGGCTTCCGTATGGCGAGTGCTCTCCTGACGCAGATCGATACGCACCAGCGGCACGCCAAAGCATTTGACGCGACGTAGCGTATCGAGCAACTGGCCGTTAGCGATAATGCCCATATCGCACTGCTGCAGCGACTGATAGATTGCGTAAAGCGGCGTCCAGAGCTGGTCGTTGGAGATCAGCAAATCGGCCGGACGCGGCAGACGCTCGCCTTTAAGACGGTGTTCAAGATAGGTCTGGGTGGCCATCAGCTGGCTGCGCATACGCTTCAAAATCACACGATAGGGTTCAATCGCGTCTGGATCGCCACACAGTTCGCGTATTTCCTCGCTGCACTCAGACATAGACAGTTCAGAGATCAGCACGCCAATATCCCGCAGGAACAGGTCGGCTGCTTTCCAGCGGCTGAGCTGCATCGCATGGCGTGTTACCGGCGCGGTGACATTCGGGTTGCCATCGCGGTCACCGCCCATCCAGGAGGTAAATTTCACCGGCACAAAATCCACCGGTAGCCTGATGCCGAACGTCTCTTCCACCTGCTCGTTCAGTTCACGCAGAAAGGCGGGCACACCTTCCCACAGGCTGTTTTCTACAACGGCAAAACCCCATTTGGCTTCATCAATGGGCGTTGGGCGATATTTACGGATTTCATCCGTGTGCCATGCCTGCGCCACCAGCTGACGCAGGCGACGCATGATCTGGTTACGCTCGTAGTCGGAGATATCGCTGTGATCGAGCTGCTTCAGGCAGCTGTTAACTTCAACCAGCTTATGAATCAGGGTGCGGCGCGTAATTTCAGTCGGGTGCGCGGTCAACACCAGCTCCAGCGACAGCGACTCAATCGCCTCGCGGATAGCGCTTTCGCTCACGTCAGGCTGCTGTTTAAGACGATCAAAGGTGGTTTTCAGCAGTTCAGGATGATTGGTGCCGTCGCCGCTGCGAGAAATAGTCTGGTACTGCTCGGCAACGTTGGTCAGATTAAGAAACTGGCTGAAGGCGCGCGCGACGGGCAACAGTTCGTCGTTCGACAGGTTTTGCAGCGTATTGAGCAGTTCCTTGCGATCGGCCTCATTTCCCGCACGGGATGACTTTGAGAGTTTGCGGATGGTCTCCACCCGGTCGAGGATGTTCTCTCCTAGTGCATCCTTTATGGTATCCCCGAGCAGTTTGCCGAGCATACTGACATTACTTCGCATTGCGGAATATTGTTCGTTCATGTGACCCTGACACCCTTATCGTCTTTGTAAGCTTCTATACCCACTGTTTGCGTTAACCCGAAAACGGCCTGAGCCATCACCCACTGGGCATAACATCGGCTTTTATCTAGCCACGTAAACCTTGCGGCGTCAATGTGCTTCGCCACCCGGTAACATGCATCTAACTGGCGGAAATTCAAAGATTTTAATCGTAGAGAAGCGGGATAAGTTATTCTTATCAACAAATCCCGCGTGGAGATCAGGAAAATTACTTTCTTAACAGTGAATTGCCCTGTTTATTGCATATCAGTGGCAAAAATGCTGCACAACCTGAGCGATTAAAGCACGCGTTGGCTTAATGAATGCAGTATCGATAAATTCATCCGGCTGATGCGCCTGGTTGATTGATCCCGGCCCCAGAACCAGTGTCGGGCAGAGCGTCTGAATAAAGGGCGCTTCGGTGCAGTAGTTCACCACTTCAGTCGGGGTACCGAGTAATTTTTCTACCACCACCACCAGCTCATGGTTCGCCGGGCATTCGTAGCCTGGAATGGGCGGATGCAGCTCGCCTACGGTCAAGCGGCCAGGCCAGCGCGCGCTGACCGGTGCCAGCGACTCATTCAGTAACCCTTCCAGATCATTCAGCGTCAGACCAGGCAACGGGCGAATATCCATGTGCAGTTCGCAGCAGGCGCAGATGCGATTCGCCGCGTCGCCACCGTGAATGTGGCCGAAGTTCATGGTGGGATAAGGGATAGCGAAGCCATCGTGGTTGTAGCGTTCTTTCAGCGTGTTGCGCAGCTGCATCAGGTGGCTGACAGCATCATGCATTAGCTCAATGGCGTTAACGCCGCGCGACGGATCGCTGGAGTGGCCCGACTGGCCCTGTATGCGAATAACGTGGGACAGGTGACCTTTGTGCGCACGCACCGGCTTCAGGGAGGTGGGTTCGCCGATAATGGCGCAATCCGGACGGATAGCAGTGGTTTCGGAGAAATACTTCGCTCCTGCCATGGTGGTCTCTTCATCCGCTGTCGCCAGGATGTAGAGCGGCTTGCTGAGTTTGCTGACGTCCACATCGCGCAACGTGTCGAGAATAAAGGCAAAGAAACCTTTCATGTCGGCAGTACCCAAACCAAAGAGCTTGTTGTCATGCTCGGTCAGGGTAAAGGGATCGCGCGTCCAGCGGCCATCGTCAAAGGGCACAGTATCGGTATGCCCGGCAAGCAGCAGGCCGCCTGCACCGCTGCCAGTGCGGGCCAGCATGTTAAATTTATGGCGCGTGCCCGGCACGGGCTGGACTTCAACACTGAAGCCGAGATCGCGAAACCAGCCTGCCAGCAAATTGATTAAAGTTTCATTGCTCTGATCCAGCGCCGCATCGGTTGCGCTGATGCTTGGAGTGGCAATCAGCTGGCGGTAGAGTTCGATAAAAGGCGGTAATTTTGTCTTCACTGTTGACGGTCCTTGAGTTAGGATGTATCAATATTCATGCATTAATAGTGAATAAAAATACATTAACGCCGGTTGGCTGGGAAGCAAAAATCCCCTCAAACGGCATCGTGGGCAACGGGGCATGGCCGCGACCCGGAACGTGTGACTGTAAAAAGGGTTACAGCCTGATGTTGAATACGCTGATCGTTGGTGCCAGTGGTTACGCTGGTGTGGAACTCGCCACTTTCCTTAATCGCCATCCACATATGAACATAACCGCTTTGGCGGTTTCAGCGCAAAGCCCCGATGCGGGTAAGCGTCTGTCCGATCTGCATCCGCAGCTGAAAGGCATTGTGGATCTGCCGTTGCAGCCGCTGAGCAGTGCAGCGGAGTGGGCGGATAAAGTGGACGTGGTCTTTCTCGCAACGGCCCACGAAGTCAGTCACGATCTGGCACCGGAATTCCTCAAGGCGGGCTGCGTGGTCTTCGATCTCTCCGGTGCGTTCCGCGTTAATGACGGCGACTTTTATCAGCAGTTTTACGGCTTCACCCATCAGCACGGCGACTGGCTCGACAACGCCGTCTATGGTCTGGCGGAGTGGAACCAGGCGAAGATTAAAGAGGCGCAGCTGGTTGCGGTGCCGGGATGCTATCCCACTGCTGCACAGCTGGCGCTAAAGCCGCTTGTTGACGGCGAACTGCTGAATCTGGAGCAGTGGCCAGTGATCAATGCCACCAGCGGCGTCAGCGGCGCGGGTCGCAAAGCCAACGTAGCGACCAGCTTCTGTGAAGTGAGCCTGTCGGCGTACGGCCTGTTTAATCACCGGCATCACCCGGAGATTGTGGCGCACCTGGGAACGCCAGTGATTTTCACACCGCATCTGGGGAGTTTCCCGCGTGGCATTCTGGCAACCATTACCTGTCGCCTTAAGCCGGGCGTCAGCCACGATGACGTGGCCGCGGCGTTCCAGCATGCCTATCACGACAAGCCACTGGTGCGGGTATATGAGCAGGGCGTACCGGCGCTGAAAGCGGTTATCGGTCAGCCGTTCTGCGATATCGGTTTTGCCGTGCAGGGCGAGCATCTGATTGTGGTGGCGGCGGAAGATAATCTGCTGAAAGGTGCGGCGTCACAGGCGGTGCAGTGTATGAATATTCGCTTCGGTTTCCCTGAAACGCAGTCTCTGATTTAACGGGCAAGGATGATTATGACGACTCCATTAATTATCAAACTGGGCGGCGTGCTGCTCGACAGTGAAGAGGCGCTGGCGCGCCTGTTTGACGCCTTACTGGCCTATCGCAGCGCGCATCAGCGTCCGCTGATGATCGTTCACGGCGGCGGCTGTCTGGTTGATGAGCTGATGAAAAAGCTGTCGCTGCCGGTGAAGAAGAAAAATGGCCTGCGCGTTACGCCTGCCGACCAGATTGACATTATTACCGGCGCGCTGGCGGGAACCGCCAACAAAACCCTGCTCGCCTGGGCGAAAAAACACGGTATCAAGGCGGTTGGCCTGAGCCTGGGGGATGCCGATCTGGTGAACGTGGCGCAGTTCGATGAAGAGCTGGGACACGTGGGCCATGCTGAACCTGGCAACCCAGCACTGCTGAATATGCTGCTGGCTGCAGGATATATGCCTGTTGTGAGTTCAATCGGTATTACTGACGGCGGTGAGCTAATGAACGTCAATGCTGACCAGGCCGCAACCGCACTGGCCGCGACGCTGGGAGCCGATCTGGTGCTGCTCTCTGACGTAAGCGGTATTCTCGATGGTAAAGGCCAGCGCATCGCTGAGATGACAGCCGCAAAAGCGGAGCAGCTGATTGCGCAGGGCATCATTACCGATGGCATGATTGTAAAGGTGCACGCGGCGCTCGACGCGGCGCGCACCCTGGGCCGCCCGGTGGACATTGCCAGCTGGCGACACGCGGAGCAACTGCCCGACCTGTTTAACGGTGTGTCTATTGGCACCCGCATTCTCGCTTAACGACTTAGATTTCAGGATGACGACAATGAGCACGCAAAACATCAAAAAAATCGTACTGGCTTACTCCGGTGGTCTGGACACCTCTGCCATCATTCCATGGCTGAAAGAGAACTACGGCGGCTGTGAAGTGGTCGCGTTCGTGGCCGATATCGGCCAGGAGCGTAGCGATCTGGAAGGCGTAGAGAAAAAAGCGCTGCAGTCTGGTGCCTCGGAGTGCCATGTTGTCGATCTGCGTGAAGAGTTCATCAGCGACTACGTTTATCCGGTTCTGCAGACCGGCGCGCTGTATGAAGGCACCTATCTGCTCGGCACCTCAATGGCGCGTCCGATTATCGCCAAAGCGCAGGTTGAACTGGCGCTCAAGGTCGGCGCCGATGCGCTGTGTCACGGTGCAACCGGTAAAGGCAACGATCAGGTGCGGTTCGAAACCACCTACACCGCGCTGGCGCCGCAGCTGAAAGTGGTCGCGCCGTGGCGTGAGTGGAACCTGCGTTCCCGTGAAGCGCTGCTGGATTACCTGAAAGAGCGCAACATCCCGACGACTGCGTCGCTGGAAAAAATCTACAGCCGCGACGAGAACGCATGGCACATCTCTACTGAAGGCGGCGTGCTGGAAAGCCCGTCGAACGCACCGAATAAAGATTGCTGGGTGTGGACCGTGGATCCGCTGGAAGCCCCGGATCAGCCAGAAAATGTGACCGTGACCGTAGAAAAAGGGCGTGTGGTAGCGGTAAACGGCGAGAAGCTGAGCCCGTTCCAGTGCCTTGAAGTGCTCAACGCGATCGGCGCGAAGCACGGCGTTGGCCGTATCGACATCGTGGAAAACCGTCTGGTGGGCATTAAATCACGTGGCTGCTATGAAACCCCTGGCGGCACTATCATGGTCAATGCGCTGCGTGCCGTTGAGCAGCTGGTTCTGGATCGCGACAGCTTCAAATGGCGCGAGCAGCTGGGCCATGAGATGTCCTACGTGGTTTACGATGGTCGCTGGTTTGCGCCGCTGCGTAAATCTATTCAGGCCGCGGCGGAGTCGCTGGCTGAAGAGGTTAACGGCGAAGTGGTCCTGCAACTCTACAAAGGTCAGGCAACGGCGATCCAGAAAAGCTCGTCCAACAGCCTCTACTCTGAAGAGTTCGCCACCTTCGGCGAAGACGAAGTTTACGATCACCGTCACGCAGGCGGCTTTATCCGTCTGTTCTCGCTCTCGTCGCGCATTCGCGCCCTGAACGAGCAGAAGAAGTAATCTCCGGCGAGGCGCGCGCCTCGCCCATCCAGATTTCGCAGAGGCGGCTTCGGGCCGCCTCTGGTTTAAAAAGCGTTAAAGGAGTTTTACATGGCACTTTGGGGCGGGCGTTTTACCCAGGCAGCAGATCAACGTTTCAAACAGTTCAACGACTCGCTGCGCTTTGACTATCGTCTGGCGGAGCAGGACATTATCGGCTCCATTGCCTGGTCCAAAGCGCTGGTGACGGTTAGCGTGCTGAGCAGCGACGAGCAGCAGCAGCTGGAGCAGGCGCTGAATACCCTGCTGGCTGACGTACAGGCGAACCCCGAGCAGATCCTGCAAAGCGACGCCGAAGACATTCACAGTTGGGTTGAAGGTCAGCTGATTGAGAAAGTCGGTGCGCTGGGCAAAAAGCTGCACACCGGCCGCAGCCGTAACGATCAGGTCGCTACCGATCTGAAACTCTGGTGCAAAATGCAGGTAGAAGCGCTGCTTGGCGCAACGCGCGATCTACAGCAGGCGCTGGTGGCAACCGCCGACGCGAATCAGGATGCGGTGATGCCGGGCTATACCCATTTGCAACGCGCGCAGCCGGTTACTTTTGCGCACTGGTGTCTGGCCTATGTCGAAATGCTGGCGCGCGATGAGAGTCGTCTGCAGGATACCCTCAAGCGCCTGGATGTCAGTCCGCTTGGCTGCGGTGCGCTGGCCGGAACCGCCTATGAGATCGACCGTGAACAGCTGGCCGGCTGGCTTGGCTTTGCCTCTGCCACTCGCAACAGCCTCGATACCGTTTCCGACCGCGATCACGTGCTGGAGCTGCTGGCAGACGCTTCTATTGGCATGGTCCACCTGTCGCGTTTCGCCGAAGATTTAATTTTCTTCAATACCGGCGAAGCAGGTTTTGTTGAGCTGGCTGACAAAGTGACATCAGGCTCGTCGCTGATGCCGCAGAAGAAAAACCCGGATGCGCTGGAACTGATCCGTGGCAAGTGTGGCCGCGTGCAGGGTGCGCTAACCGGTATGATGATGACGCTGAAAGGGCTGCCGCTGGCCTACAACAAAGATATGCAGGAAGATAAAGAGGGGCTTTTCGACGCGCTCGACACCTGGCTGGACTGTCTGCATATGTCAGCGCTGGTGCTGGATGGCATTCAGGTGAAGCGTCCGCGCTGCCAGGAAGCGGCAGAGCAGGGCTACGCGAACTCCACCGAGCTGGCCGACTATCTGGTGGCGAAGGGCGTGCCGTTCCGTGAGGCGCATCATATTGTCGGTGAAGCTGTCGTTGAAGCGATTAAACAGGGGATCGCGCTGGAAGCGCTGTCGCTGGCGCAGCTGAAGCAGTTTAGCGCCGTCATTGAAGAGGATGTTTATCCGGTGCTGGCGCTGCAATCCTGCCTGGAAAAACGTAACGCCAAAGGCGGCGTTGCACCACAGCAGGTGGCATTTGCCATTGGGGAAGCGAAAAAGCGTCTTGCCTAAAGCCCTTTATTAAATACTACTGGCATTGCGCAAGCTGTGCCAGTTTGCTACTGCATACAGTATCTTTGTTTCTTATTAATGATTGACAATCGTCCTTTCTTCTCCCTCTCCGTATTAAATATTAACCTGAAATAATGTTAGCGAAATAATTTTTATAATCGGCTTGCCTTTTTGGTCTTCACAAAATTCACTCTTTTTATGAATTATGGATTTTTTTTTATTCCTTCTTTTTTCGGATGCATTTAATTTTTCTGAGCGCCTTGTTAGCGCTTATTTTTAAATTTTATATGAGCCAGGAGGGCTTATGCGTGAATTAACAATAGTTGAAGTTTCAAATGTATCAGGTGCAGCACTTACTCCTGATAGCGTCGTAAATTTCGTTGCTGACCATTTAGCTAGCGCGGTTCTCGGCGGTGTCGCCGCTGCTGTCGCAGGCGGTTCAATTGGCTTTCTGCATGGTGGTGATGCAATGGGGATTTTGGGTCTGGGCGTAATTGGACAACTGGTGGGTGCCGTAAGTGGTGCGGTAATTGGCGGCGTAGGCGGCGTTATCGCCGGGAGCCTGGTCTCACTTTCTTACAGCCTGCCTTTAGCCGAGCAGTTCGTGCATACGCTTGTTTCCGGTGGGATTCAATAATCTCTAATGTTTCATTAATTAACGAATTTTCTAAAAAATAAAAAGGTGATTTTATGCGTCTGTTAACTGGTGCTGAACTGCAGTCCGTATCTGGTGCTTATAGCGATAATCTGCTGGCGAATGTTGCCGAAGGTATTGCCTGTTCGATTGGCGGAGCTGTGATTGGTAGCTGGACCCTGGCTACTCTGGGTGGTCTTGGAGCAAATTCTGCTGATGTGATCGGTATTGGCGGCGGAATTACTGCCCTGATTGGGATGATTGGCGGCGCGATCGGCGGAGCTATTGCTGGTGCTATTTATGGACCCTATGTTGGCTGGGAAGAAGGACTTGTAATGGCGCAAAGTCTACTGGGCGATTTAATGCAAGGTATGCCTGGCAAATCCACCGTATAATAGCTGTCATCGGCCGGTTAATCCTGCTGGGAAAAAAAGCGGGCAATAATTGCCCGCTAACCTCTAGCTTCGGAATTTAAATACTATTTTTATAGGCACATCATCAGAGAGCCAGCACTCCAGCTGACACAATGATTCTTTTAGGCTGAAAGCAGATACTGTTCCAAATCGTCGCTGCCGCCAATATGACGACCGCCGATAAACACCTGTGGCACCGTAGCGCGACCCGATACGGCACGCAGGCTGACGGTGGTGGCGTCCTGACCCAATACAATCTCTTCAAACTGTATGTTGTTATCAATCAGCATCTGTTTTGCTTTAGTGCAAAACGGGCAGCCCGGTTTGGTAAACAGCGAAACGGACTCCTGCACTTTATATTCGGGTGCCAGATAGCGCAGCAGGGTATCAGCGTCAGAAACCTCAAAGGGATCGCCCGGCTTGTTCGGCTCCACAAACATCTTTTCGATTACGCCGTCGCGCACCAGCATTGAGTAGCGCCACGAGCGTGCACCAAAACCAACATCCGCTTTTTCTACCAGCATTTCCATGCCGCGCGTGAACTCACCGTTGCCGTCGGGAATAAAGGTGATATTTTCTGCGCGCTGCTCCGCTTTCCAGGCATTCATAACAAAGGTGTCGTTTACTGACACGCAGAGGATGCTGTCGACGCCGTGCTGAGCGAAGACGCTGAAAAGCTCGTTGTAGCGAGGCAGGTGGCTCGAAGAGCAGGTAGGCGTAAACGCGCCCGGCAACGAAAAGACGATAACCGTCTTATCTTTGAACAGCTCTTCCGTCGTTACATCGACCCAGCGATCGCCCTGACGAGTATGGAACACCACCTGTGGAACAGGCTTACCTTCCTGAGTTGCCAACATATTTTCTCCTTAAGAGCCACGCGCCTGAATTTGTTGCGTGCATTATTCTTATCATTGCTTGATAGGGCTAATCGTTCATTGCTATCCTATCTATCGCCACGGGCTATCGTGGTCTGGAGGATTACAATGAACATTCGCGATCTTGAATACCTGGTTTCTCTTGCAGAGCATCGTCATTTTCGCCGTGCGGCGGATGCATGCCACGTTAGCCAGCCGACGCTGAGCGGTCAGATCCGCAAGCTGGAAGATGAGCTGGGCGTAATGCTGCTGGAGCGCACCAGCCGTAAAGTGTTGTTCACCCAGGCGGGCATGCTGCTGGTCGATCAGGCGCGCACCGTGCTGCGGGAAGTCAAAGTGTTGAAAGAAATGGCCAGCCAGCAGGGCGAAGCGATGTCTGGTCCGTTACATATTGGCCTGATCCCGACTACCGGCCCCTATCTGCTGCCGCAGATTATTCCCATGCTGCACCAGACCTTCCCTAAACTTGAAATGTACCTGCATGAAGCGCAGACGCAGCAGCTGCTGGCACAGCTCGACAGTGGCAAGCTCGACTGTGCGATTCTGGCGCTGGTCAAAGAGAGTGAGGCCTTTATTGAGGTTCCGCTGTTTGATGAGCCGATGAAGCTGGCGATCTATCAGGATCATCCGTGGCACGATCGCGATCGTGTTCCGATGTCCGATCTGGCAGGTGAAAAACTGTTAATGCTGGAGGATGGCCACTGTCTGCGCGATCAGGCGATGGGCTTCTGCTTTGAAGCTGGCGCTGACGAAGATACCCATTTCCGCGCCACCAGCCTTGAGACGCTACGCAATATGGTGGCAGCCGGAAGCGGCATTACGCTACTGCCTGCGCTGGCGGTGCCACAGGAGCGCGTGCGCGACGGCGTCTGCTATCTGCCGTGCTATAAGCCTGTGCCACAGCGCACTATCGCGCTGGTGTATCGTCCTGGCTCGCCTCTGCGCAGCCGCTATGAGCAACTGGCAGAAGCGATTCGAACGCACATGCAGGGCTATCTGAACACCACGTTAAAACAGGCGGTTTAAGCCGTTCAGTGCGGCCACGCGATAGGCTTCGGCCATAGTGGGGTAGTTAAAGGTGGTATTAACGAAGTACTCAATGGTATTACCACCGTTTTTCTGCTCCATAATCGCCTGGCCGATATGAATGATTTCCGCCGCACGCTCGCCAAAGCAGTGAATACCCAGAATCTCTTTGGTCTCGCGATGGAACAGGATCTTCAGGCTGCCGACGTTCATGCCAACGATTTGCGCGCGAGCCAGATGCTTGAACTGCGCACGGCCCACCTCGTACGGCACCTTCATTGCCGTCAGCTGCTGTTCGGTTTTGCCGACCGAGCTGATTTCCGGAATGGTATAGATCCCGGTCGGGATATCTTCCACCAGATGAGCGCTGGCCTCTCCTTTAATAATGGCCTGGGCGGCAATACGGCCCTGATCGTAGGCGGCTGATGCCAGGCTCGGATAGCCAATGACATCGCCTACGGCATAGATGTGCGGCTGCGCGGTCTGGTACATGCTGTTGACCTTGAGCAGGCCGCGACCATCTGCCTCAAGTCCTACATTCTCCAGCGCCAGCGAATCGGTGTTGCCGGTTCGGCCGTTTGCGTAGAGCAGGCAGTCCGCTTTTACCTTTTTGCCCGATTTCAGATGCATGATGACGCCATCGTCGACGCCCTCTATCTTCTCAAACTCTTCGTTATGACGAATCACCACGCCGCTGTTCCAGAAGTGGTAAGAGAGTGAGTCCGACATCTCCTGATCGAGAAACGCCAGCAGGCGATCGCGCGTGTTAATCAGATCGACCTTGACGTTCAGGCCGCGGAAAATCGATGCGTATTCACAGCCGATCACGCCTGCGCCATAGATAATGACGTGGCCCGGTTCATGATGCAGATTAAGGATAGAGTCAGAGTCATAGATACGCGGATGGGTAAAGTCGACGTCAGCCGGGTGATAAGGGCGTGATCCGCAGGCGATAACAAATTTTTCTGCCGTCAGCTGCTCACGCGTGCCGTCGTAGTGTTCAACTTCAATGGTGTTGGCATCAACAAAATGCGCATTACCCTGAAACAGCTCGCAGCGGTTGCGCTCGTAGAAACCCTGGCGCATGGCGGTCTGCTGACTGATAACGTTTTCCGTATGGTTAAGAATATCCGCGAACGAAGAGCGCAGCAGGCGAGTGTGATCGCTGTAAAGCGGGTTTTGGTTGAATTCAATGATGCGACTGACTGCATGGCGAAGTGCTTTGGAAGGAATGGTGCCCCAGTGTGTACAACCGCCGCCGATGTTATGGTAGCGTTCGATCACTGCGATGCGCGCTCCCTGCTTCACCAGGCCCATGGCTGCACCTTCACCTCCAGGACCGGAGCCAATCACGATGGCATCGTAATCGTAAGACTTTTGCATACCAGTACGTCCTATGTTTCTATACATTTTTACAACGAGATTCTAACATCTCGCCGCGCACATCTGAATTCTAACAGCGAAATTCCTGCCGGTTTGACAAAGCGTGAGGTTCACAGGCAGTCACAAACTTTGCCCTGTGTACGCTGAAAAGTTTGTTATAGTGCCTCTTCAACTTGTCATAAGGCAGAGAGAATGGGCGTCAGAGCGCAACAGAAGGAACGTACAAGGCGTACGCTGATCGAAGCGGCATTTAGCCAGCTCAGCGCTGAACGCAGTTTCGCCAGTTTGAGTTTACGTGAGGTCGCCAGGGAAGCCGGCATCGCGCCCACGTCTTTCTATCGCCATTTTAAAGATGTTGATGAACTTGGCCTGACCATGGTCGACGAGAGCGGACTGATGCTGCGTCAACTGATGCGTCAGGCGCGTCAGCGCATCGCCAAAGGTGGCAGCATTATCAAAACGTCGGTCTCCACCTTTATGGAGTTCATCGGCAATAACCCTAACGCCTTTCGGCTGCTGCTGCGTGAACGCTCCGGCACGTCGGCAGCGTTTCGCGCCGCCGTCGCGCGTGAAATCCAGCACTTTATCGCCGAACTGGCTGACTACCTCGAAGTTGAAAACCGCATGCCGCGCAGCTTCACTGAGGCGCAGGCAGAGGCGATGGTTACCATTGTGTTCAGCGCCGGTGCGGAAGCGCTGGATATCGATATTGAGCAGCGCCGTAAGCTGGAAGATCGGCTGGTGCTACAGCTGCGCATGATTGCTAAAGGTGCTTATTACTGGTATCGCCGTGAGCAGGAGCGTCTGGCGGTCACCCTGGAAAAACCCGAAGAGTAAACGATAAGGATAAGGCTATGTCACAACCGACTTCTCGCGATAAGGGCACGCTGCTGCTGGCTTTTATTACTGGTTTAGCTATCAACGGCTCGTTTTCCGTGCTGTTCAGCACCTTTGTGCCGTTTTCTATCTTTCCCATTATCGCTTTGGGGCTCGCGGTCTGGAGCCTGCATCAGCGTTATCTGAACCGTAATATGCCAGAGGGAATGCCGGGTTTAGCCGCCGCGTTTTTCCTGCTGGGTATTCTGGTCTATAGCGCGCTGGTGCGTGCCGAGTATCCGGATATTGGCTCTAACTTTATTCCCACGCTGCTGATGGTGGCGCTGGTGTTCTGGATCGGCCTGAAGATGAAGCGTCGTAAGAACAACGATTAAGACAAGCGCGGGCGTCTGAGAGGCATCAGACGTCCGCGTTAGCTGTTTATATCAGGGACACCGCCCTGTTATCCCGTTTTACGCGTCAGCCACACGCCGCACTCCATATGGTGCGTATAGGGAAACTGATCGAACAGTGCGAGGCGGGAAACCTCATGCGTTTGCCCCAGCGTGAGCAGGTTGTCACGCAGCGTCTCAGGGTTGCAGGAGATATAAAGGATACGGGGATAGGCCTGTACCATCTTCACCGTCTCATCATCCAGTCCGCTGCGCGGCGGATCGACAAAAATGGTTTCGCACTCGTAACTCTTTAAATCGATACCCTGCAAACGGTTAAAACTGCGCACGCCGTTCATCGCCTGAGTAAACTCTTCTGCCGCCATGCGGATAATCTGGACGTTATCGATCTGATTAGCCTCAATATTGAACTGGGCGGCAGCAACAGAGGGTTTGGCAATTTCCGTCGCCAGCACGCGGCGGAAATTACGCGCCAGCGCCAGCGAAAAGTTACCGTTGCCGCAGTAAAGCTCCAGTAGATCGCCGCGTGACCCGTTGGTGACATCAATCGCCCACTCCAGCATCTGAATATTCATGGCCGCATTGGGCTGGGTAAAGCTGTTCTCCACCTGGCGATAGATCATCTCGCGGCCGGCAACAGGCAGACATTCGTCCACATAGTCGCGGTCGAGACAGATTTTGGTTTTGGTGGCACGGCCAATCAGCTGCACCGCATAGCCCTGTGCCCGGAGCGCATCGCGCAATGCGCTTGCTGCCTCTGTCCAGTCCGCCTCCAGCCTGCGGTGATAAAGCAGCGAGATCACAATCTCATTGCTCATCGTTGAGAGATAGTCGATCTGAAACAGCTTGTGGCGCAGTACGCGGTTATCGCGGATGGCGTCGATCATTTTCGGCATCAGTGCGTTAATCAGCTCGCTGGCCGCAGGGAAACGATCAACGCGAATGCGCTGGCGTGTCTCCTGATCAAAGATGATGTGATAAAGATCGTCACCGTCGTGCCAGAGACGAAACTCTGCGCGCATCCGGTAGTGGCTGACCGGCGAACGAAACACCTCCACGTCAGGCGCGGCGAACGGCGTCATCATCGTCTGCAAACGGCTGACTTTTTCGGCCAGTTGCGCGTCATACTGTTCGGTCGGGAGATGTTCGGGTGTCATGATCAATCCTGGTTAATAGCAAACTTGCCGGGCGATTGTAGGCATTCACCTGGCGATGTCCAGTCCCGCGCGCATCGGGGTGTATGGCTGTCTGGACATCCGTTATCACTGCTGTAGACTGCCTGCGCCGGCCTCAGCCTTGAGTTAATAGGGAATCCAGTGCAAATCTGGAGCTGACGCGCAGCGGTAAGGAATGTCGTGGCGATCGCCTTGCAGACACTGTCCAGCGGGATGGGAAGTCTTCGCCATTTATGGTTCCCAGCCCGAAGACCTGCCGGTGTGACGTCGCAACTCGTACGGTCATCGCGTGCTATCGATCGTATGCCTGCGGCATCCTGCTTCGTCTTTTGGATGCTCATAACAATGAAAACACACTTCGCTTCGCTGTTCGCGTTTAGTGCAACGGCGCTTGCTCTCTGGGCGCAACCGGGTTTCGCTCAGGGTAATGATGAGACGCAAATCGTTTCTGCTAATCGCTTTGCCCAGCCGGTATCCTCGGTGCTGGCACCCACCACTGTCGTTACGCGTGACGAGATTGAACGCTGGCAGGCAAAAAGCCTTACCGATGTGATGCGTCGCCTGCCTGGCGTTGACGTGGCGCAGAACGGCGGCCTGGGACAGAGCAGCTCGCTGTTTATCCGCGGTACCAACTCCAGCCACGTGCTGATTTTAATCGACGGCATCCGCCTCAACCAGGCGGGCATTTCTGGCTCTTCCGATCTCAGCCAGATTCCTCTCTCACTGGTCGCGCGCATTGAATATATTCGCGGTGCGCGTTCAGCGGTTTACGGCTCTGACGCGATTGGCGGCGTGGTCAATATCATCACCGGGCGCGCGCAGCCAGGTACAACGCTGACGGCGGGTATCGGCTCGAAAGGTTATCAGTCATACGACGGTTCTACGCAGCAGAAGCTGAGCGACGCGACCACGCTTACGCTGGCTGGCAACTATACCTATACCCGCGGCTTCGATGTGGGCGCAGGCTATCCCAATGCGTATGGTCCGGCACAGCCTGACCGGGACGGCTTTATGAGTAAAACCCTGTATGGCAATCTGGAACATCAGTTCAGCGATGAAATCAGCGGATTTGTGCGCGGCTACGGCTTCGATAACCGTACGGCTTATGATGGCTCTTATACCTGGGACGACAGCTACACCAATATTGTGGGCCTGGCTGACACACGCCAGCTCTATAGTCAGACGTGGGATACCGGCCTGCGCGTTAACCATGACATCTATTCAACGCAGCTGATTGCCAGCTACAGTCGAACCAAAGATATCAACTACGATCCGCGCAATGGCCGCTATGGTGCGGCGTCGACTTTTGATGATGTCACTCAGTACAACCTGCAATGGGGCAATACGCTGCAGGTGGGGCAGGGCACTATCAGTGGCGGTGTAGACTGGCAGAAAGAGACCACCGAGCCAGGAACAAACTATCTGGCAGACAGCTACGAGCAGCGTAATACCGGCGTCTACCTTACCGGACAGCAGCAGTTTGGCAGCGTAACCTTAGAAGGTGCGTTGCGCGGTGATGATAATAACCAGTTCGGCTGGCATCACACCTGGCAAACGGCAGCGTCCTGGGAGTTTGTGTCGGGCTATCACGCCTTTGCCTCATACGGCACCGCCTTCAAGGCACCGAATCTTTCCCAAGTCTATAGCCCAGGATATGGCAATCCTGACCTCGACCCGGAAAAAAGCAAGCAGTGGGAAGGGGGCTTTGACGGCTTAACCGGACCGGTAAGCTGGCGCATCTCAGGCTATCGTAATGACATCGATAACCTGATTGACAGCGATCCGGTGACCTATCGCTACTTTAATATCCGCAAGGCGCGCATTAAAGGTGTTGAGGCGACCGCTTCCTTTGATACCGGCCCGCTGGGTCATCAGATTTCCTGGGACTACGTTGATGCGCGCGATGGCGAAACGGATCAACAGCTGGTTCGCCGTGCAAAACAGCAGGTTAAGTATCAGCTCGACTGGACTCTGTATCATCTCGACTGGTCGGTGACCTACCACTACCTGGGCGACCGCTTCGATAATGACTACAACAGCTATCCCACCCGCCGCGTAAAACTGGGCGGCGTGAGTCTGTGGGATCTCGCGGTGTCGTATCCGGTCACATCTCAGCTGACGGTTCGTGGTAGAATTGCCAACCTGTTTGATAAAGACTACGAGACAGTGTATGGCTATCAAACTCCAGGAACGGAGTATTACCTCAGCGCCAGCTACAGCTTCTGATCTGCGTCCCACCGTGCTGGTGTTTGATTCCGGCGTGGGGGGGCTTTCTGTCTATAATGAGGTCCGGCAACTGCTGCCGGATCTGCATTATCTGTACGCTTTCGATAACGCAGGCTTTCCCTACGGCGAAAAGACGGAAGAGTATATTGTGGCGCGCGTCGTTGAGATCGTCGGCGCCATTGCCAGCCGTCATCCTCTCTCACTCTGTATTATTGCCTGCAATACTGCCAGTACGGTTTCCCTGCCCGCGCTGCGCGCGCGTTTTGATTTTCCCGTCGTCGGTGTGGTGCCTGCGATTAAACCTGCAGCGCGTCTGACGCGTAATGGCGTGGTGGGATTACTGGCAACGCGTGCCACGGTGCGCCGCGCTTATACGCATGAGCTGGTGGCGCAGTTTGCCACCTCGTGCCGAATTGCCATGCTCGGTTCGGCAGAGCTGGTGGAACTGGCCGAGCAGAAGCTGCACGGTCAGGCGGTAGCATTAGAAGAGGTGAGGCGCATTGTGCAACCCTGGCTACGTATGGCCGAGCCACCTGATACGGTTGTGCTGGGCTGTACCCACTTTCCATTATTGCGTGAAGAGTTGCAGCAGGTGTTACCTGAAGGAACGCGATTAATCGATTCGGGCGCGGCGATAGCGCGCCGGACAGCCTGGCTGCTTGAGCACGAAGCGCCTGGCGTGCAGTCTTCTCAGGCTAACTGCGCGTTTTGCACTGAGTTAAACAGTGAGGCGATGAAATTATCGCCAGTTTTACAGCGTTATGGCTTCCCTTCGCTGGAAAAAGTAGCGGTTTAGAGAGGTTTTGTTGAAAAAAGCGACACTCAGAAATTAATTTGAAATTAGCGCTTGTCACCGAAAAAGAACTCCCTATAATGCGCCTCCACTGACACGGCACAACGGCTTACGGAATGCGGTGTTCAGGAAGATTCGATAACAAGCGAATCGTCAGGAAAGCAAAATAAATGCTTGACTGATAAAGCGGAAAGCGTAATATACGCAGCCCGCGCCGCTGAATAATCGCGGCATGCTCTTTAACAATTTATCAGACAATCTGTGTGGGCACTCGGAAGCAGATATCAGAAGCCTTCGGGCTTTAAAAAATA
>NZ_JABMIK010000010.1:0-149785 GCF_041386365.1 Pantoea sp. KPR_PJ | reverse complement strand
GTGTGTCTGACGCTGCCGGTGTGTCTGACGCTGCCGGTGTGTCTGACGCTGCCGGTGTGACTGACGCTGTCGGTGTGACTGACGCTGTCGGTGTGTCTGACGCTGCCGGTGTGTCTGACGCTGCCGGTGTGTCTGACGCTGCCGGTGTGTCTGACGCTGCCGGTGTGACTGACGCTGTCGGTGTGTCTGACGCTGCCGGTGTGTCTGACGCTGCCGGTGTGTCTGACGCAGCTGGACTGTCTGATGCAGTCGGCGTATCTGACGCAGCTGGACTGTCTGATGCAGTCGGCGTATCTGACGCAGCTGGATTATCTGACACAGCCGGACGGTCCGATGCGTTATGCTCCAGAACCCAGAGAACCCGGCCGTCCTCATCTTTAACCTGATAGTCAGGTGTATAGACACTAAAGCCGCTGTAGCTGCTGGCAAAGGAGAAGTAGTCATGCGCCGTGCCCGCTGGCGCATCGATCATGACCAGATCCTGTTTCAGCGCAATCTGTTCACCGGCATCCACCAGCAAATTCACATCCAGTATGTTACTGCCGCCACTGGCAGTGCTGTTAATGGTCAGTTTGTCACTTTCCAGTGTTGATGGCTTAACGCCTAAATTTATCTCCAGGCCCGTTGCATCGAGTGAATCAACGGTCAGATTTTTTGCCGACCAGCTTCCTGCTGGCACCATTGAGAGCGTCGCTCCGCTATGGGCCCGTAGTGAGCTCAGATTGCTGCTGCCGGTCATTGTCCAGCTCGCATGGGTATCCAGCGTCATGCGGGTTGTGCCCGTTGAGGTAACCGCCCCCTGGTAGCTGACTTTGCCGAGGTAGAGGCTGGCGTTATTCGCCAGCTGAACATCGCCGGTCACCGTAGTGGCAGGCAGACGCGCCAGCGTATTGTCGTCACGCACGGGCTGGCTACAGGTCACCTCATCCTTATAGATAATTTGGTAGCAGCGCCAGCTTTTCTCCTCCACCTTGTCACTGTCGTTATATCCGAATACAAGGCGAGCTGATTCGTCAGCGACAAAGTTCGCACTCACGCTGGCATACTCTCCGGCCTGAAAAATCGCCTTTTTGCCCACATTGATGCTGCTGGCTTTGAACAACGACGTAGACCAGTCATCATCAACCACGACGCCACCCGCATGTGCAACCGGCTGCCCAGACAGAATGACCGTGCCGCCGTTAACGTTCAGGTCGCCATTCAGGTTCATTCCCCCGGTCAGTGCAGTTATCGCCGTGGCGTTATCTGGACGAATGTTAACGTCCATAGCACCGTTAACGGCGCCTTCATCTGTTTCCCCCAGAAAACCGCGAAAGACCTGCTGGTTCAGCTGTGTCAGACGGTAGTCCACCGCAGCATTCGCATCGGTTCCCAGATAGGTCCAGGTAGACGTACTTTTCTTATTGGTAGGGAAGTACCAGTAAGAGCTGGTATTTAGCTGAAAATATTCGGTGTCTTTGGTATAGGGGTTTTTATAGACATAGATTGAACCCGGCGTTCCCTTCGGATTGCTGCTGCTGAACGTATTAAACGTGATGTCATCTCGGGTATAGCCGGTAATATTCAGGCTGGCCCGGCTGTCGCTGTGGTGACTGAGCAGGGTGGCGCCGCTGTCGGTATGGTTAATTTTTTTGAAGGTTAAGGCATTACCATTTAAATCCAGCGTGCCGCCACGGTAGCCAAAATAAATGTTGCTGCTGGCAACCTGATCGGCATCGCCTAGCACAACCGTTGGACGTCCACTCACCAGCGTGACCGATGAGAAGGCCTGTTTGTTGCCGCTGGCATCGGCGCGCTGATCCAGGATGACGGTCCCCTCCCCGACGTTCAGGCTGCCCTTGTTAACGCCTTCCGCATTGACGTGCAGCGTGCCTGTGCCGATCTTATGCAGGGCATCATTTGCGACGCCGTTGACCTGCCACAGCACCGATTTGCCCGCATCCACCTCTATACCGCCCCCTGTCCAGGTGGCGTTCAGACCCTCTGCCGATTTAACGGTGTAGTTGTTCGAGAACTGGAGCTTGCCCGCGCCCATATTGACGGGCGCGTTGAGTATGACCGGACCACCTGCGCCGTTGAAGCGCAAATCTTTTGTCGCATCGAGTTCTTCATTGGTTGCAGTTGAGGGTGCAACGCCTGCATACGATGCGTCCAGCCCCGTCCATGACCAGACAGAGCTGCCCTGGGCGATGCCATTATCGTTCCAGTAAAGCCCCCCTTCATCTGCCCTGTCTGTTACGTCCGGGGAGGTGTTGGCTGCTATTGTCTTCGTAATATATCCGTCTGGAATGTACTCCCAGAGACTGGTCTGATCAAAAACCTTATTGCTTGTGTAAATGCCATGCAGCACACCTGCCACTTTCCAGCGTTTTTCCTGTTCGTCATAGACCATAAGCGGACTGCCGCTGTCCCCCCCCATGGTACCGATGGCAAGCGGAGAGGTCAGCGAATTTTCAGGACCGTAGCTGCTGGCCTGTAAAGTGCCGGAGGTGAACCTGACCGTACTGGCATTGACGGTTCCGCCACTCACCCATTTATAAGCCCCGCTCAGGGTGATGCGCTCTGTCTGATCATCGCTGACCTGGCTTTGCGTACCGCCGCCCACCCGCGTGTACCAGGAGTAGCGGGCGCTATCCTTTTTCATGATCTCCGATTTTTCTACCGTGCCTGCGATCGTTGCATCGGTGACCACCTTGTTCAGGCGGGGTAAATGAAAATCAATACTGGACTCGGTTGAATCATTGCGATTAATCAAGCGGTAAGATGCGCCGTATTGCGCACCGTTACCAAATCCGACCGTTTTATAGCCGGTATTGTGTCTGGCACTGGCAACATAAGAAGCAGCAACCAGGGTGCTGTAACCGTTGGTCGCGACCATGCCAAAATCGGGCATCAGGAAATTAAGATAGCCGGAAACTGAGCCATCTTTTTTATACACCGGGATATGGGTTGTACCGACCGCATACTTACCCAGATTTTCACCAAAATCGCGATATTCCTGAGCGGAAATATCGTGTCTCATAATACCTGCATAGGAGGTGGTACAGATGAAAGCCGTACAGTAAAAAGCCGATTTACCTAATTTTTTCAATGGATATTCCTGTAGTTAAAATTATTTTTAGACCTATCCTTAACAAGAAAACCAATCATATCACTGTCAGGTAAAAAGCTACGGCAGCACGCTTTAAGAGAAAATAATCACCATCAAAAAAACGCCAAAACTTGCACCATAAAAATGCAGGCCATTGATTATTAACCAAATAAAATATAAATCCATTATGAAATCAAAGTTATCTTTTAATTAAAAAAATGATAAAAAAATCAGAAATAAAAAACATCCATACCCCAAATAAAACACAATGAAAAATTTAAAGGAATAACACTCCACAGACAAGGCAGTGCAATAAATCAGGAAGATGATTGCCTGAGCAAGCAGGCCAGGAGATGTTAATGCATAAAAAAAGTATAAAACTTCGCTTTAATCTGTTCAGTACTGGTTAAAAATGTATTCTGCCTTATCTGAACAAAACGCAGTAAATCGTAGCCACGAACAGATCAGACCTGCTCTTCACTGTTTACTTCACTACCCGCCACATTATCCAGCGCGATAAGATCGCAATATGCTGCCAGCTGCGTCAGTAAAATCCACAGAGCGCTGAAACAAGTGGTGCGAGCAGGCTGGTCCAGCCGTACTTTTAACGACCATTTTTCTGTTCAGATAAAACGGCGCGAATTTTCCGAATCTTGTTTAAGGGGATCATGCAGACAGCCCTCCTCTTTTAACATCGGCTCGAGCAAACCACGATAGCGAACTACCCGGTCAATGGCATCAACGAAGACGCTCATCGCTGTCTCTGTAAAAAAGAGCGATGCTTTGTAAACATCAGGCTGGTGTGCACAGCATAAGTCAGTTTCCTTCCCCACCTGCCCGGCGACAGCTGCACACGCAACGGTGGCGGCAGGCTGGTTTCAACGTGGCATAAATCAGGAGCGGCTTTTCCTGCGCCGGTACAGTGACTGCACAGCCACACGCTGGTCAGTAGCCAGCACTCGTCTTTCAACCGTTTAACCTCACCGCGATCACCGTCATCTGATGCGTGCCGTTTTTTAAGCTGAGCGCTCCCTGCCAGGCAATAATGCGGTCAACTGCTCACCAGTAAGCCCGCCTCTTGCAGAGATACAGGTCTGGTTTTAGCCCCTTTTTCAACCACACCGATGTTGTAAAAAAACGCCTGTCGCTTAGCGTCAGGCGTTTCTTCAGGCTATGCTGATGCGGATGTTTGCGTATGGAATTAGCCCGGAGGTTCTGAGAACGCTTTCTCTCCAGCTGTGGTGTTACGTGCCCGGTTTACCACTCTACAGTGATTTTGCCAAAATGTTTGCCGCTGCGCTGAAGGGCAAAGGCGTCAGCAAGAGACGAGAGTCCTGTGAAGCGATGGCCAATTACCGGACGTAAACCGGTCTGGTTCAGGGCGCGGATAAAATCCTGCTGCTGGCGACGGTTACCTACAATCAGTCCCTGAATTTTTGCTTGCTTAGCCATTAACAGCGATGTCGGAACCACGCCTTCATGGCCAGTCAGTACGCCAATAAGCGCAATATGTCCGCCAGTGCGAACCGCAGTTACAGACTGCGCCAGCGTGCCAGGCCCACCAACTTCGATTACCACGTCAGCACCAGTGCCATCGGTGAGATCCTGCACCGCTTTACCCCAGTCGGGTGTGGATCTGTAGTTGATAGTTTCATCGGCTCCCAGCGTACGCGCCTGTGCCAGCTTTTCGTCAGACGATGAGGTAATAATCACGCGCGCCCCCATCGCTTTAGCGATTTGCAGAGCCGTGATTGATACCCCGCCCGTGCCCAGCGCCAGCATGGTGTCACCGGCTTTTAAGATGGCGTCGCCCACCAGGGCGCGCCAGGCGGTTAGCCCGGAGGTGGTAAGGGTGGCGGCTTCAGCATGGCTCCAGCCCACTGGGGCATGCGTAAAATGCGACGCGGGACGAACCACATATTCCGCTGCAAAACCGTCAGCACCATCGCCCGGCGTGCAGGTGAAGTCGGCAACCCGACTAAAAGGCAGACCATCTGCCCACTGCGGGAAAAAGCAGGAGACGACCCGGTCACCCACAGCAAATTCCGTTACCCCCTCACCGACCTCTTCTACCACGCCCGCACCGTCTGCCATCAGAATGCGCTGGTGGGCCGTCGGCATCGCGCCTTCTGCCACCAGCAGATCGTGATAGTTGAGCGAAGTCGCATGTATCGCCACGCGAACTTCCCCCTCTCCAGGCCTGCCCGGATCGGCCAGAGTGGACAGAGTCAGATTATCCAGCCCGCCAGGAGACGTTAAGGTCAAAGCCTGCATGATTCACCTCATGATTTTTTAGCAGAGAAACGTTCAGCATAGCTGTCGCAACTGCGGGTGGAGAGGTTTAAATCTGAATTATTCTGGCCTGAACGAAACCGGAAAAAATTTACCGTGCCCGGAAAATTCCCGATTGCTGGCAGAGAGAGCATGTCAGTGAGCAGGGAAAAAAAGAAAGGGGACAAAAGAAAAGAGGCGACAAACCGGGTTTATCGCCTCTCTTACAGCCTTTATCAATATTACTTAGAAAGATCCTTTTCAGGGTGGTCGCGGTGATAAAGCGCCCACTCCTCAATGCGTTCACCTGAAGGAAGCGTACAATATCCGATCACGCCTTTGTCGGTCTGAACCTGCGAAAGCTTTCCGCCCGACTGGATACACCAGTCAGCCGCAGGGTTATGCATATTTAACGGCCGGGGTTGAGAGTGCTGTTGCGCGCATGCCGTCAGCTGCAACCCGGCCGTGATAAGCGCGGCAGAAAGGGCCATCTTATTGATCTTCATAACAGGAGCTCCTGAATAGACGTCGCTAAAATTTAGCATATATGTCTGCCAATGTGTTATCCGCTCAGCGCTATTCGCCCTGTTTCAAAAACACATTAATGCACAATGCAAATTATTAAGCTGAGAAAAAATCGCAAATAATTCTATTCTCTTTATCAGAAAGCATGTTACTCATTCATCGGTCAACGTTTTATCAACACGTCTGAACTTGCTTTAAACATCTTCATTAAACCGTTAATTCTGATAAAGATAAACACCCTCAAAAAAGACCGCACATGAACAAAATTAACAAACAGCCTCGTCAGCACACCTTAAATAAGCCTTAAAAATCATAAATATGATTATTTCACGGCATTTATTGCGGTACAGGAACATGGGTCAGAGACATTTCCATCATCTTTACACTCATTAAGCGGCAGCGGCATAATCTCAACGTTTTTCACAATCCCTTTTCAATTACAGGGCACATTAGCACTCTGTTTCCCTCTCATTCTTCGGAGAAATGACTTCGGCTTATTTATACGCATCAATCTTTGCGCAAAGTCGTCCAGACATTAATAACCTGATAATTAAATCTTAAGGAAGAGTTAAAGAATGAATAATAAATTCGAACTGAGTATGCTTGCGAAAGCGTTAATCATCGCCTGCGGCCTTGGCGCATGGCCTGGGGTTGGTCAGACGGCGATGACAGGCAGTCAGAGAGGCAGTGACATTACGCTTGAGGATGGCACGATGCTGATTGCGGATAAAGATATCGGCACGCTGTACGGCATTCTCGTCCCCCTGACAATGACCGGTAAGGTTGATGCGGGCACGGATAGCACCATCAGCGTCAACGGTCCCGATGTTGCCAGCCAGGGCATTGTCGTGCGGGGGCCTGAAAGTACGCTCACCGCAAATAACCTGAAGCTGAACGTCACGGGGTTGAGCGCAGTTGGTATTGATCTGCTGGGTAAGTATTCCCAAGCAGACTTAGGCTCTGATACCTCCGTTTCAGTAACAGGAACCCGGGCGGCTCACGGAATTACGGTTGGCTTTGGATCCTCGCTCAAGGCGAACAGGCTGAACGTTTTTATGCAGGGTGACCGCGGCCATGGCGTTGTCGTCACAGGATATGGCAGCAATGCCAATATCGGTCAGGACGGCGTCATTAAAACTGATGGTCATAACAGCCACGGCGTTCAGGTTGATGCACTGGTAGGCGTTGAGGCCGATGGTCCGGCCAGCTTTGCCGCCGACGCGCTAACGGTTAATACGCTGGGAGAGGCGTCAAACGCGATCAATGTTCAGTCTGACAGCATTGCCTGCTTAGGCAGTCATACAACGCTTATCACCAATGGTGATAACGCAGCGGCCATCTTTAGCATGGGTAAAGTGACGGCCGACCACATAGCAATTAGCACCTCAGGGACTTATTCCATGGGTATCGAAGCCAGGGAGGAGAGTGACGTCACCATCGGTGCGGGCAGTGTTGTGGCGTCAAAGCAGAGCGGTACCCTGGTTGCGATGGATGACAGCGCCACAATAAATTTTCTCGGCAGCCAGGACGAACGTAATACTCTTTTCTCTTCGGGATCTTATGCCGTATCGGCGCAGTCAACAGGCGCAACGGTGAACCTGTACAACACCGATATTCGTCTTGAGACCACAGGCGGCGCGGGAATCTGGTCATTGCTGGGCGGCATGGTGAACGGCGATGGGGTGACCCTGACCGCCTCATCCGGAAATAATGGCGTTCTCGCGATGGCTGGCGGTCAGGTGAATCTGGTTAACGATTTGACAATAGATATGGGGGCGCCTGAAGAGATTGCCATAGGAACCCCCTATTATGAAGGCTATGCCCCCGGCATCGTGACTGCTGAGGGTAAAATGGCGATTAACGGTAGCGTGGTGTCTAACGACGGATTAATTGATCTTAACTTTGCTCCCGGTTCGCTCTGGCGCGGCAGCGCCGTCAGCGGTCACCTCAATGATGGGCACCTGAACGTTAGCCTGACCGATAGTGAGTGGCAGGTCGCCAGCAGCTCTGGCGTTGATAACCTGCAGCTGAATAATGCCTTGATTGATCTTTCCGCTGCGACGGACACCCGCGCTTTCTCTACGCTGACTATTGCCAGTCTGAGCGGCAGGGGTGACTTCCGGCTGCGTACGAATATTGCCGGCGAGGGTGACGGGAACAACAGTCTCGGCGATAAAATCGTGGTGACGGGAAAGAGCGCAGGTGAATATGGCCTGACGATCCTCAACCAGGGGAGCGCAGCCACGACCGGTAATGAAGTTCTGACCGTCGTGGAAACCTCAGATGGTATCGCCACCTTTAAGGGAAATTCAGACGTTGAACTGGGCGCCTATGTTTATACCGTTAATAAACAAGGTACTAACTGGGTCCTGTCGTCACCTGGGATTGACGATCACCGCGAAGCGGAAGTGAATCCTGAGGAGACGCCTTCCGCTGATACGCCTGACCGTGAATCCAGCGTTACACCTGACCGCGAATCCAGCGTTACACCTGACCCCGACTCCGGCGTTACGCCTGACCGCGAATCCAGCGTTACGCCTGACCCCGACTCCAGCGTTACGCCTGACCCCGACTCCAGCGTTACGCCTGACCCCGACTCCAGCGTTACGCCTGACCCCGACTCCGGCGTTACGCCTGACCCCGACTCCAGCGTTACGCCTGGTGAAGAGACCCCGGTTCCCGATGAGAAGCCGGAAAGAGCCGACGGGCCAACGCCTGCCGCTTCAGACACCTCATCGTCAGTCATCACCTCTACCGCTGACGCCGGAGCAAACTTTCTGAACATCGGTTATCTGATGAACTACGCCGAAACGCAAACGCTGTTGCAGCGCATGGGTGATATCCGCCAGGGACAAACTACCGGTAATGTCTGGCTTCGCGGCGTCAGTGGTCGTTTCAACAGCTTCGCCCACGGTAAGCTGAGCGATTTCAACATGAATTACAGCGGCTATCAGTTTGGCGTGGATAAACGTGTTGCTGAAAACGTTCCGGTTTCTCTGGGATTATTTATGGGTGTCACAGAGGCCTCCCCACGCTACCAGAGCGGCAAGGGCACAACGAAATCCGAACATGCTGGCGCGTATGCCACATGGTTCAATGAGGCCGGTTTCTACCTTGATGGCCTGGTAAAAATCAACCGGCTGAGAAACCAGTTCAGCGTCAGCGATACGCAGGCGAACCGCATTTCCGGCAATGGCGTCTCCTCAGGCATGAGTGCTTCGCTGGAAGCCGGTAAGCGATTCCGCTTTTCTGACGGCACTAACGGTTTTTATCTGGAACCGCAGTTCCAGATGACGGCAGGTCGGCAGGGCGGTTCACGTATTCGGGCAACCAATGGATTAACCGTCTATCTCGCTGGCTACAGATCCCTGCAGGGCCGGACGAGCGTGCTGGCCGGATATGAAATTAATCAGCGTGATTACAGGCTTAATACCTACGTTAAGACTGGCCTCCTGCGCGAGTTCAAAGGCAATGCCCGCTATGCGCTCAATGGTTCCCCGGAAAAGATGACGTTCAAGGGCAATGGCTGGAATAACGGTGTGGGCATCAGCGCACAAAGGAAAAACCATACTTTCTTTCTGGAAGCTGACCTGACCGGGGGTGAACGCTTCAACCATCGTCAGGTTAATGCAGGCTATCGTTTTAGTTTTTAACCGCTTCAACCATCAGGAAAGATCTTCTCAGATCTTAATAAGGGAGCAGAAATGAAAAAGATACTATTCATCGTTTTAACGCTGACAGGGTCATTTTCTGCGTTTGCCAGAGAGGACGTGACCGTCGCCCAGGCCAAAACCATGCATGACGATCGTCACGTCACTCTGACCGGGACGATTACCGGATGCGCTGATGACGATCACTACTGGTTTCAGGATGCAACCGGACGTATTCGTATCAAGACAGACGATGAGGACGATAGCGACGACCGCTATCTGGCTGGCAAAAAAGTGCGCATCTCAGGAGAGATTGACCATGACGGCGGCCGCACGGAGATCGATGTTCACTACCTCACTGTCCTGAAGTAATGGGTGTTGCGAATGTATAAGCCAGCGCTTGCGCTGGCTTTTTTGATAACGGGAAGCGCACAGCGTCTCGCGCCGTGCTGACGGCAATCAGCGTTGCTGCGAGGCTGGGCTGAGCGCGCCCGTTGACGTTGATCGTTGCCATTTCGAACCCGCAGAACAACAGCGCTAGCCTCTTTCTTCAGATAGTGAGAAATCGAGCACACGGGACTGCCCAGCGTAACTTTCTGCACCAGATTGTGCGAAATCCAGAACGGTACCACTTTATCCGATGCCGCCTGAGCGGGAGTCTGATCACCTCTTATCCGGAGCGGATACCCTGTCCAGTTACTTCTGGAAATAAAATCTGGCGGCTCTGCAATGGGCGTTCTCTGTGCACTTCATCAGGCAGCGCGTTGCCTGTAAACCCGGGTTACTCACCCTTTCTGCAAGACAGGAAAATTTTTATTTTTTAACCTTCAAAACCAGAACCAGGTAAAGGACAGTTAAACCGGCAGGACAGAGTACAGTGTGAGTCGCCTACCCTGTAGGATGGGTGATCGACAATGGAATCAACCTACCGACGCGTTAGCTCTTTAGTGCAGTTTTGTTGACCTGATGAAACAGGCTACTCAAAAGAGCGTCAGATTTAGGCAGCGTATGATGACGTTCAGATTCAGGCTGACCAGCATAATAGTGCTGATGGGTAAAATACCGGGTAGTACTGATCGAATAGATGGCTTCTGGACAGTAGTGCTCGTTCAGAACGCGCGACAAAAGCCGCTTTTCTGGCTTTAAATCAGTAAGCACCCTTTTAGCCTCATTTTCATCGACCCAGTGAGCATTCACTTTCCCCTGCCTATCCAGTGAGATTTGAAAGTAATAGCGCTCTCCTGAATAGAGAGTTGCAGACATTTCTTCGTTCTGGTCTACGTTCATTTTTCCCTGCTGAAGCTGACCTGCAGAAATGCCGATACGTTTCTGCCCCGGGCAGAGTTCCAGCTCTATGGCACGAAAGGCAGGCATCAGGCTGGTATGGTATTGATTATTGATGGAAATATTAAGAAGGCGGTGACGGGTGACTGAGGGGTCATCTTCCGCCCGATAGAAGACGATATGCGTATAGGCATTTTCCCTCCATTCTTGATCATTCAGGCTCTGAGCCGTCGGTGACTGCTCTGGGGCCGCAGCATGCACATAATTGCTGTAAATATAGCTCAGTAGAAAAACCACAATCCCTACTATAATGCCAGCCACCACTTTTGAAGAAATAATGATATTTTCAGAATGATTTTTTATTTTATGCTTCATTAACATTCCTCAGTGAAATGGCAAAATAGTATTAAAAAGATCCTAATTTTTGTTCTGATACGCCAGGAAATCTGTAAGCAGGAATAGATATCGCATCAGGCGAAAATAAACGTTTCTCCGGCCATCGATAATAATCACTCTATTACACCCTTATAGAGCTGACTCAGGCTGAGATCGTTCAAAAACAGGTAAAACTCATGTTCACCTTTGAGGTCGAACTTTCTCATAATATTATATTTATGGGCATAAATTGTCTTCACAGACAGTCCAAGAATGCTGGCAATTTGCCGAATCGTTTTCCCTTTTTTTAAAAAACTGACTATCTGCAACTGTACCAGCGAAATTTTATTTATGTGGCATGCAGAGCAGTCTGAGGGGGAAAAAACCTTAGCTTCCTCTTCATTCGCAGCCAGCCACGCCCGGGTAATCTTATCCCTGACGTGTCTGACTGACTCAAAACGGTCAATGGCCGTCAACGACTGGTAGCAAACGGGCAGTGATGCAGGGCTGATAGCATTAACATCATCCATGAATACCAACAAAACAGATCCGGATTTGCGATAGCGGTATGCAGGCTGGCACATAAACAGGCGCCATTGCGAAGAGTTCATTAATATAAAATCCGCTACTTGCAAACTTTCGCTATCGCACTCCGTTAAAAAATTAACGTTAACGTCTGTTAATAATGCCTCCCTGATAATTTCAGCGATACCTGATTTGAAATAATAATTTTCGTCCTTGCAAATCAAGTTAACAACCTTAACAAAATCCATTTAGTATCTCATTAATTTTCTGGCTATCAAACCTTTCGCCAAATACATTTATTTTTAACAGAACTTACCATTAATCAACTCCAATTCTCCCTTTTCCTTAAGTTCCTTAAGCACCCGGCAAATTGAGCTTTTAGAAAGATCTGAACTATGCTCGATCAGGTAGAGCGCAGAAAAGCGTTTTTTCAGATGAGGAGGTAATTTTTTCCATCGACCTATTAAAGAGATTACTTCATCGTAAGAATTCCCTTTTGGCAGTTGTATGTAACTCATCAGGTCAGAATATTGACCAGACACAATGGACATTGCATCATTGAATAAGTCCTTTTCAAAAACCAAATGCCAGAAGGTATCATAATCGATAAAACTTACTTTCCCGTAATCAATCCTCTCCAGATAAACTGGCGGATCATCAAGTGCTGGCGTAACGCCTACAATAAAAGGTGCTGATAAAATATTGAGCACCTTGTGCCCGTTCTTGAGTTTAAGTAAAAAGTCGCCGTCCAGTATAAACATTACCCGACGAATATTATCTTTAGTCAAATGGTAACGACGCTTGCCTCGTGAAATTTCATCAGGATTTGCAACCTGTGTATATCCAGCCAGCGCATCGATGATTCGCTCGTGATTTTCAGTTACTCTATGCATAATAATTAACTCAATCAAACTGACAACCGAAGCCAGTGGTTAGTATCAACGATAGCTAACGTCCCTTTTCATGGTTTGATTATTTCCCTGACTCGTTGAGTTTTAGCTTCTGACCACCTCCCTTTATTAATCTTAAAATTGCAAACTGATAACCATATTAAACACAGGGAAATAAAACTCAACACCAAGACCGGGTCAAAATTCAGACTTAAAAGTTAAACAAAACCATAAAAACAGAATTAAAAACCAAAAAAATCACATAATAGAGCTAATGAAACCAGTAACCTGTATTTTCTGATTAGCTAATAACTTTTTTCCGAAAAAATCATTTTATTGTTCCCAAAAGAAAACCAAAGTTATATTTTTGACTTATCCGCAGGAGAAGAACAAAACATCAAACTAAAAACAATAGCAATATATCAACACGCGTTTTAATAGTAGAATCAATGTTATTAATCCTTACTTGAAATAACACACCCTTGTTGAGTGCAAGTTAAACACACATCCTCAAAAAAAGAGAATAAATTACAAAAAAACCCAGCATTTAGTTTTTTGTTTTTTCTATGTTAAATTATTTAGAACTTTATTCTGTAGGATTTGCTTTGCGACAGCGTCACCTGTCCTGAAGAAGAATAACGGGTCATAAATCAGAGCTCGCTTTATCGTACAAAATGACACTGTCAGGGTGATAAACAATACAAATACATCCCTGTAAGATAACCGGAGCGCCCCTCCATCTGAGGGAAAGCAGGCGTATCAAACAGTGAGTCATGATAAAAATTAATTCTAAGCCCCTGATTAACGCAACATAATTAAAACAATAAAATTAAAAAACGAACCGGTGTTAAACAACTCCATTCATCCATGTAACCATTTAAGGTATATCAGCAATAAAATGTCACATTATGGATTATTTGCTATTTAAGTTGCCCTGACTAATTCATCAAATAGCACTGTTCGCAAGAAGCGATACAAATAAATATAAACAGGATGGATTTGAATGAGAGAGTTAACGACTTACGAAATGGAGCATATTTCTGGCGCAGGCGTTTTCGATACTATCGCTGCCATATTTATCGGTTCCGTTACGGGCATCACGACGTTTGGTGTGAAATGGGCAATGAGCGGCGGAGACACGGGTGGCCTCCTCGGCGCAGGTATTATTTCTGGCAGCGTCGGCCTGGTTACTGGAGCCGTTGTGGGTATGGTTGATGGTGCGCTTTATGGCGCAATTAATGGCTGGGATACCACCGTAGCCTGGTTTAACAAAGTTGTTGAAAACACATTTGACCCGGATGCACCCGTAATCACGGCGTAAGGATGAATCATGCGTGAACTAAACGGCAAAGAAATTGAAACCGTGAGCGGTGCTTCCTTAACGTCACAGATCATGGATTTTTTTAAGCAATTTACAACCAGCACGTCAAAAGAAAAAACCGACTGGGTGCGTCCGGAAGATATTCCGGAATCCCATCCGGTAAGTGGTTCGACTTTTGGCCTCGGTATTGTCGGACTCGCCACTGCCGCCGCTGCCGTCGTTATTGGCTTTCTGACACTGTAATTTTTATTGGGGAAATGCTCCTCAATAAATTAAGCGTGAGTTTTAACGTTCTCTGTAAAAACTCAGCACACTGCAAAAACATTTCAACTCAACAAGGAAAGTATATGAAAAAGTTTTCTGTAATTGCTCTCGGTCTGCTGGTCGCTGCTCAGGTTCATGCTGCGGCGGCATCAGACGGCACCGTTAATTTCACAGGTAACATCGACAGCCAGACCTGTACCGTAAGTGTGAATGGCGGTACCAACACGGGTACGGTAACTCTGCCAAAAATTGCAGCGGCTGTGCTGGCTAACGCAGGCCAAACTGCAGGCGAAACCCGTTTTACTATCGATCTGAAAGATTGTTCAACTCAAACAGGTAACGTTTACGCCTACTTCGAGCAGGGTGCAAATGTCAATGAGAATGGCCGCCTGACAAATACCGGTTCAGCACAAAATGTAGAGCTGCAGCTGCGTGATAGCAATGAAGCGGTTATCAATGTAGGCAGCACCGAGCAGTCAACGTCGCCAGTCACTGGTGCACTGAGCGAAGGTGCTGCTTCACTGATTTATTCTGCAGAGTACTTTGCTACGGATAAAGCGTCTGCTGGTACCGTCGTTTCTTCAGTTACTTACTCAATCAATTACCTCTGATTGGTTCAGGTGGGGGCCATGCCCTCACCTCTCTTTCTTCTTTTGCCAACCCAGTAAATTATGAAAAAAAAAACGTTATTGCCGCTCTCCTGACGGCATCGCTGCTTTCATCGTCGGCCTTAGCAAGCGTAACGATTATTGGTACGCGTGTTATCTATCCAGCGTCTGAAAAAGAAGTCACGGTTCGTCTGGATAATCGTGGTGACAAGCCCGCACTCGTTCAGACATGGATTGATGATGGTGATGCTAATCAGGCTCTGGATAAGATCAATGTACCTTTCGTTCTGCTGCCTCCGGTTTTTCGTATGGAGGCGAATAAAGGACAGACGTTACGCATGATGTATACAGGCAATAATCTGCCTGCCAGTAAAGAGTCCATTTTTTATCTCAATGTTCTGGACATCCCGCCAAAAGACAAAACTTTATCTGATCAAAACAAGCTCCAGATGGCTGTCCGCAGCCGTATCAAGATCTTTTTCCGTCCAGCCAGCCTGGATGCCGAAGGGGCTAACCAGGCAGCGTCAAGTCTGGTCTGGCGAAAAAGACCAGGTAGCAATCAGCTCACTGCAGTTAATCATTCCCCCTATTTTGTCAGCGTCTCTCAGGTAACCGCTAAAGATGCAGCCGGACGCAAATATGTGTCCCAGAAGGGTGACATGCTGGCACCAGGCGAAACCAAAGCTTTCACCTTAAAGGGAGGAACCCCTAATCAAATCATGCCAACCATTCATTATCAGTATCTTGATGATTATGGTGCTGCTCGCGACGTGGACAGTCAACTCAGTCAGTAAATTAAAGTAACAAGAAGAGGAACAGGCATGGCAAGGACATTTACTGTAGATGACTTAACCGGCACACACTTTTGCTGGTCCTTTTTAGCACTATTTCTAGCTGCAGCGGTACCATCAGCCAGGGCTGATGGTAATTATGATTTTGATGATGCCTTTATAAAGAGTATGCCCGGTGTAAAGGTTGATGTTACCCGTTATGCCGAGGGTAACCCCATCGATCCCGGCTTATATACGCTGGATATTCTTCTCAATGGTCGTCAGATAAGTCGCAACAATGTGCGAGTAATAAGAGAGGGGGCTCGTGCAAAAGCCTGTCTTTCTTATGATTTAGTGAGAGCACTGGCAATTAAAGATTCCGTACTCAGTTCAAGTCAGGTTGTTTCTTTACGTGATGAGAACCAGTGCCTCTCCCTCGAAGAGATTGTTAATGGCAGCAGTGCTTCCATTAACAGTGCTGACATGCAAATGGATATTTCCATTCCACAAATCTATCTGTCGCGCAGCGTGCGCGGATACGTGGCTCCAGAGTTCTGGGATAAGGGTGAAAACGCTTTTTCACTAAACTACAACACGAACTACTATCGCTCAGCCTATAGTGGTAAAGAGTATGATTCATTCTATGGTCGAGCCCTTGCGGGATTAAACCTGGGCGGATGGATGCTTCGTCATGACGGCACCTTCACCTGGAGCCATCAGGAAAAAAAAGATTCCCATCATTACCAGAATATAAATACTTATGTGCAGCGTGACATCCCACAAATCAAATCCCGCATTTTACTGGGTGAAGGCAACACCACCGGTGAAATTTTTGACACGCTCTCTTTCCGAGGCGTGCAGCTGTCGACGGTTGATCAAATGTGGCCAGATTCTCAGCGCGGTTATGCGCCAGAGATTCGAGGAGTTGCGCGCAGCAATGCTCAGGTTACCGTCAGGCAAAATGGCAACAAAATTTACGAAACGACCGTATCCCCAGGCCCATTCAATCTTACAGATCTGTACCCTACCGGCTATGGTGGAGACTTAGACGTTACCGTTAAGGAAGCTGACGGTAGCGAAACGCACTTTAGCGTTCCCTACGCAGCAATGACGCGATTAAAACGGCCGGGGATGACCTATTATTCTGTAACTGGAGGGGTCTCACGCCAGAAAAATATGGCGTATACACCTTCGGTTTTCCAGGGCACTGTTCAGCACGGCTTTAACAACAGCCTTACGGGGTATGCCGGCATTCAGGGATCTGATAACTATAACTCTCTCTTGTTGGGTGGTGCCTTTGGTCTGCCCTTCGGCGCTATTTCGCTTGATATTACCGGTGCAGAGACGCGCTATGGCGGTCAAAAAGATCAGGGAATGAGTTATCGCGCGACATACAGTAAAAAACTCACGCAAACTGATACCAATCTAACGCTGGCGGCATACCGATTTTCAACCTCAGGTTATTACAGCTTTAATGATGCATTGCACATTAACAACTATTATAAAAAAAATGGCAATGACGGACGAAATTATCTTTCAAGGCCTAAGCAACGTTTTTCACTGACCGCAAATCAAAATTTAGGAGAGTCATTTGGGAATCTCTATCTTACTGGTTTCGTTCAAAATTACTGGGATTATGCGGGGACTAATACGCAATTTCAGCTCGGCTATAGCAACAGTATCGGAAGAGTGTTCTATACATTTTCTGCTAACAGATTATTATATTCAACGGGCGGACATGATACGCAATTATCGCTGGATTTTTCCGTTCCGCTTGGCAATAAAAGCCGAACATATATCACCGGTAATGCAACACACAGTAAAGATGGCGTGACTGCGCAAACATCTGTTAACGGTATTTCAGGCGACAGCGATCAGTACAGTTATAACGTCACTGCATCACGGGATGAAGAGAATAATTACGCAGGATCTGTTAGCGGCCAATATCGTTCGCCCTACAGTACCCTTAATGCCTCTTATACTAAGGGCAGTAACTATTACTCTGCTTCTGCAGGCGCCAGCGGAACTGTGGTTGCCTTGCCGGATGGCATGGCATTTAGTGCGTATCAGTCAACGACCTATGCGATTGTTGATGCTGAAGGTGCCAGTGGCGCACATGTGCTGGGATTTCCGAATATCGTATTGAATGATAAAGGCCGGGCCATTGTGCCTAACCTTAACCCGTACCGTATAAACGAACTGGCAATAGATCCTAAAGGCATTCCTCTGGATGTTGAACTTGATGCGACACAACAGCGCGTTATTCCTGTAGAGGGTGCCATAGTGCGATTAAATTATAAAACGATCATGGGGAAACCCTTACTTATTCGCGCTAATAAACCTGATGGAGATGCATTGCCCTTTGGTGCAGCGGTAAAAGATGAAAGCGGTAATTTAATAACGACTGTTTCACAAGGCGGGCAAATTTATGTGCGGCTTAATAAAGATGTGAGTCAACTGCATGTAGCCTGGGGAAAAACACCTGCAGATAACTGTCTGGTTAACCTGGAATCAGGCGATATTCAGTCCAGTGACAACCAGACACTGGCAAGGCTTACAACAACGTGCAATCGCGATCAAACGCAATCTGTTCGTTATGTGTCTACTGATACGAACAAAAATGCTAACCAGGGTTAATCAGGTGGACCGTCATGATAATTATTAACAATAAAGGAAGGGTGGCTCGCTTTATCAGCATTATCACACTGGCATTGAGTGGTATTTTTGCATTAAGCCATCATGCTCTGGCGGCTAGCGCATCCAGCGATGCTATTACGCTGACGTGTAAAGCTACCAGTTCCGCTTCTGCATTAGATTTTAGCTCTTTAAACATTAATATTTCTGCCTCTGTTCCTGTCGGTACGATTGTCGCGCAGGGAACCATGTCGCTAAAGGTTAAATGTGCTCTGGACAATTTTGTTCAATTTTATGAGGGTAAAATCGGTGAAGTCTATTTTAAGCGCAACGCTATTCCAGAAGGCGCATTAGGATATGGCCTGACGCTGTATACCGGTTACAACGGCGATATGACGGATCAGGCTGGCAGCGTATCCACGGGCGTATTTTTAAGTGACTGGGCTCTGCAGGCTGGAGGAACGGTCGGCACCTTTACAGATTTAACTATAAGCGTTCCCTATCAGATTGTGCGCACCTCAGCGTCGATGGAACCGTCCACAGTCACTGGCGTCGTTGGCGCAATCCGCAAAGCCTTTTTAATTGGATCGCTGGTTTCAGGAAAGGATGCAGAGTTTTCTGTCACGAATATTAAAAATTCTGTAACGGTTAAAGATGAGACCTGCTCTGTTGCCAGCAATAAGGTTCAGTCTGTTCCGTTGGGTCAATATTCGGCCAGTCTCAGTAGTGGATTGGGTTCCGGACCAGGACAAACCAGTACCTTAGTGCCTTTTGATATTCAGCTTAACTGCGAAAATCTGCTTTCAGGCTCTTTTGACGTAATGATGACGTTTGAGGGTCAAGCGGTCAGCGGACTGTCCAGTTCAGGCGTGCTGGCTCTCGACTCCGCTACGTCAACGGCAAGTGGTGTAGGCGTACAAATTTTAAATGGAGACCAACAACCCGTCATGTTATCGACTCCGTTTAGCGTGGCGAAATTTCCGCTCTCATCGGCCCTGGTGACTGTGCCTTTATATGCACGTTATTACCAGACAGCTGACCGGATCAGTCCCGGAAGTGCGAATGCGGTAGCGACCTATACCCTTTCCTATCAGTAAACAGTCAGGGCTCTGCGGAGTCCTGTTTTTACCCAATACCGAAACAGCAAGTGAGGATTTATTGGCCGATATGCTAGAGAAACGAAGGACATTACGGGTGGGAGTGTCCGACGAAAGCCCGTTTATTGAATGCTCTGTTCAGTCCACGCTGGCAACAGAATTTACCAGACATGAAATTGTTTCTTTTCCGGCTGAGCCGGATGAATTAATTTTCAGTCTGAAAAAGGAAAAGCCAGATATATTAATCACTGACTTCAATTTCAGCCTGGAACATAGTGGTTTAAATGGCGTTAAAAAAATTGAAGAAATTCTGAAACAAGTACCCGATATCAACATCATTATACTCACTGCACAAACCAACCAGGCTGTACTAAAGAAATTAATGCAAATCCCGGTAAAGGCGGTAATCAGTAAACGGGATGATCGCAGAGAACTGATAAAAGCTTTTCGCTGGATTTGCACTAACAACTCTGGCACTTATTATTCTGAACAGATGAAACCCCTGGCACAGGACTCATTTTCGGGTGAGATAATTTCGCTGTTGTCGCCCGCAGAAATTGAAGTAATCAGGCTGTTTGCACTGGGATACAGTCTGGTCGATATTGCCAAAGCACGTAAGCGAAGCGTCAGCACCGTGGCCACACAAAAATATAATGCGATGCGAAAACTTCAGCTTCAGTCAAACACCGATCTTATTAAATACGTTTTTGCGCAGGAATTAATTTAACACTGCCTGTTTAATTTTTATGAAGTAAGGGGAAAATGAAAAACTATACTAACAATATTATATTGTTGGCAATGGCGTGCACCTCATTTTGCACCCAGGCCACCACACTACAACAGACTGCGCAGGCAGCCATGTCTTACGACTCTGCGCTTCAGTCCAGCAAACAAACCAGCGAAGCTGACAAGCAAAAATACTGGCAAGGCATGTCCGGTATGTTGCCCTCTCTGACTCTGGAGGGGAGCTGGGACCGCCAGGAACAGCCGGATAAAAAATATCAAAGTGGTGTCACCTCCCATAATTATGGCGTACGCCTGAAGCAGCCCCTGTTTGACATGAGTAAATATGCTGGCTGGCGTAAAGGCGTAGCGATTGCCAATACCGCTGAAGCTCAGGCGCGTAAAGCAGAGGAGAAACTGCTTAATGCTGTGGCAAACGCCTATTTTACCGTCCTCTATCAACAGGAGGTGCTTCAGGCGACCCAGGCTGCCAGCCATAACTTCAGACAGCAAATGGAAAAGCTACAGGCGGGTCTGCTTAATGGCCAGAACACCCGGACCGAAGTCGATGAAGCAAAAGCGAACTACGCCATCGCTCAGGCGAAAGAGATTGAAGCCCGCAATCAGCTCTTGCTGGCCGGTGAAGCCATTCGCCGCCTGTCCGGCATCAATCCCGATACCCTTGATCCAGTTAATTTTCAGTGTCTGAAAACGACGCCGTATGCCTCGCTGGCTGAAGCGATCAAAGCGAGTCAGCAACGCAATACGGATATACAGGTGGCCCTTTTCCAGCACGACCAGGCAGACGCCGATGTCCTTGCTGCGACCGGATCCCATATGCCTGTTGTGTCGCTTTATGCCAGCTATGGTAAGAACTGGAGCCGCAATGATGACAATGACAACCTTCTTTACGACACCATCTTTGGCACCAACTCCAAAAGCAATAGCTTGCAGTACGGTGTGAACGTATCAATTCCCCTCTTCGCCGGTGGCGGCCAGCTGTCACAGTCGTTTGAAGCCGCCTATCGCCGTGAAGCCGCGAAGTATTCCACCGTCGAAGCACAACGCAAAGCTGTCCAGGATACGCGTACCGCATGGCTTAGCCTGACCAATGGTAAGGCATTGATCGATGCCGAAAAAAATGCGGTTGAATCCGCGCGTGAAAAAGTGCGCTCCGTCCAGTATGGCCGTGAGATGGGCTTTCGCACGGTTAACGATGAGCTGGACGCACAGCAAAAATATTACAACGCGTTAAAAGATCAGGCAGAAGCGCGCCTGAACTATCTCAATGCGTTGGTAAGCCTGGCGCAAAGCACCGGATCGTTATCCGTGGATATGCTGAATTTTTTTCAGTGTCGTTAATTTCAAATACAAGATGAACAGCTAAATGGAACAGTCACTTTTTCGCCAGGAGGCGCTGGATGCTGCTAACCGTGGCAGTCTCGGTACCGTCGCTCTTTATTGTCCGCCCTATCGCTGGCTGGTTATTTCAATCGTCATGGTCATTACGTTAGCGACGGCGCTTTTCTTTGTCTTTGGCAACTACACCAAATATGAATCTTCAACCGGTGAACTGCTGCCAAAAAATGGCATGTTGATCATTCCGCCGCCCGTAAGCGCTACCGTGATTGATATTCCAGTCAAGGAGGGCCAGCACGTCGAAAAAGGCGATGTCGTTATGGTGCTGTCGTCAGAAGTATCGACGCAGCTTGGCCAGACGCGACAGGTCATCGCAGAAAACCTCACCGCACAGCGCCAGCGGCTGCAACAGGATCTGACAACGCTCAGTAAGGTGCATGATGTTGAAATGCAGGGCTTAACCGAAACCCTTAACAGCCTGAAACTGCAGCGGGAACAGCTCAAGCTACAGCTGGCGCACCGTAAAAAGCAGGTCGCTCTGATGCAGGTACAGCTGAACAAACTGAAAGCCATGCACGGCCAGGGTTATGCCTCCAGCCGTCAGGTGGAAGAGCAGGAATCAAACCTGCTCGATAGCCAGGCGCGCTACCAGGAGTATCAGCGACAAATTCTGGATACGTCGCAAAAGATTTCTCAGGCGCAGCAGCAGTTGCATGAAAAGCCACTGGATTTTGAGAAGAAACGTAATGATATCGAACGTCAGCTTGCCGACAACCGCCAGTCTATGGCGGAAAACGAGGCGCGCCGTTCTTTCGAACTTCGTGCACCCAAAAGTGGCTATGTGGGCATGATCATGGTGAAGACGGGACAGATGGTGAATGCGGGTCAGTCTGCGGTCGCCATTTTACCCAGCGACAGCGAGCTGGTTGCGCGCATTATGGTCAACACGCAGTCCATTGGTTTTATTCAGCCTAATCAAAGAGTTGTACTACGTTATAAAGCGTTTCCCTATCAAAAATTTGGCCAGCAGTACGGCAGAGTTATCGAGGTCTCACGCACTGCCCTTTCTCCTCAGGAAGTGTCCGTGATGACTGGCAAAAGCAACGTTCAGGAACAGCAGTACCGCGTAATTGTGGCTCTGGATAAGCAAACCATCAAAGCCTACGCGCAAAACGAACCCCTTAAACCCGGTATGGCACTTGATGCCGATTTTATCGTCGATCAACGCCACCTCTATGAATGGGTTATGGAACCTTTGTTCGCGCTGGGTCATAAAATTTCTCTCTAATTAAAAGGTCTGTGCTGTGTCATTAAATGAGAAACTGAATTTTCACTGGTTTAACCGCTTACCTGTTATTCGTCAGTCGCAGTCGACTGAGTGTGGACTGGCCTGCCTGGGCATGATTGCTAATTATTACGGGCATGAGATTGACATGATCACCTTGCGTCGTCGGTTTGCGACGTCGCTCAAAGGTGCCACCCTGGCCGACGTTATCTCCATCGCACAACAGCTCAACATGAGCTCACGTGCCCTGCGAGTGGATCTGGAAGAACTGTCCAAATTGCGCATGCCCTGCATCCTGCACTGGGAGCTGAACCACTTTGTGGTGTTAAAACGCGTTCGCGGCAATAAGATTGTACTGCACGATCCAGCGCGAGGAATTCGCGAGCTGACCTTGAAAGAGGCCTCAACCGCCTTTACCGGCGTGGCGCTGGAATTATTGCCTACTGCCACGTTCGAAGAAAAAGAAGAGAAAGCCAGTATCTCAATGAGAAAACTGGTGGGCAGCGTGACCGGCGCGAAATCCGCTTTTGTGCAGGTGCTGATTTTGTCCGTGGCGCTGGAGCTGTTTGGTGTTCTTGGCCCGTTTTTTATGCAGTGGGTGATGGATATGGTGCTGGTCTCCGCGGACTATTCTCTGCTGAGCCTGCTCGGGGTCGGCTTTATTCTCATTGCCCTGTTTCAGAATATGGTGACGGCACTACGCTCATGGGTAATGAGCTGGTTCTCCAGCCAGCTAAGCGTGCAATGGACCATTAATGTCTGTCATCACATGCTAAAGCTGCCGCTTGAATGGTTCGAATCACGCCACGTCGGCGATATTCTTTCACGCTATGGCTCGCTGAATACCATCCAGAGCACGCTCACTACCCGCTTTATCAGTACGGTTCTGGATGGCGTGATGTCTGTTGTCACCGTGGTCATGCTGTTTATCTATAACGCTAAGCTGGCCTGGCTGGTTATTGGCCTCTTCGTTGCCTATGCCCTGCTCCGTTTTCTCGCCTACGATCCTGTCCGTCGGGCTAACGAGGAGCAGATTATCAGTTCGGCGCGTACGCAGTCCTCCCTGCTGGAAACGCTGCGTGGTATCCAGGCTGTTAAAACCAATAACAAGCAGATGCCTCGTCTCGCCGCCTATATGAACTTTATGGTGGACAGCACCAATAAAGGCATTGTTATCCAGAAACTTAACATCCTGTTTGGTTCGGCACAGGGAGTACTGACGTCAGTGGGTCGTGTAGTGCTGGTCTGGCTGGCGGCGCTTCAGGTACTGGATGGCAACTTCTCAGCGGGCATGCTGACCGCTTTTATCAGCTTCTCCGATCAGTTTATGAGCCGCGGCGCGGGACTGATTAACGCCGTTATTGATTTTCGCATGTTGCGTATGCATGGCGAGCGTCTGGCCGATATCGTCTTGTCTGAAACGGAACCCTGCACGGATGCCAGCCCGGTGCTGACGCAGCAAAAAGATGAAGCGCAACAGGGGCAGGACATTGCCCTGAACAATATTTACTTCCGCTACGCCCCCGCCGAGCCCTGGGTTATTGAAGGCGTGAACCTGGAGATAAAAGCGGGTGAAAGTATTGCGATTGTTGGACCATCCGGTCAGGGAAAAACGACGCTGGCGAAGATTATTCTGGGGCTACTGCACCCGGAGGAAGGCACAATTACCGTGGGCGGTATGGATATTGCCCAGACGGGTTTCGAGCATCACCGCAATCGTATTGGCTGTGTGATGCAGGACGACATCCTGTTCTCTGGCTCAATCAGTGAAAACATCAGCTTCTTTGATAACGAACCCGATAACGACAAAATCACCCGCGCCGCACGTCTGGCACAGATTCATGGCGATATCATGAAGATGCCGATGAATTACCAGAGTCTGGTCGGCGACATGGGATCCTTTCTTTCTGGCGGACAGCTGCAACGTATCTTGCTGGCACGCGCGCTCTATCGCGAGCCTCAGATTCTGGTGCTTGATGAAGCAACCAGCCATCTCGATATTTATAACGAAGCGCAAATTAATAACGCCATTAAGCGTATGAATATCACGCGGATCATTATTGCCCACCGTCCCGAAACCATCCGGAGTGCGGACAGAATCGTTGTGCTGCACAACGGTAAGCTTACAGAAACCACGGCTGAGCAACTCTTTGCTCGTGCTGAAAACAGTCAAAATATGGAGATCGTTCATGGATAAAAATATCTGTTGCTTCAGCGAAGGCATGATCACCCTGCCCGATGGCTATAGTGAACGGACGCTGAATACCCTCGCTGATAAGCGTGGCATTTTACCGCCTGTTACTTTGTCTCGTGACTCTTTGGGCAATCATAATAATGCCGAAGAATATATAAACAGCCAGCTCAGCATCCTGCAAAAACAGATGAAAGACTGGAATCAGGCTCCCTTTGAACTGGTGATGTTAGGCGAAAATCTGACGACCGGCGTGATGATTAGTTATGATTTTGAGCGTCCTGATACGCTTCGCGTGTACCAGAAACAGGCTATTTTTACCCTGGATATGGAAAATCTGATGATCTTCTCCTTGTCTAAAGCCTCTCCCTTTACCCGTGAAGATGAGCAGCGCTTCGCTGATATTTTAAAAAGTTTTCGTCAGCATGCCTGAATAAGTGCTCCCCCGGCCGCGGCCGGGGGAGCAGCCGAAGCCGGGTTCGCCTGAACAATCGGTGGTAGACGTCTGCCATAACGGTGGCGTCCTCCTCTCTCACCCTCCCGGGATCCCGAAGCGAACTTATGCCCTCGTCTCTACGCAAGAACGGCTCACGCGCCTCCGTTTTGTCCCCTCACCCGCGATAGCATGCTCCTTACTGGCATTCTCCTGACGCTGACGTGTGTATGCAGAGCGCACGTTGCCGGCCCGCATGGTCCGACGGCAGCATTCAGGGTAACGACGCTTGAGACACGTGACATCAGATCAGCAGCGAGAGCGGCAACCTGATTCCTCCCTGATCAGGGCAGGATTGCTGGCGGGTTCACGGTAACAGCCTGAAGGTTACGCAGGAGGGGAAAACCGTTCTTGCCAGTAGCGCAAGAACGGAAGCGAATTTTTAATAGCGCTGGCAGGTAAACCAGAAAGAGAGGGGCCCACCAATCAGATAAGACTTCTGATCTACCTTAATCACATTAAGCTGTAAAAAAGAGGCATCGAGGGTTAGCTCAGCCAGAAGCGTATCGAAGACCGTATCAGGGGTATTGTCCGTTGAGGACTTTACGACCTTATCGATGCGATAGCGCCAGGTATCGTAATCAGTTTTATCTCCGCTGGTCAGCTCAATCGTACGGTTGAGGACGGTAACATTATTGCCGTCTGTTACCTGGCCGTTCAGAAGTAAATATCCTGTATTTTTTTCGATCAGGCGCAAGTCCTGACTTACTGCAAACTCTTTTGGCTCTGCATTAGTGCGGCTGAGATCGTAACGGGTGAAGGTGGAACAGCGAAACGGGTAGGTTTGTGCGTAACGGGTAAAGTAGTCGGCGCCGATAGCTGCCAGGATCAGCACCACTAAAAGGGCAGCCAACGAGAGGACCGTGCTACGTCTCAATTCATCCTCCAGTCAAGATAATAGAAATTGCTGCAGGAAATGACGTGTCCACTGCTGTTTGTCTTGCAGGATGACAGAATGGTGCGGCCATAATTCTGGGTAGTAAAGGCAGTATTGCGGTCAAAATAAATCCGTGTGTCCGCGTCACATAACTGATGGTTTTCCTGGAGCATTTGCAGGATCTGCTTTTCCAGCATTGCTTTTTCGCTGTTGTCTATGCCCTGCATAATAACAGCCTGGCATCCTCCTTTGAGGAGTAAAGTGGCTGGCGTGAAATCTTCATTTCGTTGATGAATGTTCACATAGCTCCATCCGGTTACGCCCAGCAGGATAACAAACAAAAGCGCAAGAAGAAGCCAGTGCGCGGGCCCTGCTGGTGGGGCGGAGGCATCGGATGTTATCCCGCTGATCTCTTCTCTGGCAATGGGGCTGACATGACGCGCCTCTGTGTCCGCATCCTTTCGCAGACGGGTCTCGGATTCAGCAATGATCAACGGCGTGACGCGTTCACGCTCAACCGGGACAGCGGTATTCAGCCTGATGCCCATTTTTGGCACCGTGATGATCAGATTCTCACAGCCAAATCCGGCCAGCGCTCGTCTGAGCATACTCAGATACTGGTTGAGATTACTGTTGGATCCGCGTAAGCCATATTTATCCCACACCTCCGTCAGCAATGTGTCCCGCGACAAGATTTCACCGTGTGAATCCAGAAGGCGTTCCAGAAGGCGACCTGATGAAATACTGAGGCTGAGTGTTTCCTGAGTCGGTATGTGACTCAGAGTAGAGTCCTCTGAGTTATAAACAATAATTCCGTCGATTGTATAAACCATTCAGAAATCACTAAGTTGACCGGGATGATTCACATCAGTTCTGTGATCAGGCATCAGAAACCGGGCTGCAGACTGGAGCAACTGACACACCACAGCGTGATTGCCTCGCGAGTCGCTTCGCCTTGTGAAACAGAATCATAGCACAGTCAGTGATTTTAGGCGGGGAGCCGGCATCCAGACAGATGTCTTTCGAAACCGGCAAGCATAGAGCGGTGTCAGAAGTCGCAGACAGGGAGTCTGGCATCCTTTTACCTTGCTGATGACTTAACGAGGTTGACGTTGATAGCCGCATCCGCGGGTGATGTACGCCTTGAAAACCAGGATGACTCAATGTGAAAACGAGATTTTCCACCATAGAAAAAACGGTCTAACTTGATGATACGCCGTTGTTTTTTGCAAATTTTCAGCCTGAAAATCACCATGAAGTCTTGCGCTTCACTGAAGCTATGCAAGGAAAACACTTTCCGCCAGCTATATTTTAACGACTTTCCTTCATGCGCGTTCTGATTATATCGCGAGGACTGGCAGGCCAGGCGTTCCTTATTCTCGCGCAGAGCTTGCCATCAGAGCCCTGAGGGCTTATTCCGCAGGTCAGGCCTTTAGCCGGGCGTAGTGAGCAGACCTGAACATCACGCTTTCAGATCAATATACAGAGCATGTTCTGTTCAGATAATCATTATAGTCTGGGTCATACCCTGTGGTTAGCGCTTCTGTTTTTATTCTGGTAAAAATGTTTTCTGTGAGCAGCCGAAACAGGTAAACAGACGGGTTTTTGCACGCGCAACATAAATGACATGCCTGGGAATTTTCCTTTGTTTTACCGGTGGAAAAATTTACAGGCATACCTTCAGGTCGTTGACAGATGGGTTAAACCGTGAGTCAGCAAAGCCTGCCAAAATAAGAGTATTACATTCTTTGTCTGTACCCTGAAGGTCAATAAACCAGCAATATGCGTCGACCTGCCTGATTATGAAGTAAAATACCGCCAGAAAAAATAACAATTAAGATACTGTAAAATAAGGGTAAAATGAAAATTTTCATCCTGAAAATCACCATATTATCTGTCAGATAATGTGTTCGCTACCTTCGGTAGCCCGTCAGCATATTTTTAATAAGATCAATAAAATAAACATAAAGCATTGAAAAGGGGTGAATGAGCAGGTTATATAAGCAGCAAGTGCCTTAATAAAAAACAGCCCACAAGGTTAATAAATAACCTATTTTTAACCAGAAACACATATCTATATGATATAACGAACAAATTACCGCTCGCCTCTTTTCCTCGTTTTTACACAAAATCCCAGTTTTATGGGTTTCACCCAAAAAACTGGCAGACAGCATCTTTTTTGGTACAATCCTGAAAAAATCAACTGCGAGGGATGTATGAAGCGGGATTATGGTGATGTATTTGAAATAGCCAATCGTGCCAACGGCATGCTGCATGGGCTCAGCAATCATATTGAGCAGCAGCGACAGGAATTTAATCAAAAAGGTTACTATCAGACTTTTTCACGCAATGCCGTAGCGAATCTGCCTTTACTCAGCAAACATGCCGTTGTTGCTGCTATCAACGAAATGGAAGCCAAAGGCTATGAGTTCGGAAAGAGACAGACGGGCAGTACCTCTCAGTACGCTCTGAGTATTCAGAATGTTGTTGATATCTATCAGCACCGTAAAGTGCCTAAATACCGGGATAAACATAAAAGCCCTTTTGTGATTTTTGTGGTGAATCTGAAAGGGGGCGTGTCAAAAACGGTCACTACCGTCACGCTGGCACACGGCATGCGCGCCCATCCTGCGATGCTGCACAATGATTTGCGCATTCTGGTTATCGATCTCGATCCTCAGGCATCAAGCACCATGTTCCTCAGCCACACCAACAGCATAGGCTCAGTGCTGGAAACGGCGGCCCAGGCGATGCTGAACGATCTTGATACCGAACAACTGCGCGAACAGTTTGTGAAGCCCACCGTTATGCCCGGCGTGGATGTGATGCCAGCATCCATTGACGATGGCTTCGTGGCCAGTGACTGGGAAGCGCTGATCGCCGAGCATCTTCCTGGCGTCGCGCCATCAGAAGTGTTGCGTCGTAACGTCATTGATCGACTGGCGGATGATTATGATTTCATCTTTATCGACACCGGCCCGCACCTTGATGCCTTTATGCTCAATGCGATTGCTGCCAGCGACGTGTTGCTGACGCCGACGCCTCCGGCACAGGTCGATTTTCATTCAACGCTCAAATATCTGACGCGCCTGCCTGAAATGCTCGAACGCATAGAAAATGAGGGTATAGAGCCGCGCCTTAAGGCCAACATCGGCTTTATGTCCAAGATGACCAGTAAGCATGACCATCTGACCTCACAAAGCTTTGCACGGGAAGTCTTTACCAAATCTATGCTGGACGCCGTTTTGCCGCGTCTGGATGGTTTTGAGCGCTGTGGAGAGTCTTTTGACACGGTAATCAGCGCTAATCCTCACTCTTATCCGGGCAGTGCCGACGCATTGCGAAAGGCAAAGCAGGAAGCCGAACAGTTTTCACGTGCCGTGTTTGACCGTATTGAATACATCAGGAGCTTACCGTGAGTAAACCGCTACAGAAGATTGGCCGCAGCATGGGTCAGTCGCAGATGGCTAATTTTATCAACAGTAATAACCAGTCACGTGTATTTACCCTTAAATCCGGTAAAACCGCGACCTTCAGCCGTCAGTTTATTCCCAGCGGAGAGATTGAGGCGAAAACTTTTGTTGATGCGCAAATCAATGGCCGCGATCAGTCTGCGCTGACCGAGGAGTCGGTCAGAGATATTACCCGTACCATTTCACTCCAGCAGTTTTTTCCGGCAATTGGTCGAACGGTTGGCGATCGCATTGAAATTATGGATGGCTCACGTCGGCGCGCCGCTTGTCTGTTCGCCGGGGCAGGGCTGGAAATTCTGGTTACCGATGAGTCCATTGATATCAGCGACGCCCGTCAACTGGCTGCTGATATTCAGACTGCAAAAGAACATAACCTGCGAGAACTCGGTCAGCGCTTTATGCTGATGCAGGAGCAGGGCATGAACAAAAGTGAAATTGCCAGAGCGGAAGGGATCTCTAATGCCAAAGTCACGCGAGCCTTTCAGGCAGCATCGGTGCCTTCAGAAATTATCGACGTTTTCCCCGTGGTATCTGAGCTGACACTTCCTGATTATCAGCTGTTGCTGGATGTGGCAGACGAAGCGAAAGCGGAAGGCGTCTCCGTTGCGTTTATTGTCGATCAGGTCAGACAGCGCATTCAGCAAGATACGGCCGTTTCAACCCTGAATGCAGATGAACAGAAAAACCGTATTCTCTCTTTTTTCAGTGCAGCTAAAAAGCAGCTGACCAGACCGGTTAAAAACAAACAGATCGTGACGGAGAAGTTTGGTCAGTTTGCCGATCGTACTGCTTATGCTAAGCGAAAAACGCATGCGGAAAAAAGGCATGTGCAGTATGAGTTCCATCGTCTTTCTGCGGCGATGCTGGATGAAATTGATGCTGCCATCAAAGCAGTGATCGACAAAGCCGGTTAACTGTCTTCAGCCACTTGCGTTCTCATCTCCGTCCGGGAGCTGTGCTGATGTTGAGTTATACCCACTGCCGCGTTTGTTTCTCTTCGCGGCAGGCTGGCTTTATCGGCAGGGTAGCAACATTTTTTCCCCGTTATACACAGGAAAGATCCAATTATTCGATCCTTATATGATCCTATAAAGATCAAAGAAGATCCCCGATCGCTCGCAGCCCTTGGTACGTCTGGCCTCAGAGGGTGTTCATAACCGCTATAGCGAGCAGAATAACCGCTGTGGAGAGTAGATCAACCGATGAGGAGAGCAGATTAACCGATGAAAACAGCGTGAGTTAACCGCTATAGCGAGCAGGCGGGCCAGAGAGCGGTGAACAATTCTCAGGCTGTGGATAACTGCATAGATCCAGGATCGCCGTGTTAACCGTTCGCTTTGCTGTCAAAACAGTGAGCTGAACCTGTTTTCTTGCTCACATATGCAGCGACGCCCTGTCAAAGCTGAGCGCGGATCCTTTGCTGGTGCAATATTTATGCGTCCACTCGTCAAGACGTGCTGTTTTCGGCATCAGTGAAGGAAAAGCTAACCGCTATAGCGAGTAATTAACCTACACCATCCGTAGAATAACCACTGTAGTGAGTGCTAGTATCCGATGAGATGAGTACACGCCGACGCCATTCAGTATCAAAACCGGGTTTTGAACATGACGGATAAAGAGCAAGAAAACAGCCTTATTGAAGCTGCCTTTGCGGAAACGGATAAGCGCACAGGGCAGGTGGTGAACCTGACGCCAAACAATAATAATACGGTGCAGCCTGTTGCTTTGATGAGGCTTGGGCTCTTTGTGCCCACGCTCAAGTCTACCGGACATCGAAAAAACAATGCCATCTCATCCATGGACGTGACTAACGAACTGAAGCAGCTGTCCATCGTGAAGTCTGAGGGGTATGAAAATATCAAGATCACCGGTGCGCGGCTTGATATGGACAACGATTTTAAAACCTGGGTAGGTATTATTCATGCTTTTGCCAAGCATAAAGTACTCGACAGCAAAGTAACGTTGCCTTTCGTGGATTTTGTGAAGCTTTGCGGTATTCCCTCTGCACGATCCTCACAAAAGCTTCGCGACCGTCTTGAGGCTTCTCTGGCGCGTATTGCTACCAACACACTGCAGTTCAGCAACAGGGAAGGGGAGTTGTATGTCACTCACCTGGTCCAGTCGGCGAAATACAGTGTGAAAACGGATACGGTTGAAATTCAGGCCGATCCCAAAATTTTTGAACTTTATCAGTTTGATAAGAAGGTGCTTCTGCAGCTACGAGCCATCAATGAGCTGGCACGAAAAGAGTCTGCCCAGGCGCTTTATACTTACATTGAGAGTTTGCCTTCCGATCCTGCGCCTATCTCCATGGCGCGCCTGCGTGCCAGGCTAAACCTGACTTCGCGACCCATCACGCAAAATGCTACGGTTCGCCGTGCAATGGAGCAGCTAAAAAATATTGGTTATCTGGAGTACACCGAGGTTACGCGTGGCAAAGTGGTTTATTTCATCATTCATAACCGAAACCCCAAACTGAAACCGGCGTCGCTGCCGTTCAGCCTGGGTGATGAAATCGATTTAGATTTGGCGCTTGATGAGGTGGATGATGTTTCTGACAGCACCAGCCAGCCTGGTGAAATGGTGATGCTCTCTAAAGCTGAGCTGAAACTTCTGGAGAAAATCCGTAAAGCCCGTGGCAAGTGAGCATGACTCAGCCATCGTAGCGGATATCATCAGGCGGTTTCTTTAACACTACTCGCCATAGTGGTTACTGTGTTCTGCCCGCTGTACTTTTCTGTTAACCACTGTAGCGAGCAATATCCCTCTTTCTCTCTGTCTCTGTTCACATAGCGGTGACAAAGCCTGTTAAGCACAGCAGATTCGATGCCTGATGTATTTCAACCCTGCTAACCACTATAGCGAGTGAATTACTCGCTATAGTGGTTACTATTCGGGAACCCTTGTTACCCACCTTGATCTTACTGGCTTGAGTCACTCCTCAGAGCGTTAACATTTATCGATAACCACTATAGCGAGCAACATTGCTCGCTATAGTGGTTATCGAGGTAGCTGGCTATCGGAAAGAGGCGAGGGCGAAGTGATACGTGGTTCAGAAACCGCGCAAAGACAGACAACCGCTATAGAGAGTCATTATTTTGCTCTCTATAGTGGATACTCTATTCAGGACGATTAACACGCTCAGGTTCCGGCAGCAGTGATGACAACGTTGAGCTTCCCGTGCATGCTGGCAGGGGCAGATAAAGTGAACCGATGTACTAACCGCTATAGCGAGTAGCTTCTCCCTATAGTGGTTAACAGAGAGTCTCGTCTGGGGATGAGGTCACAAAAACTACGCCATTCTCTTCTGAGGAGAGCGAGAGTGGGCAGGCTGAGCGCGCCCGCAGTAAAAGGGGACCAGAGAGCCGCTCAGGGGCCGGGCTGGCCTTACATCCCATACCGCTTCATTTTGCGCCACAGGGTTGTAGGACTGATACCAAGGATCCTGGCTGCTCTGACACGATCGCCATCATACTGCTTTAACACTGAAGCAATCAGCTTTTGTTCCTGCTTCTTCAGTAAATGACTCTCGCCCTCCAGGGAGGTCATGGCTTTTTCCGGGCCGCTGGCCTCAGGAAAGAGGCCGCACAGAGACTGTAACACGGCGACATTCACCCTGGTGACGTTATGCACAATCAGGCGGGAAACGGTCGCCTGTAATTCCCGGAGATTACCTGGCCACAGGTAACGGTTGAGAAAATCTACCGCCTCATCTGTGAAATTCAGCGCCTTCGCCTGCCTGGCCAGCAGAGATTCGATAATCAGCATCGCGTCTCCCTCACGGTCTTTCAGCGCAGGCAGGCGTAATTCAAGCACATTGATCCGATACCAGAGATCTTGCCGAAATTCACCCGCTGCCACCCGTTCGCTCAAATCCTTATTGCTGGCGGTGAGAAGGCGAAAGTCGGCGTTGATTAATGTCTCTCCTCCTACACGGCTGAAGGTTTTTTCCTGCAAGATACGCAATAGCTTGATTTGCACGGAAAGCGGCGCTTCACTGATTTCGTCGATAAATACCGTGCCGTTCATTGCCATCTCAAACACGCCTGGCTTACCACCGCGACGCGCATTGGTAAAAGCCCCGTCGGCATAGCCGAACAGCTCGCTTTCCAGAAGTGTTTCCGGAATCGCGGCACAGTTGACAGCAACAAACGGACCGGCGCTGCGCGAACTGGCATGGTGGATGCTCTGGGCAAATAACTCTTTGCCGGTACCGGTTTCTCCCACGATGTTTACCGGCAGATCATGGGCAGCATATATTCTGGCCTGGTCGATGACGCTCTTTATTTGCGGCGAGCAGCCAATAATGTCGTCAAAAGAGTAGGTGGTCGTAAAACCTTTGTGATCACCCTTGCGAACACTGCGGGAAAGTGGCCAGCTGACCTGCCCGGGCCGCGTGCCGGTAAGGATGGTGTAAAAACCGAGCTTGCTGGAGAAATGCTTTACCGCCAGATGCACCGTCTCACCCTCAATTTCCAGCACGTGTTCCTTAACGTCCCTTTCATTAATGATGTAATCGAAAATTTCCTTGAACGCGTCTTTCTGAAAGATTTTCTCTCCAGCCTGACAATGAAACAGCGCGATCCCACGGGCATTGATGCTGATGATCTCGCCTGACTGATCGAGACAAATTACGCCTTCGCGCGACTGGTTAAGCGCTGAGCAGCACATCGCCAGCTTTATCTCTTCGTTACGGATGTATTTCAGCAGGCTGGTGGCGAGATCAAGTGCCTGTTCAACAGAGAGGTTATCAGTATCGCCCATCACGACTTGCAGGTTGTACTTCTTCGCGATCTCAGCGACAGTCAGGCCGCCGATAACCAGTTGATACTCCTTATCCGCCAGATTTTTTATGACGTTCTCAATGTCATAGTGGTTATAAACCTGGCAAATTTTAAACTCATCCTGAGTCATATTTTGATAGTGGCGAAGGAGCTTGCAAAACTGCGGAAAGCCCACCGCGGCGATCTTCTGCGACTGCTTACGCGCTTCCTGTAAAATGCGATACACGCCATGCAGGTCATGAGCAATTTCTATCACTGGAATGTTCAGATTGTTGCGAAGCAACGCCGCCGTTCCGCCCCGGCTGATAATGATCTTTGTTCCGTGCTGGATGAGCTGCTGGGCTTTTTTTACAACGTCAAAGTAGTGATATTCATAAACCGGGATATCGATTTTCCGTTCGATTAATACGTTGGAAATACGCTGAGTAATCGTTTTTGATACCGAGAAAATGGCGATTTCATCGTTTTTCATAGTTCATCCGTGATGATCGGTTGAGGCAGAAAACAGCATAGCGCGACGGTCAGCGCGCCACAGCGTGCTGGCTGGCAAAATGAAAAAGCCTGCGCATCATCAGGACGCAGGCTAAAAAGGATATCTCTTAACGACGGCTCAAAACCGCTGGCGCCGATAGACGATTTGTCCATTGCTGAGAGTGGCGCAGTTATCGATATAGCGGTCGCCTTCCAGCAACGTTCCCTGGGTATCTGCAAAAACGATCTTTTCTTTACGCACCTTCACGATAGCAATGTCGGCTAGCGCTCCGGCTGCGAGGGTGCCCGTCTGACCCTGCATTCTCATCAGGCGGGCAGGTGTGTCAGTCACCGCCCGAACCACATCGAAAAACGACATGCCCATGTTCAGATACTTCGACATAATAAACAGCAGGCTGAAAACCTTGTCCGTGCGCAGACTGTTACGCAGCGTCAGGTCAGTACTGATAATATCGGGATTAAATCCCTGTTCCATGGCGCGACGGGCCACGTTGAAATCGAAGTGCGCCACGCCATTGGAGCAATCAAAGATCACGCCGCGCGCCTTCGCCTCTTTAATAGCCGGGAACAGGTCGCCCTTCTCGTTCAGAATGGCGTTGCCGGTGCCGTGGAAACAGTGCGCGAAAATATCATCGGTCTGGAAGTGGCTAATCAGTTCATCGGCTGTCAGGCGCGAATCGGTGACGTGAACACATAGTGTGGTCTTTAGCGCGCGGGCCAGCCTGACGGTGGCATAAAAAGGATCGCCGGAGAAATGGCGTCCGCTGGCAATATCCTGGCTGTAACGCAGTTTCAACCCAAGAATATTGTCGCGGTTGTCCTCCAGCGTCTGGCTTATTTTCTCCACGTTAAAGTTGCCCGGATTCGTGTTTTCCAGGTAGCCCGTTGGCCCGCCGCCCAGTGTGGAAAGTCCGACGTTGACCACATTAAGATAGCTTTTAATACGTGTCTGAGCCGTGTTGATAACGCTGTTGCGGAACAGTTTGTAATTGACCCAGCCGCTGCTGCCGGCATCCACGATGCTGGTCACTCCGTTTGGCAGGCAGAGGATGTCAGGGTTGACGCTGATGGCCGTGCCGCCGTAAAAAACATGGGCATGGAAATCAATCAGCCCCGGCAAAACAATGCAGCCTGCTGCATCAATAACTGTTTCAGCCTTCACGTCCGCCAGGGTCTGCACATCAACAATGCGGTTACCCACGACGCCGATGTGTCGATCCACATAGCTTGCGCTCTCAAGATCAGCGACCTGGCCATTTTTAATCAGAATATCCAGTTTCATAGTGCTTTTTCCCTGTTACAGACCGATGATTTTCCAGTAGGGGATCCCAATCACGAAGTAAACCAACACGTTAACCAGAACCATAATAGAACCCAGTAGCCAGAAGGTTTTTTGCGGAACATACCCGCTGGAGAAGGTAAATACGCCGGCCCCGTTGCCGTAGTGGGTCAACAGCGCGCCATAACCTGCAGAGAAAGCCAGTGACAGCGCGATATATACTGGACTGGCCTGGGTTGTCATTCCCAGGGTAAAGAGCACCGGATAGAAGGAGACGACAAAGGCGCTGTTGGAGACAAAGAAGTAGCGAACCACCAAACTAATAAACACCAGCACGCCGAGCGCACTGATCTCGTTCAGCTGCGACAGGTCAAGATAGTTTTTAATGACTTCAACCAGATAGACGTAGAAACCGCCTCTGGAAAGAGCGACCGCGCAGCCGTAAAATGCGCCATACCAGACAAACGTCTGCCAGGCCGATTTTTCGCCCACGACATCCTCCCAGCTCAGCACGCCAGAGAGCAACAGGCAGGCAAGAAAGGCGAGGCCAACCGGTATAAATTTGATACCGGTGAGGGAGCCGGTCATCCAGCCAAGCACACCCAGCACAAAAAAGACAATCAGCAGTTTCTCTTCGCGCTTCATCGGGCCAAGTTCACGCAATCCGCTGCTGGCAATATCGTTGACGTTGGTGATGGTTTTCAGCTCGGGCGCGTAAAGTTTATAAAGGAGCCACGGTGCGACTAACAGCACCAGCCCGGCAGGCAGGACAGCAGCTTTAAACCATACCAGCCATTCAAGATTGACCTGCATGATCTCGTTGGCCAGCGAGACAGTAATCGAGTTAGTGGCCATACCGGTCAGGAACAGGCTTGAGGTACCCATAGATACCACATACATCAGGATAGTGAGCCAGGCACCGATTTTACGGCTGTTATGTTCCGGTGTGGATCCCAGCGCCTCAGCAATATTACGAAAGATAGGGTAGGTGATGCCGCCGGAGCGCGACATATTTGACCCGGTGGCGGGAGCCAGTACGGTATCGGTCACCATCATCAGATAGCCCAGGGTCAGCGTGTTTTTTCCGTAGCGCTTCAGCAACAGATAGGCGATACGTTTACCCAGACCGGTAATAACAAAGGCTTTGCAAATAATAAAGGCGCTGATAATAAACCAGACCATGGGACTCCCGAATCCTGCAAACAGCGGAGCAGGATCGATAACCAGCGCGGCGAACCCTAAAATAATGAGCATAATAACCGCGTCGGTGAAGGGGCGCAGTATCAGCCCACAAAGCATGGCAAGATAGATCCCGACTATATGCCAGGTCTGTGCCGTTATTGCTGTCGGATGAGGCATAAGCCAGAACAGCACAGGGAAAAAAAGGATAGGCAAGAGTTTTAGATAAAGCATGTGTACATACCTGTATTGTGCAACTGCGCGCCGATCCGCCGGGCGCGCAGGCTTCCATTATGGATGTTCGTTAGCGGTAGAGATCGTCAATAAACTCAACACCTTTTTCATCCAGTGATTTTCTGACCCATGCGCGGTTAGCGGTGCCATTTTTCGCGGCGGCCACTTTTGCGGCATCAAATCGGGAGTATTCCTGGGCTTTATCGAGCAGGGTGGCCGCATCGCTCAGAGGCACCACGATGACGCCGTCAGCGTCGCCAACGATCAGATCGCCCGGACAGACCGCCACGCCGCCAACCGCAATCGGCGAATTAACTTCGCCGGGACCTTCTTTAAACGGGCCAGCCGGATTTGAGCCGGTCGCAAAGACCGGAAAGTTCATCTGTGAAATAGCCTCGATGTCACGAATCGGCCCATCCAGCACAATCCCGGCGATTTTTTTGCAGTAGCAGGCGTAGGTCATCATGATCTCGCCCATCAATGCGCGGGAACGATCGCCTTCATTTGAGACCACGATGACATCGTTTTCCGTTGCCATATCCAGGGCGGCATGCAGCATAAGGTTGTCACCTGCACGCGCCTTCACCGTCAGGGCATAGCCCGCCATGATCGGTTTCTGCGGTGAGGAGAGAAGCCTGATGCCGTTGCCAAGAACAGCAATACGGTTCATGGTATCGGCGATATTGGCAGAGGGGAGCTGTTGATACGCTTTGAGCAACGTAATATCGAAAGGGGGACGTCGGGTAAAAACACGATTTCCAGTAGACATGATGTTCTCCTTAAAAACCCGGTACCGGCCAGGACGCTTTTTTTCCGGACAAGACTTCGTCAACGCCAATGGCTGAGTGCAGCGAGGCACGATCGGTGGCTTCTTTCGTCGCAGCACCGATATGCGGACCAATGACAATATTGCTGAGGGCAAAAAGGGGATCGGCGGGATCAAATGGCTCTGTTTTCAAAACGTCGACACCTGCCCCGGCGATGGCATGGGTCGAGAGAGCGTGGTAAAGGGCATTCTCATCGACCAGCTTGCCGCGTGCGGTATTGATGAAGTAAGCAGTGGGTTTCATCATTGAAAATTGCTGTTCACCAACAAAGTCATGGGTTTCGGCTGTAGCAGGACAGTGCAGTGAGACAAAATCGCTCTCTCTGAATATCTGAGCAACGTCGTCAATTAACCTTACTCCTTCAGGTACCTGTTCCTGAGATTTATAAGGGTCAAAGGCAATAACTTTCATATTGAAGCCGTGCAGCGCTTTGATCGCTACGCGAGAACCAATATTGCCAACGCCAATCAGGCCGAGGGTTTTACCGTCCAGCTCGACTTTTGGCGTGCGCAGTTTTGCCCAGTAATAATCTTCAAGCATCTTCTCCTGGACCAGCCTGAAATGACGAGAACAATGCAGCATGTAAAAAATTGCCAGCTCAGCAACTGACATACTGTTGGCTAGAGGGGCATTGAGTACGGTGACGCCATGACGTTTTGCAGATGCCAGATCGACAGTGTCATAACCTGCACCGTGACGCGCCACCACCTTTAACTTTTTGGCCGCGTTAAATACGCGATCGGACATCACAGAGAGCCGAACAATAATCCCGTCGCAGTCGGGAATATCGCGAATAATATCCTCTTCTTCCATACCGGAACCGGTAATTAACTCATAACCGCGACTTTCAAGATATTCTCGTCCTTCCTGCATGATCTCTTGTGGAAGTAAAATTTTGTACGTCATTTAACTTTCTCCAGCATTGTTTTTTTATACAGAGAGCAATTGCTGTGCCAGGACGGGATTAAAAAACGCATTAAGTTATTCATGTCCATGAAATGAAAGTGTTTTTTATTTTGCTGGTCAGCGGTGTTGAGTGATGTATGTGGCAATAATTGCAGAGAGTTATTCAGGCTCTTTTGCAGATTTAACGATGTGAAATTCATTTTGAAACGGACGATAATCTCAATATCACTTATGCGCCGATCACTGGTTGAATTGTATTTGTTAATGTGGCTGGGTGCTTATTTAAGGGTGGGGTATCATGTTAATGACATGTTAGCCTCACGTGTTGTAAACGATTATTCATCAGTATAAAACTAAAATTTGATACTTTTGGTAACAGATAACCAAACCTGCTCGTTCAGCAATTTTGTCAGTACAGACCAGCTGTTGCGCATGGTGAGTAATGAAAGGGAATGCTGTTCAGATAACAGTAGACAGCATCGCTTTACATGACCTGGGTGGGAAATACTCCTCAACAGAACGATGGCCGTTACTTTGATTTATAAGCAACAGACTTACTTTTTAAGTCGGTAAAACCGTTACTGAACGGAAAATAAGGGACAATAAAAAATCATGAGGCTTCTGCATAGCCTGTCTGGTTCAAAAGGGCAGGGGGCTGTATCAAAACCGGTACTCCAGTGCGTTGAAAACAGGTCGGAACGTTTTAAAAGCGCTTTCTTCCCATCTGACCTTTTACTTACGTCTTTTTTCGCTCTCCATAAACCTTAACCGGAACTCTCCTGTATTATCGCTTTCAGAGTGGATGTCGTAAAACCACGACATCCTGTTCTTTCCGTTTCGCACTTAACTTAATGATAAACGGTGGGCTCAGGAAGGATTAAATCAGTCAGAAAGAAACTCCGCGCCCACGCCGCAGCCAGGCGGGTTGAAAATGCGGTCTGACGGCAAGGCTGTCTGGCCGTGTTGCGGCAGGCAGTGACGCGACCAGAACCGCTATCAATACCATCCTGACCCGGAAACGCTTTTTCCGCTCAGCCGCTTTTCTGATGAAAAACCTGTACCCGGAGATCTGTACATAAAAGTGATGGTCGCGCTGTTAAACAGAACCGGCAGACTTATGCCTCTCACTAAACATGCTTTCAATGCACTCGCATACTGCGTTGGCATTACCCTTTGCGTAAGACAAGCACCTTGTTATTGATTGCAATAAACACTGCATTATGGCCATGATACCCACTATAAACGCTTTGTTTAGTTACAGCATGCCTAGTAAGCATTCTTATTTTCCTGCTTCGGAAACGCCGTGCCCGTTAGTGAGAGGAACTGTGCGACCGACAGGCTGCGTGCACGCTTTACCAGTTTTACGTGCAAACCTCAGACATGCGCCTGGAATGACCTTCTGGAGAGGCCGCCCGCCGGCCGAAGGCCGGAAAACTGGTTTATCAGCAGAAATGAATGCTGTAACTATTTGGTTCGCTGTCTGTAACCGGTCTCCGCGGGCGGCGTAAAAAGCCTGACATAGTGCCAGACCTGAATATTACTGACCGGCAGTCGTGGCGAATCTCCTCCTCTTACGCTACAGCGAACATCGCCACCGAGAAATGCAGCTATCATCAGCGAGGCAGATAAGAGCAGAGGAAGTCCTGATGGGCTATATGCCCCCGTACTCGCACAGAGTGGAAAAGAGAAAAGGATGAGGCTGACAGCAATTTACTCCGAACCATTTCAGAAAAAGCGGGTCAAAGGGCGAAAACAGGTTCATACAGCCATGACATAAATGCATAACGGGCAGCTTAACCTCTAACCTGATGTATTTGCGTTGCTATTTCTTCCCGGTTTCGGCGAGTCCGCCGCTTAAATGAGGGCTTCGCCGCGTCTTTTCCCTGAGTTTCACACAGGCTGTCCACTTTTTCTGTGGATAACTCTGTCGCCTACTCTTCGTTATTTTCCATAAAATCAACCATTGCCCCTTTGTGCGCCTCAACATAGCGGATATAGCGCATTAGCGTCTCGGGTTTCTTCCAGGTGCCTTCCTGCATAATCTGCGGGACGGAGTAGCCTTTACGCGCCAGATCCTGCGCGGCGCCGACGCGCGCGCTGTGACCGCTCCAGCGGCGATAGCGATTCTTATTCGGTTTTGCCGGGCTGCCGGGGCCAGCCGCCTCCCATGCACGGGTGAAGATGCTTTTCAGCGCTGGCGTACTCATCGGTTGATCGGTCGTCACTTTCACTTTTCCCGAGCGGTGAACAGGAGAAAAAAGAAAGGCATCGGGCTCATTGATTAACCCGGAGGCAACCAGCCACTGCGTTAAAATCTCGGAGGATCGCGAGCCCAGCGCCTTTACCAGACTCCCGGTATCCAGAATGGTTTTTGTCCACGATCCCTCAAGGATAATTCGACCATCTTCCGCCCGCATGACGTCCCCTACGCGAAAACGCGCCACCTCGCTGATACGCATCAGCGTGCTGTAAGCCACGTGAAGAAAGGCGAGATCGCGCAGATTACGCAGGCTCGGCTGTTGTGCCCAGTCAGCCTCAACCCTCTGTAAATCACTGAGACGAAAAGGCACCGCCTGGCCAGTGCGCTCGCCCGCTACCACGGCCACGCGATTAATTTTCCTGACTGCTCGGGATACCAGCGGCGAGGTCGACGGCGGGATAAGACCTGCGTTACGGTGTAACATCGCAATCAGCGACTGATGTGTACCAATAGTGGAAGAAGCGCGTCCCAGCGAGTGTAAATAGCTAAGATAGTCACGCAGATCTTCAGGTGACATAGGCAGTAATCTGCGGTTGTTTGCCGAAGCCCACCGATGACAGACGCGCATCACGCTCATCAGCTGTCGCCAGGTATTAGGCGCAAAAGCCTCTTTGTCCTGGACAAATTCACGCAGATGCTGCGCAAGATCGTCGTCCGACTGAGAAAGCGGCATCAGCGCATGTGAGGGGATGATTTCATCCATCATGATGGAACGTCTCCGTGAAATAGCAGGTGAGTGCGCTACGTAAAATCTGATAAAAAAGCAGGGGAAGAACCCGACAGATTTCGCGTAGCGTTGTCATTTTTACCGGTCTGTCGACCCTTTATTGATACCCGGCCATCATTTTTTTTCTTCAGATGCGACACCCTCGAATCATACTCGCTCTCCTGATCGATGTCTCAGAGTTTGTATAAGTCTTATTATATGAAGTTAGCCGATCATGCCGCTTCAGGCGGGAAAAGCGAGGCGCAGAAGCGTCAGAATGATAGCGGCAGGGGTCGCGTCTTTAACAAGAGCGTTGGCCGGCGGTCGCATCTGAAAAAATCGACACCTGCCAGATGAATAAAACCCAGGGAGAGTGAATTTTATTAGACTGAAGACAGAAAATACGAATGAAATAAAGAAAGCAGACTCAACAATATTTATTAAGCCTGCCTGAAAAGAGCGGCTATACCGCAGATAAAAAACGAGCCCGCCAGGGTTTTAATACAAAAACAGCCAGTAAAGCACAGGCAATATCGAGCGTAATAGCACTGCCGAATACCATGCTCCAGCTATGAGAATGCTGATAAAGTAATGCTGCCACCGGCCCACCCAGCACCGAGCCTATGCCCTGAGAAATATAGAGCCAGCCATAATTTGCTGTCGCGAAACGCGTACCAAACGTATCCGTGAGCGTCGCGGGAAACAGTGAGAATATCTCGCCCCAGCCAAAAAAAACCAGACCGGAAAGCAGCACGAATAATACAGGATCGCTCTTGCACAGCAGCCACAATGTCATGGCAATGCCCTCCAGTCCAAACGCGAAAAACATCATTTTCTCTCTGCCAATGCGGTCGGAAATATACCCACAGACAGGCCGCGTCAGGCCATTCATAAATCGATCTATTGTCATGGCTAACGGCAGGGCAGCCATACCGAGAATCGTCACGGACGTCATGCCAAAATCTTCTGCAAATATTGCCATCTGCGAGGTGACCATCAGTCCAGATGTCGACATCATGGTCATCATGATAAACATCAGCCAGAAGAGAGGCTGTCGCAGCATCTGTTTTGGGCTAAAGCTTTTTGTTTCCCTCACTGCTTGCTGTTCAGCATGCACCGCTACGCCCTGTTTAGGCATACGCAGCCCCTGGCTGGCAATAAACCCGACAGTCGCCATCATGATGCCAAACTGCCAGAAAGTCTTTTCCAGGCCTGATGATGCCAGTGATGCGGTGACGGGAAAGGTCGTGAGAATGGCTCCCATTCCGTAACCTGCTGCCACCATACCTGTTGCAAAACCTCTTTTTTCCGGAAACCAGCGAACCATTAATCCGACCACGCCGATATACACAATCCCGGTGCCCAGTCCGCCAATCACACCATAATAAAGATAGAGCTCAAAAAGAGAATCAAGGCGCGAAACCAGCATCCAGCTTATTCCCGCCATAAGCGTACCGATAGTAATCAGCAAACGCGGACCGAAGCGATCAACTAATTTTCCCTGTAGCGGTGAAAAAAAGGTTTGAAGTATAATTAAGAGCGAAAAGGTAATCTGAATTTCTGACAGAGGCGCGTGTAATTTCTCCATTAATGGCCGGGTAAAAAGCGCCCAGACATATTGTGGGCTGGATATGGCTATCATACACATCAAACCCAGAAACAGCTGAGTCCATTTCTTTATATGCTGAGAAACCTCGACTTCGTTTAATACTGAACTTGTCATTATACTGCTCCGGTTTTAACACGACGCTTTCTTTTAAGCATTTACCGTGCCATCTATAACCGAAGCGTTAATAGCACTATTCTCGGGTTGTTTACCTCTCTTTCTGCCAGATGATTGCCCTACAATGTGGCATTTCGCCTTGTCATTGTGCGACCCACCGTGTGATTCGTAAATACAGACTGATATCACTACAGGTGACGATTAATGAGTGGGCGCAATGACAAGCTTATCCGGTTATCCTCCCTGCCTGTCAGCATGCATGCTATTTGCGCCGTATCCAGTCTTCTCCTACGCTTTTTCCCCTGAACAGATAAAACATCTGTAAACCCCGTTGCGATTACGATCGCCTTTTTGCGCAGTAGAGGAGGAAAGTAAATGCAATACCGGAAACTGGGTCACTCAGGCCTGCTGGTCTCGCAGTTTGTGCTAGGTACCGTCCCGTTCGGCGGCAAAGCAGGATTTGAAAAAACCGGCAACGTTAATGCCAGCGAAGCGCGCCGCTTTATCGATATTGCGCTGGATCACGGCGTCAATATGATCGATACCGCCGATCTCTATTCAATGGGCGGTGCGGAAGACGTGGTGGGTGAGGCGCTGGGTGATAAACGTGACAACGTCATTCTGGCAAGTAAAGCGCGCAGCCCGCTCGGCGACGGTCCAAACCAGAGTGGGGCCAGCCGTTATCATCTTATAACCGCATGCGAAGCGAGCCTGCGTCGGCTCAAAACCGATCATATCGACCTTTATCAGATCCATAACTGGGATGGCGTCACCTCGGTTGAAGAGACGCTGCGCGCGCTGGAAGACCTGGTGAAAAGCGGCAAAATTCGCTACTTCGGCACCTCAAACTACACCGCATGGCAGATGATGAAGACGTTAGGCTGCGCCAGCGAGCAGCAGCTGCTCAAACCCGTTAGCCAGCAAATCTACTACACGCCAGAATCGCGAGAAGCGGAGTTCGAGCTGCTGCCGATGGCAATTGACCAGCAGATCGGCACGCTGATCTGGGGGCCGCTGGGCGAAGGTCTGCTGACCGGCGCGGTCAGCCGTCACGGTAATGCACCCGAATCAACGCGACAGGGCAGCGGCTGGCCGGAACCCTACGTGCACGATATGGAGCACGCCTATAATGTGATCGAGGTGCTGGAGCAGGTCGGGAAAGAGATTAACGCCTCAATCGCACAGGTCTGTCTGGCCTGGCTGGCAGAGCGTCCCGGCGTCAGCGCGCTGATCGTCGGCAACCGCAGCGAAACTCATCTGCGTGAAAACCTTAACGCTTTCGGGCTAACCCTGAGCGATGAGCAGCGCCAGCGCATTGAACGCGTGACGCGCCCCGCACCGCGCTATCCCTACTGGCACCGCTTCACCAGCGGCATGGACCGTATCGATCCGGCGGAGCAACCTTTTCTGGACGAATACCGTCAGACTCTCGACGAACGCAAAGATCAGTCGCAGAAATAGGCCACAGGCTGGCCACGCCAGGTGGCCAGCCTTTGGGCCTGCCATTAACAACCCCGGCATTCGCTATCCATACTCCCACGATGCTGACATTAAAAGCGGGAGATTTTTACCGGCATACCGGAACGCCTGTTCATTGCTTCATCAATAATGGCCGGATCGCTGTGTCCGGTCTGAATTGCTTTTAAAAGCTCAGGATTGACAGGCAGCGGAAGTTTCTCGCTGGAGGCTAAATCCGCCTCGGTTTGCGACAGTGGCTCATGTACTTCCAGCCAGCGCGATCCATCTTTTTCTCTGGCAAGTTTCACGGGCTGATTGATAAATTGCACGCGCGTGCCCACCGGAACATGGTTAAACAGATACTCGATATCCCTGTCTCGCAGCCGAATACAGCCATGACTCACGCGCAAACCAATACCGAAATCAGCATTGGTGCCGTGAATGGCATACTGCCTGCCTATATATAAGGCATATTTTCCCATCGGATTTTGCGGGCCGCTCCCAACAGTCGCGGGTAACGAAATCCCGTCTTTCAGATAATCGGCTCTTTCATGCCGGGTGGGCGTCCAGGAGGGTCCCGCTTTTTTACGTTCAACCCGGGTTACCCAGTTAACAGGCGTGATGCCATTTATCATGCCGATCCCCACCGGCAGTACCACCACCGTATTTGTTCCTTTGGGATAGTAGTAAAGCCGCGTTTCGGCACTGTTAATCACGATACCCTGGCGAGGCGCGTCGGGCAGGATAATCTGCTGCGGAATAACCAGCTGCGTTCCTCCCTTTGGCAGCAAGGGATCGACGCCTGGGTTGGCCTCCAGTAAATTGCTCAACCCCGTGCCATATTGGGCGGCGTAATATTCCAGCGGGCGGCGGTTTCCTTCAGGGAGGGTAATAGTGAGTGTGCGACCAACAAGATAATTTCCGTTTGCCGGCAGAGGATATGTCAGGGCACAGGCCATCTGGCTGATAAGCCCGGAAATCAGAACGGCGAATGAAAGAAAGCGGGACATGGTTTTCCACCCGTAAACGATGACAACATAGCGGCGATCTGTGCGTTATAACGCACGACCGGAGCAGCATAATGCCCTGTACGCGTTGCTGCAACTTCTACCCCGCCGTTTCACCTTTTGTTTAAAAAGCGTGTAGTTTCTTCGCGCATACCGCGCGCGTTGCGCTATCAATGATTCGGATGAAATCTCCATTATTGCGTCTTGCTCATCACCTTCGCCTGATGCCCGGGGATATATCGGCGCCGCAGGAAAATATGTCTGGAAAATGACGTCTCAGGACTGAGGGAGTATCCGCCGGCGCACCCGCAAAAATAAAAACGGCGGCCCGTAGGCCGCCAAAAACCCTCAATAATGGTTAGTATTGAGGAAGCAGTGGCACTGCAATGATGAAGAGATTAGCCCTTCACGCCGCCCGCCGTCAGGCCGCTGACCAGCCAGCGCTGCGCCAGTAAAAACACCAGCGTGATCGGGATAGCAGAGAGCACGGCAGCGGCGGCAAAATCGCCCCACAGATAGTTCTGTGGATTAAGATACTGCTGCATACCGACCGCCAGGGTATAGCTGTTAACGTCCCGCAGCAGCAGCGAAGCGACCGGCACTTCCGTTACCGCAGCGATAAATGCCAGAATAAACACCACCGCCAGAATGGGCACGGAGAGCGGCAGCAGCACCAGACGAAACGCCTGCCAGGGCGTGGCACCGTCCAGTGCGGCAGCTTCTTCCAGTGAGCCGTCGATGGTTTCAAAATAACCTTTAATCGTCCAGACGTGCAGTGCGATGCCGCCCAGGTAGGCAAAAATCACGCCGCCGTGCGTATTCAGTCCCAGGAACGGCAGATACTGCCCCAGCCGATCGAACAGTGCATAGAGCGCCACCAGCGACAGCACCGCCGGAAACATCTGGAAAATCAGCATTCCTTTTAACAGGGTGGCACGTCCGGCGAAACGCATGCGAGCAAAAGCATAGGCGCAGGTGGTGGAAAGTGCCACTATGCCGATTGCACTAATGCCCGCGATCTTTACCGAATTCCACAGCCAGAGCAGCACCGGGAAGGGGGGCGGTGTGACGCTGCCGTCGGCGTGCGTCACGCTGAAGCCCAGCGCCAGCCGCCAGTGTTCCCAGGATATCTGCTCCGGGATCAGGCTGCCGGTGGCGAAGTTTCCGGTGCGCAGCGAGATGGCGATAACCATCAGCAGCGGAAAAAGAATCGCGGCGATAAACGCCATCAGCAGCAGATGGGTGAGCAGCAGACGCAGCTTCTGCGATTTGGGTTGTACCATAGCCATAACGCCTCCTTAGTCAAACTTCATCCGCACGGCTTTCAGATTAATTACCGCGAGTGCCCCCACCAGCAGAAAGATCAGCGTGGCGATTGCCGCCGCCAGGCCAAAGTCCTGCCCGCCACCGCCCTCAAAGGCGATACGCCACGTATAGTTCACCAGCAGATCGGTATAACCCGCCGGGGTGGTCGTGCCCAGGCGGTCAGGCCCGCCATTGGTCAGCAGCTGTACGAGCACAAAGTTATTAAAGTTAAACGCGAAACTGGCAATCATCAGCGGCATCAGCGGCTTCAGCAGCAGCGGCAGGGTGATTAAAAAGAAGTTTTGCAGCGGTCCGGCGCCATCCATCGCTGACGCTTCATACAGATCGTCCGGTATCGCCTTCAGCAGCCCCATACAGAGGATCATCATGTAGGGATAGCCCAGCCAGGTATTGACGATAATCAGCATGCTGCGAGCCAGCAGCGGGTCGCTAAACCAGGCAGGCTGGAAGCCAAACAGCGCGTTGAGCAGCACATTAATCTCACCAAAGCTCTGGTTAAACAGCCCTTTAAAAATCAGTATCGAAATAAACGCTGGCACGGCATAGGGCAGGATCAGCATCACGCGATAGATCGCTTTGCACTTTAGCGCCTCCCACTGCACGAGGCAGGCAAGCACCATTCCCACCGCGACGGTCAGCAACACGGTCAGCAGGGAAAAGAGCAGCGTCCAGCCGAAGATAGCCAGAAAAGGCTTCTGTATGCCTTCATCGGTAAAGACCCGCACAAAATTTTTCCAGCCCGCATTCACCGTAAAGCCGGGGCTAAGCTGCTCACTGCCCCAGCTGCCGTCTGCGTTGACGCGCTGAAAGAAGCCGGTTTCCTTATTGGCCTGAAAGAGCTCACCACTTTGCTGATTTTTGAGCCGCCGATCGTCGATCAGCTGATAGAGCGGCCGCGTGCCGGAGAACTGCCGCAGTGAGCTGAGCACCAGCTCGCGGCCGTCCGGCAGGCGGGCGCGGACCTGGCTCAGGGCTTTTCGGTTGCCGGTCACAACCTTCAGCGTCGCACGCTGGCCGGCTGGCAGTGTGGCGCGCGTCAGGCTGAGCTGCTGCTCGCCGCCAAAGGCGAACGGCGGCGAGACATAATGTTCACTGTCGTCGCTCAGCACCAGCTGCCAGCGTTCGCCCGCCGAATAGAGCGCGAAATTCATACCCGCGCCATCCTGATACTGCCGACTCAGCAGCACCTGCTGCGCACGCTCCTGGGTCAGCTGGTTGGTACTGCTGTAGTTGGTAAAGGCGATGGCCACGGTGCAGGCGAGGGGAAACAGTACAAACAGCGCCATCCCGGCCAGGCCGGGATAGACATAGCGCCAGGCGTAGGCGCGCCTGTTCGCGTAAATCCCGATCCCCGTCGCGCTGACGATCAGCGTCAGCAGCGCAAACAGATATTCGCCCTGCGCATACATCAGCACCAGAAGGTAGCCGACCAGCAGACAGCAGATCCCGACGAGAACGCGCTTCAGCAACTGGCCCGCGCGGCCTGTTTTCGGTTTTTCTGACATGATTCGGTTCCTTAACAACCCGTGATAAGCCGGCGCAAACCGGCTTTAGAGGAAGCATTACTTGTTCAGGCGCGCCTGAGCATCTTTCAATGCGGCATCGACGCTTTGGCGGCCGCTCAGGGCGTTAAGCGTGGCGGTGCGCATCGCATACCAGAAGGCGGCCATCTGCGGGATGTTCGGCATAATATCGCCGCTGCGTGCGTTGTTCATGGTGGCAGCGATACGCTCATCTTTTTCCAGCGTCTGCTGGAAGGATTTCAGCGCCACCGCTCCCAGCGGCTTATCTCTGTTCACCGCGTCCAGCCCGGCGTCCGTCAGCAGGTAATTTTCAAGGAACTCTTTTGCCAGCTCTTTGTTTGGACTGGCGGCATTGATCCCGGCGCTCAGTACGCCGACAAAGGTTTTAGACGGTTTACCGTTCAGCGTTGGCAGTAGCGTCACGCCGTAGTGAATGCCGCTCTTGTCGATATTGCTCCAGGCCCAGGGACCGTTGATGGTCATTGCGGTCTGCCCCTTGTTAAACGCCGCTTCAGCGATTGAGTAATCGGTATCGGCGTTCAGGGTTTTCGCTTTAACCTGATCGACCAGGAACTGCATGCCTGCTTTCGCCCCTGCGTTATCGACACCGGTCTCTTTGACGTTGTAGCCGCTGTCGTTCTTTTTAAAGGCGTAAGCGCCACCCGCGGCCAGCAGTGGCCAGGTAAAGTACGGCTCCTGGAGGTTGAACATAATGGCGCTTTTGCCTTTGGCACGCATCTGCTTGTCAATGGCTGCCATCTCTTCCCAGCTCTTTGGCGGGGCAGGCAGCAGATCTTTGTTATAAATCAGCGACAGCGACTCAACCGACACCGGGTAGCCGATCAGCTTGCCGTTAAAGCGCACCGCATCCCAGGTAAAGGGAAAAAGTTTCTCCTGAAAGCTTTTATCCGGCGAGATCTCGGCCAGCAGACCCGACTGGGCATACCCGCCAAAGCGGTCGTGCGCCCAGAAAATAATATCCGGGCCGTCGCCTGTGGCAGCTACCTGCGGATACTTCTCTTCCATTTTATCGGGATGCTCGACCGTGACGTGAATGCCGGTGTCCTGCTCAAACTTTTTGCCAACTTCGGCCAGCCCGTTATAGCCTTTATCGCCATTGATCCAGATAACCAGTTTTCCCTCTTCGATCTTCGCGATGGCCGAGGCCGAAAACAGCATGGCCGTAAGGGCGGAAAGGGCAAAAATACGCGTGCCGGTTTTAATTGTCGTCATAACTCCATCCTGTTAGCGGAAACGGAAATCGTTTTCCCCCACAGTGTGGCGATCCGCTGGGGTTTCTCATCCTCCTGCGCTCTACGCCTGCCTGTGCCAGCGCGTGATCCCCGTAGCAAAACCAGCCGGTTTTCACGGTCTGGCGCACACTCCTGCCGCCGCAACTCTGCGTAGCCGATCACAAAAAAGTGCCCGGCGTCGCTCGCGCTGCCCCGTTGTAACCCTTCTCCTCCTCCTCTCTCATCCCCCAGCTAAACCGTCAGTGGCGGAGGATGTGCACTGACACAACCTTTTCCATAGTGGTCGCCGGAGTCTGTCTGCGGTGATGCAGGCAAGAGTGAGTAAGCGGAGAGGAAAGCATCATGGCGAGCGTCACGTTACGCAATGTCACCAAGGCCTGGGGAGAGACCCTGGTGTCAAAAGACATTAATCTGGAAATTGGCGAAGGGGAGTTTGTGGTGTTCGTCGGCCCGTCGGGCTGCGGTAAATCCACGCTGCTGCGCATGATCGCCGGTCTGGAAACCATTACCCGTGGCGATCTGCTGATTGGCGGTCAGCGGATGAACGAGGTCCCCCCCGCCGAGCGCGGTATCGGCATGGTGTTTCAGTCCTATGCGCTCTACCCGCACCTTTCCGTTGCGGAAAATATGTCATTCGGCCTGAAGCTGGCGGGCGCCAGGCGCAGCGAGATCCAGCAGCGCGTCACTCAGGTGGCGGAAGTGCTACAGCTGGCACACCTGCTCGATCGGCGTCCCAAAGCGCTATCGGGTGGTCAGCGCCAGCGGGTGGCCATTGGCCGCACGCTGGTGGCCGAGCCGCGCGTTTTTTTACTGGATGAGCCGCTCTCTAACCTCGACGCCGCGCTGCGCGTGCAGATGCGCATTGAGATCTCGCGTCTGCACAAGCGGCTGAAGCGCACCATGATTTACGTCACCCACGATCAGATCGAGGCGATGACGCTGGCGGACAAAATTGTGGTGCTGGACGCCGGCCGCATTGCACAGGTCGGCCGGCCGCTCGAGCTTTATCACTATCCCGCGAACCGCTTCGTTGCGGGCTTTATCGGCTCGCCGCGCATGAACTTCCTGCCCGTCAAAGTTACCGCCACGGCGATCGATCAGGTGCAGGTGCGCCTGCCAAACGATCAGCGCATCTGGCTGCCCGTCGAAAGTGCGGGCGTGCAGGTGGGCAGCAATATGTCACTGGGCATCCGTCCTGAACATCTGCTCTCCAGCGACATTGCCGATGTCACGCTGGAGGGGGAGGTGCAGGTGGTCGAGCAGCTCGGAAACGAAACGCAAATCCATATCCAGATCCCCGCTATCCGTCAAAACCTGGTTTATCGCCAGGAGGACGTCGTGCTGGTAGAAGAGGGCGCGCTGATGAGCATTGGCCTGCCACCGGAGCGCTGTCACCTGTTCCGTGAGGACGGGAGCGCCTGTCGCAGGCTGCATCAGGAGCCTGGTGTTTAGCCCTGCAAAACAATAAAAGCAATCACCTCAGGAGATAGAAAATGATCACTCTGCGCAAACTTCCCGTTGCTGTCGCCATCGCGGTGGGCACCCTCTCGGGCCCGACGATGGCGGTCGATTTTACCGGCTACGCCCGTTCCGGCATCGGCTGGACCGGCAGCGGCGGCGAACAGCAGTGCTTTCAGGCCACCGGCGCACAAAGTAAATATCGTCTGGGCAACGAATGCGAAACCTACGCTGAGCTGAAGCTGGGTCAGGAAGTGTGGAAAGAGGGCGACAAGAGCTTTTACTTTGATACCAACGTCGCTTACTCCGTTTCTCAGCAGAATGACTGGGAGGCCACCTCGCCCGCCTTCCGTGAGGCCAACGTCAAGGGTAAAAACCTGATTGACGCGCTGCCAGGCTCAACCATCTGGGCCGGTAAACGCTTCTACCAGCGTCATGACGTGCACATGATCGACTTCTACTACTGGGATATTTCCGGTCCGGGTGCCGGTCTGGAAGATGTGGATCTCGGGTTTGGCAAGCTCTCCTTTGCGGCCACGCGCTCCTCAGAAGCGGGCGGCTCTTATACCTTCTCCAGCGATCGCATCCGCGATTACGCCACCAGCACCGCCAATGACGTTTTCGACGTCCGTCTGGCCGGTCTGGAAACTAACCCGGATGGCGTGCTGGAGCTGGGCGTCGATTATGGCCGCGCCAACGCCCGCGACGGCTATCGCCTGGACGACGGTGCATCAAAGGATGGCTGGATGTTTACGGCGGAGCATACCCAGAGCATGCTCAAGGGCTACAACAAGTTTGTGCTGCAGTACGCTACCGATGCGCTGACGTCGCAGGGCAAAGGGCTGCCGCAGGGCACCAACATCAACAACAACGGCAGTATGTACCGCGTTCTCGATCACGGTGCAATCTCGCTCGCCGACCGCTGGGATTTGATGTACGTGGCGATGTACCAGAATACCGATCTCGACAACAACCGCGGCACCGAGTGGTACACCGTTGGCGTGAGACCGATGTATAAGTGGACGCCGATCATGAGTACCCTGCTGGAAGTCGGCTACGACAACGTCAAATCGCAGCAGGTGAGTGAACGCAACGGCCAGTACAAAATCACGCTTGCCCAGCAGTGGCAGGCTGGCGACAGCATCTGGTCACGTCCGGCGCTGCGCCTGTTCGCTACCTACGCCAAATGGGATGAGAAATGGGGCTACAGCAAAGATGCCTCCGGCGATCTGACCTCGCTGGCCGCAGCGGACAGCACCGGCAACGGCCTCTTTACCAACAGCCGCGGCGACAACGATGAGTGGACGTTCGGCGCGCAGATGGAAATCTGGTGGTAAGCCATTCCTGACCTGAATAACAGAAGCCGTACGCCTGACGTACGGCGTTTCAGGGCAGCCGCGGCCATTGCCTGGCCTGGCGACTGTCCCACAGCCTGTTGAGAGCAAAAAAATGAATAAGAAAACGCTTACCGCGCTCTGCCTGAGCGCAGCACTGCTGACCAGCCTTGCCTTGCCCGCGCACGCTGATATCAACCTGGTGCCGCAGGATCTTTCTGCCGCCCCCGCCATCCCTGCGGCCACGCTACAACGCCTGAGCTGGCAGCCCGCCGATACCTCGCGCGCGCAGACGGCCCTGCTGTCGCAGGGAGGTACACAGCTCAATGTAGCGGGTATCACCGGGCCGGTTGCCGCCTACAGCCTGCCTGCGAATCAGGGCGAGCTCAGGGTAACGCTGAGCAGCGAGGTAACACACAATCAGGTCTTCGCCCCTAACGTGCTGGTGCTTGATGAAAACCTGCGCCCCGCCGCCTGGTTCCCGAGCCGCTTTTTTACCTACCAGCAGCCGGGCGTCATGAGTGCAGACCGGCTGGAAGGCGTGATGAAGCTGACGCCGGCGCTTGGCCAGCAAAAAATCTATCTGCTGGTCTTCACCACCGCGCAGGATATCAGTCAGACCACCACGCTGGTCGATCCGGCAAAAGCCTACGCCAGAGGCACCGGCCATGCCGTGCCTGACATCCCCGATCCTGTGGCGCGTCACGGCCTGAACGGAAAAATCAGGCTGAAAGTCTCGACCAGCGCCGCGTCCTCGATTCTGGTGGGCCCGCTGTTCGGCTCCTCTGGTCCGGCACCGGTCACGGTCGGCAACACGCAGCCGGTAATCCAGTCCGCAGTGCATACCACGCCCGCCACATCGTCTGCTCCGCTGGTGGACGATACCGAGAGCTACTTTAATCAGAGCATTCGTCAGGCAGTGGATCAGGGCAATATCGATAAAGCCCTTAAGCTGCTGGACGAGGCGGAACGGCTGGGCTCAACGTCGGCGCGCAAAACCTTTATCAGCAGTGTTAAAGGCAAGGGGTGAAGCTGCCCCGACAGTGCTGAGTTGCCCCACCTGGTGCGCTACGGCGCACCTTTTTTACAGGTGTATCGCTTGTTAAAAGGCCGTTGTTTGTCGCAAGTGCAACGTACTGAGCGGTGATATGGTCGCCTGAAAGAATCGCGTCGTATTAAAACCGGCCAGGAAAACCTGACGGAAATAGTCGTCAGCCCGCACGCAGCGAGCTGACGGTTATCCGCTATTTCATCCTCTTCCTGCCGCGATCCACCTCTGCCAGCAGCCTGTCAACGGTCGGATCGCTGAACATCTCCTCCAGCGTTGCGCTGAGTTTGCGCCGCCAGTTCGGGTAGCTGTCGGTGGTGCCAGGCACGTTCACCGGCGTCGCCATATCGAGCCACTCTTCCGGCTGCAGGCCAAGCAGTGCGCTCTGCGTGCCCGCCAGGTAGCGTATAATCGCCCGGCTGAGGAGGCTGGTCATGCGTGCTCCGCCACGCAGATAGCGCTGGCGCGGTGGCAGATCACCGCTGCGCAGCAGCGTCTGCGCCAGCGCCTTTCTTGCCGCCAGTCGATCGCGACAGAGCCCGGCCAGAATGACCTTATCGGGATAGAGCCCCAGCTCGCTGCCAAGGCGCAGATCGTCACTGTGCCACCAGCCGCGCAGCGTCGGCATATCGTGCGTTGTCGTTACCGCCATTGCCTGGCGCGGCCACTGTGCTGGTGCGCGAAAAGCCCGCTTTGACCTCTGCTCAAAAAAGAGCACCCTGTAGGAGTAAACGCCGGCGTCGCGCAGCTTGTCGACAATGGCCTCCGGCACCGTGCCGAGATCTTCGCCGATGACCATACAGCGATGGCGCTGGCTCTCCAGCGCCAGAATTGCCAGCAATGCCTCTACCGGGTAGTGCACATAGGCCCCTTCCGCCGCGCTTTCGCCCTGCGGGATCCACCAGAGGCGCAGCAGCGCCATAACATGGTCAATGCGCAACGCGCCACAGTCTTGCATACTGGCGCGCAACAGCGTAATCCACGGCTCATAGGCACGGGCCACTATGGCCTGCGGATCCATCGGCGGCAGGCCCCAGTTTTGTCCCAGCGGGCCAAGAATATCGGGCGGCGCGCCCACGCTCGCTTCAAGGCAGTAAAGCTCCCGCTCGCGCCAGGTTTCTGCGCCATCGCGCGCCACCCCCACCGCCAGATCGCGATAGAGACCAATTGCCATCTCATGCTGCTGACAGAGCTGCCAGCATGCCGCGAACTGCTGCGCTGCCAGCCACTGGAGCCAGAGATAAAAACGAACCTCATCGCCGTGCTCAATGCGAAACGCCAGAACGGCGGCGCTGTCGGGGTGCTGTAAGGCATCCGGCCAGCTTTGCCAGCCGTGGCTGTCACTGTTTTGCGCTCGTTGCTGGGCATGCAGCGCGTCGAATACCCCCTGACAGAGCAGGCTGTCGCCGCCCGCCTCAACAAAGGCGTCAAAAGCCATTACCTCCGCATCCTCCGCATCGCGCTGGCGGAACTGCTGCCAGGCGAGCCGTAACCCCTCCAGCTTCAGGTGCGTTACGGCGCTGTAATTTACCCACCGGGCGTTACGCGCGGCCTGTAGCGCCCGCTGCGTTGTCGCAAGCTGCCACCAGCGCTGTGCCGCCTTGCTCTGCTGGAAATCAACCACGGCGTTAACATCAATGTAGAGAATATTGAGCCAGCGGCGTGAAGAGGGGCTGTAAGGGCTGGCGCTCTCCGGCTCGGCCGGAAACAGGGCGTGCAGCGGATTCAGGCCGACAAAGGCACCGCCGCGCCGCGCCGTTTCGATAATCATCCGGCGCAGATCGCCGAAGTCGCCAATGCCCCAGTTGTTCTCCGATCGCAGCGTATAGAGCTGGATGCAGCTGCCCCACAGCGACTCCCCCGCCAGCAGCGCGGCCGGCTCATAGCAGCGCGCGGGCGTGACGATAATGCAGCAGCTGTCGCGCTGTGCCTCATGCTCCAGCGTCAGCTGGTGATAGCCCTCCGGCAACGCAGGCAGCCCAATCGTCTCGCCTGGCGCGCAGCGGCCTGACCAGCGCTCGCCCGCCTCGCTGATCAGCAGCCAGCTGGCCGGTGTGAAAAGCGTCGGCGAGAGCGCCAGCGGTTCCCCCTGGCGAAAGACAGCCGCGGGCGGCAGCGGCGACGCGCTGGCATCCTGCGGCCGCAGCAGCCCCAGCAGGCGCTCGCGCGTCAGTGAAGAGACCTGCTGGGGGCGGCCGTGAGCGTCAATGTAATCGGGCGCAATCAGCGCTGCGCGCTCAAGATGGTTTGTCGGTTTCATTCTGTTCCTCAGCGCACAGCCTGCCAGATACGTTGCTGATAATCGCGGATGGCGCGGTCGGCACTGAACATGCCGCAGCGCGCGGTGTTCAGGATCGCGGCGCGCGTCCAGGCTTCCGGATCGGCCCACAGCGCCTCTGCCTGCTGCTGAGCATTGAGGTAGTGGCGGAAATCGGCCAGCACCAGCCAGGGATCGCCGCCTTCCGGCCCGAGACTCTTTACCAGTGCGTCAAAGGCGGTGCGGTCGCCGTCGCTAAAGGTACCGTCCTCCAGCGCGGTCAGCGCCCGATCGAGCTGCGCATCTTTTTTCCGCCAGATCACCGGCGAATAGCCCGCCTGCTTCAGCGCGCTCACCTGTTCGACGGTGTGACCAAAGATAAAGATATTCTCTTCACCCACCTGTTCAGCAATCTCCACATTGGCACCGTCCAGCGTGCCAATTGTCAGGGCCCCATTCAGCGCCAGCTTCATATTGCCGGTGCCAGACGCCTCTTTGCCCGCAGTGGAAATCTGCTCGGAAAGATCAGCTGCCGGGATTAACCGCTCCGCTACCGACACGTTGTAGTCAGGAATAAAAACAATTTTGAGACGATCGCCGACGCGCGGATCGGCGTTCACGACACCGGCAACCCTGTTAATGGCGTAGATAATGTTTTTGGCCAGCGCATAGCCCGGGGCCGCTTTGGCACCAAACAGCATCACGCGCGGCGTCAGGTTCGCCTGAGGATCGCTGACCAGGGTTTGCCACAGGGCGATGATATGCAGCAGCATCAGGTGCTGGCGCTTGTATTCATGGAGACGCTTGATCTGCACGTCAAACAGGGCATCGGGCTGCACCTGAATTCCGGTTTTTTCGGCAATCCAGTGCGTCAGGGCAATCTTGTTCTGCTGCTTGATGGCACGGTATGCCGCGCGAAACGCCGGGTCATCGGCCAGCGGGGCCAGATTGCTGAGCTGATCCAGATCGTTGAGCCAGGGGCGACGCAGCCGGTTGCTGATTAACGCCGCCAGCGCCGGGTTGCACTGCTGGATCCAGCGACGCGGCGTTATACCGTTGGTGACGTTATGAAATTTCTCCGGCCACAGCGCGTGATACTCCGGAAAAAGATCCTGTTTCACCAGCGTGGAGTGCAGCGCGGCTACCCCATTCACCGCAAAGCCGCTTACCACACAGAGATTGGCCATGCGCAGCTGCTGGTTATGTACCACCGCCAGCTTCGCCCAGATCGCCTCGTTGCCGGGCCAGCGCGCCTCGACCTCTTTTTTGAGCTGCGCGTTCAGGGTTTCGATAATCATCACATGGCGCGGCAACAGCGTGCGCACCAGCCTCAGACTCCAGCATTCCAGCGCCTCCGGCATCAGCGTATGGTTGGTGTAGGCGAATGTGCGCTGCGTAATGCGCCACGCCTCTTCCCAGCAGAGCTGATGTTCGTCAAGCAGCAGACGCAGCAGCTCCGGGATCGCCAGCGTCGGGTGGGTATCATTTAGCTGAATAACTTCATAATCGGGTAGCGTCTCAATGGTGCGACCCGCCTGATGGTGGCGACGCAGAATATCGGCCAGCGTGCAGGCGCACTGGAAATATTGCTGCATAAGGCGCAGTTTTTTCCCGGCCTGATGATTGTCGTTCGGGTAGAGCACCTTTGTCAGCTTCTCCGCATCAATGCCCTGTTGTTCAGCACGCAGAAAATCACCGTCATTAAAGCGTTGCAGGTTAAAGGGGTGCGCATGTTTCGCCTGCCACAGACGCAGCGGCTGCGTCACGCCATTCCGGAAGCCCACCACCGGCAGGTCCCAGGCTTCGCCCTGTAGCGCAAAGGCGGGTTCCCAGCGTACGATCCCCTGCTCAGTTGTCACCTTGCCGCCCAGACCCACCTGCACAGTCAGCGCGGCGTTATGACGAAACCAGGGGTAGCGATCGCGTCCCCAGTCGTCTGGCTGCTCGTGCTGCGCACCCGCAACAAAATGCTGGCGAAACAGGCCGTACTGGTAATTCAGACCATAGCCGATAGCGGGCTGTCCCGTGGTGGCCATGGCATCCAGAAAGCAGGCGGCCAGACGCCCTAATCCACCGTTGCCGAGCGCAGGATCGGTCTCCTGTTCCAGCAGCTCACTCAGCGCAATGCCGGATGGAGCGAGCGCGTCGCTGACCGCCTGATACCAGCCCAGATTGAGCAGGTTATTACCTGTCAGTCGCCCGGTAAGAAACTCCATGGAGAGATAGTTAACGTGGCGCTGCGTCCCGGTGGCGGGCTGCATGGGCTGCTCCGCCAGCAGCTCGGCCAGCGCGCCGCTCAGTGCATGCCACCACTGCTGTTGATTCATCTCCTGCGCAGCGCGCAGACCAAAACGCTGCCACTGACGCGTCAGCGCGGCGGTAAAACGGGCGTGGTCGAAAGGTTGCGAAGTCATGTTGTGCGTCCTGTCATAACGGAAAGGGTATGCATGACAGTGTGCCTGCCCCCTTGTCATGCCTCCTCCTCCTGCAGGCAATTCATCAGGGAGGATAACGAGGGCGGAGAGGCCAGGGTAAATCTGAAAGAGGGGCAGGAGTGTGATAACACTCGCTTTTGTTAAGCCTGCCTTACAGGTTAGCTTGCATTCGATCCTCGAATCCGTGAACGTGTATGAGGATTAATTACGAAGCGTAAAAAAATGATGCGCTGAACGTTAATGGAGAAGCGTGCGCCCATGTTAATACCCTCAAAACTCAGCCGCCCCGTTCGCCTTGAAAACACCGTCACCCGGGTTCGTCTGCTGCAAAAGCTGACCGCCGCAGGCAACTATCGGCTGCTGCTGATTACCAGTCCGGCCGGCTACGGTAAAACGACGCTGATTGCCCAGTGGGCGGCGGATAAAAAGGACCTGGGGTGGTATTCATTAGACGAGGGTGACAATCAGCCGGAGCGCTTCGCCGACTACCTGATTGCGGCGCTGCAACAGGCAACGCAGGGCGGCTGCGGCCGCAGCGAGACGCTGGCGCAGAAGCGGCAATACGTTAACCTTAACGCGCTATTCGCCCAGCTGTTCATTGAGCTGACCGAGTGGCAACGCCCTCTCTGGCTTATCGTGGATGACTACCACCACATCACCAATCCCGCGATTCATGAGGCGATGCGTTTTTTTCTGCGCCACCAGCCCGACAACCTGACGCTGGTCGTGCTGTCGCGTAATTTGCCTCAGCTTGGCATCGCCAATCTCCGCGTACGCGAGCAGCTGCTTGAGCTGGGCAGCCAGCAGCTGGCGTTTACCCACCACGAGGCAAAAGCGTTTTTCGACTGTCGGCTAAGCGCTCCGCTGGCGAGCGAAGAGAGTGACCGCCTGTGTGATGATGTGGCGGGCTGGGCCACTGCGCTTCAGCTTATCGCGCTCTCAACGCGTCAGGGTGCCGGTTCGGCGCAGGATTCTGCCCGGCGTCTCTCCGGCATCAACGCCAGCCACCTTACCGACTATCTGGTTGAAGAGGTGCTGGATAACATTGATGAGGCCACGCGCCATTTTTTGCTGAAAAGCGCGTTGCTGCGCGCCATGAACGATGAGCTGGTTGCCCGCGTTACCGGTGAGGCCAACGGGCGTATGCGTCTGGAGGAGATTGAGCGGCAGGGGCTGTTCCTGCAACGCATGGATGACTCAGGCCAGTGGTTCAGCTATCACCCGCTGTTTGGATCTTTCTTGCGTCAGCGCTGCCAGTGGGAACTCGCCGCCGAGTTGCCAGCCATTCATCGTGCCGCGGCTGAAAGCTGGATGGCACAGGGGTTTCCGGGTGAAGCACTGCATCATGCGCTCGCTTCAGCAGACGCGGATATGCTGCGCGACGTGCTGCTGAAGCACGCCTGGACACTGTTCAATCAGAGCGAACTGGCGTTACTGGAGGAAGCCCTGAAGGCGCTCCCCTGGGCAATGCTGCTGGAAACCCCCAGGCTGGTGCTGCTACAGGCCTGGCTGATGCAGAGCCAGCATCGCTTTTCTGAGGTTAACCACCTGCTGGAGAGATTTGAGCAGGCGTGTTGCTGCGAGGTGGATGCGGCCCTGCAGGGTGAGTTTCACGCCGTTCGCGCACAGGTCGCCATTAACGACGGCAATGCCGATGAGGCGGAGCGGCTCGCCCGCCTGGCGCTCAGCGCGCTGCCCGACACACGTCGCTATAGCCGTATTGTGGCCACCTCGGTGCATGGTGAAGTGATGCACTGCAAAGGCGAGCTGGCCCGTTCGCTGGCGTTGATGCGCCAGACCGAGCAGATGGCGCGGCGTGATGAGGCCTGGCACTATGCGCTCTGGAGCCTGATCCAGCAAAGTGAAATCCTGTTTGCACAGGGCTTTCTACAGGCCGCCTGGGAAATTCAGGAGAAGGCGTTCGTGCTGGTGGGTGAGCAGCACCTGGCGCAGTTTCCGCTGCACGAGTTCCTGCTGCGCATTCGTGCCCAGCTGATGTGGGCGTGGGGCAGACTGGATGAGGCGGAACAGGCGGCACGCGAAGGCATAAAAGTTCTGAAGGGCTATCCGCCACAGCAGCAGATCCAGTGTCTGGGCCTGCTGGTACAGTGCTCGCTGGCGCGCGGCAACCTGGATAACGCGCGCAGCTACCTGAACCGTCTGGAAAATCTGCTGAACAACGGCAGCCTGCACAGTGACTGGATCGCCAATGCCGACAAAGTCAGGGTGATCTACTGGCAGATGACGGGCGATGTGCAGAGCGCCAGCCACTGGATGCGGCACACCGCAAAACCCGCCTTTGCCAACAACCATTTTTTACAGGGTCAGTGGCGCAACCTGGCTCGGGCGCAAATTCTGCAGGGCGATCTCAGCCAGGCTGAAGTGGTGCTGGAGGAGCTAAACGAAAATGCGCACGCGCTGCGGCTGATGAGCGATATGAACCGCAACCTGCTGCTGCTCAATCAAATCTACTGGCAGACCGGACGCAAAGCCGAGGCGCAGCAGGCGCTGATTGAAGCCCTGAAGCTGGCGCGCGGCACCGGTTTTATCAGCCACTTCGTAATAGAAGGCGAGATCATGGCGCAACAGCTGCGCCAGCTAATCCAGCTGAACACGCTGGAGGAAATGGACAACCATCGCGCGCGCCGCATCCTCAATGAGATTAATAAATACCATCGCCATAAATTCGCCCATTTTGATGAGGGATTTGTCAGCCGCCTGCTCAATCATCCGGATGTGCCGGAGCTGATCCGCACCAGCCCTCTGACGCAGCGCGAATGGCAGGTGCTCGGTCTGATCTACTCCGGCTACAGCAACGATCAAATTGCAGGCGAGTTCGAGGTCGCGACAACCACCATCAAAACCCATATTCGTAACCTCTATCAGAAGCTGGGGGTGACCCACCGCGCCGAGGCGATGCACCAGGCGCAATCCATGCTGAAACTGATGGGGTATGTGTAGCTCGCTGTCGGCTCATCGGCTACGGGTCATAAATGCGCCGTTAAGTGACCAGGTTTCACGTTCGTGCACGCGCGTCTCTTTTGAGGGTATCCAGCCTGTCACCGCCACTTTACCGCGCAACTGCGTTCCGGTTGCCGGTCTGTCATGTTGCCAGAAACGCAGGCTGTGACCGGGCGTAAATGCCATTGCACTTCCCCGCTGATCGGCACGCTCTATTGTCACCGGCTGGTTATCAATAGAAACGTCATGCAAAATCAGCGTCGCCCGGCCATTTGCCCCGAAAAGATAACTTTCGCTGTCTTTAGCCGCGCCGGTAAACGCCAGCTCAATCGAAGAAGGCTGATCACAGCTCACGGTAATATCGAGTTCGTGCGCGTTCCCTATCCGTAACTCACTGGCGGTAAGCGAATTGCCAGGCAAAGAGAGCAGCTCACCTCGAGTGGCAGGTGCATAGGCAATCTTCGCCTCGCTGAGCTGAACCTGACATTCCGCGTGAGTCGCGCTCATGGCCAGCAGGCAGGATAAAAAAATCAGAGAAAAAAAGAGAGGCTGTCTCACATTACACATCTCGCGGTTAAGGTGGCATAAAGTGTGCCCGGCGTGTTTGTCCAGGGCGTAAGGAGCTTCACTGAACAGCGTGAGCCGTCTGCTCGCTGGCCAAAAAGAGCCGCGTCAGGTAGATCGTCGAAAAACAGCGTGCCGTCCTCATTCACAAAAGCGACCAGCGTGCCCTCACTGTTTTTTACCGGACTGCCGGGAGCGGGGCGCGCGTCTTCCTGAAAAGTGACCAGCGCGCGGCGCACGGTAAAGGCGGGCATAACGACCGGCACGACCGCACCGCGATAAGGCGTGACATCAATAATCCCGCCGGGAACCTGTACATTTTTAGGCAGACTCTGTGGATTGATCTGCACGGTGTTTTTCTGCCACGCGTTCCAGGAGGCGACGGCGTGTCCGCTGCGATCGCTCCATACCATCCCGCCAGGCGTGCGAATTTCCACATCCGGACGATCGCTGTTCAGGGAAATGATGCCAAAGGTGTCGCCGATGGTACGCGGCGTAAAGGTTATCCCTTCGCCATGCCACACCGCGCCGCCTCGTGCACCCGCGTTGTAGCTGGCCGAGCTCTCACTGTGCGAAAAGCCGCCGCTCAACTGTGTATATTTATTTGTCCAGGTGGCTGAGCTGGCCAGCGAAGCCTCACCGTGCTGACGTTTATCGCCTGATAAACTCCACGCAAACTTATCGTTTACGGTGTGATCGTAACCGATGCCGGTGCGGATCTGTCTGTCGGCATGATTTACCCAGCCGCGCACGTTGCTGTTGTTGCCCAGAGGCACGGAAAAATTCAGGTAGGTGTAGTAGCGCTCTTCACGGTGACGATCGGCAGTGAGGCGGTTTTTCTGTATCCCGAGATTCACATTGACGCGGCCAAAGCTGCGCCCCCACCCTAACGCATAGCCTGACGCCGCGTTTCCTTGCCAGGCATGAGAGAGACTCCCTGAAAAGGTCATTATGCCAAGCCAGGGGTGGCTGTAACTCAGTCCGGCTGCGTATTGCGATTTAATCTGCCCGGTGTCGCCAGCCGCTCTTTTCGAACTCCATGAGCTGTTAGTATCGACATAATCCCGGCTGCGGTAGTTCGCCGACGCTGACAGTGACAGCCGCTGCGTCACTGGAAGGCTGAGCCCTGCCTGCTGATAGAGCCCCTGTTTTTTTCCACCCTGCTGGCCATCCTGACTGGCTAACGAGTAGGTTTGTGTTAACGTCGCCAGCAGATGATCGGTGAGACGCATGCTGGCACGCCAGGCACCTGCCTGATAGTGTTCACTGGCAAGCGCACCGACCGACAGCGCCATTTTGCTGTTATGAAACACGCCTGTGGAACCCATCACGAGCGGATAGGTATCCTGCGTCAGGCGCAGGCGGCCCATAACCAGAGAGGGTCCCGTCTCCATGAGCGTGATAACCGGTCTGGCCTGAATGTAGGGAATGGATTGCTGTTGACGGCCGCCTGCGGCGTCATGGCTGATAATCAAAAACGCATCCTGCTGGTTTATGGCAGGAATGCCGGAAAGGGTGTTCATACCGGCATCTACCGGGAACGTTTTTAACAGAACATCCTTTTGCCAGACCTCAACGGTACCCGCCTGCGCAACAAGCACATCAATCGCCACCTGATTCAGGCTACTCTGGTGCGAGGTCTCTTCCGGTGTTATCTGCGCCCCCGTCAGCGTAATACCGGAAAATAGCGGATCGGCGGAGGTGATTTCACCGATTTGCAGCACCGATGACCAGCCCGGAACAGAGCGTTGCGCATAGCTGTAGAGTCGCGTGAAATTGCTCTGCCGGTCAAAGCGGGAATAGCTCTGACCACTGCGCAGGATCCACTGCTCGATGTTTGCTCCAACTTCCGTGGTGAGCGTATCTGAGCGATAGGCGTTTACGCCATGTGGCTGATACTGATAGCGCCTGGCATCATAATTTATTAGTAGCGCTTTGCCGCCCGTCACATATTCCATATTTTTTAGCAGCGCATCGGCGGGTAACTGTAGTTCAAGGCTGCTGCGATCCACCCGCTGCTTAATGTGGACATCGCTATCCGCTCCAGGCTTCAGACAGGCTGGATCGCTGCTATCAAATCGACCGGCGTCAACACCTAACCGGGCGAGCAAATCTTCAGTCCAGCAGGGCGCGCCCTCCTGATCAAAAGTAATGACCTGGATCCCTTTATTCTGGTTATTAATAATAATATTCGTTGGGTGGTCGCCGGGCAGGAAATGCGCCTCCCTGCTCAGTAAATCTGCTGCGCTGGCGTCATAGCCCAGCTCTTTTAACATTTCCTGGTCAAATTTTTCTGAGGCTGCCGAACTGGCAGTGCAAATAAAAACACTAACAATTATTATTTTTTTCATTAACCCATAGCGACCTGAATTACAGTTTCACATCATAAGGCGTCGTTAAAATACCAAACCGGGTGACGGGATGCAGGCGAATAGACTTATTGTGGCACGCCATCCCTTGTGAGAGCGGAAGTTGAAACGTTTCGTGCGGTAAAATATACGTTTTCGGTAAAGTCAGGTTTTTACTTCCCGGCAACAGATCAATTTGCGTGGTTAAACGCACCACATAGTCGGTGGGATTGCTGATTTTTATCGCCGTTTCTGAACACGCAGCCTTGACGCCTTTCCAGGGAGTAATATTTACTGGTAAACCGGAAGGTGACAGGATCACCGGAATATTCTGACCAATCAGCACCCGTGCGCGATTTTTTTTGCCATCTTCAGGCGGAATGGAAACGAAATTAAGGCGCTGCATAGTTTGCTGCATTAACTTCACTCCCTGCTTTAATACCACCCGTATTTGTTGTTTTTTTCCCGCTTCCACGCGTGCCAGCTGCGGCGTGACAATCAGTTTATTTTCACGATCTTCAGGCAGGGTTTGCAGAGTCGTGTGTAGCAGCACCGCACTGTTGTCCGTGTTTTCGATATTAATTGTTGCTTCACGGTTTTGATCGTCCAGAAACAGGACAGACGATTCAGGTTTAATTCCGGCTGCCAGCGCGGTAGAGACCGACGTGGGCAGCAGAAGAGCCGTCAGAGTTAATGCGGTTAACTTTTTCATAGTGAGCTCTCGAAATAGCGAAGGCGTAATGCCTTCGCTATGGATTGCAGGAATCAGAGATAAACGACCGAGAAGGTTACGCTGCCGTCGATATTCACCTCTTCACCACCTGGATATTTATCCGATTTTTTCAGATAGATGCCGCTATTGATGGTGTAGCTGGCATTAGTGAGAGCAGCAGGAGTGGTTGAATCGGCTGTTTTACCCAGCGCGAAATAACCATTGTTTTCTACTACCTGAGAAGAGGTTGGAGAAACCGTTTTCATCGTCCAGGCAGATTTGTCGCTGCTGGTCAGCACATTGTTATTTGTCGAACCCTCTAACGTAGCGCCAGTGATGCTCATTAGCATGGTGCCAATTTTTTCACCCGTGCTGTCATTTCCTAAACCAAAAAAGTGCTGATCATTCAGCGCGGCAAAGGTGATGCCCATGGTACTTTTAATGTCTTCAGCATTCATCGCGCTGCTGGTGCGGTTATCAACCGCCTGTACCGCAACCGCGGTAGCGGCATCACACGCTACAGAAAGCGTTACCGGACTGGCTTTTAGCTCATTCATCGTATCAGACAGCGTTGATGCGGCGATCTTTCCAAAATCAACAGATTCGGAGCTCAGCGAAACGTCACAGGCGCCAGGTGAGATCGTTCCCGTCAGAGAGAGAGTTGCCGATTCAGCCGCCTGTCCCGCAAAGCTTGCCGAGCCGAGAGCTAAAGCGATGGCACCAGATAATAAAATTTTACGCATTATATTTACTCCACTTATCGAATTTAACATTGTTCAATAACAGGTAACGGTTTCTCTTCCTTGATAAGAGATTTAATTCCGTTCTTTCTTTAATATTTAAACTAAAACCAGAATGATAAAACGCACCTCCCTGCCCAAAGCCTGTAAATAATCATTTTTACTGGAACCTGTAACACCGGTCTGGACAAGATAATAACATGACACCTGACGCGCACAATTTCTAAAAAGGGCTCAATAATTCTCATTTTAAAACGCAGGAGAATTTCCTGTTAAATATAATTTTCTTTCGGCTCGAAAGCCTGAAAATAGCCTGTTTACAAAGGGAGTTCAGCAAGTGCGATTAACACAAAAGAAACAGAAATTGCAGAATGAGGGGATTTTTACGCGAGGGGCTCTTAATTTTTCAACATTGTTTGATTTACTGTTTAGCTTTCTCCTGCACACCTTCAGGGCCAGGACGCCATACCGACCCTGAAGGCGGAACATTTCATCCCCTGGCTAGCGCCCTCTGAACGCGTCCGACAGAGGATAACGCGTTGCCGATAAGGCTCCACGGCGGTCCCAGCGCGAACATGCCAGCCACAGTAACGCTGTGGCAAACCAGCCAATGATCCACGACACATCATTTCCGGCAAAAATCCAGGTTAATGAGCCGTGGTGCAACGGATTGTCAATAAAGGGCAGCTGGATCAACACGCCAGCGAAGTAGGTCACAATGCCCAGCCCGTTCCAGCGACCATAGCGCCCGTCTGGCTGCGACAGCGCAGGAATATCGATATGCCCTCGGGTCACCAGGTAAAAATCGGTCAGGCTGATGGCGCTCCACGGCACAAAAAAGGCCAGCAGGAACAGCAAAAAGTGGGTGAATGATTTCAGGAAGGCCGGTTCGCTCATCAGGGCAATAGCACAGGCGATAGCCACCATCAGCACCACAAAACCAATGCGGCCGCGCGGGCTAAGAGACGTTTGCTGGCGAAAACCAGAAACGATCGTTGTTAGCGACATAAAGCTGCCATAGGCGTTGAGGGTGGTAAACGTGATCTTGCCGAAACAGATAGCGAAATAGATCACCATTGCCATGGTGGCGCTACTGCCTAATCCCACGATATAGCCCACCTCATTGCCGGAAAAGGCGCTGCCCGCGATAGCGGCAACGATCACGCCCAGCGTCATGGAAGCCTGGGTGCCAAGCACGGTACCCAGAAATACCGCGCTGAACAGCCTTTTTGCTGAAACATCTTCCGGCAGATAGCGGGAATAGTCAGAGACATACGGGCAGAAGGCTATCTGCCAGGAAGACGAGAGCGACACCGCAAGCAGAAAGGTTGAAAAGGAGAAGTGGCGGTTTTGCCATACCTGCGCCAGATCGTGCGTCGACAGCAGCGTGACAAACAGATAAAGAAACGCGAGCACACCGATGATGCTCGCCACTTTGCCCAGTTTATGGATCATCCGGTATCCCAGCACCGCCATCACCACAATGATCAGGCTGAAAAGGATCATCCCGGCGGCATTATCAATATGCAGCAGTTTCGCCATCGCCTGTCCGGCCAGCACCGTGCCGCTGGCGGAAAAGCCAATGTACATAATACATACCAGCACCAGCGGAATGACCGCGCCAAATACGCCGAACTGAATGCGGCTGGTGATCATCTGCGGCAAGCCCAGGCGCGGCCCCTGTATAGCGTGAAGCGCCATTACCGCCGCCCCGATAATCTGACCGAGCAGCAGACCGACGATCGACCAGATCACATCGCCACCCAGTACCACGGCGAGCGCTCCGGTCACGATAGCGGTGATTTGCAGGTTGCCGCCAAACCACAGCGTAAACTGGCTGAACGGGTGTCCATGTCGTTCGCGATGGGGAATATAATCAATTGATCGGGTCTCAGAAAGCCGACGGCCTTCCTCCTCCACGCGCTCTGATGCAGGGAATTCCGCTGACATAGTTGCCTCGCTAAGCTGGAATAAAAGTGATGATCGAACGTTGCTAACCACCGTGACGCTACATGTATATACATGTCTGGATGCTGTCATGCAGCCTGAGAAGTTACAAGATGGCGGGTCATTGGAAATTGTGATGGCGCTGGCAAGGCTGGCATCAGGAAAGCGGGAAAAGGCAGTGGGAATATGCTACATAAGCGCTGTCTGCCGTCGCGTTACGGCTTCAGGTAAAGAATAATGGTCAGTCCTGCCTGATTCACAGGATTTAGCCGCCCGATTATTGTATAGTCCGCGCCTTTTGGAGGTCTCTCTTGCTCAACTCATCCACACGCCTGAATAAATACATCAGCGAGAGTGGCATCTGCTCACGCCGCGATGCGGATCGCTATATCGAACAGGGCAACGTATTTATTAACGGCAAACGTGCGACGGTGGGTGCACAGGTTTTTCCCGGCGACAGCGTGAAGGTGAATGGCCAGCTGATTGAGCCTCGCAGCGAAGAAGATTTGGTGCTGATTGCGCTGAACAAGCCGGTTGGCATCATCACAACCATGGAAGAGGGCGAGCGCAACAATATCCGCGACTTTGTTAACCACAGCGAACGTATCTTTCCTGTTGGCCGTCTGGATAAAGATTCACAGGGGCTGATCTTTCTCACCAACAATGGCGACCTGGTCAACAAGATCCTGCGTGCGGGCAATAACCACGAAAAAGAGTATGTGGTCACCGTTGATAAGCCGATCACCGACGATTTCATTACGGGTATGGGCGCAGGCGTGCCGATGCTCGGCACCGTGACCAGGAAATGCAAGGTGGTCAAAGAGTCCGCGTTTGTTTTTCGCATTACGCTGGTACAGGGGCTTAACCGCCAGATACGCCGCATGTGTAAGCACTTTGGCTTTGAGGTGACAAAGCTGGAGCGTACGCGCATCATGAACGTCAACCTGAAAGGCATTCCGCTGGGGGAATGGCGCGATCTTACCGATGACGAGCTGGCGCAGCTGTTCAGGCTGATTGAGAACTCTTCATCAGAAGATAAACCGGCAAAGAAAAAAGCGCCTGCGAAGAGCAGTCCCGTGAAAAAGCCGGCAACGGGCAGCGCCCCGAAAAAAAGCGAGAAGAGCGACGACCGCACGGGCAATCGCAAACGCTTTACCCAGCCAGGGCGCAAGAAAAAAGGGCGCTAGGCGTCTCTTCCGGAAGAACGCCAGGCTGCGGCGGAACGCGGCGGAGGCATTCGTTGAGCAGCGATCGCTTTGCCTCTTTCCCCTGTGCCCGGTCAGGCGTGACGAACTGTCAGCGCGCAGGGGAACCGCTTTTCCCCTGATAAATAAGCCCTTTATCTTTCCGGCTAAATGCGTGATAGACTCGTTGCAAAAATACCGCCATCTTTAGACGACCGGTCTAATAACGAGTATAACCAGGTTATGAACAGTGCAGCGTCCCCTCATAAAGAAGACATTCGCGAGCATATCCTCGCCACAGGCGAGCGCATCATGGCCAGCAAAGGCTACTCGGCGGTCGGTCTCAATGAGATTCTGACCGAAGCAGGCGTGCCGAAAGGTTCGTTTTATCACTACTTTGGCTCCAAAGATGCCTTTGGCGTCGCCATGCTTGAACGCTATTTTGATGACTATCTGGCCGCGATGGACAGAACGCTGGGTCAGTCTGACGGCACGATGCAGCAAAAGTTGATGTGCTACTGGCAGCAGTGGCGGGAGACGCAATCTTTTCAGACGTGTCAGGGCAAATGCCTGGCCGTCAAGCTCGGTGCTGAAGTTGCCGATCTGTCAGAGGCAATGCGGCAGACGCTTGAAAAGGGCACGGCTGGCATCATCAGCCGTCTGACAAAGGCGATCAGAGCGGGCGTTGCCGAAAAGTCCTTACGCACAGAAGAACAGCCGGAACAGGTGGCGGAAAGCCTTTATCAACTCTGGGTGGGTGCCAGCATCATGGTCAAGATCGCGCGCAATACGCGCCCCTTTGATACAGCCATGCGTGTCACGCAGCACATGCTTCAGCCTCTCTCCTAGGCGCAGAATAAAATAAGCCGGGAACGGCTTTTTTTGCAGCAAAATCTAGACGACTGGTCTACTTTTAACGGGGCACCTTTATTATACGGAGAAGGAAGATGAACGTTCTGATGGTCCTGACCTCACACGATCGGCTGGGTGATACCGGCCGTAAAACCGGTTTCTGGCTGGAAGAACTGGCCGCCCCCTATTACGCCTTCAAAGACGCTGGCGCAAAAATTACGCTGGCCTCCCCGCAGGGAGGCAATCCGCCGCTGGATCCTAAAAGTAATGAACCCGCTTCTCAGACCGAACTGACTCATCGCTTTGAGGCAGATGAAGAGGCGAAGGCACAGCTCGCCTCGACGGTGCGTCTGGACAGCGTCTCGGCATCTGATTTTGACACGGTTTTCTATCCGGGCGGACACGGTCCGCTGTGGGATCTGGCGGAAGATAAACACTCTATCGCCCTGATTGAGGACTTTATTGCGGCAGACAAACCGGTCGCACTGGTGTGTCATGCACCGGGCGTGCTGCGCCATGTGAAAACGGCCGCAGGTCGCCCGCTGGTTGAAGGCAAAAAAGTAACGGGTTTCGCTAACAGTGAGGAGGAAGGCGTCGGTCTGACTGACGTCGTGCCTTTCCTGGTTGAAGATGAGCTGATTGCTAAAGGCGGCCTTTATTCAAAAGGCGAGGACTGGGGTTCATACGTTGTGCAGGACGGTCTGCTGATTACCGGCCAGAACCCGGGATCGTCAGCAGCCACGGCGGCGCAGCTGCTGAAACAGTTCGCGCAGTAACCCCGGCTTCTGCGGTAAATCCGTCGGCGAAGCAGATGGCAGTAATGGCCTGCGCTCCGTAAAGTCTGCCTGGCAGATCTCGCTGAACACGGCCTCTCTCTTGGTCTGCGCCAGCGCATGGTATGGCCGTCTGCACCTGCTTTGCTCAGCAGCGGGTGGAGCCGGCCCGCTTTTCATCAGTGATTGATCTGCTTCAGATCATCTTCTGACAGGCCGGTCATTTTCATGACGGAAGCCACATCCATACCATTGTCCAGCAGATTGCGGGCGATCTTGAGGCTGGCCTCCTGCTCACCAAGCTGTCGCCCCTGTGCCAGACCTTGTTCCAGACCCTGTTTCCGACCGATCTGTTCAAGTTGTTGTGCAAGGGTCATCAGTTCATCCTCATGCTGCGGCACGCGCTGTGCCAGTTCACGGATCATCGCTTTCACATCCGGGGTTTCCCCGGCCTGAAGCATATAGTTTATCAGCGCCATTACCTGTTGTCCGGTCATAAATTCGGTCAGCATCAGGGTGACGAGCTGGTCAAGCAGGGTGCTCAGGTCGCGCTGACGTATATGCTTCTGCAGGAGCGTCAGTGCCGCCATGCTGCGGTGCTGCATAATGTCTTCATCAGGGATCACCGTCACGTCGACCAGCGGAAACTGCCCGCCATAGAGCGCGGCAGCCTGTTCGGTGTCATCAAACAGGCTCAGCCAGTTCATCGAGTAGGGATAGGGGCTGCGCCTGCCCTGATAAAATAATACCGGGATCACCAGCGGCAACGCGTTATGTCCGGCGTCGAGATGGCGCTGCATGGCAGCGATGGCATAGCGCATCAGGCGAAACGCCATATACTTGTCTGGCGAGCTCTGGTGTTCAATCAGAACATGCACATAGCCGTCGCCCCGCGTGGTTTTCAGGGAGTAGAGCACGTCGCTGTAATAGGGACGTAAATCATCTTCCACAAAACTGCCGGACTCGAGCTTTAGCGTGGTCAAATCGCAAATCTTGAGTAGTGCGGGCGGAAGATGGAGCGCCATAAAGTCGCGCGCGGTATCCGGATGCGACAAAAAGGTTTTGAACACCGCATCGTGCGGCGTTGGCGTTTGATTTTTATTCATCCTTATTTCACCTTCGCTGACAATTATCGCGGCGCAACAGGGTAACACAGGATCGCTGCTGCAGATTTTATCCACGGCGGCAGAATTTTTTTCTTTCAGCGAAACCTTTTTGCTCTCCTCAGCGAAACTCTTATCAGAGCCCTGAGATAACCCAGCCCGATCGTTAGTGGAGAGATAACATGCGTATGAAAAAAAACCTGAAGACCCTGGCTGCTGCCACGCTGCTCGCGCTGAGCCTGCCTGCGACAAGCGCCTTTGCCGCACTGCAGGTGGGTGACAAAGCGCCTGATTTTACCCTTGAAGCCGCGCTGGCCGGAAAGGCCACCTCTTTTTCCCTTCAGCAGGCGCTACAAAAAGGCCCGGTGGTGCTCTATTTCTTCCCGGCGGCGTTTAGCGCAGGCTGCACGCTGGAGGCGCATGACTTCGCCGAAGCAACCGATGCGTTTAACAAGCAGGGCGCAACGGTAATTGGGGTGACTGCGGGCAACACCGATCAGATTGCCAAATTCTCGCAGCTTGAATGTCGCGACAAGTTTACCGTTGCTGCCGATCCGGGTGCCAGAGTGGCCGCGGAATATAAAAGCACCATGGATTTCAAAGGGAAAACGCTCTCCGATCGTACCTCCTACGTGATTGCGCCAGACGGCAAAATCCTGCTCAGCTACACCGACAAAAACCCGGATGCACATATCCAGAAAGCCATGGATGCGGTGAAAAAATACCGTCAGGCCAATCCCGCATAACCCTCTCTGAGTGAGCCTGCTATGCTGACAGCCATTGCCGCCGCCTTTCTGGGCGGCCTTATTCTTAATCTGATGCCGTGCGTATTTCCGGTGATCTCACTAAAGGCGCTGAGCCTCATCCGCCATCACGATAAACCGGCACAGGCGCGCGCCGAAGGCATGGCGTTTTTGCTGGGCGTGGTCGTGACCATGCTGGTGCTGGTGGCCGTGCTGCTACTGGCACGCGCTGGCGGCGCCTCTGTTGGCTGGGGCTTTCAGCTTCAGTCGCCGCGGGTGATTGCGCTGCTGATTCTGGTGATGCTGGCGTCGGCGCTGAATCTGTTTGGCCTGTTTGAGGTCGGGCTGAGCCTGCAGCGCGTCGGCGAGGTGGGCGGCGATCGCGGCGGCCTGGTGGGATCGGCTCTGACCGGCGCGTTGGCAATCGTGGTGGCGACACCCTGTAGCGCGCCCTTTATGGCCAGCGCGGTAGGCTATGCGCTGACGCAGCCGCCCCTCATCAGCGTGGTGATTTTCACCGCGCTGGCGCTCGGTTTCGCCGCCCCCTTCACGCTGATCTCCTTTTTTCCGCTGCTGGCGCGCGCGCTACCTGCCCCCGGAGCCTGGATGATTACCCTGAAACACGGCCTGGCCTTTCCGATGCTGGGGGCGGTGGGCTGGCTCATCTGGGTGCTGGAACGTCAGGCTGGTTCAGCGGCGCTGGCCGCTATTCTGGCGTGCTGTCTGCTGCTCAGCTTTGCCGCATGGCTTTACGGCATGGCGCAAAAGCGCCGGATGATGGGGCAACGGCACGCATTACTGCATCTTGCCACGGCCCTCTTTGTGCTGCTGACAGTGCCGCCGTTGCTGGATGTGAAGACCTCAGCCCCCTCTGCTGAAACAGCGGAAAGTGACGAGGCCGCCGCTGTCGCCTGGTCACCGCAAAACGTTGACGCTATCAAAGGGCAGGGCAAGCCGGTGCTGGTAAACTTTACCGCCTCTTGGTGCATTACCTGTCAGGTGAACGATCGCACCTCTTTATCGACGCAGGCAGTAAAGTCGGCCATGGCGCGCACCAGCACCATTTATATGATTGCGGATTCCACCAAATATAACCCGGACGTAGAGCAGGCCCTGAGTGATTTTGGTCGCGGTGGGCTGCCGCTCTATGTGGTATATCCTGCCGATGGAGGAAAGCCCGTGGTCTTGCCACAGGTTTTGACGCCCCGTATTGTTATTTCGGCACTGGAACACGCGGCCGAAGGCAGCAAAAAATCATAGACAGGTTAATGCGTGAATAACACGAAAAGCCGGGTCTCTCAGCCTTATCGTTCAGGCGATGCCCGTTACTGACGCGCGCGCTCAGCACTGGCCAGCATTGATGGCCCGCGCGCAGGCTGGCGATCAAGAAGCCTATAACCAGTTACTGAAAGCGATGGTGCCCGCCATCCGGGCTTTCGTGCGCCATAAAATCACCGATGAGGGACAGGTTGACGATGTGATTCAGGAGACACTACTGGCGGTCCATCGCGTGCGTCACACTTATGACCCGCGCCGACCGATATTGCCCTGGGTTGCGGCTATCGCCTCCGCCAGGGCGGTTGACGCGCTGCGTCAGCGTGGGCGCCGGCAGGAAATCCAGGATGATGAGGCGCTGCAGAGGCAACTGGCTGAGCCGAAAGAGCGTGAAGCCAGCCTGCACGATTTAACCGACTGCCTGAATAGCCTGCCGGAACGGCAGCGGCAAATTGTGGAATCGGTCCATCTGCGCGACCAGACCCTGGCGCAGGCAGCGGCAGAAAATAATCTGTCGCTCTCTGCCGTCAAATCGCTGTTGCATCGCGCCATGCTCAACCTTCGTAAATATGGAAGCGGCAGACATGAGAAATCATGATCCACTCATCGATCAACTTAGCGCGTCGGTACAGCCCGTCAGACGGACATGGCCAACCCTGTGGCGCGTGGCGGGCTGGACCGCACTGGCGCTGCCGTGCGGCGCGCTCAGCAGCTGGGCACTGCACAGCCGCTATACCGACTGGTCGCAGCCTGGCGCGCTGACAGCGCTGCTGACGTTACTGCTCTCTTTTGTTTTAGGCCTCAGCGCCATCACGGGATCTTTTACCCTCAGTCTTGCCGGACGGCAGCCGCCCAACGTGTTATGGCGGGTGCTGATGGCGCTGGTGTGGCTGGCCCTCAACCTGAGCAACCTGTCGGCGTCACAGCCGACTGCGGGAGCGGGGCGGTTTGGCGAAGGCGTGCACTGCTACCTGTTTATGCTTTCTGCCAGCCTGCCGATGATGGTGATCACCGTGGTGAGCCTGCACCGCACGCGCTCGCTCAGGCCGGGAAGAAGCCTGGCGCTGGCAGGATGCGGCATTGCGTTTATGTCCTCCGTGCTGCTGTCGCTGTGCCACAACACCACTCTACACCTGATTGATTTCTCCATGCATCTTGCGGCCGGTGTAACCATCACCGGGCTAACGGTGCTGGCAGGCCGTCGCTGGGTCGGGCTGGAGAGGCATTAGGCCAGGGCATAGATTGCATTGAGCTGCTCTTTAAAACGCACCGGATCGTGAACCTGCTGAATGCGGGTTAATGCTGCTTTTGAACGTGACAGCAGAGCCTCGCGGTTTGCTAAAATGTCCTGAATAGTGGATTTCAGCTGCGAGACAATGAATCTTCTCAGCGAGGCTTTATCCTCGGCGGAGTTTATTGTCAGTTCAAACATATCGTTCAGGGGACATTCAATCATCCAGCCTGCCTCTGAGGGGTTAATTTCCGGCAGTGCCCGAACGTTAGTTGAAATAACCGGGCAGCCACAGGCCTGCATTTCCAGCACCGAGAAGCCGTAGGTATCTTGCCAGGTGGGCAGGAGTCCGGCATGCGTGCGTTTAAACAGATCGATAAGCGCATGATTCGGCAGCGAGGCCGTATGGCTGAAAAGAGCATTCCCTCTGATTAACGTCTCAATGTGCTGATAAAAATAGTCCTCATCCTGATAGCGGCCGTGCGCAAAATTATATCGGTTCCTGAGATCACCCACGATATTCACCTGAACATCACGGGCGCTGACGATCCCCTCGCTGGCCAGCTCACTAAAAGCAAGCACGACTTCTGCTCCGCCTTTCCGGTAAAACTCGTTTCCAGCGAAGGTGAAAATCAGACGGCTTTCCTGTTCCGGCCGTTGCCCCTGATAAAGCACAGGCTGCGGCGGATGAAGCTTATGCAGTTTAGAAATAATCAGCGGTGCTTCTTCAGGAAAGGCATTAAGCAGCCTGAGCTGAATCTGTCTTGTGGCTTCGGATATTGCCACAATTGCGACACACTGCGGCGCCGCGATCAGGCGGAGTTGCTTTCTGAGCGCTGGGTTAGCCAGTTTGGGCACCCCTGGAACAGGCAACACCCGGGGCAGTTCCGTTTCAAAAGTAGAAACCCAGCGTTTATCCGTGCAGGCTACCTCATTAAACAGATGAATAACCTGAGCATCGTCTGGCATTAAAAAACTGACCGGATAAAAAACAAAAGTCTTGTTAGCTTTCGTGGCCTTATTTCTTATCTTATTTAAATAGAGCCAGATATTTTTGTATTTAAAATCGAGATAGGTATGTTTCTCATTAACGATGATATTGCGCTTTTCAGGATAACCGCGCCCACTTACAATTATCTTCATAAAAACCCCTGATATAAACTGGCAACAGATAATTATTGATAAAGGGCATTAACGCAGCGGATAGTATAGACAGATTATCACTGATTTTGTGACGGCGTAAAACAAAGCAAGATAATAGGAGTAATCCCTGAATCATTCAGACCGCTTTATATTTAAAGACCGCTTTATGATTAATTTTTCCTGAAGTAAATAACCCACCTCCCAATTAAATCTGCGCGATTTACCGGCCTGTTCTTGCGCCTCCTTAAAAAACTTAGTTAAGGACATTTACAGAGTTCAACAGGAAAAAATGATGGCAGGCCTATGGGTCGCAGAAGCCGTTTTATTGCTGCTCAGGCGGCTATTTCCTGCCTGTCGAGGCGAGTTATCAGCGCCAGCCCCTCTCTGCTGATGGCCCCCAACAGGATTTATCTTGCAGCTGCAGGGAGGTGAAAGAAGTAAGCAAGAAAAATGGCACAAACAGAAAACTTAAGTAAACTTAAATGAGGCCTTCATGTTTAAGGAGACATGCCATGCCCATATATGACATTTCAATTGAATTGCGGGGTGAAGTGGATGCTGCCGGTGACTACAGGCGGCTCCTCAAAGCAATGAATGACAATGGATTCCGACACAGTATCTCGGACGGAGGCGATAAAACTTACTGGCTGCCGCGAGATGTGTTCAGCTATCAGGGCAATATGACGCGTCAGGAGATCATGGAAAGGGTCTATCACCTGTTGACGGATTTTATCCCTGCGCCGGGTGTGATGGTCACGGAATCCGCCGGACGCTCATGTCGAGGCCTCAGAGAAATTGACGGCTTTTAAGCAGAATCCAGACCCGCTGAATGTGAGGAAAAATGTCTACCTTTAAGGGAAATAAACAATCGCTGCCAGTACGCTACTGCAGGCAGTGTAAAAAACCGATGACCTGGCGAAAAAAATGGGAGAAGAACTGGGAGCAGGTGCAGTATTGTTCTGAACGCTGTCGGCGGGAGGCCAGGCGCGGCGCAGATGTTAAGCCAGAGTAATAAAAGAGTAAAAGGCGTCACTTTTTACGCCAGGAAACAACACTTGTTAAACTGAAACACAACAGAGCCTGCTTTAGCCTCTGCTACCTTGCCGTAACGACTATGCTCATCAGGCTAATTACCAGCAACGTGCTGTTAATGCGTATGAGGATGGTATTCAGATGCGTAAATTGTCGTGTTTAGTCATCACCCTTGGCCTGCTGTTATCGGTCGCTTCCCAGGCTGATGCTGCAGGTTGTCTGAAAGGTGCCGTCGTCGGCGGAGCCGCAGGACATATTAAAAATCATGGTGTCGCGGGTGCGGCGGCCGGATGTGCTGTAGGGCATCACATGGCACACAAAAAAGAGAAAAAAGAAGCAGAAAAAAATCAGCAACAGGCACAGTAACCGGCGAGGCAGGGCATAAGCTTTGCCATCCCCGGCGTGGCACACAGGGATGTGGCCCGCATCAGACGACAATGCGTCCGCCCGCCGACTTTCCCATTACCCGCCACGCGACCGCTTCCTGCCTGCCGGACAGCGCGCACGTCGCTGGCCTGATGCTCACCTCAGGCTGACTCGCGCACCACCAGCTCACCGCTGAGCAAAATGCGCTGCGTCGGTAAATCTGGCGTTCTGACCTTACTGATGATCAGTTCTGCGGCCTGCCGTCCGGTCTCCTCGCTGGCGGATGAGACATAAGATAAGGATGGCGACGTCAGGTTAACGTGCAGCATATCTTCAAAGCCGATCAGCGCAACCTGCTGCGTAAGGAAAAGATCTTTGCCCAGCGTGCGCCCCACCTGATGGATACCGTTTATCGCGCCAATCAGCGCCGTTGGTGAATGGCAAAGCAGCGCGGTAAGGGTGGTATTATTGTCCAGCAGATGACGCGTTGCCTGGCTGGCGGCAAAAGTCTCTTCGCTGCACGTCGGCGCGGTCTCTTCTTTCAGCACAATGCCGTTTTGTCGCAGGCAGGCACGAATCCCCTGCAGACGCTGCAAACGCAGCAGACAATCCGCCTCTCCGCCGATATAGCCAATGTTGCGGTGTCCGCGCGCCAGCAGATAGCGCGTGGCCAGCGCGGCCGCCTGGCGATTATCGCGCATCACCAGATCACAGGTCTCATCCAGCAGGGTTTGCGAAACCACCACTAACGGCAGCGGACACAAACGGAGTCGATCCGGCAAAGAGGCCTGACGGGTGTCAGAAGTCAGATAGATGACACCCGCTACGCCCTGCTGATTAAATGAAAGCAGGCAGCGTTCGAGGCTTCCCTCATTATCCTGAGGCTGGCCCAGAAACACCATAAACCCCTGCTTTTCCAGCTCCTTAACTACGCTCGCCATGACTTTTACCGCATAGCTGTCGCTGAAGTCGCACAGGATCAGACCGATCAGATTCGATGTGCTGGCGCGCAGGTTCGCCGCGGCCACGTTGTGCACATAACCCAGCTGCTGAATAGCGGCCTGTACTCTGGCAATGGTCGCGTCAGAGATCTTGCCCTTCTGCCGCAGCACCAGCGAAACGGTCGAGACAGAGACGCCCGCCTCTTTAGCAACATCGATGATGCTGACTTTTTTCAAACCGGCTCCTGAAAAATTCATCCTGCCCCTGGGCTCAGCCCTCCGGCTCACGCCGGAGAGTGCGACTGCCCGTTATTTTGCCAGCATCGTCTGCATGGTTTGCGCGATGAACTGCGCGCGGGCACCAAAAATGACCTGAATGCCCGTATCGCCAATAAAGACCACGCCGCGCGCGCCGACGCCGTTCAGGCCATCTTTATCCACCAGATCGCTTTTCACCACATCAAGACGCAGGCGGGTAATACAGGCGCCCACAGTATTGATGTTTTGCGCGCCGCCAAGCAAGCCAATGATCTCCGTGGCAACCTCGTTGTCGGACTTATCACTCACGTTCGCCGTTACCGCAGTACGCCCCGGGGTTTTGATATCCAGACGGCGGATGACATAGCGAAAGGTGAAGTAGTAAATCAGTCCCATCGGCACACCGATAATCACCGCATTCAGGTAGTGAGTCTGATAGCCGTTAAAAGAAGGCAGGATGCCAAACGACAGATAATCGATAAAGCCAGCAGAGAACGATTTCGCAATGTGTGCATGCATCAGATACATCATCATGTAGGCCAGGCCTGCCATAATGGCGTTAAAGACATACAGCACCGGTGCCACAAAGATAAAGGTAAACTCGACCGGCTCGGTAATCCCGGTCAGAAAGCAGGTGAGCGCAGCGGAAAAAAGGATCCCGGCAGCAATCTTTTTATTGGCCGTGTGCGCTTCGTGATACATAGCAAGGCAGGCGGCCGGCAGCGCAAACAGCATAAGCGGAAACTCACCCTGCATAAATTTGCCCGCGTTCTGATAGGTATCGCTGCTGAACGATTTCACGCCCTCTTCGAGCATTTTAAACCAGATGGTTTGATCGCCATGGATCACCTGTCCGGTTTGGGTTGTGTAGTCGCCAAATGAATACCAGAAAGAGGGATACCAGATATGGTGGAGCCCGAGCGGAATAAGCGCGCGCTCAACCAGCCCAAAGATAAAGGTTGAGGCGGCCTGATTATCGCCGTTTACCATCACGGAAAGCGCGTCAATGCCGGACTGAATATGCTGCCAGACGTAGGGCAGCAGCAAACCCATTAAAAAAGATGAGCAGGCGGTGGCAATCGCCACAAAGCGCTTACCGGAAAAGAAGCCAAGAAATTCAGGCAGCTGCAGGGTGTGGAAACGGTTATAGCACCAGGCGGCGAGAATACCGCAGAGCAGCCCGCCAAATACCCCCATTTGCAGCGTTGGTATGCCCACTACCAGCGCGTATTTTCCCCCCTGTGCCGCCATTTCCGGGGTAATGCCCATAACCGTGCCGATGGTGATATTGGTAATGAAAACCGATACGGCCGCCGACAGTGCCGCAATGCCCGATTCTGATGCCAGCCCGACGGCTGAACCGATGGCAAACAGCATAGGCAAATTATCAAAGATTACGCCTCCGGCATTCATCATCAACGGCAGGTGAAACTTATCGCCGAACGCCAGCAGCAGGCCTGCGGCTGGCAGCAGTGAGATAGGCAGCATCAGGGCGCGGCCTATCATCGACAATTTTGATAACGATTTAATTAATCCCGAGAACAGACTCATGCTGTTTTCTCCGATTCAAAACCCTGGAATGCGCCTTTGGGGCGCGGTAAAAGGAAGTAGAACGTTCTACTAAAACGTTCTACTTACTATTCGGTGAAGAGAGAGGATCAGGCAACTGAAATCTGACGTTTACCCAGAGGAGTTAGTGATAGTTTGAAGTAGATCGTAAAAGAGGCACAAAAGCGCCTCTGGCGTCTATGGCCATACCGGTCATACCGACGGGCAGGGGGAGATGAGGAAATGATTCTGGTCTGCTACCGCATAGCGCGTGTTTCACGGACGCCCGCAGGGGTTACGCGCAGGCAAGAGACTTCCGGCGCGATGATGACGCGGCAGAGAGCAAAACCGTCACCGCTTCAAAATAAAAGCGGTAGCGGTTTTTATCGCCTGAGAAATCCGCTCCCTGACCGGGATCAGCAGGTGATATCTCCCGCTGAATTTGCTGACTTACGCATCTGACAGGAAGAAAAGCGAAGACAGCACTACGCGCTCTGCCAGTGGCCGATATGACCTTTACTGCGGCTGCTCATTAAGTTGTTTCAGCATAAAGGAAGGCGTTTTCATCCCCACGAACAGGAGAGGTTTTTTCTGCATAACCACGATAACAGGTGTGGCGCGAATACCGATACGTTCCGCCAGTGCAGACTGCGACTTTATCGTGTCAGTGCATTCCGGGGTAGCGCCATTAGCGGGTAAAAAACCGGCCATGGCATTTCGCAGACTTTCCTGAGGCGTGGCTGAGCACCACACCCTGGCCATATCTTCAGTGACCTGATCGCGAATAGCCGGTGGCGCAACCGTCAAAAACGACACGGAAAAGCCTGCATCAGTATAGTGATGGATATTTTTCACGATCTGACTGCAATAAACGCACTGATTATCGATGAAAATAACAAGGTGATATTTTTCACCGGGCGCGACCCATGTAATGGGGTTCAGGCTGGTAAGATGCTGCGCGATCTCATCAACAGCCTGCTCAAACGTCAGGTCTGCTCTGGCCAGAGCAGGCGACAGGATCATAAAAACCATCAGGAAAGCGGCGACGCTCTTTTTCATATTCCCTCATGAATTCACTGTTTTTCTGGGGCAGACGGCGTTAATAACAGGGTGAAGATGAATGTTTATCCGCGCCCAGCCAGAGTTACCCAAAACATTCACAGATGACTGACAGTGAAACTCACCGGTCGGTGACGCCTGATTATTTCAGCCTGCCAGCGCAGATCGTTATAAGCTATTCAGCGCGTTTAAAATAGCCAGCAGTCCCGAATGACACGGTTTTTTATGCAGGTTTTACTGCGTAAATTAACTGTTTTAACTAAAAGGCGGGCACCTGTTACGCCGGTTGAGTGAAGCGGAAAGCGTGGGGCGCATGCCATCCTTTTCATTAAAAGCGAACGAAGCTGGCTGTTTTTTCCTGCTTGTTCTGGCGACAGAGCAGAGTCAGCGTAAGCCGGGCGCTCCCTTCCACGCCTTTTACTTCTGGCCACGCGCCCCTGTTCTTCCTACCTGATCTCATTAACGTACATAAAATGTTCAGTACTGAAGCGATGATGCGCCAGGATCACCGGCGTCGCGCTCTGGTCAAATGAGATCTCGTCAATCACCAGCACCGCCTGCGGCAAATCCAGCTCCAGTCGTTCCGCATCCTCTTCGCTGGCCAGAGTCGCGGTGATCTGCTCACGCACGGCGGCCACGCGCACGTCATAGCGTTCAAACAGGTAGCGGTAAAGCAGCGGCGGCAGATGTTCGGCCAGCGGAAAATCGGGCAGGCGGGCAGCGGGCAGCACCAGCTGTTCGTGCATGGCGGCAAGGCCTTTCACGCGACGCAGACGTTTCAGCCGGTATACCGGCTCACCCGGGGCAATCTGTAGCTTTTCCGCTTCGTCCGGTGTCGCGCTGCTTTGTTGATAATCGAGCAGAGTGGTGTCGGACTGGAGCAACCCACCGCTTTTATCGTGCAGCCGAAAATACTGAAAGAAGTGACTGAGGTTATGCAGCGGGGCCCAGCCGGTGACCACCGTGCCGGTTTTGCGCCGACGCATCAGCATCCCTTCCGCGGTAAGCGCACTCAGCGCTTTGCGCATGGTGCCAACGGAGACGCCAAATTCCGCCGCCAGACTGCTTTCACTTGGCAGGATGGTTCCGGCAGGCAGCTCTCCGCTCAGAATAGACTCGCTGAGACGGCGCTTTACGACCTCATACAGGGGTGCGCCCTCTCCTTCACTCAGCCGGGTAAAAGAAGCTCTGTTATCTGCGTCATAGTTTTTTTGCATGTCTGCGATTACCGATTGACCCGCGTTGTTGAGTTGCATTATCTATAAACTATATAGAAATACAACAGACGAGCGTCTTATGACGAAAGATTCCCGCTTTAACAGCGCGTTAGAAAAAATCGTCCAGGACGGGACGCGCATAGCGGATGACATGCGGCGCATGCTTTCCGTTGATACCTGCTTCCCGCCGGGCAACGGCTATGCGGCGTTCGCAGACCTGATGACGCAGCTGTTATCACCCATGCATTTCCATTTTCAGCGCGTCTCAGTGCCTGATGCGCTGTGGCAGGCACCCGATGGCAGCGCACAGGGTGAGCGCGTCAATCTGCTGGCGACGCTCAACAGCGGGGCGGCTGAAAACTGCAATCTCTATTTTCACACCGATACGGTTCCGGCCGGTGACGGCTGGCGGTTTCCTCCTCTGGCCCTGACTGAGGCCGAAGGCAGGCTCTATGGTCGTGGAGCGGCCGACATGAAGGGCACGATTGCAGCGGCCATGGCGGCAATTCGGGCCGCACAGGCCTGTCACCTGCCGCTACGCTTTAACCCGGTTTTTCTGCTTTGCACTGATGAAGAGGGCGGGCTCTATCCCGGCATCCGCTACCTTGCCGAGCAGCAACAGTTTTCCGGGCACCTGCTGAGCTTCAACGGCGGCGCGGTGCCGCGCATCTGGGCGGGCTGCTTTGGCAGCCTGGATCTCAGGGTCATTGTGACCGGACGCTCAGCGCACTCTGGCGATCCTGTTGAAGGCATTAATGCCATCGAAGCCGCGCTTCCGCTGATGAACGCGCTGTATCAGCTTAAAGGGCAGGTGGAGCAGCGCATCTCTGCCATGCCTTCCCCACCGCATTATCAGGGAAAACCGCTCACGTCACTGCTGACGCTGGCTGCGGTACAGGGCGGCAGTAAAGGATCCACCATTCCTGAGCGTTTTGAACTGCTGATCAATCGTCGGTATGCCCCCGAAGAAGCCTTTGAGGATGTCTGGCAGGAGCTCAACCGCTGCATCACGCAGGCGATGGCAGAGAGCCGTGCACTGCATGTCGCCGTGCAGATGATTGGCCATCTGGCACCGGTAGCCGATCCTTACGGGCCGCACTGGCCGCGCTGGCAGGCTGCCCTGAGCCGGGGCTTTGGCTTTCCCGCCGCGTCCTTCCGCCCGTGGGGATCTGCCACCAGCTCCGACATGGGCTGGGTGCAGCAGGCGGGCATTCAGGAAATTTTACTCGGGGGCCTGGCGCGCCCCGACAACCGTATTCATGCCGCCGATGAATTTACAACAATGGCAGATGTTATTGCCCTTTCGCAGTCCATTCTGGCGTATCTCGCCGACGATTTTCAGCCAACCCAGGGTATTTGAACCAGCGAGGAAGAGAAGATGTGCGCAATGAAAGGATTAAACCGGCGGCAGTTTATCGCCTGCTCGACTGCTCTGACCGGCGCAGCCATGCTGCCCTGGTCTTTCACATCCCGGGCCGCACAGGTGGCCAGCGCAACACCGGGCGGAACGCCCCGTAAAGGGGGAGTCCTGCGCATCAGTGTCGACCAGGCGGTCAGTGTGTTAAATCCGCATCAGGTGCGCGTAAATCCGGAGTATCTGGTTGCTGAATTGCTCTACAGCGGTCTTACCCGCCTGACGCAGCAGATGAAAGCCGAAGCTGACCTGGCGCAGTCGTGGCAGGCGAGTGACGACCTCCGGCAGTGGACGTTTACCCTGCGACCGGACTTAAGGTTCAGCGATGGCACACCATTAACCTCTGCGGATGTGGTTGCCAGCCTGCAGGCCCTGCTCGATCCAAAAAACGCCTCACCCGCGCTGCATAATATCGGCCCCATTAACGCGGTCAGCGCGAAGGACGACAGCACCGTACTGATTGAAACTGAAACGCCCTATGCGGATCTGCCCGTGATGCTCGCCTACCCGGACGCCAAAATCATTCCCGCCGCAGTTGCCCAGGGAGGCATAGATAAGCTGAGTAAAACCTCACTGGGTGCAGGCCCGTTTCAGCTGGTGTCATACGATCCTGAACGCAAAATTGTGGTGAAGCGTAACCCGCACTATTACGATCCGGCACGTCCCTACCTCGACGGCGTAGAGGTTGTGGTTTATCCCGATGGCCTCGCAGAGAGTTCAGCGTTGATTTCCGGCGATACCGATCTGATGCTGAGTGCCCAGTCGAGCGAGTTCGCCCGCCTCTCCAAATCATCGGGCGTGCTGCCGCTTCGGGTCGCGTCAGGACAGTTTTTGAACGTAAACATGGGCTGCGATCAGAAGCCGTTTAACGACGCGCGCGTGCGCCAGGCGCTGGCGCTGTGCGTGGATCGTCAGGCCTCCGTAGACTTTGTCGCTGATGGACTGGGTTCACCGGGTAACGACACCCCGATCAATGCCGCCTATCCCTATTACGCCGATCTGGTCCGCAAAGCCGTGGATTACAGCAAAGCCAAAGCGCTGCTGGCAGAGGCAGGATACCCCAACGGCCTTGATTTAACCCTTGTGGCCTCGGACAAGCCTGCGACGCGTACCCAGCTGGGGATAGCGCTGCGTGAAATGGCCCGGCCAGGCGGCTTCCGCATCCGGGTACAGACCATGGCGCACAGCACCTATCTCGATCAGGTGTGGAAAAAAGGCAATTTCTACGTGGGTTTTTACAATATGCAACCCACGCCAGACGCCGTATTTTCCCTGCTCTACACCTCAACGGCGGCCTGGAATGAAACCCGCTGGAATAACGCCGATTTTGACAGCGCCATTCAGGCGGCACGCGAAACCCGTGACGATGCCCAGCGCACGGCGCTCTATGCGAAAGCGCAGCAGTTGATGCATGACGACGTGCCGTCAGTGATCCCGACCTTCTTCGATCTGCTGGCCGCCAGCCGCGACCATGTGGCGGGCTATCACCTGCATCCCCGCGGCGCGGTATTTCGTCTCGACCACGTCTGGCTGACCGACAACGCGCCCGTGCGCGCTGTGTAAGGAGAAACCGTGACCGCGAGCTATCTGCTTAAACGCCTGCTGCTGATGATCTACACCCTGCTGGTGGTGTCGCTGCTGGTTTTTGGCATCACGCAGCTGCTGCCGGCAGACGCGGCTGTCACCCTGCTGGGTCAGAATGCTACACCGGAAGCGCTGGCTGCGGTGCGCGAGCGCCTGGGGCTGAATGCCCCGGCCTGGCTGCAATACTGGCACTGGCTGACGCAGGCGCTACAGGGCAATTTTGGCCTCTCCATGCGTAACGGGCTGGAGGTCGGGCCCACGCTGCTGACGGCGCTTTCACGATCGCTGCTGCTGGCGGCCTGTGCGCTGGTACTGATGTTGATCATCGCCATGCCGCTCGGCATCTGGGCCGCGGTGCGTCGCGGGAAAACCGCGGATGTGCTGGTGAGCGTGATTTCATACATGGGTATCTCTTTTCCCGAGTTTGTTACCGCGACGCTGGTACTGCTGCTGTTTGCCGACGTCTGGCAGGTGCTGCCCGCTACCGGCTATGTGCCGCTGAGCGAAAACCTCGTCAGCGGGATACAACACCTGATCCTGCCCGCTGTGACCGTGGCGCTGATCCTGGTGGCCCACGTCTCACGCATGGTGCGCTCTGAAATGGTGGACGTGCTGCACACAGATTACATTCGTGCGGCCTGGCTCAAGGGTCTCTCACGCCGGCGTATCCTCTGGCGTCATGCGCTGCGAAACGGTCTGCTGCCCACCATCACCATTGTGGCTCTGGATGTGGGCTATCTGCTCGGTGGCATTGTGGTCGTGGAGGAGATTTTTGCCATCCCCGGTATTGGTCGCGAGCTGATCGTGGCGGTACAGGCGCGCGACCTGCCGGTTATTCAGGCTGGCGTGATGATCCTGGCGGCCACCTATTCGGTGGTGAATTTCCTTGCAGACCTTGCCTACGTCATTCTGGATAAGCGGATTTCCTATGCCTGAATTGTTGAAACGTTTACTGCACTCCCCGCAGGGCGCGGCGGGCCTGCTGATTATTCTGCTGGCCCTGCTGATGGTGGCTGGCGGAGCGCATGTGGCACCTTTTGATCCAGAAGCGATCTCGATACTGACGCGCTATAAGCCGCCGGGTGCAGAACACTGGTTTGGCACCGATCAGATGGGACGCGATATTTTCAGCCGGGTGATGGTGGGCGCACGCGCCACCATTTTGCTCTCTCTGCTGGCAACCGCACTCGCGATGGTGGTGGGCGCCGTGCTGGGCACCGCCAGTGCCTATCTGGGCGGCAAAATCGATGAATTTATGATGCGCACCATGGACGCGGTGATGGCTATCCCGAGCCTGCTGTTCGCGCTGCTGATTGTCAGCACGCTGGGGCAGAGCAGCATGAATGCGGTGCTGGCGATTACTGTCGCCTTTGTGCCGGGCATGGTTCGCATCTCCCGTAGCGTAGCGCTGGCGGCGCGCCAGCAGGATTATATCAGTGCGGCGATTGCCCGCGGTGAAGCGGGCCACTACATCATCCTGCGCGAGATGCTGCCCAATATTCTGGCTCCCATCATCGTCGAGGCCACGATTCGCGTTGCGTTTGCCATCATGCTGTTTGCCACCCTGAGTTTTCTGGGCCTGGGCGCACAGCCGCCCGAACCTGAATGGGGGCTGATGGTGTCCGAGGCGCGCACTTACTTCTTCAGCGCGCCCTGGATGATGCTGATCCCGGGTCTGGCGATCGCCCTGGTCGCCATTGGGTTTAATTTACTGGGTGACGGGCTGCGCGACGTCCTCAACCCGCGGAGCCACGGATGATGACACAACCCGCACCGGTGCTGTCGGTGGACAATTACAGCCTGGATTACCGCCTCGCGACGGGGGAGACACTGCCGGTACTGCGCGAGATCACTTTACAGGTGAGACCTGGCGAAGTGCTGGGTCTTGTCGGAGAGTCGGGTTCGGGTAAAACCACGCTCGGCTGGGCCATCATGCGCTGGCTGGCGAGCAACGCGCAGGAGAAAAGCGGGGATATCCGCCTCAACGGTAACAGTTTGCTGGACTTACCGGCACCCGCGCTGATGGCGCTGCGCGGCGCAAAACTGGGCATGATCTTTCAGGACCCCACGGCGTCGCTCAACCCGACCCTGACGCTGGGCGAGCAGGTCACGGAAGTGCTGAGGCGTCATCGCAGGCTTAACGCCCGTGAAGCCCAGCAGCTGGCTGAGTCTCTGCTAGAGGATGTAGAACTCAAGCATCCGGCCCGCATGATGCGACGCTACCCGCATCAGGTCTCGGGAGGAGAAAAGCAGCGCATTCTGATCGCCACCGCGTTTGCCTGTCAGCCGGACTGCCTGATTTTTGATGAGCCTACCACGGCGCTGGATGTGATCAGCTCAGCGCAGATTCTGGAACTCTACCAGCGTCTGCGGGACGAAACCGGTGTGGCGTCACTTTATATTTCTCACGATCTGGCCCTGGTTGCCAAAGTAGCCGATCGCGTCTGCGTGCTGGATAAAGGTCGTATCGTGGAGCAGGAGAAGACGCGCACGCTGTTCAGTGCACCGCAACACCCTTATACCCGTCGGCTGATTGCCGCGGTGCCAGACCCACAGCAGCGGCTGATGACTGACGCCGCAGGCACGCAGCCGCTGCTGACGCTGGACAGGCTCAGCGTCGATTACGGTCGTCACGGCCTGATCGATCGCCTGCTGAAGCGCGAGGCCAACACCACCCGTGCGGCAAACGCGGTGTCGCTGACCGTGCATCAGGGCGAAATCCTTGGGGTGGTAGGCGAATCTGGCTCCGGTAAATCCTCGCTGGGGCGAGCCATCACCGGACTCGTACCGTTCAGCGGCGAGATAAATGTTGGTGGCCGCGCTCTGCAGGGGCGCGCCCAGATGGACAACGCGTATCGCCGCCGCGTGCAGATGATCTTTCAGCATCCTGATGCCTCGCTGAATCCGCGCATGACCATCGGCGAGATTGTGGCGCGTCCGCTTCGCCTCTACGGCTTACCGCCTGGCGAAACAGAGGCACAGGCGGTGGCGCGGTTGCTTGAAGAAGTACGGCTGCCGCCAGCGTTCGCCACCCGCTATCCCCATGCCCTTTCAGGCGGACAAAAACAGCGTGTGGCGATTGCCCGCGCCTTTGCCCACCCACCGGAGCTGGTGATTTGCGACGAAATAACCGCAGCGCTCGACGTATCGGTACAGGCCACCATTATTGAGCTGCTTCTGGCGCTGCGCCACCGGTATGACACGGCCTACCTGTTTATCACGCACGATCTCAACCTGATCCGCCAGATTGCCCACCGCGTGGCTGTGATGTATCGCGGCGATGTGGTCGACGTTCTGCCCGGCGAAAAGATGTCGTCCCTGGCGCAACACCCTTACACGCGTGCGCTCCTTAATGCTGTGCATGTTCCCGACCTGTCCCCGTCCGTAGCCTGATGAGAAGCCCATGAATCCTGAACAGTTAATTCATCATATTGATCGCGCGTTTTGCCTCTCTTTCCTGGCCAAAATGGTGCAACACAAGAGTTACAGCGCCACCGACGGCGAGCGCCAGCTGGCAGGCTTTATGGCTGAGCAGATGGCGCAGCTTGGGCTGGAAACGGCGCTGCAGCCGGTGCCGGGCGATCGCCTGAACGCGATTGGCCGACTGCCAGGCAGTGGCGGCGGTCACAGCCTGCTGTTTAACGGTCATCTGGATACCAACCCGGTTACTGAAGGCTGGACCGTCGATCCCTGGGCGGGAAAGATTGACGATCAATTCATTTACGGCATTGGTGTCTCCAACATGAAAGCGGGCGATGCCGCCTATTTCTGCGCGCTGAAAACGCTGATTGATGCGGGCGTCAGGCTCAAAGGCGATGTGATCCTGACCTACGTCGTGGGTGAACTGCAGGGGGGCATAGGCACACTGGCCGCCATAGAGCAGGGGGTGCGCGCTGATTATTTTATCAACGCGGAGCCCACCGATTTGCAGGCGTTGACCATGCACGCCGGTTCGCTGATGTTTACCATCGAGCTCACCGGCAACACGCGTCATCTGTCGAAGCGAGAAGAGGCGGTCGACGCCATCAGCGCCGCGGTGGAGCTGATCCCACAAATCAACGGCATGATTTTCAGCGGGGCGAAAAGCAGCGAACACCGGAAAATCAACCGCGGCCATATTGGCACCGTGCATGGCGCGTTAGGACGCGAGCTGGAGGAGTGGCGTCCCCCGCAGGTCGCCGACTTCGTGCGTCTGAAGGGATCGGCGCGTTTCGCGCCGGGCCAGACGGTGGACGGTGTGCTGGCCGATTTGCAGGCGCTGCTGGACAGGCTCTGTGCGCGCTATCCGGGGCTGCAGGCTGAGCTGTTCGATGACGGCATCCGCGATAAACCCACCATGCTGCCGTTTGAAGTTTCGCCCGCGTCGCCCATCGTGCAGGCCGTAAACCGCGCCTGGAAAACCGTTCGCGGCAGCGATCAGCCCACTGGCGTTATTACCCCCCCGGCGTTTTATGGTACCGATGCCGCCCACTTTTACCAGCATGCGGGGATGGAAGGGATCGTCTGCGGTCCCGGCGGCAAGTACAACACCATGCCGGATGAGCGCGTTGAAATCAGCGAGTACCTCGATATGGTGCGCATCTATCTGCTCGCCATCCTGGATATCTGCCAGCGGGATGATCAGGCCTGATGATCCCCGATGCCCTGAGCCGCCTGCGCGCCGCCATGCGACAAGCCGCCATTGACGTGATGATCGTCGATCACGGCGAACTGCTCGCCTGGCTGCTCGGCTATACCGTCTCTGAGACCCTGTACCGGGCTTGCCTGGTGCCTTTGAACGGGGAACCCTGGATGGTGCTACGCCAGCTGGATGAGGCACCGTGCCGCCGCCAGTGCCCGCAGCTGGTGGTCGAAAGTTATCGCGACGACGAAGATCCCTGGTGCGCGGTCGCCACCAGCCTGGCACGGCGCGGCTATCGCCAGGCACGCATCGGCGCGGACTTTTACTCGTATGGCATGACCGTACACAGCTGGCAGCAGCTGTCGGGCTACCTGCCTGAGGCGACCTGGCAGGATCTCCCGGCGCTGAGCGACAGGCTGCGAGGTGTAAAATTTCCGGCAGAGCTGGATGCCCTGCGTCAGGCGGCGGCGATAGCCGATGCCACGTTGCATAACATCAGCAACCATGCGCGCGCCGGCTGGCGCGTCCGTGACGTGGCGGCGATGGCGGCGGGAGATTTTCTGCGCCTGGGCGCGGATAGTGGAGAGACAGGGCCAATCGTAATAGCCAGCGGAGATGCGGGATTTCTTCATGCCAGCGGCCACGAGCAGCGACTGCAGTGCGGCGAGGTGCTGCACGTTGAGCTGATCCCCAGAGTGAGGCATTACAGCGCCCGTCTGATGCGTCCTTTAGTTGTTGGTGAGATCCCCCCCGCGCGAGCTGAGCTGGCCCGGCAGCTGATCGCGATACAGGATCGGCAGCTTGCCGCCATAAAACCAGGCGTCTGCGCACGGGATATCGATGCGATAGCGCGCGAGGCGGTTCTCGCCGCAGGCGTGCGCCCCACGTACCCCAACGTGACCGGTTATGCGCTGGGGCTCTACACGCGTACGCCACGTCCCAGCGATTTTTCCTGCGCCTTTCACCCTGAAGCCCGGTGGTTGCTGGAGGAGGATATGGTATTTCACCTCTATATTTCAGCGCAAAGCCTGGCCTTCAGTGAAACGGTGCGCGTGACGAGGCAGGGCGCTGAGCGACTGACCCATTTCCCGCGCCGTCTGCTGACGCTGCCGTCTGACTGAGGATCACAGACAGCAGGCCCTGCAACGGCCACCGGGGGCACCCTCAGCAGCCAGGTCGCGGCTTAAGGCCAGGCCGTATTGCGAACCTGGCCAGCATCGCCTGCTGTTCTGAACATCCCCTGTCCGGGCATCCGCGCTTTCAGATCAACGACGATCAGTCAGCGCCCGCCGCGATGTCACCGTCTGTTGTACAGCACACCCGGAGGGGGCAGCAGAAGAGGTTGCTCACGCCGCTTCAGCTACGCACCAGAAACGTCTCAATCACGGCCTCACTGGGTTCAACGCCCAGGCCCGGCTCATCGGGTAACCAGGCGTAGCCGTCGGCAATGCGCACCGGATTTTTTGCCAGTGAACGACTGATTTCACCCGGCTCAACGCAATACTCCATCACCAGTGCGTTCTCTATGGCACACAGGAAATGCAGTGACGCGGCGGTATTAATGTCGGTGGTGAAATTGTGGTTACAGACCTTGCGCCCGCGGCTCTGCGCATAGCTGGCAATCTCCATCGCCTGAGTAAAACCGGTGCGGGTCAGGTCAATCTGCACGATATCAATGCCCCCTTCATCAATCAGACGCTGAAAGCCCACCACCGAGCACTCCTGTTCGCCCGCAGCGATATGCTGCTGACAGGCGGCCGACACCTGTCCGTAACCGGCATAGTTATCGGGATGCAGAGGCTCCTCAATCCAGAACAGATTGAGATGTTCATAGCGCTGACTGCGGCGCACGGTCGTTTTGGCATCCCAGACGTGGCCCACATCCAGCATCAGATCGACGCTGTCACCGATTGCCGCACGCAGCGCATCGAGATAGCGCAGATCCCGGGCTTCATCGGTGCCAAACGGCTCCCAGCCAAATTTGACGCCCGTATGACCGGTATCGACAGCCTGCTTCGCGCGCGCGACCGTCTCCTCTACGCTGTACTGGAACATATTGGAGGAGTAGACGCGCATTTTATCGCGCATCGCCCCGCCCAGTAGTTCAACAACAGGTTTGCCAAGCGCTTTGCCTTTAATGTCCCACAGCGCAATATCTATCCCGGCCATCGCCTGAAGCACCGCGCCGCTGCGGCCATAATAGATGGTCGCCCGATGCATTTTCTTCCACAGACGTGCCGTCTCCAGCGGGTTTTCACCCACCAGCAGCAATTTCAGCCCTGTGACCATGGTGTGCGAATAGGGCGCTTCAATAATGGCTTTGGTGACATAGGGACTGCCATCCACTTCACCCCAGCCGGTCACGCCCGCATCGGTGGTAATTTTAATAAGCAGCGCATCCTGAGAGCTGTCTGTGCGCTGCTCAATAACCGGCAGACGCAGATAAAACGCCTCAACGTTGGTAATCTTCATCGTGGTTTTCCTGGTATAGAGACAATCAGTAAGGCTTCACCCCACAGCGGTGCGCTGCTGTCGGCGCTGCATAATGAGCGTTTCGTAGTCCACATCCAGCGCCTGGATGCGGATGTGGTTTTCAATCTCACCGGTCATCAGGGCAATATCGCCCCCGGCAAAGACGTTGATCAGCCGCTGGTGTTCTTCAATGATGTCATGCATCGATTTTCCCATGGTGGAGAGGCCAAATATCACCGTGAGCTGACGGGCGATCGACTCCCACAAATTGCTGAGTACCGGGTTATGGGCAAAGCTGCACAGCGTGCGGTGAAAGTCGGTATCGGCTGAGGCGAAGCCATAGACATCATCGCGTTGCATCATGGTCTGCATCTGTGCAACGCTCTGATAGAGCACAGTAAGCTGTCCGGCACCGTTACGACCGGCCTCAATGGCGCGGCGGCAGGCCAGCGTCTCCAGCGGAATGCGCACGTCGATAATCTGCTCCAGCCGCTGATGGGAGATCTCCATCAACCGAATGCCTTTATACGGCTCGCTGGTCACGATGCCCTGACTCTCCAGAATCCGCAGCGCTTCCCGAATCGGTACGCGGCTCATGCCGAGCCTGTTGACCAGATCCGGCTCGACGATGCGGTCTCCGGGCAAGATCAGGCCACGCGACGCGGCGCTGAGGATCGCATCGACAGCGTGGTCGACCAGAGTACGCGGACGCGCCGCTTGCCAGCGCGCGTCGCCGGGGGAGTCTGCTGCCGGCGAACCGCTCAGTTTGCGGACGGGGGTAGAGGGTTTTCCTGCCATGGTTATTGTCCTGTTGCTGCCTGTCGGGTCACGAACTGGCCGAAGCCGGGCTGAACCTGTATCTGCTGATCCTGATAGACCGTGACGCCGCGAATAAGTGTGCGCACCACTTTACCCTGACAGCGCATCCCTTCAAATGCGCTCCACTTGCCCAGTCCCTGAAACGTTTCGCCTTTCACAATCCAGCGCTGCTGCACGTCGTAAAACACCAGATCCGCATCAAAGCCGGGCGCAATAGCGCCTTTCTTGCCCCACAGCTGGAAAGCACGGGCGGGGCCACCGGCGGTCATACGGGCAAACTCGGTCAGCGGCAGGTGGCGATCGATATGCGCGGCACTGAAGAACACTGGACTCAGCGTCTCCACGCCGGTCAACCCCATACCGGCTTCCCAGATGCTGGCCTCCCCCGCCTGCTTTTGTGCGGGGGTATAGGGACAGTGATCAGAGGCGATCATATCGACCTCGCCACGCAGCACCACCTGCCACAGCGCATCCACCACGGGGCGCGGACGTATTGGCGGCCCGCAGCGCGCATTGGGGCCAATACGCACCAGATCGTCTTCATCCAGCACCAGATAGTGCGGACAGGTTTCAAAGCTGGCGCGAACCCGGCTTTTCGCGGCCACAATGGTTTCGGCGGCGCGGGCGGAACTGACATGGACGATGTGACAACGCGCGCCGGTCTCTTCCGCGAGGGCCAGCACGCGGCCTACAGCTTCAATTTCGGCGATTTCCGGTCCGGCCAGCGCATGCGCGCGCGCGTCTTTGCGTCCGGCACGACGCAGCGCGTTACCGGCCCCGATAAGGATGTCATGATTTTCGGCGTGCACCCCAATCAGGCCGTCAAAGGTCGCCAGCTCACGCATCGCTCGCAGCAAACCGTCGTCATCCAGGCGCGGTAATCCTTTTTCATCGGTGGCTTCGCCGCTGGCTGCGCCACTGCAGAGAAAGGCCTTAAACGCCAGCGCACCCGCCCGATCCAGCGCAGCCAGTTGATCCAGGTTGCGGCCATCCAGCCCCGCCCACATGGCATAATCCACCGAGCAGTTTTCAGCCAGCCAGCGCTGCTTGGCGCTGAAGTTCTCCAGCGTAGTGGCTGGCGGCCGCGAGTGGGGCATCTCAACGATAGTGGTGACGCCGTGTGCGGCGGCACCGCGCGTTCCCTCACGCAGCTCCCTTTCCGGGAAGTCGTGCGATCCGGTGAAATGGGTATGCACATCAATCGCACCAGGCAACACCAGCAAGCCCTGCGCATCAATGATGTCATCCACGTCATCCGTCATGGTACCGGGCTCCAGTACACGACTGATTTTTCCCGCCTCAATCAGTAAATCGGCCGGTGCCGCGCGGGTTTCCGTTACCACCAGGCCATTAATAATTAACGTTTTCATTCCGCTACTCCTGCCTGCGTCACCAGTGCGTGGTAGGGCACCGGCTGAGAGGGTTCAAGCCAGCCAGCGTCACTGAGAAGCTGACTAAAATGATCAAATTCGAACGGGGGGATGTGACTGTCCGGCGCGAAAACCCGTGCCTGCTGGTAGGCAGCCAGACCGATAACCAGCGCATCCCGGGGATAACCGGGGTAGTAACGCTCAACGCGCGCAGCCAGTTCAGTGGCATCGTGCGTGGCTATCCACGCCAGCGCGCGCGTAACGGCGCGTGAAAATGCGGCGAACGCCTCCGCCCTGGCAACCAGCACATCAGCACGGGCGATATAAGCGCTCCAGGGAACCCTGCCACACAGCGCGGCGAGGCTGCTGACCGGGCTTAACTGACCTGCGGCAATGGCCGGTGCCAGCATATGCATCGCATGCAGCGCATAATCGACTTCACCCGTGGCAACGGCGGCGAAATCTCTGGCCTCGTCGCCACTGCCAGCCATCAGCTCCACCCGATCAAGCAGACCATGCTGCGCCAGTAGCCAGCGAAAGGTCAGGGTGGCGGTGCCGACATTGCCAACATCCAGCACGCGCTTGCCGCGCAGATCGCGCAGATGAAAAGCGGGCTGCGCCTGCGCGGCAGCCAGAAACCAGGGGCTGGCCGCCACGGAGGCGCAAAAACAGCGTAATTCTGCGCCGTGCTGCTGATAATGCTTCATCACCACCATGGGGCCGCCCAGCGTGAGGTCAGCCTCGCGGTTCAGTACGGCAGGCACCTGGCCGCCCTGAACGGTATGGCCGCCAGAGGCGCTGGTGGTAAAAGTCACCTGCAACTGTTCGGCGGCAAACAGACCCAGACTCTCGGCCAGATAGTGGGCGCAATAGTAGATGCGTGACTCGCTGGCATCGCCCTGGTTGAAAGTGAGCTGATGCATCAGTGGCGCTCCTCACAAAGAAAACTGCCGTTAAGGGCTGCCATCTCGCTGACGCCACACCAGTGGCTGATGGCAGCCACTTCATGTATCCAGCCGGAAAGCAGATCGCATACCGCGTTTTCGCCACCGGCGACCAGGGCGCTGATAACCGGCCGCACGCTGAGAGCGAGCGACGCGCCAAGACATCGCGCCACCACCGCATCGCTGCCGCAGCGCACCCCGCCATCCAGCAACAGCGGCATACGCGCCGACGCCTGCAACGCGCCAAGCCGATGCGCGGGCGTTGCCCAGCGCGCGCTCTGACGCAGCCCAATATTGGACGCGATGATGCCGCTGACGCCATGCTGAGCCGCCTGCGCCGCGTCATCCTCGTGCAAAATTCCTTTCAGCCACAGAGGCAGGTGGTGGGCGGCACAGTGTGCAGCAACCTCGTCGATCTGCCGCCAGCACCAGACCGGAAAGGCGGGCAGTGCGGCGACGCCCGGCTCTGAACTGCCGATGGTGTGCCAGCCACGCTGTTTCAGGGCGTCGCCAACCGAAAATCCGCCCGGCTGTAAACCGGACACGGGGTGCACCGGCGCGAGCACCGTCAGGACGATCTGCTGAATACCAGCCTGGGCCGCCCGATCGATCAGGGCTTTAATGCGCCCGACATCGCCCGCGGCGCGCAGCTGCAACCAGCAGCCGGAATAGGCCGCGCCTATCTGCTCCAGCGGCGTCACGGTCTCTTCTGAGATCACCAGCGGCAACTGAAGACGTTTGCAGGCACGGGCAATGGGCAACAGCCCCTCGTCATGAAACAGGCGGTCGCCAGCAAATGCGCCGACGCCCAGCGGGGCAGACCAGTGCTGATTCAGCAGGGTTATCCGGGTATCCATCGCCTCATTGCCCTGTAACACCCGCGGGATCAGGCGAAAGCGACGCAGGGCCTGCTGGTTGGCATCGGCGTCGCCCGGCAGGCCATCCGCGGGCTGCCCCTGCATATAGCGAAACAGCGCATTTCCGAGACGTTCGGCTGCCTTTTGATCATGCGTTAACATGCCGGACCTCCGTCACTTTTTCGTGTTCAAGGAAGGTGGCAAAATCTGGCGTCTTCGGATCCAGCAAAATCGTCGGTGGGCCTTCTTCAATCAGCGTGCCGTTTTGCAGAAACACCACGCGATCCGCCACGCCTGACGCAAAGGCGATGTCGTGGGTGCTGATGATCATGGTAATGCCGGTTTGCGCCAGGTTACGCATAGTCTGATTCACTTCGCGCACCAGCTCAGGATCGAGCGCCGAGGTCGGCTCATCGAACAGCAGGATCTGCGGCTCTGCCGCCAGCGCGCGGGCAATGCCGACACGCTGTTTTTGTCCGCCAGAGAGTTCATGCGGTAAAGAGGCGGCGAAATCCTGTAGCCCCACCATTTTCAGCGCGCGCATCGCTTTGGCACGGGCAATTTCCGGCTGTGCGCCCTGTACCCGCAGCAGAATGCTCATGACGTTCTCTAATGCCGTCAGGTGATCAAACAGGGCAAAGTGCTGGAACACGATGCCAATGCCGGATTTGGCCCGGTTGGCCGGAAGATGCCGGGAGGCGAGTGCGCGGCCCTGTTCATCGCTCCCCATAAAATGCCCTTCAGTCTGGATAGTGCCGCTGCTGCGGGGCGTCAGCGCCAGAATGGATTTCAGCAGGGTGCTTTTACCCGAGCCAGAGCGGCCCAGCAGCACGACGACTTCGCCGCGACGCACGGTCAGCGACAGGGATTTCAGCACCGCTTTGCCAGCGTAGTCGACGCACAACTTGTCCACTTCCAGCACCGGTGCGGCGGTTTGCGTATTCCAGCGGCGTTTCGGTAGCTGCATCGCCATTATCTCGGCTTCTGACGGCAGTTTTGCCAGCCGGGCACGGGCACGGCGCGCCCGTTCATCAAGGTTATAGAACTTTTCCAGCCACCACTGACCGCCCGCCAGCAGCGTCGAGAGGATCAGATAAATTCCACCGGAGGCCACCAGTACGGGAATAAACAGAAAATTCTGCGACACAATGGCCTGACCGCGCATTGTCAGCTCATTGACGCCCACCACCGATGCCAGCGATGTTGACTTCAGCAGGCCAACAGTTTCATTGCCCATGGTGGGCAGAATGGCGCGCAGCGCCTGCGGGATCACCACATGGATCATCTCTTTAGTGCGCGAATAGCCAAATGCCTGTGCCGCCATGCTCTGATCGCGGTCAGTGGCCATGATGCCGCCGCGAATGATCTCCGCACAGAAGGCGGTTTCATTAATCATCAGCGCCAGCAGCGCACTGGTGAAAGGGCTGAAGCGCAGGCCGAATTCAGGCAGAACGTTATAAAGCAGTATCAGCTGTAACAGCACGGGCGTGCCGCGCAGCAGGTAGATGTAGACTTTCACCGGCATGCGGATAAACCAGTGCTTCGAGGTGCTGGCTAACGCCAGAAAGAAGCCGATAACGATGCCGCCTGCCAGCGCGCCTGCCAGCAATTGCAGGGCGATAACGGCACCTTCCCACAGGTAAGGGAAGGTCAGGTATTTAAGAAAATCATCCACAGCGAGACCTCCCTCAGCGCGACAGTCTGGAATGCACGCGCTGCGGCAATCCAGACAATCGGGCTGAGCTTATGCATTAACCGCGTTCAACAACCGGACGTTCAGCCGCGCTGCCCTGACCCCAGTAATCCAGCAGCTTCTTCTGCGCGCCGCTCGCCTGGATGATCTTCATGGCCTCCAGCACCGCACTGCGCAGGGTGGTGTTCTCTTTGGCAATCGGGAAGCCGACCATGATGGGCAGATCCACGGTGAAACCACTTTCCAGCGACGGATCGGCGCTGGCAATGGCGCGGGCTGACCCCGCTTCGGTCAGGTAGATATCAGCACGGCCGCTCTTTACCGCCTGAATCGAGTTATCGGTATTCTGCACCATCAGCAGGCTGACCTCTGGCTTACCGGCAGCAGTGCATCTGGCACTCTGCTCCGGCACCAGTTTGTTGGCTTCATAAGAGCCAGCGGCAGCGGCCACCGTTTTGCCGCACAGGTCGTCTACCCGGGCGATCTGCCTGGGATTGCCTTTTGCCAGAATTGAGCCATCCTGCACCTGCATAGACGCCACAAAGGCGATCTGTTTCAGACGTTCGTCAGTGACGTACAGCATGGGACCGATATCAGCACGGCCGCTGGAGATGGAGGTCAGCAGGACGTTAAACGAGCCTGTCTGGTAGCTGTGTGTTGCTCCCAGGCAGCTGCTGATACGCGCAAACAGGGAAGGATCCAGCCCTTCGATTACGCTCGGGTCCTGCGCGGACGGGGCTTCAAATCCTTTGGTATATCCGCCAAGCCCCACCACCAGATCTTTGCCCTTCAGTGACGGATATTTGGTCTGCAGCGCCTTGCACTGCGCCATCGCTGCAAAGTCGCTGGCAGTCGGGGTAACGGGATCGGTACTGGCGGCGTGTGCGCTGGCGAGACCAGCCAGCAGAGTGCCAGAGATGAACAGTGCGATGCGTGCAAATTTCATAATAAGGTTCTCCTGGTGCGGGTGAATGTGTAAGCAATGCCCCTTGCTTCGGGGCTTATTTTGGTGGTGGTAACCTCAATACCCTCTTGCCACGTCAACCTGGTTGCGCAGCGGATAACCCCGGCTGTCGCGCACCAGATTATCGATAAACACCGCCAGACACCCCGTCAGGTAGGCACTGTGATCGTCGAGACTGCAGTGCGGCGTCATAACAACACCGGGGGTCGACCAGAGCGCATCGTCGACGGGCAGCGGCTCCTGCGGATAGACATCCAGCACCGCACCTGCCAGCTCTCCGGCGCACAATTTTTCGCGCAGCGCGGCGTAATCAAACACGGCGGCACGTCCGACAATCACCACGCCAGCGCGGGCCGGCAACAGGTCAAGACGGCGACGGTCGAACAGCCCTTCCGTCTGCGGCGTCAGCGGCAGGGTCGATACCAGCACATCCACCTGCGGCAAAACATCGTCTGTCTCCGCTATGCGAATGCAGCGCGCAACGTCGGCGTCGCACCGACCGCTGCGCGTCACGCCGGTCACGCAATAACCCTGTGCGGTCAGTAAGCTGGCCGCGGCGGCGCCAATGCCGCCCACGCCGAGTAACAGCACGTTTTTGCCGCGTGCGCAGCCACCGAACGTCGGTCGCCACAGACGCTGAGCCTGATCCTGTAAAAAGCCCGGAATACCAAAGTTGAACATCAGCGCGGCCATCAGAATAAACTCCGCGCCTTTAGCGCCGTGGACCCCGGAGGCGTTGGTCAGCGTGATGCCCGGCGGCCAGTGTGCCAGCCACTGCTCAACCCCCGCTGACATAATCTGTACCCAGCGCAGGCGCGGCGTGTGAAAGCTATCGAGCGCCAGCTTGCGTCCACTCCACAGCAGATCGCAGTCACCGAGGAACGTCGCGGTGTGGGCGGGGTTGCTGTTTTCCGAGAGCGTAAAGCGGTTGCGAAGCTCCGGATGCCTGTCCAGATGCTGTTGCAGCACGTCTGGTGAAAGATGCAGCGCAGACGGGGCGCTGGCGTCGTTCTCTATATGAATATGCATCAGCGCATCGCCGTGACTTCCATCTCGACCAGCAGGTCAGGATGGTTGAGCTGAATGCCGACGGTAGCGCGCGCCGGGAAGGGAAACGAAAAGAACTCGCTATAGGCGGCGTTCATCTCGCTGAAGGTGGTGAGGTCGGTGAGATAGATCGTTACGCGAACCACATTATCGAAAGTCATCTGCGCTTCGTTCAGCAGAGCGCCTACGTTCTTCAGCACCTGCCGGGTCTGGCTGGTGATATCTCTGCCGGTTATCTGGCCGCTGAGGGGATCGATGGCGACCTGGCCGGAGATAAACAGCATGGGTTCATGCAGTAGCGCAGGCGAAAGCGGAGCCGGTCCCATGGGGCGGTCGCTGGCATCGGTTCCGGGATAAGTAATAACGCTTTTCATGGTGAAATCCTGACGAGAACGTTTCACCGCAATTTCGTATACGATTCAATCAGTGTCAATGCACTGAATTTTCCTCAGGCGGCCGGGATGAGATATCGCGCATAAAATTACTCGCTGACAAAATAAATAAACTTTTGATTGTATTGATAATCATTCATAAAAAAGAAAAGTGACAACATCACTTTTTATTCGTATACGATTTTCCTATGCCTGCACTTCAGGTTGATAAAACAGGGGGGAGGACAAACAACACCGACCCTGTAAGGAAAACAGGCGGGGCATCTGACGGACTTTACCCAAGGGGATTCGCTCAAACCGGGGCGCCGGCTGACCGAAATCAGATAAACCAGGAGAGCCGCACTGTTGAGCATGGTAATACCCTGTTCGTGATTCAGGATGTGATGCAGCAGGGGAAAGGGGTGTCGCGAAATCAGGCTGGCTCGCAGTGGGGTAACCTTTGCTTTTCGCGGTGTCTGAAAGCAGGAGAGGCGGCAACGCCTCTCCTGGCTGCCTCGGGGCTAAATTGCCACCAGATTGCGCACGCCCTCGCTTTGCATGTTCTCCCCTTTTCCTCGCTGCACAATTTCGCCGCGTGACATCACCAGGTAGTTGTCCGCCAGCTCAGCGGCAAAATCATAAAACTGCTCGACCAGCAGGATTGCCATATCGCCACGCTGCGCCAGCTGACGGATCACGGTGCCAATCTCCTTGATGACCGAGGGCTGTATCCCTTCAGTGGGTTCATCAAGAATTAACAGCTGCGGGCGAGAGGCGAGCGCACGGCCAATCGCCAGCTGCTGCTGCTGCCCCCCCGACAGATCGCCGCCGCGCCGCAGCTTCATTTCTGACAGCACCGGAAACAAGCGGTAGATATCCTCGGGGACCCGTTTTGCCTCTGCGCCCGAGAAGCGAGAGAGCCCCATCAGCAGGTTTTCCTCTACCGTCAGGCGCGGAAAAATTTCCCGTCCCTGCGGCACACAGGCGATGCCCGCCCGTACGCGCTGATGCGGCTTAAGCGTCTTGATGCTCGCGTTCTGCCAGCGAATGTCACCCGATTTTGCCGGGATCAGTCCCATCAGACATTTCAGCAGGGTGGTTTTGCCCACGCCATTACGCCCCAGCAGGCAGGTTATTTCACCGGGCCTGGCGTCAAAAGAGAGCCCGCGCAGAATGTGGCTGCCGCCATAGTATTGATGCAGTTCTGATACCTGTAACATTTCAGCGCCCCAGATAAACGTCAATCACCTGTTCGTTCGCCTGCACGTCGCGCAGCGAACCCTCCGCCAGCACCTGGCCCTGATGCAATACCGTGACATGATCGGCGATAGTTTCGACGAAGCCCATATCGTGTTCGACCACCATCAGCGAATGCTTACCGGCAAGGCTTCGAAACAGTTCGGCAGTGTAATCGGTTTCGGCATCGGTCATGCCCGCTGCCGGTTCGTCAAGCAACAGCAGGTGCGGCTCCTGCACCAGCAGCATGCCGATCTCAAGAAACTGCTTCTGTCCATGCGACAGCAACCCCGCCTTGCGCTGACGTTCGCCGTGAAGCCGGAGCAGCTTCAGTACCTCATCGATACGATCCTGCTGCTCACTGCTAAGGCGCGCGCGCAGGCTGGCCCAGACCGATTTGTCATTTTTCAGCGCGATGTCCAGGTTTTCAAATACCGTCAGCGCCTCAAACACGGTTGGCTTTTGAAACTTGCGGCCAATACCGGCGCGCGCGATCTCGGGCGGGGATAGTCGGGTAAGGTCGGTATCCTGGTCGTAAATCACCTCGCCCGTGTCGGGTCGCGTTTTACCGGTGATCACGTCCATCAGCGTGGTTTTGCCCGCGCCGTTTGGACCGATGACGCAGCGCAGCTCACCGACGCCAATCTGCAGCGACAGATCGGTCAGCGCGCGAAAGCCGTCGAAAGAGACGCTGATATTGTGCAGCTGAAGCACCGGATCGCTCTGGTGACGATGACGATCCGCGGGATGCGGCTGGGTAAAAAGAGGTTCAGTCATCACGCCTCCGGCGCAGCAGGCCAATCACGCCACGCGGTAAAAACAGCGTGACCAAAATAAACATTGAGCCCAGGAAGAACAGCCAGAACTCAGGAAACGCCACGGTAAACCAGCTCTTGGCACCGTTGACGATGGTCGCGCCCAGCAGCGGGCCGATCAGCGTGCCGCGTCCGCCAAGCGCGACCCAGATCGCCGCCTCAATCGAGTTGGTCGGCGACATTTCGCCCGGGTTAATGATGCCCACCTGAGGCACATACAGCGCTCCCGCCAGCCCGCACAGCACGGCGGACAGGGTCCAGACGAACAGCTTGAAGCCTCGGGGATCGTAGCCAATAAACATCAGGCGATTTTCCGCATCGCGCACCGCAGTCAGTACGCGACCAAACTTACTGCGCGCCAGCGCAAAACCGATGCCGAGGCTGAGCAACAGCAGGAGTACCGTTGCGACAAACAGCCCAATGCGCGTTCCGGTAGCGGTGACATGAAAGCCCAGCAGTGTGGTGAAGCCGGTGAAGCCATTATTGCCGCCGAACCCGGTTTCGTTGCGAAAGAAAAGCAGCATACCGGCGTAGGTCAACGCCTGCGTCATGATCGAAAAGTAGACGCCCTTGATCCTGGAGCGAAAAGCAAAGAAGCCAAACAGCAGCGCCAGCAGACCGGGCACCAGCACAATCAGACAGAGCGCCCAGGCAAAGTGCTGCGTCCCGGCCCAGAACCACGGCAGCTCGCGCCAGGAGAGAAAGGACATAAATGCCGGCAGTCCGTCGCCTGCGGCCTGCCGCATCAAATACATGCCCATGGCGTAGCCGCCAAGGGCGAAAAACAGGCCGTGGCCGAGCGACAGCAGACCGGCATAGCCCCACACCAGATCGAGCGCGACGGCAACGATGGCGTAGCAGAGGATCTTGCCGAACAGCGTCAGCGTGTAGGTGGAGATCGCCAGCGGGTGCGTGGCCGGCAGCAGGGCGCAGAACGGCAGCAGCAGCAACAGCAGCGTCACGGCGGCCACGATGCTGAGCGTCAGCCGCGGCGCTTTTCGCCCGATCGTTAATGTCAGTGGCTGGCTCATCAGTCGATGACCCTCCCTTTAAAGGCAAACAGCCCCTGTGGACGTTTCTGGATAAAAAGCACGATCAGCACGAGGATAAGAATTTTGCCCAGTACGGCCCCCATCTGTGGCTCCAGCACTTTATTAAGAATGCCAAGGCCAAAGGCCGCCACCACGGTACCCGCCAGCTGGCCAACACCGCCCAGCACCACAACGAGAAAAGAGTCGATGATATAGCCTTGGCCCAGTTCCGGCCCGACATTGCCCAACTGCGACAACGCCACGCCGCCCAGCCCCGCGATGCCCGACCCGAGGCCAAATGCCAGCATATCGACGCGTCCGGTTGGCACGCCGCAGCAGTCCGCCATGGCACGGTTTTGCGTGACGGCGCGCACGCTGAGGCCAAGGCGGGTTTTATTGAGCAACAGCCAGGTCAGCGCCAGAACCGCCACGACAAAGAGGATCACCGCAATACGGTTATAGGGTAAAACCAGATTTGGCAGCACCTGAAGACCACCTGAGAGCCAGCCCGGGTTCGCTACCTCAAGGTTTTGTGCGCCAAACACTCCGCGCACCAGCTGGATCAGCATCAGACTGATGCCCCAGGTGGCCAGCAGCGTCTCCAGCGGACGACCATAGAGATGGCGGATAATGGTGCGCTCCAGCGCCATGCCCATCACCGCCGTCACCATAAAGGCAACCGGCAGCGCCAGCAGCGGATACCAGGCCAGCCACTGCGGTGCAAACTGCTGAAACAGGCTTTGCACCAGCCAGGTCGCGTAGGCACCCAGCATCAGCATCTCGCCGTGCGCCATGTTGATCACCCCCAGCAGACCGTAGGTGATCGCCAGCCCAAGCGCGGCCAGCAGCAGAATCGATCCCAGTGACAGACCGGTAAACGCCTGCCCGAGCAGATCGCCCCACATCAGGCGCTGTTTAATCTGCTGAAGACTGTGCGCCGCCGCGGCGCGCACGCGGGCATCGGGTTCGTTGCCCGGCTGCGTAAGCCGACTGAGGCTGGCCTGCATCCCGGGATCGCTGGCCTCGCCGAGCAGCGTGACGGCGTTCAGGCGTACGGCTGCGTCGGCGCTGGCAAGTTGCAGATTAGCCGCAGCCATCGTCAAAGCAGCCCTGACCTGTGGGTCGCGCTCGTCGACCAGCCGCTGCTGGATAAGCGGCAGCTGATCGGCCGCGCCGTCGTTTTGCAGCTGCTGTGCGGCACGCAGGCGCACAGCCGCATCACCGCTGACCAGCTGATGCGCTGCAAGCGCGCTGGCGATCAACACGCGCAGGCGGTTATTCATAAACAGCTTTTTGGTTTCGCCGCTCGGCTGCTGCGCACTGTCCAGCGGATGCAGAACTGCGCCCTGTTTCCGAAACGGCTGTTTATTCTGGTCGATAACCACGGTTTCATGGCGCAGCGCATCCAGCAGCGGCAAACGGCTGGCCTGCGGTGCAGCGGCCCACTGCTGCAGCAGTGACGCCTGCTGCGGGCGGCTGGCGGCCGCAAAGGTGGCTCCGTCGCCCGCCTTTGCCAGCCAGGGCAGAAGTAACAGCAGACAGCAGAGATAACGGCGGATAGACATAGTTCTGGCCCTGTTAAGAGTGGCTGGAGAGGGTGTGCGTTTGCGCGTCTGCGCAGCCGCACACCTCACGCAACTTACTGCGTCGCTTTGACGGGATGGTCCGGCTTCTTGTCATTTCCGGCGATATAGGGGCTCCACGGCTGCGCACGAATCGGCTGTTCGGTCTGCCACACCACGTTGAACTGGCTGTTCTCTTCCACTTCGCCAATCATCACCGGCTTGTGCAGATGGTGGTTGGTCTGATCCATGGTCAGGGTAAAACCGTCGGGTGCCTTAAAGGTCTGGCCCGCCATGGCCGCCCGCACCTTGTCCACGTCGGTGGTGCCCGCTTTCTCCACGGCCTGCGCCCACATATGAATGCCGACGTAGGTTGCTTCCATCGGGTCATTGGTCACCACGGTATCGGCATTAGGCAGCTTGTGTGCTTTGGCGTAGGCACGATAGGCGGCAACAAACTTTTTATTATCGGGGTTATCCAGAGACTCAAAGTAGTTCCACGCCGCCAGCTGACCGACCAGCGGTTTGGTATCAATACCGCGCAGCTCTTCTTCACCTACGGAGAAGGCGATGACCGGAATATCCGTCGCTTTAATCCCCTGGTTGGCCAGCTCTTTGTAAAACGGCACATTCGAGTCCCCGTTAATGGTGGAGATCACGGCAGTTTTGCCGTCGGCTGAGAATCTCTTAATGCTGGAAACAATAGTCTGATAATCGCTGTAGCCAAAGGGGGTATAGACCTCCTCAATGTCCTTATCCTGCACCCCTTTTGCATGCAGGAAGGCGCGCAAAATTTTGTTAGTGGTGCGAGGGTAGACGTAGTCGGTTCCCAGCAGGAAGAAACGTTTAGCGCTGCCGCCATCTTCGCTCATCAGATATTCCACCGCCGGAATCGCCTGCTGGTTAGGCGCGGCACCGGTGTAGAACACGTTAGGCGACATCTCTTCGCCTTCATACTGCACCGGATAGAACAGCAGGCCGTTCAGCTCTTCAAACACCGGCAGCACCGATTTGCGCGAGACTGAGGTCCAGCAGCCAAATACCACGGCAGTTTTGTCCTGCGTCAGCAGCTGGCGCGCTTTCTCGGCGAACAGCGGCCAGTTAGACGCGGGATCGACCACCACCGGCTCGAGCTTTTTGCCCAGCACGCCGCCCTGGGCGTTGATTTCATCAATGGTCATCAGCGCCACCTCTTTCAGCGGTGTCTCCGATATCGCCATGGTGCCCGAGAGCGAATGCATAATCCCGACTTTAATGGTCTCTGCGGCCTTCACGCCAAAGGACAGGCTCATGCTGACCACCGTCGCAGAGAGTGCGAAAGCCTTGAGCAACGAACGTCTTTTCATTTTTCTGAACCCCTACATGGTTGATATGAAGTTATTCAATGGGTTGAAGCCTGGCCTGCTGGAGCATGTGTAACGTGATTTTCCTGACCTCGGCCTTACTTACGGCAATGTGATCGGTCAGAATGCGCTGCGCCTCCTCGGTCTGTTGCTGAAAAATGGCCTGTAAAATCTGGGCGTGTTCGCGACAGGTGGCCTCAATGCGATCTTCCCGGGTAAAGTCGAGACGGCGAATGATGCGGATTTTTTCCGTCAGTTCGGCATGAATGCGCGCCATCTCCTGATTACCAGCGGCAGCCACCAGCGCCATATGAAACACTTCATCTTCTGCAGAGACCGCTTTGCCGTTCTCCTGTCGTGGCGCCTCTATCCAGAAGGCTTTCAGCGGTGCCAGGATGGTCATGCACCGCGTTGATTCCAGGGCGCAGAGGCGGCGCACCGCTTCACACTCCACCACGGTGCGGAAGTCATACAGCTCTTCGAAATAGGCGAAGTCGAACGGTTTCACCTGCCAGCCGCTGCGAAACCACACTTCGACGTAGCCCTCGCGCTCGAGCCAGAACAGCGCCTGCCGCACCGGCGTGCGGCTGACCTCCAGACGGTCGGCAATCTCTTTTTCGCTGAAGCGATCGCCAGGCATCAGGCGAAAGTCGAAAAGATCCTGCTTCAGCGCCTGATACACTTTCTCCGCCAGCGCTTCCGGGCGGCCTTTGCCGCGAGGGCTCAGATTCATGTGCCCTCCTCAGTCCAGCCACAGCAGGGTGTCACCCGGACTCACCGGACGCCCGGCCTGACAGGCGATGCGTTTTACCGTGCCCGCCTGGGGCGCACTAATGGCCAGCTCCATCTTCATCGCTTCGACAATGATCAGCGTCTGACCGGCCTCTACCGCCTCGCCTGGCTGCACCAGCACCTTCCAGATATTGCCGTTCATGTCAGCGCATACGGCCAGCGCCTCTTCATCTGCCTCTGCCGTGACCTCTGCCTGCTGGCAGACTGGCGGCGCGCTTTGCTCCTCCTGCGCCCACAGGGTGACTTCCTGCTCAAAGGCGGTGGCCTGGCGCTGGCGGAAGTCGGCAATCGACTCGGCATGATCGGCGAGAAACTGCTGATGTGCGGCGAAATCAAACAGCGTCTCTTCGATGCGGATGCGCGCGCGACCTTCGCGGAAATCGTCGCGAAGCTGCGTCAGCTCCTCCTCCGTGACAGGATAGAAGCGCACCTGGTCAAAGAAGTGCAGCAGCCAGGGTTCGCTGGCAGCGAACTGTGGGTTTTTGAGGAACTTATTCCAGATCGGCAGGGTACGCCCCACCAGCTGATAGCCGCCGGGCGAATCCATCCCGTAGATGCACATATACATACCGCCGATGCCGACGGTACCTTCAGCGGTAAAGGTACGCGCCGGGCTGTATTTAGAGCTGAGCAGGCGATGACGTGGATCGACCGGCACAGCGCAGGGCGCGCCGAGATAGACGTCACCCAGACCGAGGATCAGGTAGCTGGCGTTAAAAAGGGTATCGCGCACCGCTTCGCGGCTGGCTAATCCATTGATGCGCTGGATGAAATCAACATTGTTCGGCAGCCATGGCGCACTGGCGCGTACCGTTTCTTTGTAGCGCGCCACCGCGCCGAGGGTCGCGCTGTCTTCAAATGCCATCGGCAGCCAGACGATGCGCGACGGCACTTTCAGCGTGCTGACGTCGCCAAGCTCCGCCTCCAGCCCCAGCAGCAGCCTCATAAGCTCACGCTGGCTGAGGATCAGGCTGTCATAACGGACCTGCAGCGAGCGCACGCCGGGCGACAGCTCCTCTACGCCGGTAACCGCGCGGTCGCGCAGCGCATTCATCAGCAGATGCACGCGCAGGCGCAGCGCCAGATCCAGGATATTGTCGCCATATTCGATCAGGACATATTTGTCTCCTGCCTGACGGTAAACCACCGCAGGCGTGGTCTCCGTCGCCGGTAGCGACGCCAGTAGCGTGGCCGAACCGATGTCGCTGGTCGCCAGTGACGGCACCTCGAATGCGCCGGCATGCGTGCTGCGCAGCGTGCTGATGCTGTGCAGCTGCGCTTTTTCCCGTGCGACGGCTTCATCCGCGCTTATCGGATGGAAGCGGATACGATCGCCGGGCTTCACCTGGCCCACTTTCCACAGTTCCGCTCTGGCAATCGTGACCGGACAGACAAAACCGCCGAGGCTCGGACCGTCGTGCGTCAGGATCACCGGAAAGTCGCCGGTAAAGTTCACCGCGCCAATGGCGTATTCGCAGTCGTGGACGTTGGAGGGATGCAGCCCGGCCTCGCCGCCGTTGGCGCGCGTCCAGCTCGGTTTCGGACCGACCAGACGCACCCCAAGACGGTTAGAGTTGTAGTGCACCTGCCAGTCGCTGGCGAAGAACTCATCAATGGCGGCCTGGGTAAAGAAATCGGGGGCGCCATGCGGTCCATACAGCACGCCGATGCGCCATTCATTACCGTAATGCGGGATCAGTGCGCGATCGGGCGTCTGCGGCTCGCTGACCGGCGGTGGCGTGGTGCAGGCCGCCAGCTGCGGCTGCGAAACCGGCAGCATATCGGCGACCCGCAGCGTACGCCCGGCGTGGCCGCCAAACTGACCGAGTGAAAAGGTCGATCGGCTACCGAGATATTCCGGCATATCGAAGCCGTTGCGCACCGCAAGACAGGTACGGCATCCGCTTTGCGCACGACCGAGCGTCAGAATTTGTCCGGCGGTAACCTGAACAGGCTGCCAGTAGTCAATGCTTTCGCCATCCAGCTCGGCCGGACAGTCGGCACCGGTCAGGGCGATCACCGCGTCGCAGTGAAAACGCAGCGTCGGCCCCTGGAGGGTAAATTCCAGTCCCGCGGCGCTTTCGTGGTTACCGACAATGCGGTTGGCAAGACGAAAGGCGTAATCGTCCATGGGGCCAGAGGGCGGCACGCCAATGTCCCAGTAGCCAAGGCGACCAGGGTAATCCTGAACGGTGCTGAAGGTGCCGGGTTGCAGCACCTCAATCACGCTGGCGTGCGGCGTAAAGCTGTCAAGAAAGCGCGTCCAGACCTCACCGCTGCGGAATGCCTCGGTAGCCACAACCTGGCGCAGATAGTCGAGGTTGGTCGCGATGCCGTGCAGCTGGGTGGCAGACAGCGCCTGCGTCATTTTTTGCAGCGCCGCATCGCGCGTGTCGGCGTGCACAATCAGTTTCGCCATCAGCGGATCGTAAAAGGCTGACACCTCAGTGCCGGTATTGATCCAGCCGTCTACGCGCACGCCGTCGGGAAAGGAAACGCCGGTCAGCACGCCCGGACTCGGCTGGAAGTTTTTCAGCGGATCTTCGGCATACAAACGTACTTCAATCGACGCGCCCTGAGGTGCCTGCTGCAGGCGCGCCCAGTCAATGGGATCGCCCGCGGCCACTTTCAGCATGCACTCCACCAGGTCGAGACCGGTCACGCATTCGGTAACCGGATGCTCAACCTGCAGACGGGTGTTCACCTCCAGAAAATAAAAAGCATCCTGCTCAGCGTCATAAATATATTCTACGGTTCCGGCGCTGCGGTAACGGACTAACTCCCCCAGGCGCACGGCCGAGGCGAGCAGCGCGTCGCGCGTGGCCTGAGGCAGGTTCGGTGCCGGCGTCTCTTCCACCACTTTCTGATTGCGACGCTGTAGCGAGCAGTCGCGCTCGCCGAGGGCGACAACCTTGCCGCTGCCGTCGCCAAAAATTTGCACCTCAACATGCCGTGCGCGATCGATACAGCGTTCAAGAAAGACGCCTGCATCACTGAAAAACTGTTCTCCCAGGCGGCGCACGCTCTCCCAGGCGTTACGCAGCGCACTATCGTCGGCGCAGCGCGTCAGGCCAATGCCGCCACCGCCCGCGGTGCTTTTCAGCATAACGGGATATCCGATCTGTGCTGCGGCCACTAGGGCTTCTTCAAGCGAGCCGAGCAGCGGGGTGCCCGGCGTCATCGGCACGCTGGCGCTGGCGGCCAGCTCGCGCGCACGGTGTTTCAGGCCAAACTCACCTATTTGCTGCGCGGTGGGGCCAATAAAGGCGATACCGGCCTGTTCGCAGGCCTCGGCAAACGGCAGGCTCTCCGAGAGAAAGCCATAGCCTGGCCAGATGGCTTCCGCACCGCTCTCGCGGGCGGCGGCAAGGACTTTATCGATGCGCAGGTAGCTGTCGCTGGCTTTGTCACCGCCCAGGGCAATCGCCACGTCCGCGTCTTTCACATGCTGCGCATTGCGATCGACATCGGAATAAACGGCCACGCTTTTCACGCCGAGGCGTTTCAGGGTACGAATGGCGCGGCAGGCGATTTCACCCCGGTTGGCAATCAAAACGGTGCTGAACATGATTATTTCCCCTCCTGTGTTGCCAGCCAGTTACGCCAGCCCCCAAACGAAGTGATCTCCAGCGCCTGCTGAAGCGCGGCCGGTTCACAGATAAAGCCTTTCACGCTGCGGCCATCCGCCAGCGTCAGGGAGCCGATGCCGAGCGGTGCAGGGATCTCAGCAACAAACTCACCAAATCGCGCCAGCGGTATATCCCACAGCTCAACGGTGATGGCGGCACCGCTGTCATCACGCAGCAGACCGGGTTTTTTGACGGCACCGTCAGGCAGTGCAAAGAGACGGTAGTGCTCAGCCGTCCGGGTCTCCTCCACCAGAACGGCCTGCCGCGTGGTGAGCTGAAAATTGAGCGGCATCCCCGTCAGGTGAGCACCGACCACCGCCACGCGCACATGATCGGCGGAGGGCGGCAGGGGAGACGCGGGCAGAGAGGGCGCCTTGCCGGTGGCACCCAGCGGCAGCGCCACCTGTTGCTGCCAGCGCACGCCGAAATCCGCCAGCGCGCGATCGTGCCAGGCGGGCGCAATCAGCGTGATCCCGGCAGGCAGGCCATCAGCACGGAACGGCCCAGGCAGCGCCAGCGCTGCCAGGTCAGCAAGGTTAGTGAAGTTGGTGTAGGTGCCGAACTGCGAGTTGTAGCGCACTGGCTCCTGCTTCATCTCATCCAGAGTGCGGATGGTCGGTGAGGTTGGCACAACCAGCGCGTCATAGTGCGCCAGGGTTTGCTGAATCTGGCGGCTCAGTTCGGCGCGCAGATATTCCGCCTGATACGCCTCTACCGCGCTGTACTTCAGGCCGCCGCTGACAATGGCATGCACCACGGGATCCATCGCTTCCGGCCGGCTCAGCATCTCTCCGACGGCCACGGTGCGCTCGGCTACCCACGGGCCAGCATAGAGCTGTTCCGCCAGCCGGAGGAATGGACTGAAATCAACAGGATGCAGCGTTGCGCCACACGCCTGTAACTGATCCAGCGCCTGCTGCCACGCCGCTTCTGCCTGTTTATCGCCAAAAAATTCCGGGCTGGCAGGAAGCGCGAAAGCAGGCTGCGCCCTGAGGCTGGCGGGGGCGGTATGCGGATGATGGCGGGAATAGGCGTCGTCAGCGTCATAACCACCTGCGATGCTGGCGACGGTGAAGGCGTCTTCTACCGTCAGCGCAAAGACGGAGAGCGTGTCATTAAGGCGACAGGCGGGTAATACGCCGCTGGCGGAGAACCAGCCTTTAGTGGGCTTCAGACCCACAATGTTATTAAAACCGGCCGGTACGCGGCCGGAACCGGCGGTATCTGTTCCCAGTGAGAACCCTACCAGGCCGCGCGCCAGTACGGAAGCCGAGCCAGAGCTGGAGCCGCCGCTGACGTAGTCGGGGTTAAAGGTATTACTTACCGCCCCATAGGGCGAACGGGTACCGACCAGGCCCGTCGCATACTGGTCGAGGTTGGTTTTGCCTACCACGATGGCACCCGCAGCTTTCAGCCTGGCAACCACAAAGGCGTCAGCCTGCGCGGTGTAGGTCAGCGCCGGACAGGCCGCAGTGGTGGGCCAGCCTGCTACGTCTGTATTGTCCTTCACCGCGAAGGGGACGCCAAACAGCGGATAGGCCGCCGGATCCTTCAGATAGTGTGCCAGCAGCGGTTCAGTTTGTGCCTGTAGCTGGGCTGGCGTGGCAAGGTAGATCCAGGCGTTGTCCTGAGGATCGAGCGCGGCCAGGTGCGCCGCCAGCAGGGGGACTATCTGCTGCGGTTCCTGCTGAAAACAACGTTGCCACTCCTGAAGCGTAAAGCCGAAAGTCGATGCCATGAATGAATTCCATCTGGTATACAAGATGGAATTTATTCAGCAACCTTTATGCCAAAAGTTAACCTGTTGTTTATAAGCAGGATTACTTATGCTGTTCAATATCTGGCCTGTTTATGATGCACAGACTGCACCATAAAGCACCGTCGCGAAGGTGAGGCGAGCAGCGTCACCCTGTTAGGTTGGCAGGCATGTGGTAGATAAAAAACGGGCTGAATGCTGGAGGTCAGCGTCTGACAGATGGCAGGCTGCACGGAGTCCATGGCCGTTCGCCAGCACGTCGGCCGGATGCGTAATGGCAGCCCCCGATTTTTTCCCTGGCGCGAGGGTAATACAGGTGTGTTTATCCGTGCAGGCTGCCCGTCAGTTCAGACCGCTGTTGCGGCCTGCTACGCATTATCCGCCCCCGGGCGAGTAAGATGAGCAACTGCCTCTTCAGGTAACCCGACATCCCCCGTATATCCACTGCCATTGAGCGCAGCGCCAGCCTGCTGAATTTAATCTTCTGTATTGTGAACTCGATCGTCCTCGCCAGCCGCTATTTAAATGAATCCCACTATAGTCGTTAGTTATTCAAATAATGGCGGGATACCCAAATGAATCGACATAAAAAAAACGTTCACAGCCGTTTAGCCACGCACATAACCATGGCATTATCCCTGGCTGTTTTTTCACTGGCGGGGAGCGCTATGGCCAGAGCCGAACAACAACATCAAACAGCACTCGTGGGAACCTGGACTTCGATTCCGGATGCACCGGCTGAGCAAAAGCCTGAACATCCCAGCGAAGGTTTATATCGTATGCAGGTGAACAGTGACGGCACCCTGACGCCGCTTGATGTAATTAAAATGAAAAGCCCCTCCTGGATTGTAAAATCCCGCGATGGCCGTTTCGCCTATACCACCAATGAAGAGAATAAGGGGACGGTCACCGCGCTGAGCGTGGATAAAAGCGGTCAGGTGCGGGTGCTGAATGTCGTGGAGAGTCACGGCCAGCAGCCCACCCATGCGACTATCAGTCCGGACGGTAAGTTCCTGTTTGTAGCCAACTACTCGGTAGCGAAAGGCGGCGCGGGGGTATCTGTTTTCCCGATCCATTCCGATGGCACACTGGGTGAACAGGTACAGCATTTCGCGTATGAAAACGGCAGCGGTGGCGTTAAAGGGCGTCAGGATGGCGGCCACGCACACGCCACTACGTTTACGACCGATGGTCAGTATCTCTATGCTAACGACTTTGGCGGGGATAAGCTGCATGCCTACCGCTATCATGCTGACAAAGCAGAGCCGCTGGAGGCGGACAGCACCCGTGACGTCAATTTCACGCCGGGCTCCGGGCCGCGCCATATGGTGTTTTCACCGGATGGCAGGCACGCCTGGGTCATCACTGAACTGACCGCTGAAATTGTCGTGTTCACCGTGGATCAGGACCGTCTTAAACCCGTCGCACATATCAGGCTGAACAGTGACAACCACAGCGCAGCCTATCGCAGCGGTGGCGGCATTATTTTGAGTCCGGACGGTAAATATGTCATCGCCTCTAATCGCGGCTCGGATAACAAACTGCTGGTATTGAAAGTTGAGGCCGATGGCATGCTGGGCAAACCGGTGAGTTACAGCGCTAACGGCGTTGAGCCGCGTGCTTTCGCCTTTGATGGCAGTGGTAAATATCTCTATGTGACGAACGTCTTCTCTAACAATGTCTCCCTGTTTCACTTCAATGCCGACAGCGGCGAGCTTAACGCCGCAGGTGACGCAGCAAAACTCCCCACGCCTACAGACATTAAATTCTTTAATTAGCATCAGGGGGCCGCGCCCCCTGCCAGTGCGATACCCTGCTGCCCGTGGAGCACGGTGAGTCGCAAATGCAGTAAGGCCTGCTATTCTTCCTGCAATGCGGGCCGGTTTAACTGCTGCGCTATGCAGCGATGCCCCGGCAGTTAAACAGACCAGAGATGTTATCCGGTAAGCAGGAAGAACAGATGCCATTACGCCCCGAGGAGATTGATAACGATTGCTGGTGTGCGCTTGAAAACGGCGCACAGGACCCGGAAAGCGGCTTTCGCTACCTGACGGTGGCGTCCGTAGACCAGCAAGGCAAGCCGCAGGCAAGAACCATGGTCCTGCGCGGTGTCGATCGTCCGAACCGAACGCTGGAGATCCATACCGATATGCGCAGCCCAAAGTGGCAGGCGCTGAAACTCAACCCGGACGTCACGGTACTGGGTTACAGCAACAAAACCCAGCTGCGACTTCAGGGCACCGCTGAGCTGCATGCCGCGCACAGCGACGTGGCGGCAAAAGCCTGGCAAGGATTGTCGCCCAGAACGCAAAAAACTTATGCAGCCGCTGCGCCAGGAAGTGAGGCAGATATCCCATTTCAGGATAACAATGACCCTGAGGATCATTTTGGTGTGATACTTATCCGCATCGTTTTGCTGGACTGGTGCAAACTGGCGCGTGAAAACAATCAAAGGGCGCTGCTGCAATATGGTGCGGATGGGAGAAGGGTTGGGTACAAAGAGGTCCATCCTTAAACGTGAGGCAGACCATGATGTAGCTGGCGGGGGGGAAATAAGGCGAGTTTGTTAGCAGGCTTCACTGCGGACACCCGATCCCCAAAAGTAACCGGACGCATCAGAAGACGTATCTGGATGTCCGGAAGAGCGCCCGGGCAAATGGCCGGGCTACTCAGTGGTGAATCTGCGCCAGCTCGTCTTCTGTCAGGCCGGTCATCTGCATGACGATATTCTGGTCAAGGCCATTCTGCAGCATGGTTCGCGCAATTTTCAGGGTTGCTTCGCGCTCACCCTTTTCAATACCTCGCTGCTCGCCAAGCTGAATCCCCTCCTGACGTCCTTTCTCAATACCCTTCTGCTCGAGCTGCTGTGCGATGGTCATCAGTGCGTCTCCGTGTTGCGGCACACGCTGTGCCAGTTCGCGAACAAAGGCTTCAGAGTCAACCGACTCTCCCGCCTGTAGTAAATAGTGTATCAGCACCGTCACCTGAGATGAAGAAAGATAGTCCGCCATCAGCAGCGTGGCCAGCCGGTCGGTCAGCGTAGCCATATCGCGCTGGTGTATGTGCTTCTGCAGTAAGGTCAGCGCTGCCATGCTGCGATGATTCATGATGTCATCATCCGGGATAACGGTGATGTCTGTCAGGGGAAAGGCGCCGCCGTATAGCTTTTCCGCGACGGCCGGGTCGTCGAACTCATCCAGCCAGCGGGTGGAATACGGGTAAGGGCTGCGTTTTCCAGTATAGAACAGCACGGGTATCACCAGCGGCAGCTTACTGTGACCCGCCTCGAGGTGGCGCTGCATGGCGGCCACGGCGTAGCGCAGCAGGCGAAAGGCCATATGCCGGTCCGGGGAAGACTGGTGCTCGATAAGCACGTGAACGTAGCCGTCTCCGGCGGTGGTCTTCAGGCTGTAAAGGACGTCGCTGAAGTACTGGCGAAGGTCATCCTCGACAAAAGATCCGGACTCCAGCTTCAGGGTGTTGAGGTCGCACAGCGCGCGCAGCTCTGCCGGAAGATGGAGCTCCATAAAATCCCGGGCAATTTCTGGCTGCGAGAGAAACTGCCTGAAGGTGGCATCATGAGGGGTTGGGGTGCTGTTTCTCTTCTTCATCCGTGTTGCCTCATTAAATGCCTGGCTTGAAAAAACAAAACTTTAAGGAAGTATATCTGCCCCCCAGCATTAGATACGACGATCCGTTAGCTATGTCGGTTTGATTGACGTCTAAATTTTTCTCCAACCCTCTGTAAATCCAGATGATATCTTGCAATCCAGCGAAGAATGTGGACGACACACGTCATCATCCTTCTGCCAGTCATTAGTGATTTTCCTGATGAAAGCAATATCGTTGAATGAGTGCTCATACAAATATTCATCGCGAAAGCGTCCGTTAAAATCCATAATAAATCTGGTTCGTCAGAAAAACGCGTCTTCCTGGGAATGCCTTCATGTAACTTATGAAGACATTATTAACATGGCGGTATGTTAATCAACGGGGAGCAGGTCATAGCAGATTTTATGTACGCTCAGCTAGAAAACGGCCGGTTTAGCGGATGGGATTGTGGCGGACTCCTGGACAGGCGTTGATGTGGGTAGGGAAGCTGGCAAAACTGGTTTGAAAACCAGTTATTAGTCAGTGGCAGTTCAGGCGCCTTTCAAGATATTTCATTTAACATAATTAGTATTATGCGCATAGGGCGAATCACCTGAAATTTTCCCTTCCCGGCAAGACAAATAAAGACGTTTCTGCCGCCGCTCCTCATTCACCTGTCAGGTAACAGAAGTTTCTGTAAGCCAAATCCCACCGCCTCAATGCAGACAACGTTATGGCGCCTTTCTGCCTCGCCCGCTGTAAACACCGGTAAAGAGTCCTCCCTCCCTGTCAACTTTCACTAAGGTTGATAAAGATGGCGTCCGCCGTCGGTCCGATCGCGCTTCTCTGTACTCTTACTGCCCGCACCGTTGAGGTGAAAAAATGGTGAATATCAGACGTAACGTGCTTATACCCTCGCCCTTATTCCGTCGTGCCGTTATGGCGTCAGGCAAGCTGCTGTTAGCCTTGTCGCTGGTAATGTGTAGTTCTGCCCTGATGGCAGCAACCACGATGTTCCACGCTTTGTCTCCGGATATGGCCAGCCTCGAACAGTATCAATGGAAGAAACGCCCCGTCATTATTTTTGCCCCCTCTGAACAGGATGCTGACTATGTCAGACAGATGGCCATTCTGAAACAAAGCCAGTCTGCGTTAGCCGAACGCGATATCATCGTGCTGAGCGATACTTCGCCCGCGGCCAGAGGGCAACTCCGTACCAGGCTCAGGCCAGGCGGATTTGAGGTTCTGCTGGTGGGTAAAGATGGCGGGATAAAACGACGTCAAAACAGACCTGTTCTTTCCGGGGATTTGCTCGCAACGATAGACAGCATGCCCATGCGTAAGGCGAATCTGCGCTGATCTCAGACACCGCACGTCAGGCCAGAAAAGGCTGCCAGTAAGAGAGGCGGTGACCGTCAGAGCCACGGTGAAAATCCCTGCTTCCGCTGCCTGTCGCTCTGATATGACGTCTGAAAAGTGTATCTGTCTCTTCAGTGCCGCGGCGGCGGGTTAACTGACCTGTTTAGCGCGAAGCAGCGAGAGCAATAAAAAACCCCTGAAGAGCACTTCAGGGGTTTGTTGATAATCCAGCAGGATTAAAGCGCCATATCGTGCTGAGCTTCAGCCGCGGCTTTAGGCTGCTGAGGTTGCGCCTGAGGAGCAGCCTGAGCGTCCTGCATCTGGATCACCGGCGGTTTAACCAGTTGCAGCGTGGCCGCCGTTTCGTCCCAAACCTGCTGAGTCAGGGCAACGTTGCCGTTCAGCTTCTGTCCATAGCTGGGAACGATGCTGCGGATCTTGCTCTGCCACTCAGCGGATTTGAACTGCTCAGGGAACAACTCTTTCATCACGTTGATAGAGATAGGCGCGGCGGTAGAGGCACCCGGAGAGGCCCCCAGCAGCGCAGCCAGGGTTTTCTGCTTATCGGTGACAATTTCAGTACCCAGCTTCAGTACGCCGCCTTTTTCAGCATCTTTCTTGATGATCTGTACGCGCTGACCCGCCTGAATAAGTTTCCAGTCTTCTTTGCGCGCTGACGGGTAATACTCTTTCAGCGCTTCAAATCGATCTTCGTCGCTCAGCATCACCTGACCAATCAGGTATTTCACCAGGTCAAAATTATCCAGGCCAACGTCAGTCATCGGACCCACGTTTTTCGTCGTTGTCGTGCTTAACAGATCGAGGAACGAGCCATTTTTCAGGAATTTGGTAGAGAAGGTCGCAAATGGCCCGAACAGTACAACACGCTTGCCGTCCAGGAAACGGGCATCCAGGTGAGGAACGGACATCGGCGGGGCACCCACTGAAGCCTGACCATACACTTTCTCAGCATGCTGACGTGTGATCTCCGGGTTTTCCGTGACGAGGAAAGAGCCGCCGACAGGGAAACCTGCATAGTTGTCCGCTTCCGGGATCCCGGTTTCCTGCAGCAGTTTCAGAGCACCGCCGCCTGCGCCGATAAAGACATATTTCGCATCGACTGCGTGCGCTTTACCGCTTTTCACGTCAGTAATGGTGACGTGCCAGGAATTGTCGCCGTTGCGTTTGAAGCCCGTGACTTCAGAAGAGGTTTCCAGCGTAAAGTTGTCATCTTTTTTCAGGCTGCCCACCAGCTGGCGGGTGATCTCGCCATAGTTCACGTCGGTGCCGACCGGTGTCCAGGTGGCCGCCACTTTCTGCTGCGGATCGCGACCGGCAATAATCAGCGGCGCCCACTGTTTGATCTGGTTCTGATCGGTAGAGAACTTCATGCCCTGGAACAGGGTAGTCTGTTGCAGCGCAGCGTAACGTTTGGTCAGGTAATCAACATTCTTGTCACCCCATACGAAGCTCATATGTGGCGTTGAGTTGATAAAGCTGTGGGGATCGTTCAGCACGCCACGCTTTACCTGTGATGACCAAAACTGGCGGGAAATCATAAAGGCTTCGTTAATTTCCAGCGCTTTAGAAACCTCAATCGAACCGTCCGGACGTTCTGGCGTGTAGTTCAGCTCCATATTGGCTGAGTGGCCCGTACCGGCATTGTTCCAGCCGTTGGAAGATTCGAGTGCAACACCATCCAGCTTTTCAACCATCAGCTGTTTCCAGTCGGGCTGAAGTTCTTGCAGTAACGTGCCCATTGAGGCACTCATAATACCGCCGCCAATCAGAAGTACGTCTGTTTTCTCAGTCGCGTCTTCAGCATGTGCCGCTGAACTCACTAACAGTGCGATAAGGGATAACGCAGGGAAAAACTTATTTTGTTGCAACATTATAATAAGTACTGTCAAAAATAGGTGAATGAAGCAATATTTTAACGTACTCATATTCTTTTTTAAACATCACACATAAATTACAACATCAAAAAATTGACAAATTTTTAATTTTAAAAATAAATAAACACTATTGTAATTAAAAAATTCACATCTTCAGGCTTTACCGCTGAATATCACCGCCGTGCAGCGCCATGATTTAAAATCTGCGCCCTCCCGTTGACCACCCGATAATTTTTTTATCAAAAATCCAGGGCTTTCCCGGTCGCTTTTGCCATTTAATTGGTGACACCGATCACAAATACTCCTTAAACAAGGGTGCGGCTCATTAATATTTTGATAGTCCCTCGGGTCGTTTGCTCTTATGCTTTATTTTATCTGTCAGTTAACATCATATTTACGCTCGAGCTGGGACGCTGAAAATCTGCTATAGCCAGTTATTGTTTTGCAGTTGTTGCTTTTAGAGATAAGTATTGGCTCTGCGCGTTTGCTAATATCTGAGGTTGCCAGCGGCACCCGCTGTCGGCATTCGCTAAATTTACCTGCAGGGACGGTTTACTTTTGTGAAGAGACTTTTTTCCGCTTCGCTGTTGAAAGATATTTTATGGGTCGTGATTGCGCTTGCGGGCGGATATGCTTTATTGCTTTTCCTGTTAAGGGCGGCCGTTAAATTTCAGTTCGAAATTCATATACTCCTTCACAGGTTTATAGCGCTATTCTAGTTAACCACAGGCTTTAAACACGAAACGATAAGCCTGATGCAGCAGGTGCTTCAACATACCAAAAAAGTCTTTTACCCCTTCATCAGCCAGGCATGCACCGGTATCGAGTGCATTATTAACCGAGTCTCTGTGATGCAAAATCAGCATCACGCCAGCAGCCAGAACGCACCCACCCGCCAGCAGCACCCACTGCTTTCCGGTCAGATTATAAAAGGGATTTTTAGTTTTACTTTTCACCCGTTCACGCATTAATAACACCTTGTTTACCTTATCAATTATCACGGGGGTTAACGATGGCGAATTATGACACTAATTGATCCATTTCTCTATGCGTTTGGCTTTCCGCGCGACCTGAACCGCGCCGGACCCGTGCTCGCTTTACTGAAAGGCACAGGCTACGCCATCCGGCGCACGCGCGACCTGTCCTCACGGCAGTTAACGGTTCTTTTTAGGGCCAAAAAGCGCCCCTGTCGGGGTCAGATAGTTTTGCGGTTCAACCAGACCGGTCACGCGTAAGGCGTATAAAGCGCGAGCTTGAGCTGCTTAGCATCGTTTGAGATAAACGTTGAGTAACAATAGCGTCTTGTCACATGATCTTTGCCCGTCAGGGTTTTTATCCCGGACACCGGTGCGGCGATCTCATGCTCGCGCCACCACTGCGAAAACCCGGCACACTCACGTTCAAAACGCGCCACCAGCCTGGTGAATAACCTGTCATGGGCGTTCAGCGCATAGTCAGCGTGAAACAGGCTTAACATGCGCCGCGCCTCCTGCTCCCAGCTCGCACCAAAGCGCTCTCGCGCCTCAGTCGTCGTAAGCATAAAGACCATAATGTTTCTCTCTTCCGCGTCGAGTGCGTCAAAATCGGTAATCAGTTCGGCTGCGGCGCGATTCCAGATCACCACGTCCCAGCGCTTATTGGTAACGTAAGCCGGATCCCGGAGTCCCTGTACCAGTGCCGCCAGCGCCTCAGGGATCTCCTGACCGATATCATTGACGGCCTGCGCCTGGGTCAGCGCGCGCAGGTGCGCCAGTTCCGTCTCATTGAGCATCAGCGCCTTGCTCAGCGAGGCGATGATGCGTTCTGAAAGTTTGCTGACGCGCCCCTGCTCAATCTTTGTATACCATTCCGTGCTTATCCCGACTTTAGCGGCCACTTCCTCTCTTCGCAGGCCGGGAGTTCTGCGTCGCCGGTGAGGGCTAAGCTCCTCCCCTTCGGGCCTGAGCCGCGCACGCCGCGAGAGCAGAAAATTACCGAGCTCACTGTTTCTGGTCATTGCTTAGCCTGTTAGTGGTTTATACCTGTATAAAAGTAGCTTATTTTTTATTCTTCTCCGCCACCTTATAGTGACCTATCTGTGTTGAATAAGGAGCGTTGTTATGAAAGCTGCAGTGCTTGAATCCTTTGGTCAGCCACTTAATGTTAAGGATGTGCCCGCGCCGGTAAGGGGGACGGGCGAGGTGTTGGTTGACGTGGTTGCTGCCCCTCTCCTCTCTTACGCGAACGAGGTGTTTAGCGGGCAGCGAAACTATATTCTGCCCCCTCCGGTCATTCCCGGCTGCGGTGCGATTGGCCGGGTGCGGGAAGTGGGACCGGATTCAGCACGCCTGAAGCCGGGTGACTGGGTATTTTGCGATCCCACGGTTCGTTCGCGGGATAACGCGTTGTCACCTGAAATTGTGCTCCAGGGATGGAGCGCGCGCGGTGAAGGCGGAAAGAAAATCCAGCGGTACCACCTTGATGGTGCCTTTGCCGAGCAGATACGGATTCCGACGGAAAATGCCATCCCCACCGGAGACATCGATCCTGCGGAAGCGAGCAAATGGTGCGCCATTGTGACGCTGCTGATTGCCTATGGCGGCTTGCTGGCGATGGAACTGAGGGCGGGTGAAACGGTGCTGGTCAGCGGTGCCACAGGTAATTTTGGCAGCTCTGCCGTTCTGGTCGCCCTTGCCATGGGGGCGAAGCGCGTCGTGGCACCGGGGCGCAATATGCGTGTGCTCGAGGATCTTAACAGGCGATTTGGTTCGCGTGTTGTTACCCTGGCGCTGACGGGCGATGCAGACAGGGATACGCAGGCGATGCGTCAGGCGGCAGGAGAGCCTGTGGATGCCGTACTGGATTTTCTCCCCCCTTCCGCCCAGGCTTCCGTGGCGCGTAACGCCATTATGGCCGTCAGGCCCTGTGGTCGCGTGGTGCTGATGGGCGGCGTCGGAATGCTCGGCGGGGAGGATCTGGCTCTTCCTTATCCCTGGATTATGCGCAACCTGATCACCCTGAAAGGACAGTGGATGTATGCCCCCCAGGCCGTTCATACGCTGGTGGGGCTAATACGCGCCGGGCTTCTGGATCTTGATCACTATGCGGTGAGTGAATTTCCGCTGGCGCAGATCAATCGTGCGGTTGACTCTGCCGCTCAACAGAGCGGCCCCTTCAACCTGACGGTTATTCGCCCCTGACTGCCGCCCACTGTCGCCCGGCGTCACGCGTTGAGTTGCCGCTCTCCCTGTTGGGTCCGGGATCGCTGATGGCAACAGCAGGGATGCTGTGGCGGCTGGTAAAGCTAAAAAGGCAGGGCTTAACTCACCTGGCCTTTCTGTTTCTGCGGCAGCGTTATCGCCGTCACTCCCAGCAAAATCAGCAAAACGCCAGCAAAACTGCTCCAGCGAAAGGACTCGCCCAGCACCGGGATAGCGATCGCGGCCAGCCAGACCAGCACGTAGCTCAGGCTCAGCAGAGGATAGAGCCGGTTAAGCGGCATATAGCGCAGTGCGACTATCCAGCACAGCATGGACAGCGCATAGGCACCCAGCCCCGTTCCCAGCAGAAGCAGAAACTGACCGTGCTGAAGCCACGTTTCCGGAGAGGGCAAATTTCGCATCGCAACACGCAGCAGCAACTGTGCCAGCGACACCAGCAGCACGCTGCACAGCGCCAGCGCAACCCCTTTCACAGATGCCCTCCCATCAGCGCCACACCCGCCACAATCGCCAGCGTGCCGAGCCACTGCCGTCGCGTGTAGGTTTCGTGCCAGATGAGCCGCGCAGCGACCGCCACCAGGACAAAGTTAAGGCTAAGCATCGGATAGGCCACACTGACGGGAACCACGCGCAGCACCGCCAGCCAGAGCAGCATTGCGACGCCCAGCAGCAGCAGGCTCAGGGCGATCCACATTACCAGCCGTCTTTTATCCTGCCGGATATCGGCAGAGGCCGCCTGCTTTTGGCACAGCTGGGCGGCACAGCTGAGCAGGCTGACCAGCAGGATCAGGATCAGATTCATGGCGTGGCGTTGTAGCCATACCAGACCAGCCGTCCCTGACGATAAACCGCATCCGGCGGGGGCAGGTGCGGATCGGGTGCGCTGTCACCGGCATCCAGCATCAGCACCAGCGAAACGTTGCCCTGTCGACGATGCTCGCTCAGCCAGTCGACAATATGTTCAGCACGGACATAACGGGTGGCAGCATCGGCATAGCCCAGCCCATACTCCAGTTCACCTTTGGCATCGTAGAAAGTGATATCACTGCGCTTCACGTTCCATGCCACGGCAGCAGCGATACCGGGATTGTCCGCCAGCAGATACCGGCTCTGCATCAGCTTTGCGTGCAGCGCATTCACAAAGCGTTCCGGCTGTTTGGCATCGCGCACCCTTTGTGGCATGGCGAAACCCACCAGAAGCGCCAGTAGCAGTGGGCAAAGCGCGGCCAGCTGCCAGCGGTTCCCTCCCGGCTTCAGGCTCAGCCAGCCCATTACGCCCCACCCTGCAAACGCGGCGGCACCTGCGAGTACGCGGGCCGTTTCGCCTTGATGATAAAGCGGATGGTGTGCCAGCCCCCAGGGGGCCAGCCCAGTCAGCATCAGCAGCGCCGCCGCTGACCCAAACAGAAGGTTAATCCAGCCGTTTATTTTAAACGCGCTGACTGGCTGGACCGCGTTGCCACAGGCATAGTGCGCCATCAGCAGCGCCAGCGGTGCGAAGCACGGCAGGATGTAGGTCACCAACTTGCCTTTGGCGATGCTGAAAAACAGCAGCGGCAGCAGCACCCAGCTCAACAGATAAAGCGCGCCAGCATGCTGGCTGCGCTGACGCCAGGCCTTATGTAATGCGCCTGGCAGCAGTGCCAGCCAGGGTAAGCTTCCAGCCAGCAGAACCGGAAGGTAATACCAGAAAGGCGCTTTGTGCTGTGCATTGGGTTCGGCAAAACGCTGGATATGTTCCACCCAGAAAAAGTAATGCCAGAACTGACCTTCCTGCTGGTGAATCGCCAGCGCCCAGGGTGCGCTGATCGCGGCGGCTGTTGCGACAGCAACGGGTCCCCAGCGCAGCAGCTCACCCAGCCGGCGCTGCCAGATAGCCCAGGGGAGGATCGCCAGCACCGGCACCACCAGCGCCAGAAATCCTTTGGTCATAAACCCCATACCACTGGCCACACCCAGCAGCAGATAGCCAAACGCACGCTGTTGCGTGGTGCTGGCCTGTACTGCCCGCCAGTAGCTGCACATGGCCGCCACCATCCACAGCAGCAGGATCGGGTCCAGCACCGCATAGGTGCCGACGCCATACACCAGCAGTGTGGTCATAAAAATGATGCTGGCCGTCAGGGCAACCTGACGGCTGGCAAACATCTGCCTGCCCAGCCAGTAAATCAGCCCGGCGCTGAGTGTCGTACCGGCAATCGCCCCGGCGCGTACGCCAAAGCGGGAGTGGCCAAACAGCAGCTGGCCCAGGTTATTGACCCAGTAACCGGCCACCGGCTTTTCGAAATACCGTAAATCAAAAAAGTGCGGCACGATCCAGTTGCCGCTCACCAGCATTTCACGGCTGATCTCGGCATAGCGGGTTTCATCGGGCTGCCACAGGGCGCGAAACTCTATGGGGATCACATAATAGAGAGCAAAAAACGCAATCAGTAGCGCAGTTCTGGTGCCGGTACGCATCCGTAACTCCTGAAAAGAGAACTGAAGTGGCTATTCCTGACAGCCGAGCCAGCCTTCACGCCCGGCAAGGTGACCACGCACCACCCTGCCCGTGGGCAGCGTGGTGAGATCGTCGGGAAGAAGTTCGCTGAGCGGGCAGAAACGAATATTGCGTTGGGCCGCACGCTCAAGCAGGCTGGCAAAGTCAGGTAAACCCACGATACCTTCTACCTCGGCATGGATGGTATACACCGGCGAGCCGGTGGCGGCCTCTATCTGCTCAAGGATAAAGTCGTTAAAGCCTTCGGCGCTCACCGACTGCCCTACCACTTCATCCCAGGTGGGCAGCGTGACCGGAATTTGCACCGTTCCCAGCCCCCCATCGCTTAGCCTGGGCAAAAAGGGGCCGTTGCCCCGACAGTCGCTGTTGTAGCGGAAACCAAAATGCTGCTTGGCCCTGACCACCCGGCCATCTGCCCGCCAGCCCGCGACGGCGGAACAGGTGACCGCTTCGCCGATAATCGCCTCCAGCCGCTGTTTGCCGCGCGCAATCTCCTCCACCAGCTTCTCTTCTGGCCACACGCCGGCCCAGGTTTGCCAGGCAAAATGATCCCACGCGTGCAGGCCCACCTCGTGATGATCGGCGACGGCGCGGATAACCGCCTCCAGGCCGCGCCCGATATCTCGTCCGGGCCACGCGGTGCCTGCCAGCAAAATATCCCAGCCGTAGAGCGAAGCCGCGCGCGAACGCATCATCTTCCACAGGAAGCGCGGCTTGAGCAGGCGCCATAAATGACGCCCCATATTGTCCGGCCCCACGCTGAAGAAGACGCTGGCCTGTAGCTGATGCAGGCTGAACAGCTCAAGCAGCGCCGGAACGCCGCATTCAGTGCCTCGCCAGGTGTCGACATCAACGCGCAATCCCACTTTTTTCATGGCGCGTCCTGTCACTCTACCGTGCGCAGGAAGAAGTCGAGCGTATTATCAATGGTGGTCTCCATCCCCACCGACGGCGTCCACCCCAGCAGGCGGCGCGCGTTTTTAATGGACGGCTTGCGGTGCTCGACGTCCTGATAACCTTTGCCGTAATAGCAGCTACTCTCCACCTCGCGGAAACCCGCAAACGGCGGAAAGCGATGACGCAGCGGATGGCGTTCAAAACTGGCCAGCAGTCGCTCTGCCAGCTCTTTAATGCTGGCCTCGTTCTCCGGGTTGCCGATGTTAACGATCTGTCCGTCGCAGTTCTGATTTTTGTTTTCAACAATGCGGAACAGCGCTTCAATACCATCGCTGATATCGGTAAAGCAGCGCTTCTGCGCCCCACCGTCAATAAGCTTGATTGGCGAACCTTCCACCAGATTCAGGATCAGCTGGGTGATGGCGCGTGAGCTACCAATGCGCGCGGCGTTGAGGTTGTCGAGGCGAGGCCCCATCCAGTTAAACGGACGGAACAGCGTAAAGCGCAGCCCCTCTTTCTCGCCGTAGGCCCAGATCACGCGATCGAGCAGCTGCTTGGAGACCGAGTAGATCCAGCGCTGCTTGTTGATCGGCCCGACCACCAGGCTGGAGTGGTCCTCGTCAAAGTGCTGATCGGTGCACATGCCGTACACTTCTGAGGTTGAGGGAAAAATGATGCGTTTCTTGTACTTAACGCAGTCGCGGATAATTTTCAGGTTTTCTTCAAAATCGAGCTCAAACACGCGAAGCGGATTGCGGGTGTACTCAATCGGCGTGGCAATCGCCACCAGCGGCAGGACAACGTCGCATTTCTTGATGTGATATTCGATCCATTCTGAATGAATGCTGATGTCACCCTCCACGAAATGAAAACGCGGCTGGTCGAGGAAACGGCTGATGGCATCTGAGCCGATATCCAGCCCATAAACCTCAAAGTTATCATCCTGGAGCAGACGTTCGGTCAGGTGATTGCCGATAAACCCGTTGACGCCCAGGATCAGCACGCGGGTCCGCCGCTTCACCGCCGCTACCGGCTGAGAGTAGAGCAGCGCACCCGGTACCATGCCCAGGCTCTGCGCCAGCTGGCTGCCGTTCATGTAGACGCCGCTGTCGCTCTGGCCGGTGATCACCTCCAGCGCCCCTTCACCACAGGCAACCAGAAAAGGGTCTGTCGATAATACCGTGCCTGGTCTGGCCGCTGGCGTGTCGTGATGAACGCGTCCTTTCCACAGGGTAAATTTCACCGTCCCGGCGAAGGCAAATGCCCCTGGCCAGGGGTGAGTGACGGCGCGAACCAGATTATTAATCTGTTGCGCGGACTGCTCCCACTGAATACGGCCATCCTCTGCCGTGCGGCGGCCGACGACCGTGGCCTGGCTGTGATCCTGTGGAACCGCCACCACGTTACCCTCTCTGAGGGCAGGCAAGGCATCCTGCAACAGCTGCGTCGCGCAGGCGACCAGCTTACGGTGCAGGGTCAGCGCGTTATCCTCAGGATCGATCGCAACACGCTGCTGCGCCACGATGTCACCCGCGTCAGCGCTCTTCACCATATGGTGCAGCGTGACGCCGGTTTCGGTTTCACCATTGACCAGCACCCAGTTGAGCGGCGCGCGTCCCCGGTATTTTGGCAGCAGCGAACCGTGCAGATTCAGGGCGGCGCGGCGGGCACAACTCAGAATGGTATCGCTGAGCAGCGCACGGTAATAAAAAGAGAAGAGGTAGTCCGGTGCCATCGCTTTGATGCGTTCCACCCACAGCGGATGGTTTACATCGTCTGGCGCATAGACCGGAATGCCCCGTTCAGCGGCCAGACGCGCGACCGAATCAAAAAAGTGACTCTCTGGTGACGTATCAGCATGGGTAAAAATGGCGCAGATGTCGAAACCGGCGTTCAGCAGCGCATTAATGCCTGCACAGCCCATTTCCGCATAGGCAAAGACGATCGTTTTCATTATTTAAGTTCCTGGACAGAAGAGAGATCTTGTTGTGGGTGGATGACGCGCTGGATGAAATAGCGAGGTCGGGCGCGGACATCGTTGTAAATGCGGCCGATATATTCACCAAGCAGCCCCATGCCGATAAATTGCGCGCCCACGAAGATAAACAGCACGGCAAACAGCATGAAGACGCCGTTGCCTGCCCAGCTCGCCCCCAGGAACAGCCGCAGCACCATCAACACCAGCGAGAAAGCGAAGCCTGCCAGCGCAATCAGGCTGCCGACGATACTCAGCAGACGCAGCGGCGTGGTGGTCAGACAGGTCACCAGGTCGTACATCAGGTTAATAAGCTTCATCAGGCTGTACTTTGAGTCACCAAATTCACGCTCAGCGTGGGCAACCGGCAGTTCGATCGTGCGACGTGCAAAGGTGTTCGCCAGAATGGGAATAAAGGTGCTGCGTTCGTGGCAGTTGAGCATGGCGTCAACGATGTGGCGGCGGTAGGCGCGCAACATACAGCCGTAGTCGCCCATGGCTTTACCGGTGACGCGCTGAATCAGCTGGTTGATGGCGCGTGAAGCGCGACGGCGAAACCAGCTGTCCTGACGGTTCTGACGCACTGTACCCACCACGTCATAGCCCTGCTGTACAGCCTTAACCAGCGCAGGGATCTCTTCAGGCGGATTTTGCAGATCGGCATCCAGGGTAATAATCACATCGCCACTGACGTGGCTGAAGCCCGCCATAATTGCCGAGTGCTGGCCATAGTTACGATTAAGCAGCACGCCAGTAATGTGGCTGCCGGGCATATCCGCGGCATCGGCAATCATCTCGCCGGAACGGTCGACACTGCCGTCATCAACCAGCAGAATTTCATATTCCAGCTTCAGCGAGGCGCAGGCAGCGTCGGTACGGCGCACCAGCTCCGGCAGGCTCTCCTGTTCGTTGTAGACCGGGATCACCACGGAAATTTTACGGATGGTCTTGTCTTCCAGCATCTTATACTCCAGCAACGTGACGCAGGGCCGCGATGACGCGCGACACATCCTCATCGCGCATCTCGGGAAACAGCGGAATGGAACAGATACGCTCGCTGTTCCACTCCGTCTCAGGCAGAGAGAGATCGGGATAGCGTTCGCGGTAAAATTTATGGGTATGCGCCGCGCGGAAATGCAGACCTGTACCGATCCCCTGCGTTTTCAGGGTTTCCATCAGGGCGTCACGGCTGATGCCGCAGGTTGCCTCATCGACGCGAAGAATAAACAGATGCCAGGCGTGCTGGTGCGGCCATGCCGGTTGAGCCAGCGGCAAAAAGGGGGTATCCGCCAGTTCATGCAAATAACGCCGGGCAATGTCAGCGCGACGGGCGTTAAACACTGGCAGCTTGCTGAGCTGTACACGCGCAATCGCGGCGCTGATATCCGGCAGGTTATATTTAAACCCGGGCATGATGACCTCCGCCTGCGGCTTGCGCCCGTGCGTGTGTCGGTCATAGGCATCAACGCCCAGCCCGTGGAATTTCAGGCTTCGCATACGATCGGCGAGTTCTGCATCATCCGTGACGATCAGCCCGCCCTCGGCGCAGGTCATGTTTTTGATGGCGTGAAACGAGAAGATTGCCGTACCGCGCTGGCCGACAGGCTGGCCACGAAACTGGCAGCCTGTCGCATGTGCCGCATCTTCAATAACCGGAATGGCGTATCGCTCACCCAGGGTACGAATGGCATCGATCTCTGCCGGCGCACCTGCATAGTGCACCGGGATGATGGCGCGGGTGCGGGGTGTCATCGCGGCTTCAATCAGCTCAGGCGTGACCATCAGCGTATCGCGGTCAATATCGATCATGACCGGCGTTGCGCCCAGCAGCGTAATGATGTTGATGGTTGAAACCCAGGTCAGTGAAGGCGTAATGACCTCATCGCCCGGCCCAATACCCAGCGCCAGCAGCGCGACGTGCATGCCTGCGGTGGCAGAGCTGACGGCTATCGCATGCTGATTCCCCGTTAATTCGCAAAAATCCTGTTCCAGCGCTGCGGCCTGTGGACCCGTGGTGATCCAGCCAGATTTAAATACCGCATTTACTGCCGCTAACTCCTCCTCGCCGAGTGAGGGTCGAGAAAAGGGAAGAAATTCCATTGTTAAATCCCGTAAATAATAAGGGGTCAGGAAAAGGGAGCGATCTCACTCATATTTAAGGGGAGCAAGCGAACCACTCATTTAAACAGTCAGCGTAAAAAAGGAAAAAATAAAACGGCGTCTGTACGGCACTTTCTCTCGCTTCCCGAATAAAACAATCACGGTGAGCGACGCCTGCTTTGAATGTCCACATTAGTCACCGAAACTTAACGAAACATTAAACAAAAAAAAGATGGCCCCGGCGCAAATGTAAAAAGTTTTATCTTTTATTAACATTTTCGCTGTATGTGTTATTCATTTTGGAATTAAATAAACGGCAGCCAAACGCACGTCATATTGTAAAAAAATTAATGTTCACTTAATAAAAGCGTCGTATTTACCCGGCGCAAAGCCCTCCGAGCGGCAGAAATAGCCCGATAACCGCGGATACGAACAGATAAACGGCATCAGATGAGAAAAAATAGCCGTTCAGTCAACATGTCAGCCAGTCCTCCACGCGCGAATAACGCCTACCTGCCATCCCATTAACCCGGGAACATGCGCAGACGCCATTTCGCTTAAAATAAACGTTAACGTCCTCATTTATAACGAAACGGCAGGCATGCTCTGAGCGACATGAAATGACCGGCCCTGCGCGCTTTAGCGCTATTTTTTCAGGCACTCTTCCCACCGCCATCCAGAATTAATTCCCAGGCGTAACTGCCAGCCAGGTTGAAAAACCAGACGGAGAGAAAAATGAACAACAAGCATGTCCTTATCGTGGGAGCCAGTGGTGTCGTAGGTTTTGCCGCTCACGATGCCTTTCATCAGGCAGGCTGGCAGATTACGACGCTGGGTCGTTCATCACACAGCCCTCACGTCTCGGCTCATCTCAGCGCCGATTTGACCGCGCTGGACGATCTCAACCGGCAGCGCGCTGCGCTGGAGTCGGTAACGCATATCTTTTATGCCGCCCTGAAGCAGGAGGCGAATCCTGGCGTCGAGGCGGACATTAACGCGCTGATGTTTGAAAACCTGGTGACGGCGGTACGCAGCGCCAGCCACGTGCTAAGACAGATTATTTTTATTCAGGGAGGCAAGGTATATGGCGCGCACCTGGGCGTCTATCGCACGCCCGCACGCGAAGAAGACAGCCGCCATTTTCCGCCAAATCTCTATTTTCGTCATGAAGACTACGCCAGATCGCTGGAAGAGAAGAGTGGCATTGGCTGGACCGCGCTGCGTCCCGATATTGTCATTGGGCACTCTTTTGGATCGCCGATGAACCTCGGCAATCTGATTGGCGTCTATGGCACCCTCTGTCGGGAAACGGGCACGGCGTTGCACTTTCCCGGTCCCGAAGACGCCTGGCGCAACACGCTGGTCAATATTACCGACAGCCGCATCCTTGGCCAGAGCGCCGTCTGGGCAGCTGAACAGGCAAAATATGGTGCCTTTAATATCACTAACGGCGACGTTTTTCGCTGGAGTCACGTCTGGCCAAAACTGGCGGACTGGTTCGGCGTGCCCGTTGGCGAGGCGCAACCCGTGTCGCTCAGCGAGCGGCTCAGCGCCCTGAAACCGCTCTGGGCCTCGATTGCCGGGAAGGCGCAGCTGAAAGAGCACGACATCGACCGACTGGCTCTGGGCGGCTTTGGTGATCTCATCTTTCACGTACGGAAAGATGCCATCTTTGACGTCACCCGGGCGCGACAGGAAGGCTTTAATGCCATGATCAAACGTTCTGATGAGGTGTTGATTGCCCATCTGGAGGCGATGCGGCGCAGCAGACTTATTCCGTAAGGTGTGCGCTGAACACGCCTCCTGAACGGGGGCATCCGCGCGGCGCGCTATCGCATCGCCACCGAAAGCTGTATCGCGCGAACTAACGGCCCAGAGACGATAGTCACGCAACCAGGCAGGCTACTCTCGGCGGGAGGCAGCGATTAAAACGGCAGTGCAGGTGAAAGGCACGGTCGCAGCAAACGGTTCAGCCACCTCGCATACGGGGGTTGTTGCCAGCGCGGGGTGCCAGGCGCTCGATCATCCCTGAACCCTCTGCCCTCACCTCCACCCATTCAGGCCGCGTTTAACAGGGCAGCGGGGGCGTCAGGACACAGGCATGACATCAGGTACAGTCCGGTCGGCGCGCTTAGCCAGGCAGACTGGCCTGAAATGGAGAAGCAGAAAGAGAGGAGAGGAGTTTAAACGATCAGAGGAAATTCCTGACGCAAACCCGCCATAAACTTGGTAAGCTTTTATCCTGCAGCGGACAGCTGGCCATTTTCTTCATAGCAAAATAAGAGATTAACGGCGACAGAACAGACCAGCTTTGGCCGGGGATAAGGGCATAACATAACAACTGATGACCATATGAGCATAGATGATGACGAAAAGCTGACTAACGTGTTGATGGGTGAAGCCGTTATGGCCTTGCTGGCGCAGGGAACGCCCGTTCACGCCGGTCAGGTGGTCACAAAATTACGTGAGATGGCTGCAACTGAAACCCGTAGTGACAGAAGGGAAGCCTGCGAACGGGCTATTATTGAAGTCCTCAGCGCCCTGACTGACCAAAGCGAACAGCAGGACGACAGCCTGTTTATCGACGGTAATATCACTCTTCACTAGGCACGCTCCTGCGATCGGCATCAGGACTCTGTTTTTTCCGCAATCAACGCTAGTGCAGCGTCATACTCTTTTTTCAGTCGTGAACTGACGGTTTGATCGGCGCGCTGTTTTAACAGTGTTGTCAGGCTATCCACCTCAAGCGGTCGACCCGTTTTAAACAACAAAGAGGCGATTTGCCCGATGACGGCGTGCGCATCATCCAGGTTTTCCACTTTTTCACTGTTCAACGCGTTTTCGTTCATTTTGCTCATTTCGGTTAACGGTCCGGGCCGGTCAGGTTAAATTTCCGCAGGTCAAGAACGTCTGCCGAAAGTGTTCAGGGAATAGCGTCGATCAGTTTCTGGCGCAGCGTGGCGACTCTGCGCGTCAGCTCGGATAACTCCTCAACCGGGGTATCCATCACGGAGATCATGTCTGCCGGGACGCCTGCCGCCTCAACCTTCAGCTTGCGCCCTTGTTCGGTCAGGGTGATCAATACCCTGCGCTCATCCTTCCCGACATCACGCCGTCTGCTAATCAGGCCAGACTGCTCAAGTCTTTTAAGAAGCTGGCTGAGCGTACCGGAATCAAGATGTACGCGCGCCCCCAGCTCAGAGACGGTGACGTTATCGGTTTCCCACAGTGCCAGCAGTACCAGATACTGGGGATAGGTCAGCCCCAGCGGTTTTAGCCGCGACTGGTAAAGCTTGGTCATCGCCAGCGACGCGGAATAGAGCGCAAAGCAGAGAAACTGATCCACCGTCACGGGAGCATTACCCTCTGGCGTCCCGCCGCAGGTTTCAGGTAATTCGTCGTTCATATCGTTGCCACTTTCTGTCTGTATTCAGATACTGATTCCCGATGCAGGCCCAGGCCCATCTGATCCAGCGCTGATAATATTGAACCAAATTAAATTGATGTCAATATAATGACTGAATGAATCGCCCTGCGCAGCGTAAAGTTGACAACCCCACATGGCGAAAAGTGACAGCGCTGTGCTACAGGCTACAGCGCTGCGCCGGGTTTGATCAGTTATAGTCCACCTGCACCACCGCCTGTGTCTTCTGTAAATTCATATAGGTCAGGCTAATGTCAGTCACGCCAGGCAGACTGACCTGCCCTTCTGTTACCTGCCTGACAGTGACCTGTTGCGTCTGCTCACGACCCTGGTCAACACAGAAAACAGTCAGCTGACTGTTTTCCGGTGTGACCCGGCAAGGCTCCTGGCTGATAACACCGCTAAGAGAGACTGTGCCTTCTGCGGCAACGGCCGGCAGCGTACTCATTAACACCAGACCAAGACCTGCAATACCATTTGTAATGGACGATGCCATCATCAGGATCCTCAGAAAGAGTCGTCCATGAAAATGATGATGCGCTCCCTTTTAGCATCAGTTTTAATATCCAGCGCATCTTATTATGAATGGCACTAAAATTAACATTGCATTCACAAAAATTTAAAACTGCTGCTTGTGAGTGAGAAGAACAGAGCGGCGATGCTCAGAACATCGCCGCCAGGTTTTAGTCAATCAGTTTATCGAGGGAAAGCGGTAAATCGCGAATGCGTTTACCGGTCGCATGATAGACCGCGTTACTGATCGCAGCCGCCATCCCGACGATACCCAGCTCACCCACCGCTTTGCCGCCCATCAGCGTTGCATGGTGATCCGGCTCGCCAACGTCAATCGTAACGATCTCAGGTACATCGGCATTGACCGCAATCAGATAGTCCGCCAGGTTGTTATTCACCACGCGCGCGTTGCGCGGATCGATGGCCCCCCCCTCCAGCAGCGCCTGACCCAGCCCCATCACCATGCCGCCAATCCACTGGCTGCGTGCCAGCTGAGGATTATACAGACGGCCGCTGTCAAAAGCGGAGACCAGTCGTTTTACCCGCACGGTGCCAAAATCCTCATCGACGCGCACCTCCACGAACTGGGCGCCCCAGCTGTGTGCAGAGAATTTTTCTGGCTTCGTCATTTTTGACATCGAGTGCACAGCCTCATCACGCTCTTCTTCGCTCTCTTCCTGAGAGAAGGTGCCAGAGAGCACAGAAAGCGTTAGCGAGTCATTCAGCTGCACCAGTTTATCGTAACGGATAGCCCGCTCTGGCTGCTGCTTCACGCAGACCGCGCCATCACGCAGCACCAGCTGCTCGCGTTCAACCTGAAACAGCGGCGAGTCGGGCGACTGCGTCGCCAGGGTGAAAAGCTTGTCACGCATCGCTTCTGCTGTTTTATGCACCGCCGCGGTCAGGTTTCCCGCCAGCTGTGACCCACCTGCCACGCCTGCACGCGGCAGATCCGTATCACCCAGCTCAACGCGGATCTGCCTGGAGGGAATTTGCAGCACTTCAGCAGCGGTCTGCGCCAGAATGGTATAGGTGCCGGTGCCGATGTCCGCTCCTGCGCTCTGCACCACCAGACTGCCGTCACGGTGGAATATCAGTTTTGCTTCGGCCGGGGATCGGCTGACCGGATAGGTAGCGGTTGCCATGCCCCAGCCAATCAGTTCGCGCCCCTCCCGCATAGAGCGCGGTGCCATGCTGCGCTTTTCCCAGCCAAATGCCTCAGCCGCCGCCGCGTACGCCTCTTTCAGGCGACGCGTGCTCCACGGCGCATTAAGCTGATAGTCGCGATCGGCCCAGTTGCGCAAGCGAAACTCCAGCGGGTCAATATCCAGCGCATAGGCCATTTCATCCATCGCCACTTCCAGACCGAAGGTGCTGGGATTCTCACCCGGCGCGCGCATCCAGCCCGGGGTAACGGTGTTAATCGCCGCAACGTAGTGGCGCGAATAGACATTAGGTATGGCGTAGAGGCGGCCCGTGACCTTGTTGGTGCCTTCAGCGAAGGTATCAATGAGCGAGGTATCGCTCAGGCCGTCGTGGACGATAGCCAGAATCTTACCGTCGCGTGACGCACCCATCTCCAGATTCTGGATGGTGGCTGGACGACCGCCCAGGCCCGTAAACGTCTGCGGACGCGTCAGGGCAACTTTGATCGGCCGACCCAGTGCGCGTGAAGCGACGCAGGCGAGGGCGACATGCGTATAGGGGACGGGTTTAGAGCCAAAGCCGCCGCCCACATAGGGAGAGATGATCCGCACCTGCTTCTGCTCAATGCCCAGCCACTCAGCAATTTCCGTCTGCGCGCCCATTACCCACTGACTCGGCTCCCAGACCGTCATCCTGCCATCCTGCCACGAGGCGATGCAGGCGTGCGGCTCCATCGGCATATTGTATTCGCGCGGGGTCACATACTGGCTTTTAATCTTCACCTCAGCCTGCGCCATCGCCTGGTGAGCATCACCGAGATCGATGTTGGTCGCGCTGCTCTCTTTGCGTTCAGCGCGCGGATCGTCAAGGAAGACCAGCGCGGGTTCGGTCTCATATTCTACGCTGACCAGGCTGGCGGCCCAGGTCGCCTGTTCAAAGGTTTCCGCCACCACCAGGCCAATGTTCTGACCGTTGTGGATGATCTTGTCATCCTGTATGGGCGTATAGGTCGATTGCGCTGCGCCGCCGTCTGCGATAGCGGTAGGCTTGTTGATTTTCAAGCTGTTGAGATGGGTGTAGACCGCCAGTACGCCCGGCGCCTGGCAGGCATCGTCCGTCTCCATGCGGGTAATGCGCCCACTGGCAACGGTGGACTGGATCACCACGCCATACACCACGTTTTCTGGCTGATACTCAGCTGCATAGGTTGCTTCGCCGGTGACTTTTACCGTGCCGTCACCGCGCTCGCGCCTTTCGCCCAGTGCCTGATAGTTTTTTTCTGCCGTATCCATTGCTTGTCCTCTGTTACAGGGGGTTACGCCATTCCGCCCGCTTTCATCAGCGCACGGGCGATGGCACGCGGTGCCAGCAGTTTCTTATGCTGGTTTTGCGGTAGCAGCTCCGCGTCCTGGACCACCAGCTCCGCCGCGCGACGCAGCGTCTGCTCCTCGAAAGGCTGGCCGCGCAGCGCGCCCTCGACCTGACGCGCGCGCCAGGGTTTCGTCGCGACGCCACCGACCGCAATGCGCAGATCGCGAATGCGATCGCCCTCCAGCTCAATGCCAACCGCGGCGCTGGCGGCGGCAAATTCATAGGAGCTGCGGTCACGCACTTTCAGATAATGCGAGTGGCGAAGTGCAGGGGTTAACGGCAACTCCACGGCAACGATCATCTCGTCTGCCGCCAGGTCGTGCTCCTGGTGTGGCGTCTGGCCCGGCAGCAGAAAAAACTCATCAATCGGGATTCGACGTTCGCGCTGGGCCGCGTTGCGCACGATCACCACCGCATCAAATGCGGTGAGGGCCACGGCCAGATCGCCCGGATAGACAGCAATACAGCTCTCGCTGGTGCCCAGAATGGCATGGTTGCCATTAATACCCTCGCGTGCAGCACAGCCCGAACCTGGCTGACGTTTGTTGCAGGCAGAAAAGGTGTGCGGATCGCGAAAATAGACGCAGCGGGTACGCTGCAACAGATTGCCGCCGATGGAGGCCATGTTACGCAACTGCGGTGACGCTGCCTGCCACAGACTGTCATAAATTGCAGGCGCGGCATGACGGCAGTCAGCGTGATTCTCTACATCGCTCATGCGCGCCAGCGCGCCGATGCGCAGCGTGTCGACGCCAACGTCAATCTCACGCATCTCTGTCAGCTGGTTGATATCAATCAGGGCGTCAGGCTGTTCGACATCACATTTCATCAGGTCAATCTGCGTGGTGCCGCCCGCCAGGAAACGGCTGCGGTCGTTCTGCTTCTGATGCAGAGCCTCTTCCGCGCTGCTGACGGCAACATAATTGAACGGATTCATGTTGCCTCCCTGCTCAGATCGGCGGCAGCCTGCTGGATCGCCTCAACAATATTGGGATAGGCACCGCAGCGACAGAGGTTGCCGCTCATATACTCGCGGATCTCATCGGCCGAACCGGCATGCCCTTCACTGATACAGGCCGCAGCAGACATAATCTGTCCTGGCGTACAGTAGCCGCACTGAAAGGCATCGTGCTCGAGGAAGCGCGCCTGCACCGGATGCAGCGTGCCGTCCGGCTGCGCCAGACCTTCAATCGTGGTGACGGACTGGCCATTCGCCTGTGCAGCCAGCGTCAGGCAGCTCAGCACCCGTTTTCCGTTGATGTGTACGGTACAGGCACCACACTGGCCCTGATCGCACCCTTTTTTGGTGCCGGTCAGCGTCAGGTGTTCACGCAGGGCATCAAGCAAAGTCATGCGGGGATCAACCAGCAGCGTGTGCGGCTGACCATTGATCTCCAGTTGCAAACGTAGATTATCTGACATAGCTCTTTTCCAGTGTTTAACAGGTTTAAAAAGGGAGTTATGCACGTTATGTAGAATGAATTGTGAGGTGCAGTGGGTTAAGTCTAGACGGCGAGACGAAAGCGGGATCGCCAGATTCTGCAAAACTGTTGCCTTATTCGCGTGGTATGGCCTTGTGAAGGGGGCGAATGGCGAGTAAGCAGTACGGTCTCACGGGAGCAGAAAGCGCGAGTGACACCGGCCGCAGAGACATTGCGCAGCGAACGGAAGCTCGCTGCCCGGCCTGTATTCAGGCGTCTGATCGCATACGGGCCTCAGGATGAACACGCCGATATCAGGGGTGGCGCTGAGCGCTTCAGGCGCCCCCTTGCCTGAGACGGCTGTCATAAAAAAAGGAACCGGCCATGCGGCGGGTCCCTTTTACACAAGATGGCTCAAACCACCTCAGTAATAACATACTCTCTGGCAATGGTGCGAGTCTCCTGCCCCCAGACCGAGGCTTTAGTCCTTGCCTGATGTGCGTCAAAACTCTCCTGACTCTCAAACAGCTCCTCAACCGTCCAGACAAGCGGATCGTCAGTTTCTTTTACCTCGAAAAGGAGGCAGCCTGCCTCTTGCTTCGTCAGTCTGGTATGTGCCGGAAGATAGCGGCGTATACGTGCTGTCTCGTCACTGTTGGTGCAAACTAACCGGCCAGTCAGCTTAATCATGCTATTCCTTTTTATCATCCTGGTTTCTGTCCTTTTTACACCCGACGGCCCCACGGCGAAAGAGGCCGCGTCATGGCGCAAAAATCGCGCGCACGCAGCCATCCTCTTTATGCTTAAACATGTCATAGCCGCGCGGCGCATCCTCCAGCGAGAAGCGGTGGGTCGCCATAAAGGCCGGGTTCAGTTCATTTTTAGCGACGTGCTCCAGCAGCCGGTGCATATAGCGCTGCCCGTGCTGCTGCGCGGTGCGAATCGTCAGGCTTTTGTTGATCATCAGTCCCAGCGGAAACTTATCCATCACGCCGTACACGCCGAGGATAGCAATATTGCCGCCTTTGCGGCAGGCGTAGAGTGCCTGACGCAACGCAGCACCCACATCGGTTTCCAGATGCAGCAGCTGTTTGGTTTTATCGTAAACCTGGCTGAGCCCTTCTCCGCGCGCTTCCATGCCCACGGCATCAATACAGCTGTCGGGGCCGCGTCCGCCGGTCAGCTCCAGCAGTGCCTCGTTGATATCAACCTGGGTGTAATCCAGGGTGATACTGCCTGCATAGTCGCGCGCCATCGCCAGCCGTTCCGGGTAGCGGTCGATACCGATAACCTGATGCGCTCCCATCAGCCAGGCGCTTTGCTGCGCCATTAACCCTACGCCGCCGCAGCCCCAGACCACGACGGTATCGCCAGGATGGATATTGCAGAAATCTGCGCCCATGTAACCGGTAGGAGCCGCATCTGAAAGAAACAGCGCCTGCTCATCCGTCACGCCTTCGGGAACCACAAAGCAGTCGTTATCGGCGAAGGGCACGCGAACATACTCCGCGTGCGAGCCTGCGTAGCCGCCAAAGGCATGGCTATAGGCGTAAATACCCCCAGTCGCGTGTCCCAGTACCGTTTCGCCTTTTTCCCACTGCGGGTTAGTGTTATCGCAGCAGGAAGGCAGCTGATGCTGGCAGTACCAGCAGGAGCCGCAGGAGATAAACGAGGGCACCACAACCCTGTCTCCGCGTCGGATATGCTTCACCGCGCTGCCCACCTCAACCACCTCGCCCATAAACTCATGGCCCAGAATATCGCCCTCACGCATGCTGGGGATCAGACCATCAATAACATGCAGATCGGAGCCGCAGGTGGTGGTGAGGATCACGCGGATAATGGCATCGTGGGGATTGAGCAGGCCCGGATCGGCCACGGTTTCGACGCTGAGATCGTTAACACCGTTCCAGCAAAGTGCGCGCATCTATTTCTCCTTATCCTGACGTTCGGCGTGACGGCCAGCGGGCTGGCCATCCAGTGTGGGGATCTCGCCGGTTTCGGCCAGACTTTTGAAGCGATGCAGCGCTTTACTGACCATCTCTTTCGGTAGCAGATCGAAGAAGGTGGTGACCTTTTTGCCCAGCGCGCCGCCCGGCGGCGTAAACCTCAGCGTCAACGTCAGTTCGGTTCCCCACTCGCCGGGAGCAGGACGCAGCAGCAACTCGCCCTGATTAGGAATGTCTGCGCCATCCAGTGACTGCCAGGCGATAATTTCACCCGGCTGCGCCTCGACGATACGACTTTCCCACCGGTAATGTTTGCCAAGCGGACCCTCTGTCTGCCACAGCGCATCGCTTTTATTAACCGGCGTGACAGTTGCAAAATGGCTCATGATGCGCGGTAAGGTGTCGGGCTCGAGCCAGAGCGCAAACAGCTCCGTGGCGGGAAGCCCAACGCTTATCCAGCGGCGAAGCGTCAGCACCTCGCCTGCGGCTTCAGATTGTGATGTATTAGCCAAACGGCCCCCCTCAGGCTTGAAACAGGATAGATAATTTGAGTTAAGTTCATGAGAGGGATATTGCGAGCGGACCCGTAGCCTTAATTCCTGAAGAGAGGGTTAAGAAAAGCCGGGAAAGGTTCCCGGCATAGTTCAGGGCTGGCTGCTCTGCCAGTGCTGTTCACAGCGCTCCCGGGCTTCGCCCGGCAGGTCACGCAGCTCAGGTAAGCTGTCACCGGAGCCATAATCCATGGCAACGGCCACTTCTTTTTGCTCATCCCTTGCCGCAAAAGACAGCTTTTCGTCAAGCTTTTGCCAGTCGCCGTCTTGCTGGCGATAAATCAGCGCATAGGTTGGCGTTTTTTCATCGTCACCATAGATTTCATACTTCTGTACTGGCGCATTGTCGGGGCCAAATTGCAGCGTTTCGATCAGTATTGAATCAGCCATTTTTCCTCCTCTCGCGTGAAAGAATAAGGGTAGTGCAATACAGGACAAACGCAGGGGACATGAAAAAATCAGCAGCCCTGTCATGACGATATGCCCGCTCCTTTTCTGCTAAATCCCTGTTTTCCCTGAATGACAGCGTATTGCTTAACGGATGCTTTTCAGGAGGCCGACTAAGCTGTTCAGCAGCAGGCATGACAGAAGCAGCCGCCCGGGGCAAAAATATCTCGTTAATGTTGATCGTTATCCTGAAAAGGAAAACAGCCATGCTCTGTCTGTCGCCTTGTGGCTCTCTCTGGCTTCAATGACGAGAAGTAAGGACAACGTCGGCTTGCTGACCTGGCGCACGCTATAAAGTTTTTGCCGGGACGACATCACCGGGCATGGTGACGATTTATACGGAATATAAGTAAACCGCTGACAGCTTCTGCTACGCGATGCGCCTTGTGCCTGCTCTGCGCCCGACATAAGCCCTTTGCTGTTTCATCTGGCAACGGCAAAAGCAGACGCAGCGATCTGATAGCCTTGCTTACGTCCGTTGGTCAATCTGTCGCTAAAACAATATCCGATAAGGACGCCTTTACAGGAAAACAGCCTCTGGTTGATTTTTCCTTTTACCGGCCGTTGCGCCTGAGATTTTTTTCTTTTTTATCAAATGATTATATGGGAATGTTTGATTGTCTGGCATGGTGATTTTCAGGCTGAAAATGGCGTTAGCCGTCAGTACCTGGACGCGCTTTCCGCATGCAAAACGGCTATAAGACGAGGTCAGGCGTAGGCCTTAACTGGCAGGTCAGGCGAGAAACCGCTGAAACATTTATGGCGTGATAATGTGTTGCTCGCTGAAAAGTTACCTTGTCACCCTTCGCTGATGCCTGTTGCAGCCCTAACGCCGCTTCTGTTGCTGACAACGCTCCTGCGGTAAAGACGGGCTGATGGCAGATGCAGGCGAAAACAGATTACGCGCTGCTAACCGCGGTCAGGTATAACCTGATTGTGCTCATTCAGCGCTTATCACAGACGGGTGCCGCGTCAGTTTATCGCTCTACGCTGCGGATAAGGGTCACCCTGCTCTGTTGCTTCAAAAGCTGTGCTTTATGTTGCCACAGAGAGCAGCACAGGCGACATCATTGCCTTCTTGCGCTGCGCAAGATGATCGGCTGATTCAGGAGGCGGAAAAATGTTCACTTTCAAATCATCAGGATACAATGCAGGAGCAAACAGAACCCTGAGATTTGCAGTATGCTGGCGGTTCACCCCGAAGACAGGCAGACAGCACGAAACCAGAGGTAGCAGGTATGTCTCAAAAAAAGGCGACGCTCATTGGCCTGATCGCTATTCTGCTATGGAGCGCGATTGTAGGGCTGATAAAGAGCGTCAGCGAAGGATTTGGACCGGTGGGTGGTGCCGCACTGATTTATAGCTTAAGCGCCATCCTGTTACTTTTTACCGTAGGTATTCCCAGCCTGCGGTCGTTTCCCCGCCGCTACCTGATCATCGGCAGCGTGCTTTTTGTCTGTTATGAGCTTTGCCTGTCACTGTCGCTTGGGTTTACCCATAATGGCCGCCAGGCAATTCAAGTCGGCATGGTGAATTATCTCTGGCCCAGCATGACGATTGTGCTGACGGTCATGGTTAACCGACAACGAACCAGTCCACTGATTATTCCCGGCGTTCTGCTTGCAGTTGTCGGAATAGGTCGGGTACTGGGTGGCGATAGCGGATTTTCGCTCAGCGAGATCGGCAGTAATCTGATGGATAACCCGTTGAGTTACGGGCTGGCGTTTAGCGGTGCGGTTATCTGGGCCCTGTACTGTGTAGTGACAAAAAAAATCGCCAACGGCAGCAATGGCATTACGCTTTTTTTCATCTTAACGGCGTTGACGTTATGGCTGAAGTTTCTGGCTTCACCTCAGCCAGCCTTCTCACTATCGCCACAGGTGCTGGTCAGTCTGGCGCTGGCCGCGATGGCAATGAGCTTTGGCTATGCAGCCTGGAATACGGGTATTCTGCACGGCAACGTAAACCTGCTGGCAGCGGCATCTTATTTTATCCCGATTATCTCATCGGTGCTGGCAGCCGTTATCCTGAGTTCCAGCCTGACGTTCGCTTTCTGGCAGGGAACGGCCATGGTCTGCCTGGGATCGCTGCTATGCTGGTGGTCGACCCGATCATCAGAACGACAAAAAACACTCCGCAAAGCGGGATAACATCCCTCAGGGAAGGCTCTCTGCCTTCCTTGTTCATCCAGTCAGAAACCGCAGAAGAGAACGGTTTGAGCAAATTCAGAGGCTTGTTGTCGGTGAGCCGGTCACTACAGCAGCCGGGTCTGATGCGTAACAGACTTGCAGAAGGCATCTGCGAATGTTAGCGCCGGTTCCGGCTTCACTCATGGCGTTCAGGTACGGCAGCAGGCCAGTTTGCTTCGGTGTCCCGGCAAGCATTCGCAAATAAACCGCGCTCACGCAGATCAAGGTGTGCACGCAGTTGATGCAGGCAGGTCTCACAGAGTTCCGCATCGGTTTCAAACAGCCGGGAAAGAATGCTCCTGCGCTTTCCACATCCCAGGCAACGCAGTAACAGCAGGCCTGTCACTTCGCCGCCCGGGCGTTCAGCCAGCGCCACCACCACAGCAAACGCCAGTAGCGGCGTACGGTGGGTATTGAAGCAGGACGACGTATCCCCTGTGCCAGCGTAACCCATTCAAAGTTCAGGAACAGGCGACTGTGTCCAGCTTCCTTACCGAACAGGCTGCATTCGTTTTTTTTACGCAAATCAACAGGCGTATTTGCCGACAGATCGCGCGTCAGACTGTGATAACTCTGTTCACGATCCAGCGATCGCTCATAGCAATATACCGTTTTGGGCAGATAGCCCTGACGCGATCCCTGATACTTTTGGTATTTAACAAAACGATAGTCCTCAGCCCCGTAGTGACCGCTGAACTCTTCGTCATAACCATAAAAACGCAGGAAACGAGCGCGACTCATAAAAAACAGATTAGCGTGACCTTTATAAATCGAGCCATCAGGCTTTTTGCGCCACAGCTTATAAAAGTTGCGCCCCGGATTGGGGTGGTTCACCAGATATTTCAGCGTATCGGCAGGAAAGGCATGATCCAGATCAGACATAACAATTTTATCAGACTTAGCAAACGTGACGCCGAGATTACGAGCCCCTCCCTGATTCCACGGGATATCAGTAGTGATCCTTAACCAGCGAAAATTCAAATTCAGTTCAGGCAGGTCATATTTCAGTGGAGAACAGTCATCAACGATAATAAACTCGGTTCTGTCCAGTATCTTGTCGGGATAGGTCTCATACTGCCTGAGTAACGACGTGACGGATTCAATCGTCATCTGATTACAATAAAAATGCGTTATGAGGGTGAGGTCAATATGGGATTTATCCTTGGCATGTCTTTGGCCGTATAAGGCGCGGCAAAAATTTAATGTTCTTCCAGAGGTCATGTTTAATTCATTGAGTTAATTCCGCCATAGCCCCAATGCTAATACACCACAGACAAAAAGATAAGTATAATATGCTCACCGCGATTAATTTAAAAATTTATTATAATACAAGACACATAGAATCATCCTGCACTCTCATTTGAGAATAAACATTTCACTGTTTATCTCAATAGTAAGAGATATGCTATTTAATATGCTACCGTCATTAAAAATTGTGCCAGCGTGTTATCATTAGTGCGAAAATGCAGATGATTCAGGACACCCCAGTGAAAAAAAACTGCTTTTATTACGCTTACGCTCTTCAAAAGATAACATTAATCATACCGTTCTTATATCTGTTCTTATAACAGACAGATTGACTGGCCCTCAAGCATCTAAATGGCAGGATCATCTGTCCAGAGCTTGTTAACATTTCAGGCCTGTCCGGCTTCTACAAAAACGCTCAAGGTATGTCTGCATCATCAGGAAGAATCAGCACAGTTATGCTTGGCTGGGGCCTTGCAGGCCTCGCCCTTCTTGTTTTTATTATCGGTAAAAATCATGCCCGAGTGATGATTGACACCGCTGAGTGCCTTTTCATTAAAACGCCACGATATCACCATGACTGGTTAAAACATCTCCCTCAACTCATCTTTCGCACGATATTCGAGACGTGCAATCCTTACGATAAATAAACGCGCTCACAGGCAGAAAATCAATGAAAAATGAACCGCACAAATGAATGTAGCTTACTCAGAAATAACCAGACGAGGCATCCAGCAAACACATACACAACCAGAAAAATAATCACATCTGTCAGCTTACAAGAGAGTCGCATTATTACTCTTTCCAGCGTCAAAAAACCTCATAAAATGACAGATCTCCCTGGCTCGGTATTTACCATATGATAATTTTAATAGGTAACATTATCGAATAAACAGCTTAAATAGCGTGTCAACATGTGACAGCCTGTACTCATCCGCTGTTATGGTGCTAACCACGCAGAGTGTTCATCAATTTAACGTATAAATGCCGCACCAGAATATGCAAACAACGCAGAACACAGCACGCCTGCGTTCAATCATCTTACCGTGCGCTTAACGATACTCAGTGCCGAGGTGGCCTGCTTCTCGAGGGCTGAGTCAGAATCAGAAACTTTGTGTCCCTGAATGCAGGTATTATATTGCCTGAATCGAGCTGCAGGACACCGGGTGCAATGCTGACAGCTAACGGTCAGCGACGTCGACAGGATCAGCACTGACCAGCGTTTTGGGACGGGATTCGCCAGAGAAATATTCTTGCGGTTTGTGACAATGCTTTAAATTCTCGGGATGCGCAGCCGGTGCATATCGCCTGATACGTAATCAGGGTAACAGGAATATCAGGCAGAAACAGACAATACACTACAGATCTTTGTCCTGCTCCGGCCCGCCCCTGCGAGCAGCGATCTGTCCGGTACGCTGGCGCAGTTCCAGAATTTCCTGGCAGGTAATGCAGGTTGTTACGGAAGGCAGCAACTCACGGCGCGCTGCGGGTATTGCTTCACCGCAGTTTTCGCAGGTGCTTCGACCTGGACCAGTCAGCCTGTTGCGAATAATCGCGACTTCAGCGTCTTCAGTCCGCTCAATGGCTGCGGATGCTTCGTCAATAATGTCTGCCATATTGTCAGCCTCAAACATTCTGCAGGCAAATAACGCCAGCATTTATTTTACGCCCGAACAGATTCCGGGAAGAAATAAACGGCGCCAGACGATCGTTCACTGCCTTATCCGCGCACTTTTCCGCTTCGTCAGGCCTCCAGCGAACAGAATTAAACGTCATCGCGTAAGCGTGAATACGAAAAGCGTAACGCTACCCCAAAATCCCATACTTAGCAGCAGCATGATCCCCCACACATCGCGCCGGGAATAACCTGAATGCGAACTTTTCATGTTATGGCTCCAGAAGAAATCGAGCAGACAGCCGGGAATGAGAGCGTCGTTCCTTATCAGGAAGAGACATTCTTTCCAGCAATGAGTAAGCCGGTTGACATCAGTGTAAAGTTAAAATAGTGAAACCAAATAAAATATAAACAAACCTCTCTGTTCAAAAAGAGAAATTGACCCACATCAATACATCATTAAAAAATGAGTAATAACTCTGAGAGAACCTGCATTATGATTTGCGGTTTATTAAGCCGTAATTTTTTATGAGGCTCTTCCTGATGGGTGCTGAGAGAAACAAGCCGTGAGTCTACCACTATCTCTGGCGCGTAGCGCCACCGAACGCGTATTACACGCGATCTGTTTTGAAATAATGGCCAACCTTCTGGTCTTTTCAATATTGGTTTTATTTACCTCGGCAGCACCGGCACAATCAGGCGTGTTAACGGTTGTTTCCTCCCTGACGGCAATGCTCTGGAACTATCTCTTTAACCTGATTTTTGATCGCCTTCAGATACATATGGGCTTCAAAAAAGGATTGCTGATAAGAAGTCTTCACGCGGTGACTTTTGAAGCAGGATTGCTGATGGTGCTCATTCCCTTTGCTGCCTGGTGGCTTGATATTTCGCTACTTGCGGCGCTCAGACTGGAATGCGGGCTGGTACTGTTTTTCCTGATTTATACGCTGCTGTTCAATTTGCTGTGGGACACAGTCAGAGATTACAGGCTTAGTCGTAAAAGATGATATCTCAACATTCGCCTCTTCCGCCCGGCGAAAAAGCTCAACCAAAAATAAACGGCTCCGCTGCCGAAATTTAATTTTGGAAACTGCCGTTAGCTACTTTCTTCATATTTGTTAGCCTGCCGTTATAATCAGTTTCTTGCCTTCGTTACGGATAACAGAAATAATCCTTACATTACAACATTTTAAGGATTGCAGATGCTATTCTCCCTGGACAGCTATCCCGCTTTTATGACCTTTTTGCGGGTATTTTGCTCTCATGCAATCAGGTTGACCTCTTTTGCGCCTGCCATTATAAATGCAGCCACAGCAAAACATGTTGATCGATAAAATTTCAGCATGGTGAGCAAGCCAGAGAATTAACTGGTAATAAAAAAGGATTCCAGGCGATGCTGTTAAGCAGCATGGCTCAGGAAATGTTTAGTTCGGAAATAGCAACAAATGACTAAAACAGATTATTTAGAAAAATTCAGGAACTGCCCCTCTACGGATATTCTTGACATTTTTACCAGCTATATGCGTAAAAAAATTCCGCTGACCGATCTTTGCTCTTTTGAAGGCGCTTACGACCACCGTAAAGCAGAGCTGATTATGAATAAGCTTTATAATGAGATCCCGGCTGAGATCTGGCGACAGGTATTCTGAACATGACGTAAAAAAGCGCATCACTTTTGCAGACGTGATGCGCTTACACATTTAAATCAGAAATGGTAAGAGAAGCCGACTATACCGCTGTAGTCGGTTTTAAAATCGCCGCCAAAAGTGCGTTCAACTTTTGCGTTTACCGACAGATCGCGATTGATTGCTCCCTCCACACCGACTTTTGCCCGGTAGCGGTTATCAGACCAGGCATCGTACTGTCGCCCTGACTGACGATCGGCAAGCATCGTTTTTGCGCCGTTTTTTCCGGGTGAATACTGATACTCAAGGCTGGTACTGAGATTGACGTTTTTCAGTTCGGTTCCAAGCCCGCGCTTCTCAACCTTTATGCCCGCGATGCCATATACGGGGTTCGCTGAGCTGATAGCGATTTCGGCATCTTTGCCTTTCATACTGTATCCGGACAGCACGCCTGCACTCGCCCCGATATAGGGTGAAATCACCAGGGCATTGTCAGCAAAGCCAACCTGATACCCCGTCTTTATCCCCCCCACCAGCACATGGCTGTCGCGTTTCTGGTCATTTATTCCCAGCACCGGATCAAACGTAAACGCCTGGTTAAGGAACAGATATCGGCTGGCTGCATCTACAAACCATCCATTTTCCGACTGCCAGGAATAATAAGCACCAACCGTTGCCATACGATGTTCTTCCTGACCCGCACCTTTAACCCGACCTTGCGAATAGCTGGCGCTGACGCCCAGAAGATGCCGGTCATACAGCGCATCCCAGCCTGTAATCAGCGTTTGCTGATCGGCACTAAAGCCGAAGAAACTGCCTTTACGCTGTTCAATCGTTGCCCAGGCACCGCTGCGTTCCGGTGAGCCCCGCATGACATCACTTCGGTTATGCAACTGGCTAACCATTTCACTCAACAGGTACTGACGCGAGGCCATCAGCGCGCGGGTGTTGCGAATCAGAGGCTGATTGTCCTGAATGGTAAACCAGTCATCCGCATTAAACGCTGGCACTTTCTCGGTTACTTTTTCTTCTGATTCGGCTTCTTCTTTATTCTCCTGTTTATCTGTAGCAGCCGCATCCTGGGCAGATTTTTCAGTGTCCGTATCCGGATTGACATCGCCTGCAACCGGCGTGTCTGACGTTGCCGGTGTGTCTGACGCTGCCGGTGTGTCTGACGCTGTCGGTGTGTCTGACGCTGTCGGTGTGTCTGACGCTGCCGGTGTGTCTGACGCTGCCGGTGTGTCTGACGCTGCCGGTGTG
>NZ_JABMIK010000009.1:0-210081 GCF_041386365.1 Pantoea sp. KPR_PJ | reverse complement strand
TACCGTTTCCAGTAGTTATCCCCCTCCATCGGGCAGTTTCCCAGACATTACTCACCCGTCCGCCACTCGTCACCCGAGGAGCAAGCTCCTCTGTGCTACCGTTCGACTTGCATGTGTTAGGCCTGCCGCCAGCGTTCAATCTGAGCCATGATCAAACTCTTCAATTTAAAGTTTGATTTGCTTAAACCAGTTAAGCGGTGCTCATCTGTAAAACGTCATAATGAATGTCATTATGTGTCCACTCGTGAGGCTTGATATTTTTTAAAGCCCGAAGGCTTCTGATATCTGCTTCCGAGTGCCCACACAGATTGTCTGATAAATTGTTAAAGAGCGGTGCAGTCAGCGGCGGAGCCTGCTGCTGCGAGGTGGCGTATATTACGCTACTCTCTGCGCCAGTCAAGCGTTTATTTTCGCGCTGACCGGCGGTGACTTTCATCACCTCAACACTGCATTCCGTAAGCCGTTGTGCCGTGTCGATGGAGGCGCATTATAGGGAGTCGTTCAGAGAGCGCAAGTGCCTTTTTTAAAGTTTTGTGTCGTTCGTTTGAATAGTGTGCAAAACGCACGTTTTTAGCGCTTTTTGATCGCCTGAGGCAGGTCAGCAAGACTATTCAGCACCCAGTCAGCGTCGGCTTCCCCTTCTGCCGTTACCGCTTTACCGCTGCGCACCAGCACGGTGGTTCCGACGCCAGCGGCTTTTCCTGCCTGTATATCCTCAGCTTTATCGCCAATCATATAAGACGCGGCCATATCTATATTAAGGTGCTTCTGCGCAGAGAGCAGCATGCCGGGTTGCGGCTTACGGCAGTCACACGTCTGACGATATGCCTCAACCGGCGCATCTGGCAGGTGCGGACAGAAATAAATGCCGTCGAGATCAACATCGCGGTCTGCCAGCGACCAGTCCATCCATTCGGTTAACTGCATAAACTGATCTTCGCTAAACATACCGCGCGCGATGCCGGATTGATTGGTAATCACTACCAGCGCAAACCCCATCTTTTTCAGCTCCTGCAGCGCCTCAATGGTGCCGTCGATAAACTGGAAGTTGTCGATTTCATGGACATAGCCGTGATCGACGTTCAAGGTGCCATCACGATCGAGAAATACAGCCGGGACGTTGTTCGCCACTGAGAAACTCCTGCTACTGAAGATGCTACTAAAATTGCCGCCTAGTATTGCATGATTGCAATAAAAGAGAGAATGGCAGATTAAGTGACTAAGATTGATTTAGACGTCTGGATGCCTTACCATCCGCTCAGCTTTCGCACTGTGGTTCAGCGTGAAAGGTTCCACACCACGGACAACGCAAGACGATAATAAATAACCTAATGATTAAACTCGAAAATATTACTAAAGTGTTCCAGCAGGGATCACGAACTATTCAGGCGCTCTCTGGCGTTAGCCTGCATGTACCCGCAGGACAAATTTATGGCGTTATTGGCTCGTCTGGCGCAGGTAAAAGTACGCTTATCCGCTGCGTTAACTTACTGGAACGTCCGACATCCGGCCGCGTGCTGGTTGATGGGCAGGATTTGACCGTGCTGAGCGAACGTCAGCTCACGCAGGCGCGTCGTCAAATCGGCATGATTTTCCAGCACTTCAACTTAATGAACTCCCGCACGGTATTCGGCAATGTCGCCCTGCCGCTTGAGCTGGGCAGTCTGTCGCGTGACGAAATCAAAAAGCGCGTTACGGAGCTGCTGGAGCTGGTTGGCCTGGCGGATAAACAGGACGCCTGGCCCGCTAACCTTTCTGGTGGACAGAAGCAGCGTGTGGCGATTGCCCGCGCGCTGGCCAGCAATCCCAAAGTACTCTTGTGCGATGAAGCCACCAGCGCGCTCGATCCTGCCACGACGCGCTCTATTCTTGAGCTGTTGAAGGATATTAACCGCCGCCTTGGCCTGACCATTCTGCTGATTACGCATGAGATGGATGTGGTGAAACGCATCTGCGATCAGGTAGCGGTGATCAGCCACGGTGAGCTGATTGAAAAAGACAGCGTCAGCGAAGTGTTTTCTCATCCGAAAACGCCGCTGGCACAGCAGTTTATTCAGTCAACGCTGCACCTGGATATTCCTGACGACTACCAGCAGCGCATGTCGCCGCAGCCGGATACAGAGAAAGTGCCGCTGCTGCGCCTGGAGTTTACCGGCAAATCCGTTGATGCCCCGCTGCTCTCTGAAGCTGCACGCCGCTTCAACGTAAATAACAATATTATCAGCGCGCAGATGGATTACGCCGGTGGCGTGAAGTTCGGCATCATGCTGGCTGAAATGGACGGCGCGGAAAGCGATACCAGAGCAGCCATTGCGTGGCTGCAGGAAAATCATGTGAAAGTAGAGGTACTGGGTTATGTCTGAGGCGATGATGGCTTTACTGGCGCGCGGCGTCTGGGAAACGCTGATGATGACCTTTGTCTCCGGCTTTTTTGGTTTCGTACTGGGTCTGCCGGTAGGCGTTTTACTCTATGTCACCCGACCAGGGCAGATCCGTGAAAACCGCACCCTGTACCGTATCCTGTCGGCACTGGTGAATATTTTCCGCTCCATTCCCTTTATCATTCTGCTGGTGTGGATGATCCCGTTTACCCGCGCCATCGTGGGCACCTCTATCGGCCTTCAGGCGGCAATTGTGCCGCTGACAGTGGGTGCCGCGCCTTTTATTGCACGTATGGTAGAGAATGCGCTGCTTGAGCTGCCGACCGGCCTGATTGAGGCGTCGCGCGCTATGGGTGCTACGCCGCTACAGATTGTGCGCAAAGTGTTGCTGCCGGAAGCGCTGCCAGGGCTGGTGAACGCCGCGACCATTACGCTTATTACGCTGGTTGGCTACTCAGCCATGGGCGGTGCCGTTGGCGCAGGCGGGCTGGGGCAAATCGGTTATCAGTACGGCTATATCGGTTATAACGCAACGGTTATGAATACGGTGCTCGTGTTACTGGTCGTTCTGGTGTATTTAATTCAGTTTTGTGGCGACCGCATCGTGCGTGCCGTGTCCCATAAATAAGACAGCAATATCATTTTGTTTCCATTAAGGAAGAGATATGACTTTTACATTTAAAAAGATTGCCGCTGTGGGTGCACTGATTGGCGCAATTGCGCTGGCAGGATGCGATCAGAAAGCCAAAGATCCAAACCACATTAAAGTGGGCGTGATTGTCGGTGCTGAACAGCAGGTTGCTGAAGCGGCGCAGAAAGTGGCAAAAGATAAGTATGGCCTCGACGTTGAGCTGGTCACCTTCAACGACTACGTGCTGCCGAACGAAGCGCTGAGCAAAGGCGATATCGACGTTAACGCGTTCCAGCATAAACCGTATCTGGATCAGCAGATCAAAGATCGCGGCTACAAGCTGGTGCCGGTAGGTAACTCCTTCGTTTATCCCATTGCTGGTTACTCTAAAAAAATCAAATCGCTGGAAGAGCTACAGAACGGCGCACAGATCGCTATTCCGAACGATCCAACCAACCTTGGCCGTTCCCTGCTGCTGTTGCAGAAAGTGGGCCTGATCAAGCTGAAAGAGGGCGTAGGTCTGCTGCCTACCTCGCTGGACATCGTCGAGAACCCGAAAAACCTGAAGATTGTTGAGCTGGAAGCACCGCAGCTGCCGCGGTCACTGGACGACCAGCAGATTGCGCTGGCGGTGATTAACACCACTTACGCCAGCCAGATCGGCCTGACGCCGGCGAAAGACGGCATTTTTGTTGAAGACAAAGATTCACCCTATGTGAACCTGATCGTCAGCCGTGAAGACAATAAAGATGCTGAAAACGTGAAAAAATTCGTGCAGGCCTACCAGTCTGACGAAGTGGCAGAAGCCGCAAATAAAATCTTTAACGGTGGTGCGGTGAAAGGCTGGTAATCCCTTTCCTGACCATTCAGACCAGGGCGGCGCGTAGCCGCCCTTTCTTTTGCGCCGGATCTGGCGCGACTTGTTATTTCGCCTGGTCCTTGTTTCAATAACGCCACTTTTTACAACCTTGAGGATGTTGCTATGCGTTTATTACCGCTCTGCTTGTTGGCATTGATGCTGACCGGGTGCGTTCATGAATATCACCCGATAAGCAGCGCTCCCCCTCATTCGCAGCCATCCCGCGAGCCGACGCGTAAGCCGACGCCGCGTCCCGCACCGGTCAAAGTGTATACCGACGCCGCCGATCTGGTCAGTAAGCCGTTCCGCGATCTGGGTGAAGTGGCTGGCGATGACTGCCAGAGCAGCCGCCAGGATTCACCGCCTAATCTCGCTACCGCGCGCAAGCGACTGCAAATCAAAGCCTCCACGCTGAAAGCCAATGCCGTTCTGCTGCACAAGTGCGAAATCGTCAGCAGTACGCCGGGCTGCTACCGCCAGGCGATCTGTCAGGGCTCTGCGCTGAAAGTTAATCAATGAGTTCCTTTGCCTTTGAGCAGATCGGCGTGATTCGCTCGCCGTGGAAAGAGAAATTTGCCGTTCCGCGCCAGCCAGGGCTGGTGCAGGATGGTCATGGCGAACTGCACCTGATTGCTCCCTATAACCAGCCAGACGCGGTGCGTGGGCTGGAAAGCTTTAGCCATCTGTGGGTGCTGTTTGTGTTTCATCAGACCATGTCGGGCGGCTGGCGGCCAACGGTGCGACCGCCGCGTCTGGGCGGCAATGCACGTATGGGCGTTTTCGCGACGCGCTCAACCTTTCGCCCGAATCCCATCGGCATGTCACTGGTCGAACTCAAGGGCATCCGCTGCGAGAAGAATCAGGTCATCCTGCAGCTTGGCAGCCTGGATTTAGTCGATGGCACACCGGTGGTGGATATCAAACCCTATCTGCCCTTTGCCGAAGCACTACCGCAGGCGCAGGCGGGTTTTGCACAGGCGCCTCCCGCTGCCGATATGCCCGTGCGCTTCTCCCCGCTGGCTGAGCAGCAGCTTGAGCAGCAGCAAAAGCGGTATCCGCATCTGGCGCGCTTTATTCGTGACGTGCTGGCGCAGGATCCGCGTCCGGCCTACCGCAAAGGTGAGGCGCAGGCGCGAGAATATGCCGTCTGGCTGCTCGATTTCAACGTCCGCTGGCGCGTCGATGACACCGGCACCGAGGTGACGACGATTGACCCGCGCGAAAACGCGCTTTTGGGCCCGTGAGCTCGCTGGTACACTAGCCGCCAACAAAAATTCTGTCAGTGACTTTCCGTTCAACTGGAATCTTAATCAATGCGTACTACTCAATATTTGCTCTCCACTCTGAAGGAGACGCCCTCCGATGCGGAAGTCATCAGCCACCAGCTGATGCTGCGTGCCGGTATGATCCGCAAACTGGCTTCAGGTCTCTATACCTGGCTGCCGACCGGCATACGCGTGCTGAAAAAAGTCGAAAACATCGTGCGCGAAGAGATGAACAACGCGGGTGCGATTGAGATCTCAATGCCGGTGGTGCAGCCTGCCGATCTGTGGCAGGAGAGCGGCCGCTGGGAACAGTATGGTCCGGAACTGCTGCGTATTGCCGACCGCCACGAACGTCCGTTCGTGCTGGGCCCGACGCATGAGGAAGTCGTTACCGATCTGATCCGTAATGAGCTCAGCTCCTATAAGCAGCTGCCGCTGAATCTTTATCAGATCCAGACTAAATTCCGTGACGAAGTACGTCCGCGCTTTGGCGTAATGCGCTCGCGTGAGTTCATTATGAAAGACGCCTACTCCTTCCACACCACGCAGGCGTCACTGCAGGAAACCTACGACGCGATGTATCGCGCTTACAGCAACATCTTTAGCCGTATGGGCCTCGACTTCCGCGCGGTGCAGGCAGATACCGGCTCTATCGGCGGCAGCGCGTCGCATGAGTTTCAGGTGCTGGCACAGAGCGGTGAAGATGATGTGATCTTCTCCAGCGACTCTGACTATGCCGCCAATATTGAGATGGCAGAAGCCATTGCACCGGCTGGCGATCGTCCGCAGCCGACACAGGCGATGGCGCAGATTGATACCCCGCACGCCAAAACCATTGCCGAGCTGGTTGAGCAGTTCCAGCTGCCGATTGAAAAAACCGTGAAGACGCTGCTGGTAAAAGGCAGCGAAGAGAGCGGCCATGCACTGGTTGCGCTGCTGGTACGCGGCGATCACGAGCTGAACGAGATCAAAGCGGAGAAACTGGATATCGTGGCGTCTCCGCTGGTCTTTGCTACCGAAGAAGAGATCCGCGCCGCTGTCGGTGCCGGTCCTGGCTCACTGGGTCCGGTTGGCCTGACGATGCCGGTTATCGTTGATCGCACCGTTGACAAGATGAGCGACTTCAGCGCGGGTGCTAACGTAGACGGCAAGCACTATGTCGGCATTAACTGGGAACGCGATCTGCCGCAGGCCATCGTTGCGGATATCCGTAACGTGGTTGAAGGCGATCCCAGCCCGGATGGCAAAGGCACGCTGCTGATCAAACGCGGCATCGAAGTCGGCCACATTTTCCAGCTCGGCACCAAATACTCCGAAGCGATGAAAGCGGCCGTTCAGGGTGAAGATGGCCGCAACCAGGTGATGACGATGGGCTGCTACGGCATCGGCATTACGCGCGTCGTAGCCGCAGCGATTGAGCAGAACCATGACGACCGCGGTATTATCTGGCCTGCGGCGCTGGCGCCATTTGAAGTGGCAATTCTGCCAATGAATATGCACAAGTCTTTCCGCGTGAAAGAGCTGGCCGAAGAGCTTTATCAGACCCTGCGTGCGAAAGGCGTCGAGGTGATCCTTGATGACCGTAAAGAGCGTCCGGGCGTGATGTTTGCCGATATGGAGCTGATTGGTGTGCCGCACACCATCGTGATTGGCGATCGCAACCTGGATAACCAGGAGATCGAGTACAAAGCGCGCCGCGCCGGTGAGAAAGAGATGATCAAGCAGAGCGAAATCGTCGACTTCCTGCTGAAGGCGCTCAACAAGTAATGCCCTTCTCGCCCCCGTTACCGGGGGCGTTTTTTTACAGCACTTTTCCTCGTAGCGACTTTGTCGAGCTCCGCCGCGACTTTCCTTCCAGCCGACGCTCTTTCGACGCGCGCGTTGGACGCGTCGCCCGGCGGGTCTTTTCCACCCGCGTCAGCTCCTGAATCAGATTCACCAGCCGTTGCACCGCCGCTTCGCGGTTCATCTCCTGGCTGCGATACGTCTGCGCTTTGATAATGACGATGCCTTCCGGCGTAATGAGATGATGCTTCGCCGCCAGCAGTCGTTGTTTGTGAAACGGTGGCAGCGACGAGGCGGCAACGTCGAAACGCAGATGAATGGCGGTACTGGTTTTGTTGACGTGCTGACCGCCTGCTCCCTGGGCGCGTATTGCGCTCAGTTCTACCTCGCTGTCGGGCAGCTCAACCGTTCTGGAAACCTTAATCATTTGTCACCTGACTCTGCCTCGCTCTTTTAACCTGTTCATCAACTTAACCGTTTGTGCTCGCTGATTGTGCTGCTTCCCCAGCGAATTCTGTCACTTTAGCCTCTTTCAACCCGATGATCCTGCTTTACCCCGGCTGAAATCCTGGAAATGCCTGTGATATAGTCCCTCAGGCAACCAGAGTATTCTTGCTCTGCTGAGGAGGTGAACGTGCAAAAATATTGTGAATTGGTTCGCCAGAAGTATGCCGAAATCGGCAGCGGCGAACTGGGATATGTGCCCGACGCGATCGGATGCGTTTTGAAGGCACTCGATGATATTGCCGCAAATTCTGCGCTAAACTCTTCTGTCAGGGAACAGGCAGCGTACGCCGCTGCAAACTTATTGGTGAGCGACTATGTTGACGAATGAAGCCTACAGACCCATCAACTGCGATGATTACGACAACCTGGAACTCGCCTGCACCCGACACTGGACGCTTGAGCTTACCCTGAAAAATGGAGAGGCGTTAAAAGCGAAAGCGACAGACATGGTTTCACGTAAAAATGTGGAATACCTGTCCATCGATCTGTCGGGTGAAACGCGTGAACTGCGTCTCGATCACATCGCCAGCTTCAGCCACCCTGAGCTGGGCACCGTTGTCGTTAGCGAAGAATAACGACGCCGCTACGGGCGGGATTTTCCCGCCCCCTTCCCGCTTTATGGCTTCAGAGATGCATAGTAAGCCGACAAATCTGCCATATCGCCATCCCCCAGCCCTGCAACAAACGCCTTCATCACCTCCGCCTGCCCTCCGCTGCGCTCACCTTTTTTATAGGCCTGTAGCGCATGGTTAAGGTAGGCGGCATTTTGCCCTGCCAGGTTTGGATAAAGTGGCACGGTGCTTTTCCCTTCAGCGCCGTGACAGGCCATACAGGCCGCCGACTTCTGCGCGCCTGCCTTCACATCGCCTTCGGCCAGTGCCGGTAACGCTGCCGCCATCAACAGTGTGGCCAGTAATCTCTTCATTATGCTCTCCAGCACGCTTATTATGGTTGCCAAATCACCTGCCAGCCCTTGTCATCAACGGCCGCGCCCTGGCGCGTAACAAAAAGGCCGGGCGCACAGACAAGCGTCTGGTTGTAATAGATCAGCGGAATACGCTCACGCTGCCACGGTGGGATACCCAGCTCCTGCCACAGTTTTTTCATCTCGCGGCCCCCCGCGCGGCCGACCAGATGGAAGTAGCCCTGCGCATGAAAACGCACGCTGATCGGCTCATCCGCTTCAGGCTGGCGTAGCCGCGAGTGCCGATCGTCTGCAACCAGCCTGCCAAGCGACGCTGGCAGCCGCAGCGGCTCGCGGCGATTGTGCCAGCACAGCTGCTGGTCACGCAGCGAGGCACAGCGCGGCAGCCAGTAGAGGCGATCGCGATAGCGGCGTACCTCTGCCTGACCAAACTGCAAGCGCGGTTGCGCATCGTCGCGGCTCAGCATTACGTCCTGGCGCAGCCGCAGCAGCACCGCGCGTGACGGCATGGGTGCGCCCTGCCGGGCGATCCAGCGCCGCAGCAGCGCCGCCGCGCGCGCCTCGCTCATCTGTAACAGCGGGGGAAAACAGAGGCTGCCGTCAGGCTGTATCAGCCCGGCCAGCTGCTCCGCCAGCAGCTCATCCAGCAACTGCTCCTGCTCGCCGCACAGCGCCGCACTGCGCGCGCATGCCTCAGCAAAATGGGGCCAGCGCGCCTGTAATTCCGGCAGTAAACGCTGTCGCAGAAAATTGCGATCGTAGCGCGTATCCTGATTGCTTTCGTCCTCTGTCCAGCGCAGCCGATGCTGCTCTGCATAGGCTTCCAGCTGCTGGCGCGTCTGATCGAGCAGCGGGCGCAACAGCACCCGACCGTCGCGCTCCCGTCGTACCGGCATCGCCGCCAGCCCGGCTGGGCCGCTGCCGCGCTTCAGCGCCAGCAGCAGGGTTTCACACTGATCGTCCAGATGTTGTGCGGTCAGCAGCATTTCATCTGGCTGCATTGCCGTTATCAGCGCCTGATAGCGCGCCGTACGTGCCGCCCCTTCAATCCCCTGCTCACGCGCGTCAACCTCAACGCGCAGCACATCACAGCGAATGTCCCAGGCTTTGCACTGTACTTCACAGTGTGTGGCCCAGCTGTCGGCATGGGGGCTTAATCCGTGATGAACATGCAGCGCACGCAGGCGCGAGTGCGGATGCGCCTGGTGCCAGCAAACCACCTGATGCAGCAGCACGGTCGAATCGAGACCGCCGCTGAACGCCACCACCAGCGCGGCATCGGCGGGCAACGACGAGGCAAGAGAAGAGAAAGACATGACGCGTTCCACAATTCGGGCCGCCGGATGCGACCCTTAACGCGCGTTATTTTACGCCTGATAAAGCTCCAGCGGCAAACCATCCGGATCGGCAAAAAAGGTGCACTGCTTGCCGGTCAGCTCATCAATACGGACGGGCTCACAGATGACCCCTTTTTCCGCCAGCGTAGCCACCGCCGCTTCAACATCCGGCACGGTAAAGGCCAGATGGCGCAGACCGCAGGCTTCAGGATGGCTGACGCGCGCAGGCGGCGAGGGAAAGGAAAAAAGCTCAATCGTATACTGGCCGTTTAGCGCCAGATCGCCCTTCCAGGAGTCTCGCGCTTCACGATAGACTTCTCCCATCAGGCTGAAGCCGAGCACATCGCAGTAGAACGCCTTGCTGCGTGAATAATCGGTGGCGATGATGGCGATATGATGAACTGAAGATAACTGCAACATAGAACACTCCCTGACTGTTTTGTCTATCCTGAGATGAACGGCAGCGGCTTGCAATGCGCAATTATCTGAAGCCGCTGCCTTTTCTGCTATTGCAACACGCGCACGCGATAGTCGCCCTCTTCCGTCAGCGTCGCCCCGTGAATATCGGTTTCAAAACCAGGATAGTGGCGTCCGATGGTACAGAGCATCAGCAGGAAATCGAGTACTGCGCGGCTCTCTTCGGTGATCATCTCGCCGGGCATCACCAGCGGCACGCCCGGAGGATAAGGCAGGATCATATTGGCAGAGACGCGGCCAACCAGCTGCTTCAGATCCACCGTTTCCACCTTACCCTGCACCTGCTGCTGAAACGCCTGGTGCGGCGTCATCTTCATCTCCGGCAATACGTCAAAAGCTTTCAGCATCAGGCGCGGCAGATCGTGCTGACGGATCAGCTGGTGGATCCCCTGTGCCAGCGTCTGGATACGCATGTTGCGGTAGAAGTCAGGATCTTCCGCGTAGAGATCCGGCAGCATGTTTTTTACCCGCAGGTTGAGATCGTAGGCGCGCTTGAATTCGGTCAGCCCGCGCAGCACGCTCATGGCGCGCGTTTTATCGATGCCGATGCTGAACAAAAACAGCAGGTTATAAGGCCCGGTTTTTTCAACCACGATGCCGCGCTCGTCGAGAAACTTCGCCACCAGCGCAGCCGGGATCCCCTCATCAGCCATCTCTCCCAGCTCGCTCATGCCGGGCGTCAGAATAGTCACTTTGATCGGATCGAGATACATATGATCCGCATCCGCCTGCGTAAAGCCGTGCCACTCTTCTTCGCCAGGCTGGATCGGCCAGCATTCCGCCTCATCGACATGTGCCGGCTGCCAGATGTCAAAGAACCAGCTGTCTGACTCTTCACGCAACCGCTGGATCTCGCGCCGGAAATGCAGCGCGCGCTCCACCGAACGGTTAATCAGCCGCTTGCCGGGATTGCCGCGCAGCATCGCCGCTGCCGTTTCGATCGATGACACTATCGCATAGTTGGGCGAGGTGGTGGTGTGCATCATATAGGCTTCATTAAAGGTGTGCTCGTCGTAGTCGCCTTTAATATGGATCAGAGACGCCTGTGAGAAGGCCGCCAGCAGCTTATGCGTTGACTGGGTTTCATAGATGATCTTGCCCGGCGTGCGGTCGCCGCTCATACCGCTCTTTCCGGCGTAGATCGGGTGGAAATTGGTATAGGGCACCCAGGCAGAATCGAAGTGGATTGACGGCACTTCCAGCGTCTCTTTGATGTACTGGGTGTTATAGAGCAGGCCATCATAGGTTGAGTTGGTGATCACCGCATGCACCGGCCAGCTGGCGCGTGGGATCGCTGCCACCTTCTGCTCGATACTGGCGCGGGTAAACTCCTGTTTCGGTATCCCGCCCAGAATGCCCAGCGCGTTACGCGTTGGCTTCAGCCAGACAGGCACGATATCGCTCATCATCAGCAAATGCGTCAGTGACTTATGGCAATTTCGATCGATCAGCACCGTGCTGCCCGTCGGAGCCGCATACATGCCGACAATTTTATTTGATGTCGAGGTGCCGTTGGTCACCATGTAGCTCTGCTCGGCACCAAAGGTGCGGGCAACGTACTCTTCCGCCTCCAGATGCGGGCCAGTGTGATCAAGCAGCGATCCCAGCTCGGTGACCGAGATGGAAATATCTGCCTTTAGCGTATTGGCACCGAAAAAGTCGTAGAACAGGCTGCCAACCGGGCTTTTTTGAAAAGCGGTGCCGCCCATATGGCCTGGCGTGCAGAAGGTGTACTTTCCCTCTTTGACATAGGTAAACAGGGCTTTGGTCAGCGGCGGCGTAATGTGGTCGATGTAGTCATCCGTATACTGACGGATATGGAGTGCAATATCCTCAGCGGCGTTCAGCGCGTACTCAAAGAAGTGCAGCGCCATACGCATCTCATTGATGCTGACATCCATCTGCGAATGCGTGTTGATAAAGGCGTAGAGCGGCAGATATTCGTTGAGCTGATTGATATCGGCGCAGAGTTCGGGGCTGTTATGCGCGTCCCAGTCAAAAATCACGCCGCAGATACGTGGGTTGTGCTCGATAAGCTTCAGCAGGTCGTCGATGTTTTTGGGGTAAATCAGCTGAAAACCCTGCTGCGTCAGCGCTGTGTCGAGTTCGCGCAGTGGTTCATCTTTGTAGAACACACCGTGTGAGCCCATCATCGCCAGAATATTCAATGCGCACCTCCCTTTTTATGTGCAGTGCTAATCATAGCGAAGGATGACGGCTGACTGCTGTCGGAATGCTCCTTTCTCTGTAACTTAGCCTGAACGCGAACGTAAAAAAAGCGGACCGGAGTCCGCTTCATTGAGAGCTGCACGCGATTACGCGTAGCCGTAGCTCATCAGGCGCTGATAGCGACGATCCAGCAGCTCCTCGGTGCTCAGCGCATCAAGCTCGGCCAGATCGGCCAGCAGCTGATTTTTCAGCGCCAGCGCCATGTCCACCGGCTGACGATGTGCGCCACCCAGCGGTTCTGCAATGATAGCGTCAATCAGCTTCAGCTCTTTCAAACGGTTGGCCGTGATGCCCATTGCCTCTGCCGCCAGCGGGGCTTTATCTGCGCTTTTCCACAGAATCGAGGCGCAACCTTCCGGCGAGATCACCGAGTAGGTGCTGTACTGCAGCATGTTGACTTTGTCACCCACGCCAATCGCCAGCGCACCACCGGAACCACCTTCGCCAATCACGGTACAGATAACCGGGATTTTAAGACCAGACATTTCACGCAGGTTGCGGGCAATCGCTTCCGACTGACCGCGCTCTTCTGCGCCGACGCCCGGATAGGCACCCGGCGTGTCGATAAAGGTGATCAGCGGCATCTTGAAACGCTCAGCCATCTCCATCAGACGCAGTGCTTTACGGTAACCTTCCGGTGCTGGCATACCGAAGTTGCGACGAATTTTTTCTTTCGTTTCGCGACCTTTTTGATGACCAATGATCATGACCGGGCGTCCGTCGAGGCGAGCGATACCGCCAACAATCGCCTTGTCGTCAGCATAGGCGCGATCGCCTGCCAGCTCGTCAAAGTCGTCAAAAGCGTTGCGAACATAATCCAGCGTGTAAGGACGCAGCGGATGGCGCGCCAGCTGCGCGACCTGCCATGCACCCAAATCGGCGAAGATTTTACGGGTCAGCTCGACGCTTTTCTCGCGCAGACGCTGTACTTCTTCGTCCAGGTTAATATGTTTATCATCCTGACGACCAATCGACGTCAGCGAATCAATCTTCGCCTCCAGTTCCGCGATTGGCTGTTCAAAATCCAGGTAATTAAGACTCATAATGTTCCTGTTTTAGTCAAACTCAAGTTCAACCTGCTCCGACCCTATCAGCGAGCGCAGCTCGTTAAGCAGACGATCGCTGGGCGAAATTCGCCACGCTGCACCAAAGCGTAGCTTCGCTCGCGCGTCGGCTCTCTGATAGTAGAGATTCACCGGAATCGTCCCTGAGCGATGGGGCTCAAGAGACTGGCGGAGCCGGTTTAATAGCTGGTCATCAATTTGCCTGTCCGTCAGCGAGATAGCAAGTCCACGCGCGTATTTTTCGCGCGCTTCGTCAATGTCCATGACTTCGCGGGCGGTCATTTTAAGGCCGCCGCTAAAGTCATCAAAGCTGACCTGTCCGCTGACGATCAGGATACGGTCTTTCTCCAGCAGCTGCTGGTATTTATCTAACGCATCGGTAAACAACATCACCTCCAGACGACCAGAACGATCGTCCAGAGTACAGATACCAATTCGGTTGCCGCGCTTGGTGACCATCACGCGCGCCGCTACCACCAGACCCGCGGCAACGGTAATTTTACCACGCTCGGTAGGATGCATATCTTTCAGACGCATCCCGCCTACATAGCGCTCAATTTCTTTCAGATACTGATTGATGGGATGCCCGGTAAGGTAGAGGCCGAGCGTCTCACGCTCACCGTCAAGCTGCACCTGCTCCGGCCACGGCGTTACGCTGGCATAGGATCTCTCTACCTGCTCTGGCTCTTCCGCCAGTACACCAAACATATCGGCCTGGCCTATGGCTTCCGCCTTCGCGTGCTGATCCGCCGCTTTAAGCGCGTCGCCGAGCGAGCTCATCAGCGCAGCACGGTGCGGACCCAGGCGATCGAAAGCGCCGGACATGATCAGTTTTTCCATCACGCGCCGGTTGATCTTTTTGGTATCGGTACGCGCGCAGAGATCGAACAGTTCGCGGAAATAGCCATCCTTATTACGCGCCTCAAGGATCGCCTCGATCGGGCCTTCTCCGACCCCTTTTATCGCACCAATGCCATAAACGATCTCATTGTCGTCATTGACGTGGAACTGATAGAGCCCGGAGTTGATATCGGGTGGCAGGACTTTCAGCCCCATGCGCCAGCACTCATCTACCAGGCCCACTACTTTTTCGGTGTTGTCCATATCGGCGGTCATGACGGCCGCCATAAATTCGGCCGGGTAGTGCGCTTTCAGCCATAGCGTCTGGTAGGAGACCAGGGCATAGGCGGCTGAGTGAGACTTGTTAAAGCCGTAGCCAGCGAACTTCTCCACCAGATCGAAGATCTTCATCGACAGCTCGCCGTCGATTCCCATGCTTTCCGCGCCGTCTTTAAACACCGAACGCTGCTTGGCCATCTCTTCCGGTTTCTTTTTACCCATGGCGCGACGCAGCATATCCGCTCCGCCCAGGGTATAGCCGGAGAGCACCTGAGCTATCTGCATCACCTGTTCCTGATAGAGGATGATGCCGTAGGTCGGTTCAAGCACCGGTTTCAGGCTTTCGTGCTGCCATTGAATATCGGGATAGGAGATCGCCTCGCGCCCGTGCTTGCGGTCAATAAAGTTGTCTACCATGCCCGACTGCAGCGGCCCCGGACGGAACAGCGCCACCAGTGCGATCATATCTTCAAAGCAGTCAGGTTTCAGACGCTTAATCAGATCTTTCATGCCGCGCGATTCAAGCTGGAATACCGCCGTGGTTTCCGCACGCTGTAGCATGTCGAAGCTTTTTTTATCATCAAGCGGAATGGCGGCAATGTCGATCGGCGGCAGGCCCTGCTTCTCACGGCGCGGATTGATCATCTTCAGCGCCCAGTCGATGATGGTCAGCGTGCGCAGGCCAAGGAAGTCAAACTTCACCAGCCCGGCGTACTCCACGTCGTTCTTGTCGAACTGCGTCACCGGATGGTTGCCGTTTTCGTCGCAGTAGAGCGGCGCAAAGTCGGTAATCTGCGTCGGCGCAATCACCACGCCACCGGCGTGCTTACCGGCGTTACGCGTTACGCCTTCCAGCTTGCGCGCCATGTCGATAAGCGACTTGACCTCTTCATCCGCGTCATACATCTCAGGCAGCTGCGGCTCAACGGCAAAGGCTTTTTCCAGCGTCATGCCGGGATCGGGCGGGATCAGCTTAGAGATGCGATCGACGAAGCCATAGGGATGGCCCAGCACGCGGCCCACGTCGCGGATAACCGCTTTCGCAGCCATAGTACCAAAGGTAATGATCTGTGATACCGCTTCTCGACCATACATCTCGGCCACGTGATCGATCACCTGATCGCGCTTCTCCATACAGAAGTCGACGTCGAAGTCGGGCATGGAGACACGTTCCGGGTTCAGGAAGCGTTCGAACAGCAGATCGAACTCCAGCGGATCGAGATCGGTAATTTTTAGCGCATAGGCCACCAGCGAACCGGCGCCCGATCCGCGCCCCGGCCCGACCGGAATGCCGTTATCCTTAGACCACTGAATAAACTCCATCACGATCAGGAAGTAGCCGGGGAAGCCCATCTGGTTGATAACGTTAAGCTCAACTTCCAGACGCTCATCATACTCCGGCCGTTTCTGCGCGCGCTCTTCCGCGTCGGGGAACAGGAATTCAAGGCGTTCTTCCAGACCTTCACGCGACTTCATCACCAGAAAATCTTCGGTGGTCATATCGCCAGTCGGGAACTGCGGCAGGAAGTATTCGCCGAGGCGCACCGTCACGTTGCAGCGCTTAGCAATCTCTACGCTGTTTTCCAGCGCTTCCGGGATGTCCGAGAACAGCTCGCACATCTCCTCTTCGCTGCGCATATATTGCTGAGGGCTGTAATTTCGTGGACGTTTGGGATCGTCAAGCGTATAGCCGTCATGGATGGCGACGCGAATTTCATGCGCATCGAAATCGTCTTCGTTAAGAAAGCACACTTCGTTAGTGGCCACCACCGGCACGCCTTCGGCGATAGCCAGCTCGACCGCCGCATGCAGGTAGCTCTCTTCGTCGGCGCGGCCGGTACGCATCAACTCAAGATAGTAGCGATCGGGAAAATGTTGCTGATAAAAGCTCAGGCACTGGGACACCAGCGCGCTGTTACCGCGCAGCAGGCTTCGACCCACGTCGCCACAGCGCCCGCCGGAGAGCAGGATTAACCCTTCGCCCAGCTCAGCCAGCCAGTCACGATCGATCACCGGTCCGGCGATGCCGTAGCCACGCTGGTAGGCGCGAGAAATCAGCAGCGTCAGATTCTGATAACCGGTGTTGTTGGCCGCCAGCACCGTCAGTTGCGTCAGCTCATCGCCCATCAGTTCATTGGCGACGTTAAAATCCGCGCCGATAATGGGCTTGATCCCTGCGCCATGTGCGCTGCCGTAAAAACGTACCAGCCCGCACAGGTTCATGAAGTCCGTGATCGCGATGGCTGGCATACCGAGCGCAGCCGCCTTTTTGACCAGCGGCCCGGTTTTTGCCAGGCCATCGACCATAGAGTAGTCACTGTGGACACGCAGATGTATAAAACGAGGTTCAGCCATATCGGTTCCGGTTAAAACAGCGTCAGGCTATTACAGCGTCGCTGGCTGGCTGTTTGCCAGCACGTCAGCATCAATCAGGGCATTGCGCACCGGCGCGAAGCTACGGCGGTGATACGGCGTGGCACCGTGCTGCGTCAGCCTCTCCATATGTAGCGCGGTTGGATAGCCTTTATGCTGCGCAAAGCCATATTCAGGAAACAGCCGATCCAGCTCGGCCATTTCACGATCGCGCGTCACCTTGGCGATAATCGACGCCGCGCTGATCTCAGCCACCAGGCTATCGCCTTTCACCACAGCCTGTGAAGGCATCGGCAGCGCAGGAGAACGGTTGCCGTCGACAAGAACGTAATCGGGCGTCAGGTGCAGCCCGGCCACTGCGCGCTGCATGGCCAGCATGGTGGCGTGCAAAATATTCAGCTGGTCAATTTCGTCCGGCTCAGCACGGCCCAGGCTCCACGCCAGCGCTTTCTCTTTGATTTCATCAAACAGCGCGAGACGACGCTTTTCTGACAATTTTTTTGAGTCGGCCAGGCCTTTGATCGGCTGAGCCGGATCAAGAATGACTGCCGCCGTAACGACGGCACCGACCAGCGGTCCACGACCCACTTCGTCAACGCCCGCAATCAGTCGGGCCTCAGGATAAATAAAATCAACCATTGGCGATCTCCAGTACCGCGTCTGCCGCCTGTTCGTCAGCATTCCAGCGAATCTGCTGGTGCAGCTCAGCAAACGTTGTCAGCAGCGTGTCGCGCTCCGGCCCTGCATGCAGCAGCGGTTCCAGCGCCGCTGCCAGCGCATGCGGTTCGCACTCTTCCTGCAGCAGCTCTTTTACCAGCTCGCGTCCTGCCAGCAGATTTGGCAGAGATACATACGGCGTCTTCACCAGCCGCTTCGCCAGCCAGAAAGTGGACGGTTTCATACGATAACCCACTACCATCGGGCATTTTGCCAGCATACACTCCAGCGCGGCGGTGCCAGAGGCCAGAATTGCAGCGTCGCTCGCTATCATCGCTTCGCGGCCTTTGCCATCCAGCAGATGCATCGGCAGCTCCGGCGCGACCGCCGCTTTGATCTGTTCAAACTGGGCGCGCCGTCTGGCGTTAACCAGCGGCACCACAATCTCCAGCGCCGGATAGCGGACGCGCAGCAACTGTGCCGCCTTCAAAAAGTCGGCGCTGAGCATCTCCACTTCCGCATGGCGGCTGCCGGGCAACAGCGCCAGGCAGAGTGCCTCGTCGGCAATGCCCAACCCACGGCGCGCAGCCTGCTTGTCGGGCTGGAGCGGCATCGCATCGGCCATGGTGTGCCCAATAAAGCGGCACGGCACATTAAAGCGATCGTAGAAGGCTTTTTCAAACGGCAAAAAGGCCAGCACCAGATCAGTGTTGCGGCCAATCTTGAATACGCGTTTTTGCCGCCATGCCCAGACGGACGGGCTGACGTAATGAATAGTGCGAATACCGTTGCGCTTAAGCCGCCCTTCCAGCGTGATATTAAAATCAGGCGCGTCAATGCCAACGAAAACATCGGGCTTCAGCTCGGTAAAGCGCTGCGTCAGATCGCGGCCTATTTTCATCAGGCGCGGCAGACGGCCCAGCACTTCAACAATGCCCATCACCGCCAGCTCTTCCATCTCATACCAGACTTCGCAGCCTTCAGCCTGCATGCGCGGACCCGCAACGCCGACAAATCGGGCATCGGGATGACGCGCCTTTAGCGCGCGGATCAGACCAGCACCCAGAATATCGCCAGAGGTTTCTCCGGCGACCAGGGCTATCGTTAGGGGACGCACTGACATGAATTAACGAATTAACCCACGCGTAGAGCGAGCAAAGAAGTCATAGAAGGGCTGCACTTCGCTGTGCTGCTTAGCGAGTGCTTCAATCTCTGGCTTGGCTTCTTCCAGCGTTTTGTTGCTGCGATAGAGCACTTTATAGGCGTTACGAATAGCGTGCAGCGCTTCTTTGCTGAACCCACGGCGCTTCAGGCCTTCAATGTTAATACCGAACGGCGTCGCGTGGTTACCCTGCGCGATAACGTACGGCGGCACATCCTGGGCCACGCCTGAACAACCGCCCACCATCACATGCGCGCCGATAGTGCACCACTGATGCACGGCCGTCATGCCGCCGATTATCGCGAAGTCGTCCACGGTGACGTGGCCGCCCAGCGTAGCGTTGTTCGCAAAAATGCAGCGGTTACCGATGACACAGTCATGTGCAATGTGCGCGTTGACCATTAGCAGGTTATCGCTACCAATCGTCGTCACGCCGCCGCCCTGCGCGGTACCGCGGTGGATGGTGACGCTCTCGCGGATGCGGTTGCGATCGCCCACTTCGACGCGCGTCGGCTCGCCGGCGTATTTAAGATCCTGATTCACTTCGCCAATGGAGGCGAACTGATAGATCTGGTTATCTTTTCCGATACGCGTGTGGCCATTAATCACCACGTGCGATTTCAGAACGGTTCCTTCCCCGATTTCCACATGAGCACCAATAAAGCAAAACGGGCCAATGTGAACGTTGGGACCAATAATGGCCCCTTCTTCGATGACGGAACTGGGATGGATGGTGGCGGTTGGATCAATCACAGATTATGCCTCCCGGCTACGGGCACACATCATGGTCGCTTCACAGACAATTTTGCCGTCAACGGTTGCAACGCCTTTAAAACGCGTCAGGCCGCGGCGGGTTTTCTCGAATGTCACTTCCATGATCATTTGATCGCCCGGTACAACCGGACGTTTGAAACGGGCTTCGTCGATGCCGGCGAAATAGTAGAGTTCGCCCGGCTCCAGTTTGCCGACGCTTTTAAACGCCAGAATACCGGTGGCCTGCGCCATCGCTTCGAGAATCAGAACGCCTGGGAAAATCGGTTTACCAGGGAAGTGTCCCTGGAAAAACGGTTCGTTTACGGAGACGTTCTTAACCGCGCGCAGATACTTGTGCTCTTCAAACTCCAGCACGCGATCAACCAGCAAAAACGGATAGCGGTGCGGCAGCAGCTCTAAAATTTCTTCAATTTTCAGAGTATGAGTTTCAGTAGTCAAAATACTCTTCCTGTCCTAAAAATCTGATGACATCAATAACACGGCCTGCACAGATCAAACATGATCTTCCGCAGGCCGAAATCGGTTCAATGGCGTTTGGCTTTCCTGCTTAGCAGTATTATGTAGAAAGCCGGTCGCATGTGGGATGGCGTTTAGTCGTCTTTGCCGACCTTCCGCTCGATGGCTTTTAAGCGCTTGCTCATGTCATCGATGTTCATCACCAGCGCTGCAGTTTTGCGCCAGGTTTTATTGGGTTGTAGTGGAATGCCCGACGAATAGACCCCAGGCTCTGTGATAGGACGCATAACCATGCCCATACCGGTAACGGTCACTTTGTCACAGATTTCCATATGGCCGTTAATGACGCTGGCTCCGCCAATCATACAGTAACGTCCAATTTTCAAACTACCCGCCATGATCACACCACCCGCAACCGCGGTATTGTCGCCAATAACCACGTTGTGTGCGATCTGACACTGGTTGTCTATGATAACACCATTGCCGATCAGAGTGTTATCCAGCGCACCACGATCGATGGTGGTACAGGCACCAATTTCTACCCGATCGCCGATAATAACAGCGCCAAGTTGGGGGATTTTCACCCAGTTGCCGCGATCGTTGGCGTAACCAAAACCGTCTGCACCGATAACGGTGCCGGACTGAATCAGACAATCCTGACCAATAACGATTTCATGATAGATGGTGACGTTGGCCCACAGACGGCTATTGTTGCCGATGCGGGTCTTTTTGCCAATGAAGCAGCCTGCGCCAATTACCACGTTATCGCCCAGCACCACGTCTGATTCAATCACCGCGTTGGCACCTACTGAGACGTTTTGCCCCAGTCTGGCGCTGGGATCGATCACCGCGCCGGGCGCAATGTTTTGTGCAGGCTGGGGCGTGGTATCCAGTAGCTGAGCCATGCGTGCATAGGTCAGATAAGGATTTTTCACAACCAGCGCGGCCGAGTGACACCACTCCAGATCCGCTTCCGTCAGCACCACGGCCGATGCCTGACACTGGGCGAGCTGCTCGCGGTAGCGGCTGTTGCTAAGAAATGTGATTTGGCCGGATTGGGCGGATTGCATAGAAGCAATGCCGGAGATGGCGATATCGCCATCTCCGTGCAATTCTGCATCCAACTGCTGGGCTAAATCAGCCAGTCGAATTGATGACATCGATTATTTAACCTGTTTCAGCACGTCAGCAGTAATGTCTTTCGCGTTTGCCGCGTAAGCCACAGCGTTAGCGTCGATTACCACGTCATAACCTTCATCGCTGGCCACTTTCTTCACGGCGTCCTGAATACGGCTCAGCAGCTTGTTACGTTCTTCCATCTGACGACGGCGATTGTCCTGCTCGAAAGCCTGAGCTTTAGAAGAGAAAGCTTCACGCTGAGACATTACGTCTTTTTCCATGCGGCTGCGCTCGCTGGCCTTCATGGTTGAACCGTCGCGCTGCAGACGCTGCATTTTCGTTTGCAGATCGCGTTCCTGGCTTTGCAGCTCGGTTGCGCGGCCTTTGAACTCGTTTTCCAGCTGCTTGGCAACAGTCGCACGTTGCGGTAACTGTTGGAAAATGCTGGACACGTTTACCACTGCAATTTTGTCAGCAGCCTGAACGCCTGCGGAAACAGCTAAAGCAAGACCCAGTCCTGCGGCACACAACAACTTTTTCACTATAAACTCCTTACCATCAACGTTTGTGTCAGTGACACAGTGTTTGCACCGAGTCGCATAGACGCTTGCGGCTCGGTGCAAGACTTCTGCTTACGCTTCCTTGCCCAGAACCTTACCAGGTTTTACCAATGTTAAACTGGAACTGTTCTGACTTATCCCCTTCCACTTTCTTGACCGGCTGCGCATAGGAGAAGACCAGGGGTCCCAGCGGAGACATCCACTGCAGCGCGATACCGCTCGAAACGCGGATATTATTTGGATCGCTGTAGTCCGGAATGCCAGCGGCACGGGTTTCATCCGTATTTTGCCACTTGGTATCCCACACGGTACCCGCATCCACGAACAGCGACGTCCGTACCGAGTTAGCATATTTCTCGCTCAAGAACGGTGTCGGCGTAATCAGCTCCAGGCTGGCCACGGCCATGGCGTTACCGCCCACCGCATCGCTCGACTTACAAACGCCATCCGGATCGGCCAGCCTACAGTTCGACGAGCCATCGTTCAGGTAGGCCGCTTTTGGACCAATCGTATTTGAGCGGAAACCACGAACCGTGCTGGAGCCGCCCGCATAAAAGTTCTCGTAGAATGGCATCTCTTTACCGCCCAGACCGTCACCGTAGCCCAGACGACCGCGGCCCAACAGTACCCATGTGCGATCGCGGTTAAGCGGCAGGTACTGCTGCGTATCCAGCGTCGCTTTGTAGAAGCTGTTGTCCGAGCCCGGAATGGTGACTTTACCATTCAGGTTAGTTCGGTTACCCGCGGTCGGGAAGAAGCCGCGATCCAGCGTGTTATAAGTCCAGCCGTAGTTAAAGGTGAAATCGTCCGCAGAGAAATCGCCTTTGTCATTCAGCTCCTGCGGCTTGCCAACGGAATCCAGATAGCGCCACATGGCAATCTGCGGCCGCATGTTGGACAGGTCGTTGTGCACGTAGCCCAGACCCACACGCAGCGTGTTGTTTTCGTTGACCGGGAAGCCCAGCGTGCCGTCTACACCGTAACTCTTATTGGTATAGTCAGACAGATCGGCATCATCCGCCTTAAAGTCGTTATAGAAGACGCGACCACCAAGACTCACGCCGTCTACCGTAAAGTACGGATCGGTCAGAGAGAATTCTGCGTAGGTCTGGTAGTCGTTCTTGGTACCGCTGATGCTGACCGTATTACCGGTGCCCAGCCAGTTATCCTGAGTTACGCCAACCTGGAAGCTGACGCCACTTTCCGTGCCGTAGCCGACACCAAAGTTAAAGGTACCGGTGTTGCGCTCCTTGACCTTATAAACCACGTCAACCTGGTCTGGCGAACCCGGCACGCGCTGGGTATCAACATCCACGGTTTCGAAGTAGCCGGTACGGTTCAGGCGCTCTTTACCCTGCTCGACCAGATCGCTACCCAGCCATGCGCCTTCCATCTGACGCATTTCGCGACGCAGGACGGAATCTTTTGAGGTGTCATTGCCTTCGAAACGAACTTTACGCACATAGTAGCGATTGCCGGCATCAACGCTGATATGCAGCTTCACCGTTTTATCGGCGTCGTTGATCTCCGGCTGGGTCATCACGCGCGGGTAGGCGTAGCCATAGCGGCCCAGCAGCTTCTTGATGTCATCTTCCATCTGGGTCACTTTCGTGCCGTTATACAGCTCACCCGCTGGAATCTGCGTCAGATGTTCGATTTCTGCCGAATGGCCCGCCATGCTGCCGTTGACGATCACCCCTGCGATTTTGTACTGGTCGCCTTCGGTGATGTTAACGGTGATGTAAATGCCCTTTTTATCCGGCGTCAGGCTGACCTGGGTCGAATCAATATTGAAGCGTGCATAACCACGATCGAGGTAAAAGCTACGCAGCGTTTCAAGATCGCCTGCCAGTTTCTGCTTCTGATATTTGCGATCGCCCACCACGTTCCACCACGGCACTTCATCACGCAGCTGGAAGCGGGAGATCAGTTCATCAGAGCTAAACGCTTTGTTACCGACGATATTGATCTGCTGAATTTTAGCGGAGACGCCTTCGGTGAAGACCAGCTTCAGATCGACGCGGTTACGCGGCAGCGGGGTGACGACCGCCTTCACGTTGGCGGTGTATTTGCCCACGCTATAGTAGAAATCCTCCAACCCTTTCTCGATTGAAGAGAGGGTGGTGCGGTCCAGCGCTTCACCGACGCGCACGCCAGAGGCCTCAAGGTTCTGCTTAAGCTGATCCTCTTTCACCGCTTTGTTGCCGCTAAAAGTAATGCTGGCAATGGTAGGACGTTCTTTTACCTGAACAATCAGCGTGGTTCCGTCGCGCAGGACCTGAACATCCTCAAAGTTGCCGGTGGCGAACAGCGAGCGAATGGTGTTTTTGACATCTTCGTCATTCACCGTATCACCCACTCGTACCGGCATGCTCAGCAGAGCCGCGCCGACGGCGACTCGCTGCAGCCCTTCGAAATGAATATCCTTCACCACGAAATCGTCTGCACCGTAAACGGTGGCGCTGCTAAACAGCAGCGACGCTATGAGCAACTTTTTCATCGCCATCGTTATTATGCGTTTTCCTAACACATCCCGCGTCTGTCTGCGTTTCAGCGATTACAGACGAGAGAAATCATTGAAAAGTGCAAGCCCCATTAACAACACCAGCAGGATTGAGCCAATGCGATAACTAAAGTCCTGAACTCGCTCGGACACCGGTCCCCCCTTGATCTTTTCGATCGCCAGGAAGAGCAGATGCCCACCATCTAACACCGGCAGTGGGAAGAGGTTGATGATTCCGAGATTGACGCTAATCAACGCCAGAAACATCAGATAGTAAATCATCCCGTACTCCGCCGATAACCCCGCACCCTGCGCAATCGAAATTGGCCCGCTCAGGTTATTCAGCTTCACATCCCCGGTAATCAACTTACCCAGCATAGAGACCGTCAGCTTCATCAGCTGCCAGGTTTTTGCGCTGGCCTCACCGATCGCGTCAAACGCACCATACTGCCTTACCGTTTTATAGGCCTCTGGCAGCGGAATAACGCGCGGGATAACCCCGGCGAACCCTTCCGCCTTTGTGCCAGGCCTGGCTTCTGGCGTTAAATTCAGCTGGAGTGACTCCCCGCCGCGCTCAACCTCCAGGAGCAGATTTTTACCGGGGTTATCCCGTACCTGCGCAACAAAAGCCTGCCATTGTGTTAACGGCTGACCATCGACTTTAACGATCCTGTCGCCCGCTTGCAAACCGGCGACGCTCGCCGGAGAGTTTGCCTGAACCTCTGCCAGCGTGGTTTCAATTTGCGGTCCGCGTGGGCGAATACCCAGCGCCACCACAGGATCTTCTTTGTCTGGCTCAAATTGCCAGTTACGCAGGTCAACCGCTTTCTGCTGTGTCGCCTCTTCGCCGAAGCGAGAAACAGTCAGCACCGTACGTGCGTCGCCAATTTTGCCGATCAGTGCCATACGCACAGCATCCCAGTCAGGCGTTTCGATGCCATCTACCGCTTTAAGTTCCATGCCGCTGGCAATTTGCGCTTCTGCCGCCACCGAACCGTTCACTATTTCGCCAACCACTGGACGCACGCCCGGCACGCCGTGCATAAACACAACCCAATAGGCGAAGATGGCGAAAAGGAAATTGGCGACAGGGCCAGCGGCAATAATCGAGGCACGCTGCCAGATAGCCTTGTTATTGAAAGCCTGATGGCGCAGCTCAGCGGGCACGCTCTCAACCCGCTCGTCGAGCATTTTAACGTAGCCGCCAAGCGGGATCAGCGCGATAACATATTCGGTGCCCTGACGGTCACGGCGCTGCCAGAGTGCTTTACCGAATCCAATCGAGAAGCGTTCGACACGCACCCCGCAGCGGCGGGCAACCCAAAAATGGCCGAACTCGTGCACGGTAATGAGCACGCCGAGGGCGATGATAAAGGCGACAAAACTCCACAGTATACTCAACATCTACGCCTGTCCTCAGAGAGTGCGGAACACCAGCAGCAGCAAGCAGGCGAAAACGGGCACCGCCGCCGTCAGGCTATCGATGCGGTCGAGAATACCGCCGTGACCGGGGATCAGGTTACCGCTGTCTTTGATGCCTGCCTCGCGTTTGAACATGCTTTCCGTCAGGTCACCCAGCACGGAAGCAAGGGTCGCCAGCACGGCACAGACGATTAGCGTACCGGCGGAAACACTCAGCGGCGCAAAGCTGGCAAACAGCCACGCAAGCAGTGCGGAGGAGACCAGTCCCCCCAGAAAACCTTCCCAGGTTTTGCCAGGCGAAACTCTCGGTGCCAGCTTGTGCTTGCCGAACAGTTTGCCAAACATATAGGCCCCTGAATCTGCGCCCCATACCAGGAACATCACAAACAGCAGCCACCAGGAGCCGGCATAGTGATCGCTGTCGTAGTGATACTGACGCAGCGCCATCATGCCCCAGAAGAACGGGATAAGCGTAAGAATGCCAAACAGCAGACGCAAAGGACGCGAATTGCGCCACAGCGAGGCTGAGGCCGGATAGGTGAGTACCAGTAGCAGCGCCGCTATCCACCAGACAAGTGACGCCCAGAGCGACGTCGCGACTTGCGGCAGATGCACGTCACGCTGATAGGGAGGAAGAGTAAATAACATCGCTGCCAGCAGCAGCCCACACAGTACAGAGAGCCAGATACGCTGTTGGCGCGACGCCATACCCGCAAGCTGGCCCCATTCCCAGGCAGCCAGCATGCAGATGATGATGGTCGTAATCGCAAAACCAACGGGCGGTAACCAGAAAAGCGCAGCAATCACCAGCGGAATGAGAATAAGCGCGGTAATCAGACGAGACTTCAGCAAAGGTTACCCCCTGTTTGCTCAGGTGCCGCCTGGTGCAGCGCCGCCAAAGCGACGCTCGCGCAGAGAGAATGCATTCAGTGCACCTTCAAAAACGTGTTCATCAAAATCAGGCCAGAGAACATCGGTAAAATAAAACTCAGCATAGGCGATTTGCCACAGCAGGAAGTTGCTAATCCGATGCTCTCCCCCGGTCCTTATCACTAAATCCACTGGAGCCAGCTCCTGCATGCACAGATGGGCAGACAGGTTCTCCTCGGTGATCTGGTCAGGACGCAGTAAGCCTTCCTGAACCTGTTCCGCGAGTTTTTTAACCCCCTGGATAATATCCCAACGTCCGCCATAGTTCGCGGCAATATTGAGAGTCAGTCCACTATTTTGCTGAGTCAGTTCCTCGGCGCGACGAATACGCTCCTGAATACGGTTACTGAAACGGCTTGTGTCGCCAATAATACGCAGGCGCACATTGTGTTTGTGCAGGCTCTTTACTTCGCTGTCGAGCGCCCAGACAAACAGCTCCATTAACGCCGTAACTTCCTGTGCCGGACGGCTCCAGTTTTCACTGCTGAAAGCATAGAGCGTCAGCGCGTCAAGATTATTGCTGACGGCAAAGCTGACGGAGCGGCGCACCGCTTTCACGCCCGCTTTATGGCCAGAAATACGCAGTTTTCCCTGATTTTTAGCCCAACGGCCATTGCCATCCATAATAATAGCGACGTGACGTGGGCCTGTTCCCTGCTGGTCATCGGTGTTGTTGTGATTGTTGGACGACATAACGCGTAATTAATTCCTGTTGTCAGAAATGCTGTGGTTTCTGAATACATTGCGCCCGGTACTGTTGTGCTCAAAAGGAGCAACACGCATCATCAGGATGCCGTACCTAAAAACGCGAGCGAGCGACTATACCATTATCGCCACAGGCGAACAAATAGCGGCACGCGTTAACGCGAGGTCGCGAAACGCGGCAGCATATCAGTGGCTATGGTGCGGGCAGCGCGGTCGATCTCCAGCACCGCCTCCACGGTATCTGGCTCCGAAAACGCCTGTGCCGCCAGCACCGCGCTATTCAGCGCGGCGATGTCGGTAAAGCGGATCTGGTTATCCAGAAAGGCTGCTACCGCGACTTCGTTGGCCGCGTTGAGCGTAGTGGTCGCCGCCTGCCCTGCTTCACAGGCCTCTATCGCCAGCTTCAGGCAGGGATAGCGCGTGAAGTCAGGTTCTGCGAACGTCAGCGCTGACATACGCGTAAAATCCAGCGGCGTAACGCCTGCGGAGATACGCGCGGGCCATGCCATGCAGTGCGCAATCGGCGTCCGCATATCTGGCGAACCCAGCTGAGCCAGCACGCTGCCGTCGCAGTAGCGCACCATGGAGTGGATCATCGACTGCGGATGCAGGATCACCTCCATTTGCGCAGCGCTGGCATTAAACAACCAGCGGGCTTCAATGTATTCGAGACCTTTATTCATCATGGTGGCGGAATCGACAGAAATTTTACGTCCCATCGACCAGTTCGGATGCGCACAGGCTTGTTCTGGCGACATATTCGCCAAATCGGCCAGCGGCGTGTCACGAAAAGGGCCACCCGATCCCGTAAGGATAATGGACTCAATGCCATTTTCTCGAAGGTCAGCGTATCCTAACTGATGCTGGATGGAAGCGGGCAAACTCTGAAAAATCGCGTTATGCTCGCTGTCGACGGGCAGCAGTTGCGCCTGATGATGACGCACAGCCTCCATAAACAAACGGCCGCAGGTGACAAGTGACTCTTTGTTGGCGAGCAGCACGCTTTTTCCGGCGCGGATGGCGGCCAGCGTAGGCAACAGGCCCGATGCACCAACAATCGCGGCCATCACCTGGTCAACCTCGTCCAGCGCAGCCAGCTCGCACGCGGCCTGAACGCCGGAGAGCACTTCGGTTGACACGTTGAGTGCTTTCAGTCGTTCACGCAGCGCCTGTGCAGACGCCTCATCCGCCATCGCAGCATAGCGCGGCTGGAAAGCCAGGCACTGTTCTGCCATCAGATTGACGTTCTGACCGGCGACCAGCGCGGTAATTTGGTAAAGCTCAGGATTGGCACGAACCACGGCCAGCGTACTGGTGCCAATTGAACCGGTAGATCCCAGCAACGTTAATCGCTTCATTTAGCTGTCCCTGTGAAGACGTTAAACCTGTCTGCTTATGCGGAAGACACAATGTAAAACGCCGCCAGAGCGCATTCGCAATGAATAGTGCTCTGAACGGCGTTTTATACCCGGTAATACCGGATATAGACGAAGCTGACGGAATCAGAACTCCATCAGCTCCTTCTCTTTTTCAGCCAGCGCCGCATCGACGTTCTTGATGCGTGCGTCAGTCATTTTCTGGATCTCGTCCTGCGTACGACGTTCGTCGTCTTCGCTGATCTCTTTGTCTTTCAGCAAGGCTTTGATCTTGTCGTTGGCGTCGCGACGCACGTTACGCACGGATACGCGACCCTGCTCGGCTTCGCCGCGCACGATTTTGATCAGATCTTTACGACGCTCTTCGGTCAGCGCAGGCAGCGGAACACGGATGTCGCTGCCGGCTGAGTTCGGATTCAGGCCGAGGTCAGAAGCCATAATGGCTTTTTCCACTGCCGGACCCATTGAGCGGTCGAACACGTTGATTTTCAGCGTGCGGGAATCTTCTACGGTGACGGAAGCCAGCTGACGCAGCGGCGTCGGCGTGCCGTAGTATTCGACTACGATACCGTCGAGCAGAGAAGGAGAAGCACGACCGGTGCGCACTTTGCTGATAGTGTTTTTGAACGCTTCGACGCATTTGTCCATGCGCGTTTCAGCATCTTTTTTGATGTCGTTAATCACGTTGAAACCCTTGGATTCGGTTTGACCTGGCCATTCCGGCGATGCCGGAAGCGGTATCGCTGTTGAGCGATCATCCTGATGGTGCGCGGTGGCGTTCACCGCGCCGACAGAATATACCTTATTTTATCCTGCGTCGGGTATTAATGCGTAATCAGGGTGCCTTCTTTTTCACCCATCACAACGCGACGCAGTGCGCCAGGTTTGTTCATGTTAAAAACGCGGATCGGCAGCTGGTGGTCACGCGCCAGAGTAAAGGCTGCCAGATCCATTACCTTCAGCTCTTTTTCCAGCACTTCGGCGTAGGAGAGCTGATCGTACAGGGTCGCATCCGGGTTCTTCACCGGATCGGCAGAGTAAACACCATCGACTTTGGTCGCTTTCAGCACCACGTCAGCCTCGATTTCGATGCCGCGCAGGCAAGCTGCCGAGTCCGTCGTAAAGAACGGGTTGCCCGTACCGGCAGAGAAAATCACCACGCGGTTATTACGCAGCAGGCTGATTGCTTCGGCCCAGCTATAGTTGTCGCACACGCCGTTAAGCGGGATAGCTGACATCAGACGCGCGTTAACGTACGCACGGTGCAGCGCATCTCGCATGGCCAGACCGTTCATCACGGTAGCCAGCATGCCCATGTGATCGCCGACCACGCGGTTCATGCCCGCCTGTGCCAGCCCTGCGCCACGGAACAGGTTGCCGCCGCCAATCACCACGCCGACCTGAATGCCCAGCTCGACCAGTTCTTTCACCTCTTGCGCCATGCGGTCAAGCACGCTCGCGTCGATACCAAAACCTTCGGCACCTTGCAGTGCTTCGCCACTCAGTTTCAGCAGGATACGTTGATATACAGGTTTTGCGTTGGTCGCCATGGTCGGTTCTTCCTGGAAGAGTTGAAAAGGAGAAATTAAATCTGATCGATCATCCGCTTAGCCAGAGCAAATTACTATTGGGATGAGACTGAAAAGCATCTGCTTTGTGCAGCAGACAAAAAAGAACCGCCTGCTGGCGGTTCTTTTTACAGCATTAAGACTGTTTGGACATCGCTGCTACTTCAGCAGCAAAGTCGCTTTCAACTTTCTCGATGCCTTCGCCCACTTCGAAGCGGATGAAGTTAACAACGTCAGCACCCTGCTCTTTCAGAGCCTGGCCAACGGTTTTGCTCGGATCGATAACGAAAGCCTGACCGGTCAGAGAGACTTCGCCGGTGAATTTCTTCATGCGGCCTTCAACCATCTTCTCAGCGATCTCTTTCGGCTTGCCAGACTGCATCGCGATGTCCAGCTGAACCTGGTACTCTTTCTCAACCACTTCAGCAGAAACGTCTTCTGGCTTAACGAACTCTGGCTTGCTGGCAGCAACGTGCATAGCGATCTGCTTGATCAGCTCTTCGTTAGCGCCTTTTGCAGAGATCAGTACGCCGATGCGCGCGCCGTGCAGGTATGAACCCAGCTGCTCGCCTTCCAGCACAGAGATACGGCGGATGTTGATGTTCTCACCGATTTTCGCGACCAGCGCAACGCGCTCTTCTTCGAATTTCGCTTTCAGAACTTCAACGTCAGTGATGCGCTCAGCAGTCGCTGTTTCCAGCACTTTGTCAGCGAATGCCTGGAAACCACCATCTTTCGCAACGAAGTCGGTCTGGCAGTTAACTTCCAGGATCACGCCGTAGTTGCCGTCGATTTTGGTTTTGATCACGCCGTCAGCAGCCACGTTGCCTGCTTTTTTCGCCGCTTTGATCGCGCCGGACTTACGCATGTTTTCAATCGCCAGCTCGATGTCGCCGTTCGCTTCAGTCAGCGCTTTTTTGCAGTCCATCATGCCCGCGCCAGTACGCTCGCGCAGTTCTTTTACCAGTGCAGCGGTAATTTCAGCCATTCCAGAATCCTCGGTTCGTACCCCTGTGCTTGCGCACCAGGGCACCTGTTGCGGAAAATTACTCTGTCCCGCCCGCCTGGTAAGGAGGCGTGACAGACGGAGATAAAATAAAGGGGCCATGACTGGCCCCTTAACAGATTACATCTGATGTCTAAGGGCTCTTTATCAGAGCGAACCTTATTAAGCGTTTTCTAAAGACGCTTCTTCAGCCTGCTCAGCCAGGTCCTGTGAACGGCCTTCGCGCACGGTAGTGGCAACGGCAGTCAGGTACAGGCTTACAGCACGGATTGCATCGTCGTTACCCGGGATAACGAAGTCAACGCCGTCTGGATCAGAGTTGGTATCAACAATAGCAAATACCGGGATACCCAGGTTGTTTGCTTCTTTGATAGCGATGTGCTCGTGATCGGCATCGATAACGAACAGCGCATCCGGCAGACCGCCCATGTCTTTGATACCGCCCAGGCTGTTTTCCAGCTTGGCCAGTTCGCGACCGCGCATCAGCGCTTCTTTCTTGGTCAGTTTGTCGAAGGTGCCGTCCTGAGACTGAGTCTCAAGATCTTTCAGACGTTTGATAGACTGACGAACGGTTTTCCAGTTGGTCAGCATACCACCCAGCCAGCGGTGGTTTACGAAGAACTGGTCGCAGCTCAGTGCAGACTCTTTTACCGCTTCGCTTGCAGCGCGCTTGGTACCAACGAACAGGATCTTGCCTTTACGGGCAGAGATTTTGTTCAGCTCAGCCAGAGCGTTGTTGAACATCGGTACAGTCTGCTCAAGGTTGATGATGTGAACTTTGTTACGCGCACCGAAGATGAACGGCTTCATTTTCGGGTTCCAGTAACGGGTCTGGTGACCGAAGTGAACACCAGCCTTGAGCATGTCGCGCATGGAAACAGTTGCCATGATTACCTCTAAATTTAGATTGGGGTTGGGCCTCCATGTATCCCATGCGACCGACCTCTTTCGAGGCACCCCGGCGCATGTGTCGATACATGTGTGTTTTAGTACACAAAGTGAGTTTTTCGCGTTTCTCGTCGACCCTGACGGCCTGACAGAGAATCATCGGCGCGCTTTATACCACAACCACGCCGCTGAAGCCACAATTTGTTCAGTCGCGGACCGTGTAGCCTGAACTGTTTGGCTGCCAGGTTTTCGGCTGTGCTAACATGACAGCACATCGTTCATTATTGCTGAAATTTTCGGCAACTGCGGATTAATTTAATGGCAATTTCAATTAAAACCCCTGAAGAAATCGAAAAAATGCGCGTCGCCGGCCGCCTGGCTGCCGAAGTGCTGGAGATGATTGCGCCGCACGTCAGACCCGGCGTGACGACGGGTGAACTGGACCGTCTCTGCCACGATTACATTACCAACAAGCAGCAGGCTATCTCTGCCTGTCTCGGCTACCACGGCTTCCCGAAATCGGTCTGCATCTCAGTCAATGAAGTGGTCTGCCACGGCATTCCCAGCGACGAACGCGTGCTGAAGGATGGCGACATCATCAACATCGACGTGACCGTGATTAAAGATGAGTATCACGGTGATACTTCGAAGATGTTTATCGTCGGTAAGCCGACGATTCAGGGCGAGCGCCTGTGTCACATCACCCAGGAGAGCCTCTACCTGGCGCTGCGTCTGGTGAAGCCAGGCATTCGCCTGCGCGAGCTGGGCCGTGCGATTCAGAAATATGTGGAGTCGCATGACTTCTCCGTGGTGCGCGAGTACTGCGGCCACGGCATTGGCAAAGGCTTTCACGAGGAGCCGCAGGTGTTGCACTACGATGCAGATGACGGCGGCGTGGTATTGCAGGCGGGCATGACCTTTACCGTGGAACCCATGGTCAATGCAGGCGACTACCGCATCCGCACCATGAAAGATGGCTGGACGGTAAAAACCAAAGATCGCAGCTTGTCCGCACAATACGAGCATACTATTGTGGTGACTGATAACGGCTGTGAAATCCTGACCCTGCGTAGCGACGACACTATCGACGCGGTGCTGGTCAACGAAGGGTAATCGTCCCTCCACGACTAAAAAGCCGGCCCTGTGCCGGTTTTTTTATGGCTCAAAAAGAGAGAAGCGGTATGAGCGCAATCCTGACGGATGAGGTTATTGACGGTCTGAAAGACTCCCCGGCGCACTGGGATGATGCGCAGTTAACCCGCGATGTTCTGAAGCAGAAGCTGGAAACCTTCAACGCCTTTCTGTCGACAGCGTTTGACGCCGGCGAGTCAGTTGAAGCGCTGATCGACGCACGCACCCTGTTTATCGACCGCCTGCTGCGTCGCCTGTGGCGCTTTTACGGCTTCGACGCCCTGCCCTCTATTGCGCTGGTGGCGGTCGGTGGTTATGGCCGTGGCGAGCTGCACCCGCTCTCCGACGTCGATATTCTGATCCTCAGCCGCGAACCGCTTGACGATGCCAGCGCACAGCAAACCAGCGAACTGCTGACGCTGCTGTGGGATCTGAAGCTGGAAGTGGGGCACAGCGTTCGCACGCTGGAAGAGTGCCTGCTGGAAGGGTTAGCCGACCTGACCGTCGCCACTAACCTGATCGAGTCGCGCATGCTGACCGGCGATGTGGCGCTGTTCCTTGAGATGCAGAAAAACGTCTTTAGCGACGGCTTCTGGCCCTCGGCGACGTTTTACGCGGCTAAAATCGACGAACAGCAGGCGCGCCACCAGCGCTATCACGGCACCAGCTACAACCTTGAACCAGATATTAAAAGTAGCCCTGGCGGCCTGCGCGACATCCATACGCTGCAATGGGTAGCACGCCGTCACTTTGGTGCGACGACGCTGGATGAAATGGTAGGATTCGGCTTTTTAACCGAAGCCGAGCGCAACGAGCTTAACGAGTGCCAGGCTTTTCTCTGGCGCATCCGCTTTGCTCTGCATCTGACGCTGACGCGCTACGATAATCGGCTGCTGTTTGACCGCCAGCTCAACGTCGCGCAGCGCCTGAACTACCAGGGTGAAGGCAACGAACCGGTTGAGCGCATGATGAAGGATTTCTTCCGCGTTACGCGCCGCATCGGTGAGCTAAACCAGATGCTGCTTCAGCTATTCGACGAAGCGATCCTGGCGCTCTCCACCACCGAAAAGCCGCGTCCGCTCGATGATACTTTCCAGCTTCGCGGCAACCTGATTGACCTGCGCGACGAAACCCTGTTCGAGCGTGAGCCGCAGGCCATTCTGCGCATGTTCTACGTCATGGTACGCAACGAGAACATTCGCGGCATCTATTCCACCACGCTGCGCCAGCTGCGCTATGCCCGTCGTCACCTCAGGCAGCCGCTGTGCCAGATCCCGGAAGCCCGCCAGATCTTTATGTCGATTCTGCGCCATCCCGGCGCGGTAAAACGCGCGCTGCTGCCGATGCACCGCCATAGCGTGCTCTGGGCCTATACGCCGCTGTGGGGACAGATTGTCGGGCAGATGCAGTTCGACCTGTTCCATGCTTATACCGTTGATGAGCACACAATCCGCGTGCTGCAAAAGCTGGAGAGTTTTGCTGATGAGGCGACGCGCCCGATGCATCCGCTCTGCGTCGAACTCTGGCCGCGCCTGCCACAGCAAGAGCTGCTGCTGATGGCTGCGCTGCTGCATGACATCGCCAAAGGGCGCAACGGCGACCACTCTATCCTCGGCGCGCAGGATGCGCTGGAATTTGCCGAGCTGCACGGTCTGAACTCGCGCGAGACACAGCTGGTTGCCTGGCTGGTGCGCCATCACCTGCTGATGTCGGTTACCGCACAGCGCCGGGATATTCAGGATCCGACCGTGATTCAGCAGTTCGCTGAGGTGATGCAGAATGAAAACCGGCTGCGCTATCTGGTCTGCCTGACCGTGGCGGATATCTGTGCCACTAACGAAACCCTGTGGAACAGCTGGAAGCAGAGCCTGCTGCGCGAGCTCTTTTTTGCCACCGAGAAACAGCTGCGTCGCGGTATGGAGAATAGCCCGGATCTGCGTGAGCGCGTCCGCCATCACCGTCTGCAGGCGCTGGCGCTGCTGCGCATGGACAATATTGACGAGGAGCGGCTACACCAGATCTGGAACCGCTGTCGCGCGGACTATTTCCTGCGCCATACGCCTAACCAGCTTGCATGGCACGCACGCCACCTGATGGAGCATGACCTGAAAAAGCCGCTGGTACTGGTCAGCCCGCAGGCAACGCGTGGGGGAACCGAGATTTTTATCTGGAGCCCGGATCGCCCCTATCTGTTTGCTACGGTGGCTGGCGAGCTGGATCGGCGCAATCTTAGCGTGCATGACGCCCAGATTTTTACCAGCCGTGACGGCATGGCGATGGATACCTTTATCGTGCTGGAGCCGGACGGCAGCCCGCTGGCCCCTGACCGCCATGCGATGATCCGTCAGGCGCTGGAACAGGCGATTGCCCAGACCAGCTGGAATCCGCCGCGCACGCGTCGGCCGTCGGCCAAACTGCGTCACTTCAGCGTCGACACCGAGGTCAATTTCTTACCTACCCACACCGATCGCCGTAGCTATCTGGAGCTGGTAGCGCTCGATCAGCCGGGTCTGCTGGCTCGCGTGGGCGAAGTTTTCGCGGATATGGGCGTGTCGCTACACGGTGCGCGCATCAGCACCATCGGTGAACGCGTCGAGGATCTGTTTATCCTCGCTAACCATGAGCGGCGCGCCCTTGATGGGGAAATGCGCAAAGCATTGCAACAACGGTTGACAGAGGCCCTTAATCCAAACGATAAAGTGTGACCGCAATCGATTTACCTATTTATTTTGCGTCGGGACGTGGTCCGACGCACCAGACAGATCAGGAAAAAACTATGCAACAGTTACAGAGCGTTATTGAAGCGGCCTTCGAACGTCGCGCCGACATTACTCCGGCCAGTGTTGACACCGTAACCCGTGAAGCGATCAACGAGGTTATCTCGCAGCTGGATAGCGGTGCGCTGCGCGTGTCGGAAAAGATCGACGGTCAGTGGGTAACGCATCAGTGGCTGAAGAAAGCCGTTCTGCTCTCCTTCCGCATCAATGACAACCAGGTCATGGACGGCGCTGAAACCCGTTTTTATGACAAGGTACCGATGAAGTTTGCTGGCTGGGATGAAGCACGCTTTAAGGCAGCGGGTTTCCGCGTCGTGCCGCCGGCGGCAGTGCGCCAGGGTGCTTATATCGCGCGCAACACCGTACTGATGCCCTCCTACGTTAACATCGGTGCTTACGTGGACGAAGGCAGCATGGTTGATACCTGGGCGACCGTAGGCTCCTGCGCGCAGATTGGTAAAAACGTGCATCTCTCTGGTGGCGTAGGTATCGGTGGCGTACTGGAGCCGCTGCAGGCGAATCCGACTATCATCGAAGACAACTGCTTTATCGGCGCACGCTCTGAAATCGTTGAAGGCGTCATCGTTGAAGAAGGCGCGGTGATTTCAATGGGCGTTTATATTGGCCAGAGCACCAAAATTTATGACCGCGAAACGGGCGAAGTACATTACGGTCGTGTACCGGCGGGCTCTGTGGTGGTTTCCGGCAACCTGCCGTCAAAAGATGGTCGCTACAGCCTCTACTGTGCGGTGATCGTGAAGAAAGTTGACGCAAAAACGCGCAGCAAAGTTGGCATCAACGAACTGCTGCGCACCATCGACTAAACCTTCCCGACGGGCCTTTCCGGCCCGTCATCTTTTCTTTACACTCTTTCTCTCTGTTACCTGATTCGCAGGACGAATTAACAGGTGCGTTTACTTTTTACCCAGGTCATAATCCGCGCCAGTTATCTCCCGTCGCGCAGTGTTCACCCGTTTTTGTCTACAGTTATTTTTGTGCCATGAACACAGATGCGCGCCTCTTACTCTTTGGTGGAAAATCGCTATGTATGACAATCTGAAAAGCTTAGGCATTAATAATCCGGACGATATCGATCGCTACAGCCTGCGTCAGGAAGCTAACAACGACATCCTGAAAATTTACTTCCGTAAAGACAAAGGCGAATTTTTCGCCAAAAGCGTTAAATTTAAATATCCGCGCCAGCGTAAAACGGTCGTAGCGGATAACATCAATCAGGGCTACAAAGAAGTGCAGGAGATCAGCCCGAACCTGCGCTACGTGATTGATGAGCTCGATCAAATTTGCCAGCGCGATCAGGTGGAAGTGGATCTGAAACGCAAGATCCTGGCGGATCTGCGTCATCTTGAAAGCGTGGTGACCAATAAGATTGCTGAAATTGAAAGCGATCTGGACAAGCTGACACGCAACAACCGCTAACGCACCGGCTGTTGGCTGCACCCGCCTTCAGGCTCATTGATAAAAGGCCAGCTTATTGCTGGCCTTTTTACTCTTTCAGCTCTGCTCATCCAGCTGCAGCGCCACATAGAGCAGCAGCCGATCGTCAAACTGGCTGAGGTTAAGCCCGGTCAGCTCTGATATTCGGTTAAGCCGATATTCCAGCGTGTTACGGTGGATAAAGAGTGCGCGTGCCGTAGCGCCTGGCTGTACGTTATGGGTAAACCAGGCGATCAGGGTGCGCCGCAGCAGCCCGTTATTATCCATACTTTTCAGCTTCGCCAGCGGGCGCGCCAGCTCATTGGCCTGCCAGCCGCCGCGCAGGCTGTCGAGCAGTACAGGCAGAACCAAATTCTGATAAAAATAGCTGCGCAGTTCCGGCATCCGCTGTTTGCCGACCATCATGGTGGTGCGCGCGGTACGGTAGGATCGGGCAATGCTCCCTGGCCCGGAAAAATAGTTGCCAAGCGCGATGCGCATTCTCACCTGACCACTCTCTTTCATGCGCTGCAACAGCTGTTCAACCCGTTTACGGTGATCGTCCTGATCGTAGCGTCCGTGTGCATTAAGCGCAGGCTTCAGCACCACCATTTCCGTCAGCGACACAATAGCAATCAGGTTGTCGCGCTCCGGCGTTGTCAGCAGGGTTTGCAGCTGCTGCAGTTCTGACATCGCACTGTCCACGCCCAGCTGCCCGCTGTCGACCTCTACCACGGCCACCACGCGCGGCTGGTTAAGATCGATACCCAGCCGCTGCGCCCATTCGGTCAGCTGTGGCGTCAGGGTTTCGCTGCGAATCAGGTTCAGTACCAGTTCCTCACGCAAGCGGCTATCCTGCGCCAGCATATGCAGCAGCCTCGCCTGCTCCAGCATCATCTCAGCGGTCATGCATACCAGCTCACCGTAGTGTCGCAGCGCCAGCGGATCGCCAGTGAGGCCAATAACGCCAACGATATTGCCGTCTATCCGCAGCGGCAGGTTAATGCCAGGCCTTACCCCGTGCAGATGCTTTGCCACCGCCTCGTCAATATCTACTATGCGTCCCTGTGACAGCACCAGCAGCGCGCCTTCGTGCAATTCGCCAATGCGCTCGCGGTCGCCGCTGCCGATAATACGACCACGCGCATCCATCACGTTGACATTACTGTCAATAATCTTCATGGTGCGCGCCACGATGTCCTGCGCCAGCCGCGCATCAAGATGATAAGTTGCCATCTGTTAATCCTGACAGAGAGGGGAAGGTACAGCATACGCATGGCAGGGAGAGCAGGCATTGTGCATTTGCACAGAGCCAGCGTGCGATTTGCAGCTTTGCGGCAGCGGTCACACTCTGTACACAGGCAATGAAAAAGGCGGACCGAAGTCCGCCTGACAGGATAAAGTCCCTTACTGCATCAACAGGTAGAGCGTGTTATCGCCGCGCTTAACGTTAAGCGCCAGTACAGCAGGTTTGGTGTCGAGGATTTTGCGCAGCTCGCCCAGGTTAGCGACCCTCTGCTGGTTAACGCCCAGGATCACATCGCCCTTTTTCAGGCCGATACGCGCTGCGGCGCTGTTCGGCTTCACATTGTCCACGCGAACACCTTTATCGCTGCCGCTGTCATTGCTGAGATCGGCGCCTTCAATACCAGTATAGATAGTCGCTGACTGCACTTTGTCCTGTGAACTTTGCAGCAGTTCAACGGTGACGGTGAGCGGCTTGCCATCACGCAGCAGGCCAAGCTGCAGCTTCGTGCCTACCGGCAGTGAGCCAACTTCAGCACGCAGCGCAGCAAAGCTGCTCAGCGGTTTACCGTTCATGGAAACCACGACATCCCCTGCTTTGATACCCGCTTTTGCGGCCGCAGAGTTTGGCAAGACCTGGCTGACGAAGCCGCCGCGCTGCGCATCAACCTTCATCGCTTTCGCCAGCTCGGAATTGAGCTCGGTACCAAGAATACCCAGCTCACCGCGTTTCACCTGGCCAAACTCCACCATCTGGCCGGTGAGGTTTTTCACCATATTGCTTGGGATCGCGAAGCCGATACCGATATTGCCGCCGTCCGGTGCAAGAATAGCGGTGTTGATACCGATCAGCTCACCATTAAGATTGACCAGCGCACCGCCAGAGTTACCACGGTTAATCGCCGCATCGGTCTGGATAAAGTTTTCGTAGTTTTCCACATTCAGCCCGCTGCGGCCCAGGGCGGAGACAATACCGGATGTCACCGTTTCACCCAGGCCGTATGGGTTACCGATAGCGACGGTATAGTCACCAACACGCAGCGTATCAGAATCGGCAATTTTAATTGCCGTCAGATTTTTGGCGTCAATCAACTGCACCAGCGCAATATCGGAACGCGGGTCTTTACCAATCACCTTACCGTCGTAGCGGCGACCGTCGCTGAGCTGTACCTGAATTTTAGTCGCGTTATCCACAACGTGGTTATTGGTCACGACATAGCCTTTTTCAGCGTTAATCACCACGCCCGATCCCAGCGCGCGGAAGGTCTCTTTCTGGGCGTTTCCGCCGTCAGGCCCGCCCTGCTGACACATTGGCGAGCTCTGGAAAGGCGAACCGTCCTGGCAGAAAGGAGAATTGTCGCCAAAGAACTGCTGGAACTGCTGTGGCAGGCGCGGCGTTTTTACCGTGGTGCTGCCTTCTACGCTGATACTGACCACTGAGGGCATCACTTTTTCCAGCATCGGTGCCAGGCTCGGCAATTGCTGACTGGTAGACGATGCAGTTTCAGCGGCGAAAACGGCGGCAGGGCTTAACGCCAGGCCGAGACTGAGCGCCAGCGCGCTTAACATTAAGGTGCTTTTTTTCATTTGTGTTTGTCTCATCTAAAAATTAAGTCAGACCCTTGCTGTGGTCAGCTATCAGATTAATGTTTTAGCGCGAAGTTCCGGCAAAAGTTTAAGGTAAAAGTAAAAATTTATGCACGCTCTTTACAAAAGCCTCCTTTATTCCACGGCCATTAGCCGGCGATACTCATCCCACGCATAGAGATCGGTCATTCCGCTAATATAGTCCTGTATCAGGCGAAAGCGATAATAACGTTCCCATAACAGCCGTTGATATTTGTGCTCGACTGTTAATGTCCGCATCTTTTGCTGATAGGCTTTGCGATGCTTGCCGGAAAGCTTATGAAACAAGCGGGTTTCAATTGGGTGATGGCGCAGAAAATCGTCTTTAATCAGCAGTGTAAAAGATTCATAAGTCAGATCCATCAGGGACTGATAGATTTCTAACAATCCTCTAATCACCCGATAACCCTGTAATTCCAGCTGTTCTACTTCTGCATGATTAAATACGTGTCGCCGCGCTACCGTCTTAAACATCTGCAATAAACGCCCCTCTTCACCATCATCTTCTAATAGCGCATGGTTAAAGTCGCCATTGAAAATAGCGGGCAAATTGTCGACAAAACGCTTTACTGCATGGCTTACCAGCACGCTCTGAACATTCACCCGCAATGACATAAAGAACTGATCGCTTCGGCTGCGACGTTTTTTGTTACAGGCTTCTCGCCATGCTTCGCCAACGGTTCGACTAAAGGCATCATTGTTTTTAACTGGCCCCCAGTTTTTACACAAATAGTCATACAGAGAATCAATGTTAAATATATCTTTTTCGACGGCATCATCAAGGTCGGCAATACAATAGGAGATATCGTCTGCGGCCTCCATAATATAGGTCAATGGAAAGCGATGATGCTCGGCCATATTGGTCGCCTCACGCAGCGCCGCAATATACTCCTGTTCAGAGAGGTAAAAACCGGGTTTTTTCATCAGCGTGCTAAACTGCTCGGGCTTTTCGCCCTGCCACCATGCTGGCGCGGTATACTTCAGGATGCAGGCAACCTGAGAGTAGCTGAGGTTCAGCTGCAACAGCGTATGTACCATGCGGATTGCCTGCGCGTTGCCTTCAAAATGGCACAGGTCCTGGCGGATCATGGCGTTCAGGCGGTCAAAATCTGTGCGCTGTTCATCGCCTTCAACGCCAGCCACCAGCGGATCAACCAGCTCGAGCGGCAGATACTCTCGAAACCAGTCATTAATCGCGGCCTCGCCAAAATGACCGAAAGGCGGATTGCCCACGTCGTGCAGCAGGCAGGCCATTTCGATCAGGCTTTCAAACGCGCCCTCCATCTCGTCGAGGCCATACTGGGCCAGTCCTCCCTGATTTTTCAGGGTTTGCAGGATCTCCTTGGCGATATAGCGCCCCGTCTGCTGCACTTCCAGCGAGTGCGTCAGGCGCGAGCGCACCGCTGCATTGCGCTCCAGCGGAAAGACCTGGGTTTTTTGCTGCAGCCGTCGGATTGCCGCCGAATTAATAATACGGCCGCGATCGCTCTCAAAATGGCGGGTAATATAGTATTCCCCTTCCGGCTCTTTGCGCGTGTTATAAGGGCGGGTAAAACTTATCTTCTTCCTGAAATTGACCGTCGCCATCGTTACCCCTTATTACTTCATGAATCAATCCCCTGCCAGCCATGCTAGACTATGCCTCACTTTTTACGACCACTTCCACCATATTAGTGAGACTCTTTTATGAAAGCAGGCATTATTGGCGCGATGGAGCAGGAAGTTACGCTGCTGCGTGACAAAATCGAAAACCGTCAAACCCTGACGCTGGCCGGATGCGAAATTTACACCGGCACGCTCAACGGCGTTGAGGTTGCCCTGCTGAAATCGGGTATCGGTAAAACGTCCGCGGCGCTGGGTACCACGCTGCTGCTTGAGCTGTGCAAGCCCGATCTGGTGATCAATACCGGTTCAGCGGGCGGCCTGGCCGCAACGCTCTCCGTGGGCGATATCGTGGTTTCTGACGAAGTACGCTATCACGACGCTGACGTAACGGCTTTTGGCTATGAGCCAGGGCAGATGGCGGGCTGTCCGGCAGCCTTTAGCGCTGATGCAAAGCTGATTGCGGCGGCAGAAGCCTGCATCAGTGAGCTGAACCTGAACGCCGTGCGTGGTCTGGTGGTCAGCGGCGACGCCTTTATTAACGGCGCAGAGCCGCTGGCGCGTATTCGCTCCACCTTTCCTCAGGCAATTGCCGTTGAGATGGAAGCGACCGCAATCGGCCACGTCTGCCATCAGTTCAACGTGCCCTTTGTTGTGGTGCGCGCCATTTCTGACGTCGCGGATAAAGCCTCACACCTGAGCTTTGAAGAGTTCCTGACCGTGGCAGCGCAGCAGTCGTCCCTGCTGGTAGAGAAGCTGCTGGCACGTCTGGCGCGTGACTAAACCGTTCTGGTTGATCGGGCTGCTGCTCTGTTGCAGCAGCCTGTTTGCCGCCGCCCCGCGGGTGATTACCCTCGCGCCTCACCTGACTGAAATGGCGTTTGCCGCAGGCATTACTCCCGTGGCCGTCAGCGCCTGGTCCGACTATCCGCCCGCGGCTGCGGCGCTGGAGCAGGTTGCCAACTGGCAAGGGATAAACGTTGAGCGCATTCTGGCGTTAAAACCCGATGTGGTGCTGGCATGGCGCGGCGGCAACCCGCAGCGCCAGATTGATCAACTGCAACAGCTTGGCGTACAGGTTGCGTGGATCGATCCCGCCTCACTGGATGAGATGGCCGACGCCGTCGCCTCGTTACAGCGCTGGAGCCCACAGCCGCAGCAGGCGCTCAAGGCCGCGCAGCGGCTGAAGCAGCAGGAACAGGCGCTTCGCCTGCGCTACGCCGCGCTGCCAGCCATACCCGTTTTCCTGCAGTTTGGTCAGCAACCGCTGTTTACCGCCGCGCACGCAACTTTACAAAACGATATCATCAGGCTCTGTGCAGGCAGGAATATTTTTTCCGACAGCCGGGTCAGCTGGCCGCAGGTGAGTCGGGAGCAGGTATTGATGCGCCACCCTCAGGCTATCATTATCGGCGGCAGCACAACGCAGGCTCAGAACGTCATGCGCTTCTGGCAACCCCAGCTAAAGGTGCCGGTGATTGCCATTAACGACGACTGGCTTAGCCGTCCCGGACCTCGTATGCTGCTGGCAGCAGAGCAGCTCTGTGCCGCACTGCACCCGGCGCAATAAATCAGCAACAAACGATTAAAGATCCAGCTGAATTTGCCGTTAATCAATAAACAAGACGCCGATGCCACGTAAGCTCAGCGTCCTTTTATGCGCCCCGCGCATTTTGACTACACCAGGAATTAAACATGACCAGAGCTTTGCTGCTGGCCTTCGCTCTCGTGACCGTCGCACCTCTGACGGCCGCCTCGACCACGGGGACGATTGGCGTTCAGCTCACCCTCTATTCGCGCTGTGAAATTAACAGCCCGTCGCAGCAGGCACTGCCGCAGATAGATTGCGGCCGCCGCGTTAGCGCGCAGCCGCGCGTAACAGAAAGCGTGTTAAAAAAGGATGGGATACGCAGGGAAACGGCGAAGCTGGTAACGATAGAGTGGTAAAACGAAGGCCGTCGCAGGACGGCCTTTTTTATTCAGATGCTGAAAGAGGAACCACAGCCGCAGGTGGTTTTGGCATTTGGGTTCGTGACGATAAAACGTGACCCCTCCAGTCCTTCGGTGTAATCCACCGATCCCCCGACCAGATATTGCAGGCTCATCGGGTCGACAACCAGCGCCACGCCCTGTTTCTCAATGGTCATATCGCCGTCATTCATTTTGTCGTCGAAAGTAAAGCCATACTGGAAGCCGCTGCAACCACCACCGGTGATATAGACGCGCAGTTTCAGATCGGGATTTTCTTCGTCAGCAATCAGGTTTTTTACCTTGCTGGCCGCCGCATCGGTAAACTGTAACGGCAGTGCTGCAACATCATCACTCATCTTATACTCCGGTAAACGCCCAGGTCAGAAAACGACCTCAATCGCTGTATTATCTGCCAGTGCGATAGCGCAATCAAGTTTTGCCCTTCGCACTGCGTGCCGCCAGCCTTCAGCTAAGGTAAGTATAGTGCGCCGTTTCTGGCCTTTCGTCCTGCCGTTATCTTCCCGTAGAATGGCGCGAGATTTTTTATGAACCGCTGGAGCCGAATAAATGAGTAAGTCCGAAAACCTGTTTGCCGAAGCGCAACGCCTGATCCCCGGCGGCGTTAACTCGCCGGTGCGTGCGTTTACCGGCGTAGGCGGCACGCCGCTGTTCATCGAGCGCGCAGACGGCGCGTACCTCTTTGATGCCGACGGCAAAGCCTACATCGACTATGTCGGTTCATGGGGACCGATGGTGCTGGGTCACAACAACGCCGACATCCGCAACGCGGTTATTGAAGCGGCCGCGCGCGGCCTGAGCTTTGGCGCGCCCACCGAAATGGAAGTGAAAATGGCCCAGCTGGTTTGCGAGCTGGTGCCGAGCATGGATATGGTGCGTATGGTGAACTCCGGTACCGAAGCGACCATGAGCGCTATTCGTCTGGCGCGCGGCTTTACCGGTCGCGACAAAATTATCAAGTTTGAAGGCTGCTATCACGGCCACGCTGACTGCCTGCTGGTGAAAGCGGGGTCTGGCGCGCTGACGCTGGGCCAGCCAAACTCGCCTGGCGTACCGGCCGATTTTGCCCGCCACACCCTGACCTGCACCTATAACGATCTCGATTCCGTGCGCACCGCGTTTGAGCAATATCCAGACGCGATCGCCTGCATTATTGTTGAACCCGTGGCAGGCAACATGAACTGCATCCCTCCGCAGCCGGACTTCCTGCCGGGGCTGCGCGCGCTGTGTGACGAGTTTGGAGCCCTGCTGATCATTGACGAAGTGATGACAGGCTTCCGCGTGGCGCTGGGCGGCGCGCAGGCGTACTACAACGTGAAGCCAGACCTGACCTGCCTGGGCAAGATTATCGGCGGCGGGATGCCGGTCGGTGCCTTTGGCGGACGCCGAGAAGTCATGGACGCGCTGGCACCAACCGGGCCGGTTTATCAGGCGGGAACCCTCTCCGGTAACCCGATCGCCATGGCAGCCGGTTTCGCCTGCCTGTCGCAGATTGCCCAGCCTGGCACCCACCAGACACTGACCGAGCGCACCACGCAGCTGGCGCAGGGGCTGCTGGCGGCAGCAGAAGCGGAGAATATCCCGCTGGTGATTAACCATGTAGGCGGCATGTTCGGTATCTTTTTCACGGACGCCGACAGCGTGACCTGCTATGCAGACGTCACCCGGTGCGACGTTGTGCGCTTTAAGCACTTCTTCCATCTGATGCTGGAAGAAGGCGTTTACCTGGCTCCTTCCGCCTTTGAAGCGGGTTTCATGTCGCTGGCGCACAGCGCTGAAGACATTGAACGCACCATCGACGCTGCACGCCGCTGCTTTGCAAAACTGTCAGCGCGCGGTTTACGCTGACAGCTAAACCTGTCACCGACGTCAGTACCTGAGCGACAACGTCAGACCGGCACTCTGCCGGTCTTTTTTTACCGCGAACGTCTTAGCAGCCAGATAAAATAAGGTGCACCGAGGAAGGTCGCCATCAGCCCGGCCGGGATCTGATCGGGAAACGCCAGCATGCGTCCGCACCAGTCCGCCAGCAACATCAGACCAGCGCCTGCCAGTCCCGCCATCGCCAGCTGTGGCAGTGCGCGGCGAAACCCCAGCATGCGCGCAATATGCGGCGCCATCAGGCCGATAAAGCTCAGCGGCCCAATCGTTAGCGTGGCGGCAGCAGTCAGCGCGGCGGCCAGCAGCAGCAGCGCCAGGCGCGAGGCGTTCAGTGCCATCCCCGCCGAGCGCGCCGTGGCGGCACCCAGTGGCAGCAGCGTCAGCCAGCGGCTGGCGAGCGGAGCCAGCGCCGTCAGCAGCAGCGCAACAATGGCGCTCTGCATCGCAGCTTTTTCACTGATATTGTAAGTTGAACCGGAAATCCAGCTCAGCAGGCTCCCCATACGCGGATCGCCGCTGGCCAGCAGCAGCATCAGCAACGTGACAAAAGCGCTGTTCAGCGCCATACCCGCCAGCAGCATTCGCTCCGGCGAAAAGCCGCCGCGACTCGACACCCGTAAAATAATCAGCAGCGTACCTGCCGCACCCAGCGCACCTGCGGGCAGCAGATAAGCCAGCGCGTCGCCCGGCACAAAAAACAGCATCACCACCACACCACATGCCGCGCCAGAACTGATGCCGAGCACCTCCGGGCTGGCCACAGGATTGCCGGTCAGACGCTGTATTACGCTACCGGCGATGCCAAGCATCAGCCCGACTGCCAGCGCGGCCAGCAGACGCGGTGCGCGCCACGGCATTAGCTGATGCAACATTTCACCGCTCGCCCAGCGCCAGCTGTCCGCATCCCGGCCAAATGCCAGCGCTCCCCATGCCAGCAGCGCCAGCAGCAGCAAGCCGAGCAGCGCCCAGCGCCCCGGCCTGTGCCGTTCGACGGGCACCTGGTCACCTGTATCAAGCGCGGGCGGCACCGAACCGGTGCGCAGGCGGGGCAGAAGCCAGAGCAGCAGCGGTACGCCGGTCAGCGCCGTCACCGTGCCGGTAGAGACGTCGCGCCAGTGTGTGCTCAGCCACAGCACGCAGGCATCGGCGAGCCACAGCAGGAGCGCACCAATGAGGGGGGCCAGCAGCATACGGCTAAGCAGTCGACGCGCACCCAGCAGTTTCGCCAGCAGCGGCGCAAACAGGCCAATAAAACCGATAATGCCCGCTACGCTCACCAGCTGCGCGCTGAGCAGGATCGCCAGCGCCAGCGTACCAACACGCGCCAGCGCCAGCGACAGGCCAAGGTTTTTTGCTACGCCATCATCCAGCCCCATCAGGGTCAGCGGACGCAGCAGCGCCAGTGCCAGCACCAAGGCAAGCAGCAGACGCGGCCACAGCAGGCTGACGTTTTCCCAGCCCATCTGGTTCAGCGTGCCAGTACTCCACAAAAACATGTTTTGTAGCTGGTCGTGATTAAAGATGGCGAAAATCTGGTTTACCGCTCCGCTGTAGAGGCTCAGCACCAGCCCGGAAAGAATCAGCGTGACCGGCGACAGCCGTTTGCCCCAGGCGACGCCGAACACGATGGCCCCCACCGCCAGCGCACCGGTAAGCGCTGCCAGCTGCGTGGTTGCCACGCCACCCGGCAGCTGCCACAGCGTCGCAACGGTGATACCAAGCTGCGCACCGGATGAGACGCCCAGCGTGGTCGGCTCTGCCAGTGGATTACGCAGCGCCTGCTGAAACAGCAGTCCGGCCAGCCCGAGGCCGGCGCCGACCAGCAGCGCCAGCCCAAGCCGCGGCAGCAGGCTATAGTGGAACAGCATCTGATCGATATGATTAACGTCTGGCGCCCACAGCGCCTGCCACCACTGCATTGACGGCAGCGCAGCGCGCAGATTGATTACCGTCAGCAGCAGCGCCAGGATAAACAGCAGGCCGGGCAGCACAGCAGGAAAATAGCGATGGCGCATCAGCGCGTCTCCAGCGCGCGTTCCAGCACGCGAACAAAATGCAGCGCCGACAGGGTCGCGCCGTAGTACCACACCGCCGGTACGCGCTGAAAGCGTCCGGCACGAACAAAGGGCAATGCCTGCCACAGCGGACTGCGGCTAAGCTGCGCCATATCTGCATCGTTATTGTGCTCAAAGCAGATGGCGTCGACATCGCGCAGATGCGCCAGCCGTTCAATCCCGATCACCGCGCTGCCCCAAAAGTTGGTTTCTCCCTGCCATGCGTTAGTCAGGCCAAGAGCCGTCATCACCTCCAGAAACAGGCTGCTTTTGCCAAAGACGATGGCGTGACGACTGTCCATCAGCGACATCAGCAGAATGGGACGCTGCGCGTAAGGCGCAAGACGCTGTCGGGCAGCCGCCAGCTCGCGATCCAGCATCTGTAGATGCGCCTCTGCCTCTGCCTCGCGGCCAGTACGCGTGGCCAGCGCGCGCAGCGATTCACGTGCGGCAGAGAGCGGCTTGCCGTCGCCCCGGTTGAGGTCGAAACCCATAATCGGCGCAATGCGCTGGAGTTTTTCTGGCGGAGGACCGTAGCCGTTGGAGCACAGGATCAGCGACGGCTGTAGCTGTGTCATCAACTCAAGATTAGGCTCAGTGCGCAGCCCAACGTCAATGGTGTGCGGCGGCAGCGGCGGTTCGCCCACCCAGATGTTGTAGTTGCGCGTATCAGCAACGGCCAGCGGCGCGATATCGAGCGCCAGCAGCAGTTCAGCTGGCAGCCACTCTAACGCAATAATGCGGCGCTGCTGCCGTGGAGCGGCGTGCAGCGGCAGAACGTCCAGCAGAGGTGACAGCGCCAGTGCCGCCAGCAGGCGACGACGGGTCATTTCCATCTTATCGTCCTCAGCAGACAAAGCTAACCGGTGCGCCGCCCTGAGGGTGCGGCAGAATGCCCATAGGAATACCGTAAATCGCCTCCAGCACGCTGGCCTGCATAATGGCCTCCGGCGCGCCTTCCGCGATGTTCTCCCCGCCGCGCAGCGCCACCAGACGATCGCAGTAGCGCGCCGCCATATTGATGTCGTGCAGCACCGCGATCACCGTCAGGTCGCGCTCGCGGCTCAGACGCTGAATCAGCGCCAGCACCTCAACCTGATGCGCAATATCCAGCGCCGAGGTTGGCTCATCCAGCAGCAGGCAGCGGCTGTTCTGTGCCACCATCATGGCCAGCCAGGCACGCTGGCGCTCGCCGCCAGAGAGACTGTCTACCAGTCGCCCAGCCAGCGGCTTCAGCCCAACCTGCGCGATCGCCTCTTCGACCCGTATGCGATCTTCCTGACCAAAACGGCCCAGTGCGCCGTGCCAGGGATAGCGGCCGATCGCCACCAGTTCGCGCACCGTCATGCCTTCGGCGGCGGGCAGCTGCTGCGGCAGATAGGCCACTTCGCGCGCGAACGCTTTGCTGTTCCACTCTGTTACCGGCCGGGTGTTGAGCAGCACGCGCCCTTCGCTGGCGGAGTGATGGCGACCCAGCATTTTTAACAGCGTGGATTTACCAGAGCCGTTATGGCCAATAAGCGCGGTGACTTTCCCCGGCGCAAAGGTAAGCGAAAGCGGATGCAGTAGCGTGCGGCCGGGCACATGAAAGCTGACATTATCCAGCGTAAAAGTGGCTGCGTGATGCGGAGGCTGCATGGTCATCCCAGGTTAAACGGGCACCGCAGTGCCCGGATGAATCAAAAACGGAAGGTTGCGGTGCCAATAATCTGGCGATCTGCGCCCCAGTAGCAGGCGTAGTCACGGTAACAGCTGGCGACATATTCACGGTTAAGCAGGTTTTTCACGTTAATCCCGACTGATGAGCCAGGCAGACCCACACTACCAAGGTCATACTTCAGCATCGCATCCACCGTGGTATAACCGGCCACGTCAAAATTCTGGTTGTTTTGCGTGCCGCTGCTGTACAGCCCCTTGCTTTCACCGACGTAGCGCACACCCGCCCCCACCGTAACGCCGGAGAGCGCCGTTTCATGGAAGGTATAATCGGCCCACAGCGACGCCATATGCTTCGGCACCTGAACCGGCGTGCGATTTTCCAGCAGCGTGTCGTGGGTGTACTCCGCATCCGTGTAGGTATAGGAGGCCGTCAGGTTAACGTTGGCATTGACCGCAGCTTTGGCCTCCAGCTCTACGCCGCGCGAGCGGATTTCACCGCTCTGCACGCTGGCATTCGGATGGTTTTTCGTATCCGGATCGGCGGTCAGATTTTTGGTTTTGGTCAGTTGATAAAGCGCGGCGGTCAGGGTGACCGGGCGATCTTTCGGCACATACTTCACGCCCGCTTCGTACTGTCTGGCACGCGACGGGTCGAAGGCCTGGCCCTCATATGTTGACCCTGAGTTGGGAATAAAGGCTTCGCTGTAGCTGAAATAGGGTGCGACGCCGTTATCAAACACGTAGTTTAGCCCACCGCGCCAGGTGAAGGCCTGATCGTTCTGGCGGTTCAGCGTACCGTTGTAGCGGTCATAGACAGAGGTCATGGCATAGTCGTAGCGGCCGCCCAGCGTCAGTACCCAGCGGTTCCACTCCATCTGATCCTGGGCATAGAGCCCTGTCTGACGCTGTTTATTGAGATGCTGATAGGGATCGAATGGCGTAACGCTTTCATCGCCATACTGCGGCGCGACGGCGCTCAGGCTGCTGGCCGTACCAAACTGTGCATCGATATCGTTACGCGTGCGCTGAAAGTCCACGCCCAGCAGCAGCGTATGGTCCACCTCGCCGGTAGCAAACGTAGCCTGCGCCTGGGTATCCAGCGCAAACTGATTTAGCCGCTCATCCGACACCGCTGAGCCGCGCGTGATTGACCGGGTGGTCGCGTCGAAGCCATTGCCGTAGATGCTGCGATAGTGGGTGCGCAGATCGGCGTAGCGCAGATTCTGGCGCACTGTCCAGGTGTCATTGAAACGGTGCTCAACGCTGTAGCCGATCATTTTGGTGTTGCGCGAAATTTTGTTGCTCGCCTCACCTTCGTCAAAGTCGGTCGGCAGCTTGTATTCGCTGCCATCGGCGCGTGCGATCGGCACCTGAGTGCCCTGACGCGGCAGCCAGCCGTAATAGCCGGTCTGCGGCTCGTTCTGGAAATAGGTCAGCAGGTCGAAGCGGGTATTTTCATCCGGACGCCAGCTAAAGGCGGGGGCAATGGTGTAGCGCTTCTCTTTGTTTCTCGCCTGCTGCGCGTCGGCGCTGCTGGCAAGCCCGGTCAGACGGTAGCTGTAAATGCCGCTCTCATCTGTCGCACCGCTAAAGTCGAAGCCGGTGGCAAACAGATTATCGCTGCCCATCTGGAACTGCACTTCGCGCAGGGTCTCCTGCGTGGGACGCTTACTTACCAGCGACACCACGCCGCCGGGATTGCTTTTGCCATAGAGCACCGAAACCGGGCCGCGCAACAGTTCGGCACGCTCAAGGAAATAGGGATCGATAGCAAATTCAGAGTAGTTGTCACCCTGAAGCTTCAGGCCGTCAAGATACTGATTGGTGTTGGTTTCGCTGAAGCCGCGGATAGAAAGCGCATCGATCACCTGCGAGCTGCCGCGGTTGCCGGTGAGCACGCCTGGGGTGTAATTAAACGCCTCTTTTACCGAGGTCACCTGACGCGTCTCCATCTCCTCGCGCGTCACCACCGATACGGACTGCGGGGTTTTCTCAAGTGGGGTATCGGTCTTTGTGCCGGTGGCGCTCTGTTTCGCCGCAATGGTCGGTGCCGGCCCCCAGGCGCTTTCCTGCGGCGCGGCTGAACCGGCATCCGCAGAGACAATCAGCGTTTCATCAGCCAGCGCGGCGGCGCTCACCGACCCCAAAATGACCGCTATGCTCAGCGCCAGCGGGCGGCGGGAAAAAGCGCCGCGCAGAAAACAAGGAAAAGTCGTTCGCGCATTCATAGTGAGTATCTCTTGAATAAAATATGTAGGCAGGCGAATGAAAACGAGAATGATTATTATGCCGAATGGATTTTAGGCGAAACTCTTTGTTTTCTGCAAGGGATAATCCCGCGCACAGCGCCGTCTGGCGGGCATTCGCGCAGTATTGATCGCGCACAAAAAAAGGGCGCCTTAGCGCCCTTTTTAACCGGTGGCTTAGTTGCCACCGAACATATCTTTAATCCAGCCCGCGACGCCGTCACTCTCCTTTTGCTCCTGCTGCGGCGACTGCTGCATCTGCTGCTGGTTTTGTTGCTGATTCTGCTGCTCCTGCAACTGCTGCTGCTCCTGCTGCTGGAACAGCTGCTGCTGTTGCTGGCAGAGCGCATCCGGATCGAGCGCCCAGACCGGCAGCGAACGCCAGGTGCTGCTGCCGGTGCCGCAAACAAAATTGCCTGCCGAGTCGACATTCATCATCGAGACGTTTTCCGGCGGCGTCAGCACCAGCGGCATCGGTGCCTGGTTGTCCAGATAGCGACGATAGATCTGCATCGCGCCGCTGGCACCGTAGAGCTTGCTCGGCTGGTTGTTGTCACGGCCAACCCAGGTGATCGCAACCTCTTTGCCATCTACGCCTGCAAACCAGCTGTCGACCAGATCGTTAGTCGTACCGGTTTTGCCTGCCAGATGCGCTTTCGGATAGCGCGCGCCCAGCGCTCGCGCCGTGCCCTGCTCGGCCACACGCTGCATGGTGTAGAGCGTCAGATACGCGGCCTGCGCCGGTTCCACACGCTGCGCCTGCGGGAAACTCTGATAGAGCACGGTACCGTCTTCCGCAATCACCGAACGTACCGCCGACAGCGATGCGCGGTTACCGCCGCTGGCAATCGACTGGAACGCCTGCGCCACTTCAACTGGCGTCAGGTTAAGTGCGCCAAGCAGCATTGACGGTACAGGATTAAGCTGATCTTTAGGCACGCCCAGCTTCGTCCAGGTCTCTACGACCGCATCCAGCCCCAGCGTCATGCCGAGGTTAACCGTCGGCACGTTCATAGAGTGAGTCAGCGCATCCACCAGCATCACCTTGCCGCTGAAGCGACGATCGTCGTTCATCGGCTTCCAGACGCTGCCATTCGGCTGTTTCAGCGCAATCGGCTCATCGGCGATCCAGCTGTTCAGACGGTAGGTATTCGGCTGGCTGAGTGCGGTCAGATAGGTAGCCGGTTTTGCCAGCGAGCCGATGGAGCGCCGTGCCTGAAGTGCGCGGTTGTAGCCCGCGAACTGTGGATCGGCACCGCCGACCATTGCGCGCACTTCGCCGCTGAAGCGATCCACTACCACCATCGCGGTTTCCAGATCTTTCAGGCCGCGCTGTTTTTTCAGCGTCGGAATGCCATCAATAACCGCTTTTTCTGCCGCGTCCTGCGAGACCGGATCGAGCGTGGTAAAGATCTTCACGCCGGAGAGATCTTTGACCTTGTCGCCCAGCTTCGCCTGGAGTTCGCTGCGTACCATCTGCATAAAGGCAGGCTGCGGCGTAATCACGCCCCCTTTCGGCTGGACGCCGAGCGGACGCGCCGAGAGCATGTCATACAGCTCCTGATCAATGACCTTCTGCTGCTGCAGCAGGCGCAGCACCAGGTTGCGTCGCTCCAGTGCCAGCTTGGGATTGCGCCACGGATTGTAAAGCGAGGCGCCTTTTACCATGCCCACCAGCATCGCCTGCTGATCAAGGCTCAGCTCGTCAACCGGACGGCCAAAGTAGTAGAGGCTCGCCAGCGGAAAGCCGCGGATCTGATCGTTGCCCGCCTGACCGAGATAGACCTCGTTCAGGTAAAGCTCCAGGATACGGTCCTTGCTGTAGCGCGCGTCCATGATGACAGCCATATAGGCTTCACGCGCTTTACGCCACAGCGAACGCTCGTTGGTCAGGAACAGGTTTTTCACCAGCTGCTGCGTCAGCGTACTGCCGCCCTGCACCGCTTTGCCGGCGGTGATGTTGGCAAGGAAGGCGCGGCCAATGGAATAAGGGCTAATGCCGTCATGCTGATAGAAGTGGCGATCTTCAGTAGCGATCAGCGTATCAACCAGCAGATCGGGGAAACCGGTGCGCGGCACAAACAGGCGCTGCTCGCCGTTTGGCGACTGCAGCATGGTGATCAGGCGCGGATCGAGGCGGAAGAAGCCAAAATCGCGGCCGGAATCGACATTTTTAATTTCGCTCAGCTCGTCACCGTCGAACACCATCTGCGCATGCACCTGACCCTCTTTGCTGTCCGGGAAATCAAACGGACGGCGCAGCAGATCGATGGTGTTGCCCTTCACCGAGAATTCGCCGGGACGCGTAATGCGCGACACCTCGCGGTACTGCGTGCCTTCCAGCAGCGCGATCATCTCTTTTTTGTTGTAGGACATGCCCGGTTCCAGGCTGACCATGCGGCCATACACGGTAGCGGGCAGCTGCCACACTTTGCCGTCAATTCGGGCACGGATCTCAGAGTCGAGATAGATCCCCCAGGCCGCCATGATCACCACAAATACGAGGAACAGCTTAATCAGCCAGCCTAACCAGCGACGCTTCCCACGCGGCGGACGTTGTCCTTTACTTTTACGCGGCACAGGCGTTTTCTCCTCAACCTCATCGGTAAAATCATCATTATCAAAATCGTCTTCATCCCTGCGGCGACCCCGGCGCGTAGCGTTACGCGGCGGCTTGGGTTGTTTTCCTTTGCGCCCAATAGGTTCGCGATCGTTCCCAGACATTGCTTTCATTCTCCAGGTATTACGTTAGCAGCGCCGCTACTCTAGCGACTTTTACCTTTTCCGCATGGTAGAACCCTCTGAATTCGATCCAGCGGCCCTCACCTTACGGGGAATATTTTTTGGTGCGCCTTGTGGGCAAGGCACTGGCCGGATCGTCGGGCCAGGCATGTTTGGGATAGCGCCCTTTCATCTCCTTCTGCACCTCCGGCCAGGCACCGCGCCAGAAGGCAGCCAGATCGCGGGTGATCTGCAGGGGACGCTGCGCGGGCGACAACAGCTCCAGCACCAGTGGCACACGTCCTTCCGCCACGGCGGGATTGCTCGCCTCGCCAAACATCTCCTGAATACGCACGGCCAGCACAGGCGGTTTATCCAGATGATAGCGGACAGGCAGTCGACTGCCGGTGGGCACAGTGTAATGAGTTGGCAACACACTATCCAGCCGCTGACGTTGTGACCATGTGAGTAAATGTAATAGTGCGGTAACAAGATTGACCGCCTGTAGGGATTTCAGATCGCGTACCGCGCTCATCTCAGGTAACAGCCAGCTCTCCAGCGTAGCGAGCAGCGTGTCGTCATCTACGGCGGGCCAGTTCTCTTCAGGCAGCCACTGGGCGGCGCACTGGAGCCGCACGCGTAGCTGTTCAGCCTCCGGACTCCAGTTCAACATCGCCAGCCCTTTTTCAGCGATCCAGCGCAGCATCGCCGCATGCAGCACCTCAGGGTCCGGCCGCGCCATCGGCTGCGCCCTGAGCACCAGCGCACCAACCTGCTCGCGCCTCAGCGTGCGCAGCGTGCCTTTCTCTTCGTCCCACTCTACTTCAGTGCGCGTTTCGACCAGCGACGGCAGCGCCTGACGCAGCGCCTCAATCTCTACCGGCAAGGCCAGCAGCATCCGCGCATCTGGCGTGGCGCTGCCCTGAAGTAACGCGGGCGCAATCAGCCACTCATAGCGGTTCAGCCCCTCTTCCCGATCGAGCATCGCGCCCAGCCCGTTGGCAAGCTGGTAGCGGCCCCCGTTGTCGCGCCGTCGCGCCAGCCGATCGTTAAATCCCACCGCCAGCAGCATGGCAAAACAATCTTCATCGACCTTGCCACCGCTGACGCCCAGTCGCGTCTGCCACTGCCTGGCGCGTCGCAGCCACTGCGGCTGCGGGCGATGTAGCGCATCGCGCAGATCCGGACTGCCGCTGCGCGGCGGATCCTCCAGAATTGCCACCAGCAGCGCGGCACTGGCCACCGCATCCGCATCCTGCCCGGCGGCGCAGAGCATCGCGCTGAGGCGCGGATCGCTGCCGAGTTGCGCCATATGGCGTCCCAGTGCGCTCAGCCTGCCGTTTTCATCCAGCGCACCAAGCCGGGTGAGCAGCTGCTGCGCCACGTGCAGGTGCTTTGCGGGTGGCACATCGAGCCAGGTGAGCTGTTCCGGCTGCAGGCAGCCCCACTGCAACAGTTCGATCCAAAGCGCCGCGAGGTCGCTATGCAGGATCTCCGGCTCGCTCTGTGACGCGGCGCGCGACGCCTGCTCCTCGGCGATAAGATGCAGGCAGATGCCCGGCATCAAACGGCCAGCGCGACCGGCGCGCTGCGTCATTGACGCCTGGCTGATGCGCTGGGTCAGTAGCCGCGTGACGCCGCTGCGGGCGTCAAACTGCGCGGTGCGCTCCAGCGCGCTGTCCACCACCAGACGGATGCCTTCGATGGTCAGGCTGGTTTCTGCGATATTGGTAGCAAGCACCACCTTACGCCGTCCAGACGGCGCGGGAAGGATGGCGCGACGCTGCGCCGCCAGCGGCAGTGCGCCATAGAGCGGCGTCAGATCGACATCGTCTGCCACCCGGGACTCCAGCTCACGCTTCACGCGTTCAATCTCGGCAACCCCAGGCAGAAACAGCAGCAGCGACCCGCTCTCTTCGCGCAGTAGCTGAGCCGTTTCACGCGCAACCGCCTCTTCAAAACGCAGCGTCGCGCTGAGCGAGGCAAAGCGGCGCGTGACGGGAAAGGTGCGGCCTTCAGAGACAATCAGCGGCGCGTCAGGCAATAACGCCGACAGGCGCGCGTTATCCAGCGTTGCCGACATCAGCAAAATTTTCAGGTCCTCACGCAGCCCTTGCTGCACATCCAGCAGCAGCGCCAGCGCCAGATCGGCCTGAAGACTGCGCTCGTGGAATTCATCCAGAATCACCAGCGAGACGCCCTCCAGTTCGGGATCGCGCTGCAACAAACGCGTCAGCATGCCCTCTGTCACAACTTCCAGGCGGGTAGCCGGCCCGACACAGCTTTCACCGCGCATGCGGTAACCCACCGTCTCGCCCGGCTGCTCGCCCAGTTGTTCAGCCAGCCGCTGTGCCACATTGCGCGCCGCCAGCCGACGCGGTTCCAGCATGATAATGCGCCCCGGCAGTGCGGCGTGCTGTAACAGCTGCAGCGGCAGCCAGGTTGACTTGCCCGCGCCAGTCGGCGCGGCCAGCAAAATCTGCGGCGCAGTATTGAGCGCCTGAAGCAGGTCAGGCAAGACGGCGCTGACCGGTAAATCACTCACGGCAAACTCCCGTTCAGCCTGTGTTAAGATGGCGCGCATTGTAGCACTCATCCGTGAGGATTGCCGGAGACCGCCATGGAGACACAACGCCTGTTTTTTGGCATCGGCCTGCCCGACGCGCTGCAACAGCAGCTGGTATGCTGGCGCGCCGAACACTTTGCCGAGGATGCCGGTCGCCCTGTGGTATCGGCTAATTTGCACCTGACGCTGGCTTTTCTCGGCGAGGTAAAAAGCGAAACCGCGCAGAAACTGCAGCAGCTGGCAGCGCGCATTCAGCAGCCCGCCTTCGATCTCGATCTGGATGACGCCGGTCACTGGCCGCGTCCTCGCGTGGTGTGGCTTGGCTGCCAGCGTCCGCCGCGCGGCCTGCTACAGCTGGCCGACCTGCTGCGCGCGCAGGCTGCGCGCCACGGCTGCGCCCAGCACGCTCAGCCTTTTCATCCGCACGTGACGCTGCTGCGCGATGCCGCACCGCGCATTGCCCTGCCGCCGCGCGGCTTTCACTGGCGCTTTCGCGTAGACCATTTTTCACTCTTTTCGTCACACTATGCGCGAGGCCGCACGCGCTATCAGGCGCTGGCGAGCTGGCCGCTAAGCTGACTCTGGAGCCCTATGCTGTTTTCACCGCCGTTAAAACCGGCTCGCCTGATTACCCGTTATAAGCGCTTTCTTGCCGACGTGGTGACGCCGGAAGGCGAGATCCTGACGATTCACTGTGCCAACACGGGCGCCATGACCGGCTGCGCGACGCCGGGCGACAGCGTGTGGTACTCCACCTCCGATAGCCTGACGCGCAAATATCCGCACAGCTGGGAACTGACGGAAACGCAGCAAGGAGACTGGATTTGCGTTAACACGCTGCGCGCTAATCAGCTGGTCAGGGAGGCGCTCGCGGCAGAAAATCTCGTGGAGTTAGCCGGTTATGAACGGTGCCAGGCGGAAGTCAAATATGGTGCGGAAAAGAGCCGAATTGATTTCCTGCTTCAGGCAAGGGAGAGACGCAACTGCTATATTGAAGTCAAGTCCGTAACCCTTTTGGAACAAGGAAAAGGCTATTTTCCGGATGCGGTGACGATTCGGGGCCAGAAGCATCTGCGCGAGCTAAGCGCCGTCGCAGCTGCCGGTCATCGGGCCGTCTTATTGTTTGCGGTTCTGCACTCGGGGATTGAGGACGTTTCCCCCGCGCGTCACATTGACACACGTTATGCAGACCAACTGGCCCAGGCGCAGCAGGATGGCGTAGAGATTTTGGCGTACCGTGCAGACTTATCACCAACTGGCCTGTTTCTGAAAAAACGGGTTTCCGTAACCTTGTAATTTCTTTTGCAAATTGTTGGGGTAAGAATGGGCAGAGAGCGAGAGGCCAAATACGCTGTTCCTCACAGGCTTGTCAAGGTGTGTTCATCAATAATTGCCAACCTTGACTGCTTCTGTTATTTATAGCGGCCTGTTTTTCCCCGTAGGGGGATCGATGTACCCGATTGTGGGCACCACGGCGAATCTTGCCGGGCAAAATGGGGCGTAATGACTACACTCAACCGCCTGACACTGTTATCGCCGTCGCTGAACCATAAAAGGTATAGTGCGTGTTATCCAGGAGAAACAACATGCAAGAAGGGCAAAACCGTAAAACATCGTCCCTGAGTATTCTCGCCATCGCTGGGGTGGAGCCATACCAGGAGAAGTCGGGCGAAGAGTATATGAACGAAGCCCAGCTGCAACATTTTCGCAAGATTCTGGAAGCCTGGCGCAATCAGCTGCGTGATGAAGTTGACCGCACCGTTTCGCATATGCAGGACGAAGCGGCTAACTTCCCGGATCCCGTTGACCGTGCTGCGCAGGAAGAGGAATTCAGCCTTGAGCTGCGTAACCGCGATCGCGAGCGTAAGCTGATCAAGAAGATTGAGAAGACGCTGAAGAAAGTCGAAGATGACGACTTTGGCTACTGTGAGTCGTGTGGCGTAGAGATTGGCATCCGTCGTCTTGAAGCGCGTCCGACCGCCGATCTTTGCATTGACTGCAAAACGCTGGCTGAAATCCGCGAGAAACAGATGGCTGGCTAATGCCACGTCGCTTATCACCGCACCGTGGAAAGCATCGTGTTGTTCCACTGTGCGGTGACTTTTAATGCCTATGTCTACACATCCCTGTATTGGGCGCTTCGCCCCCTCCCCTTCTGGTGATCTTCATTTTGGCTCGCTGATTGCTGCCCTGGGCAGTTACCTGAGCGCGCGCGCGCAAAACGGCCGCTGGCTGGTGCGCATTGAGGATATCGATCCGCCGCGTGAAGTCGCCGGTGCCGCCACGCGCATTTTGCATCAGCTGGAGCACTACGGCCTGCACTGGGATGGCGAAGTGCTGTGGCAGTCGCAGCGCCATGCCGCCTATCGTGAGGCGCTGGCGTGGCTCAGGGAGCATCGTCAGAGCTATTTCTGTACCTGCACGCGTCGTCGTATTCAGCAGATCGGCGGCTTCTATGATGGCCACTGCCGCGACCGCCAGCGAGGGCCCGAAAACGCGGCGCTGCGTTTACGTCAGCACACGCCAGTATTTCGCTTTGACGACCGACTGCGCGGCACGCTCAGCGTGGATGCACGTCTGGCGCAGGAAGATTTTATTATCCATCGCCGCGATGGGTTATTCGCCTATAACCTGGCGGTCGTGGTCGATGACCACTTCCAGGGCGTGACAGAGATCGTGCGCGGCGCAGATTTGGTGGAGCCAACGGTACGGCAGATTGCGCTTTATCAACAGTTTGGCTGGCCGGTGCCGGACTATCTGCATTTGCCGCTGGCGGTCAACCCTGACGGCAACAAGCTGTCAAAGCAGAATCATGCGCCCTCTCTGCCTGCGGGCGATGCGCGGCCGCTGCTGGTTCAGGCGCTTCGCTTTCTTGGCCAGCCCGTTTCAGCAGGCTGGCAGGACGAAACGCAGGAGAAACTGCTGGAAAGTGCCATCTCGCAGTGGAATATCGCTTTGATACCCCGCGAGAACGCCCTGAAACCGGCAGAGCCGACAACACCATTCCTAAATGATTCGCAACAGGCTATGATTAGCCGCTGATTTTATTTACACCACTTTACGTCGCTGTCGAGGTGTCCCATTTTTACCCGAGTTGCTAATTTTTGCCGGAAAGTCCTCATGCGTGATGAGGAGTCGCCTACCGAGGTTGAAGTTGAACGTCATCAGATGACCGTTATCCCTCGTGAGAGCCATAACATCTCGCGCAAAGACATTAGCGAAAATGCCCTCAAAGTGCTCTATCGCCTGAATAAAGCAGGTTATGAAGCCTATCTGGTGGGCGGTGGCGTGCGCGACCTGCTGCTGGGTAAAAAACCCAAGGATTTCGACGTTACCACCAACGCCACCCCGGAGCAGATGCGCAAACTTTTCCGCAACTGCCGTCTGGTCGGCCGTCGCTTTCGTCTGGCGCACGTTATGTTTGGCCCCGAAGTGATCGAAGTCGCCACCTTCCGCGGCCATCATCAGGCAGAGGACGATGTTGTTGAAGATCGCAATCTGTCCCAGCGTGCGCAGAGCGGTATGCTGTTGCGTGACAACATCTTCGGCAGTATTGAAGACGATGCGCAGCGCCGCGACCTCACGATTAATAGCCTTTACTACAATGTCGCTGACTTTACGGTGCGCGACTACGTGGGTGGATTACAGGATCTGCAGCAGGGCATCATTCGTCTGATTGGCGACCCTGAGACACGCTACCGTGAAGACCCCGTGCGTATGCTGCGCGTGGTGCGCTTTGCTGCCAAGCTGGAGATGTCGATAGCGCCAGAGACCGCTGAACCTATTCCGCGTCTTGCCACGCTGCTGCGCGATATTCCACCGGCGCGTCTGTTTGAAGAGTCACTGAAGCTGCTCCAGGCGGGCTACGGCTACAGCACTTACGTTAAGCTGCGCGAATTCCAGCTGTTCCAGCCGCTGTTCCCGACCATCACGCGTAACTTTACCGACGATGGCGACAGCTTTATGGAGCGCATGGTGGCGCAGGTGCTAAAGAACACCGATAACCGTATTCATAACGATATGCGCGTGAACCCGGCATTCCTGTTTGCGGCCATGTTCTGGTATCCGCAGCTGGAAGCCGCCCAGCGTATTGCCCAGGAGAGCGGCCTGACCTATTTCGACGCTTTCGCCATGGCGATGAACGATACGCTGGATGAAGCCTGCCGTGCGCTGGCCATTCCAAAACGCATCACCACGCTGATTCGCGATATCTGGCAGCTGCAGCTGCGCATGTCGCGCCGTCACGGTAAACGCGCCTGGAAGCTAATGGAGCATCCCAAGTTCCGCGCCGCCTACGATCTGCTGGCGCTGCGCGCTGAAGTGGAGAACAACCCGGAGCTGGTGCGCCTGAGCCACTGGTGGGGTGAGTTCCAGGCGGCAGCACCGACGCAGCAGAAAACCATGCTGAACACGTTAGGCGACGACCCGGCACCGCGCCGCAAAACCCGTCGTCCTCGCCGCCGCCCAGCCGCACCGCGTCGCGACAGCCAGAACGCATCATGACCCGCGTCTCGCTCGCGCTTGGCAGTAATCTTGCCGATCCGCTGCATCAGGTTGATGCAGCGCTACAGGCGCTGGACGCGCTGCCCGACACCACGCGCGTCGCCACCTCCTCCTTTTACCGTACGCCACCCTACGGCCCGCCCAATCAGCCCGATTATCTTAATGCGGCGGTGATACTGGAAACGGCCCTTACGCCGGAAGCGCTGCTGGACCACACCCAGCGCATTGAGCAGGAGCATGGCCGCGTGCGCAAAGCAGAACGCTGGGGCGCTCGCACGCTGGATATTGATATTATGCTGTTTGGCCAGCTGCGCCTGAATACGCCACGTCTGATTGTGCCGCACTACGATATGCACAACCGCGCCTTTATGCTGGTGCCGCTGCTGGAAATTGCGCCCGATGCGACGCTGCCCGAGGGCCGTCCGCTGCGTGAGCTGCTGACCCTGCTTGACGCCAGTCCCATCCAGCCCTGGCACCGCTGACGCTGCACAGATTCGCACGCCGAATATTCCGCTCTTACCTGCTATCCAGTACACTGCGCCCATCTGAAATACCTGAGTTGAGAGCGCCATGAAACCTACCACGATTTCTCATCTGCGTCAGTGCAAAGCCAGCGGACAGAAGTTCGCGACGCTGACCGCCTATGATTTCAGTTTTGCCCGCCTGTTTGCCGATGAAGGCATCCAGGTGATGCTGATTGGCGATTCGCTCGGCATGACCGTTCAGGGCCATGAGTCCACGCTGCCGGTAACGGTGGCTGACATCGCCTATCACACCGCAGCCGTACGCCGTGGCGCGCCGCAGGCGCTATTGATGGCCGACCTGCCGTTTATGAGCTATGCCACGCCTCAGCAGACGTTCGACAGCGCTGCGCAGCTTATGCGTGCCGGTGCCAATATGGTGAAGCTGGAGGGCGGTGAATGGCTGGCGGAAACGGTGCGTATGCTTACTGAGCGCGCGGTGCCGGTATGTGGCCATCTTGGCCTGACGCCGCAGTCGGTAAATATTTTTGGCGGCTATAAAGTGCAGGGCCGCGACGAAGCGGCGGCCGAGCGACTGCTGGCTGACGCGCTGGCGCTGGAAGCCGCCGGCGCACAGCTGATGGTGCTGGAGTGCGTACCGGTTTCGCTGGCGCAGCGCATTACCCAGGCGCTGACCATTCCGGTCATCGGTATTGGCGCAGGCAATGTGACCGACGGGCAGATTCTGGTGATGCATGACGCCTTCGGCATTACCGGTGGCCACATCCCGAAGTTTGCCAAAAACTTTCTCACCGAGACGGGCGACATGCGCGCGGCTATCCGTCACTATATCGCCGAAGTCGAAGCAGGAACCTACCCTGCGGCTGAACACAGTTTCCAGTAATTCAGGAGCCTTACCGTGCTGATCATTGAAACGCTGCCGATGTTGCGCCGTGAAATTCGTCGCTGGCGGCAGCAAGGAAAACGCATTGCTCTGGTACCTACCATGGGCAATCTGCATGACGGTCATTTGACGCTGGTAGATGAAGCGCGCGAGCGCGGCGATATCGTCGTTGTTTCGGTGTTCGTTAATCCCATGCAGTTCGATCGCGCGGATGACCTGGCGCGCTATCCGCGGACATTGCAGGAGGATTGCGAGAAGCTGAACCGCCGTAATGTCGACGTGGTGTTTGCGCCCACGCCTGACGAAGTCTATCCACAGGGGCTGGCAAACCAGACCTTCGTTGAGGTGCCCGGCCTGTCGTCGCTGCTGGAGGGGGCGAGCCGTCCCGGCCATTTTCGCGGCGTGGCGACCATCGTCAGCAAGCTGTTTAACCTGGTACAGCCTGATATCGCCTGCTTTGGCGAGAAAGATTTTCAGCAGCTGGCCATTATCCGCAAGATGGTCGCGGATATGGGCTTTGATATTGACATTGTCGGCGTGCCAACGGTCCGCGCTAAAGATGGCCTGGCACTCAGCTCACGCAATGGCTATCTCAGCGCTGACGAACGTCAGCTTGCGCCCGTTCTGGCACAGGTGATGCACAGCATGGCGGCACGCCTTGCCAACGGCGAACGCCATATCGAAGAGATTATCGAAACCGCCGAAGCGGCGCTGAGTGAAAAAGGATTGCGACCGGACGGGCTGGCAATCTGCGACGCTGAAACGCTGGAGCCGCTGACGGTTGAAAGCCAGCGCGCGGTGATTTTAATGGCCGCATGGCTGGGCAATGCACGTCTGATCGATAATCAACAGGTCGACCTCACGCAGTAAGCGCAGGTCATTGTCAGTAAGAACCAAAAGGTCTTTTATGATTCGTACCGTTTTACAAGGCAAGCTGCACCGCGTGAAGGTGACTCAGGCAGATTTGAACTACGAAGGCTCCTGCGCCATCGATCAGGATTTTCTCGACGCGTCGGGCATCCTGCAGTATGAAGCCATTGATATCTACAATGTGACTAACGGCCAGCGCTTCTCAACCTACGCCATTGCCGCTGAGCGCGGGTCAAAGATTATCTCAGTGAATGGTGCGGCGGCTCGCTGCGCCTGTGAGGGCGATATCCTGATTATCTGCTCTTACGTGCAGGTCGACGATGCAGAAGCGCGTCAGTGGCAGCCAAAAGTCGCCTATTTTGAGGGTGAGAATGAGATGAAGCGCCTGGCGAAGGCGCTGCCGGTGCAGGTTGCCTAGAAGCGGGTGCGCCGCGCAAAACCTCCGCTCCGCTCCCGCTCTCTGAGTCGCGAGACCATAAAAAAGCAGCCCGCAGGCTGCTTTTTTTATCAGGTGCGCAGGCCGCGTCCGCGCTGGATGAGCGTATAGACCAGGATATAAAACACCAGAATAAAGGCGATCAGTACCGACAGGGTAAACACCAGTGGCACATCGTTAATGCCCAGGAAGCCGAAGCGGAAGCCACTGATCATATAGACGATCGGATTAAGCTTCGAAACCGCCTGCCAGAACGGCGGCAGCAGCGTCAGCGAATAGAATACTCCGCCCAGATAGGTCAGCGGCGTCAGCACAAAGGTCGGGATCAGGCTGATATCATCAAAGGTGCGCGCAAACACCGCGTTCAGCAAACCCGCCAGCGAAAACAGAATTGCCGTCAGCAGCAGCGTGACCGCCACCATGGTCCAGGAGTGAACATGGAACGGCACAAAGAACAGCGATATCGCCGTGACCAGCACGCCAACGCACAGGCCACGCGCCACACCGCCGCCAACGTAGCCGGCAATAATGATATGTGTCGGCACCGGTGCGACCAGCAGCTCTTCAATGTTGCGCTGGAATTTAGCGCTAAAGAAGGATGAGGCGACGTTGGCGTAGGCATTCGTGATCACCGCCATCATAATCAGGCCCGGCACGATAAACTGCATATAGCTAAAACCGTGCATATCGCCGATGCGTGAGCCGATCAGATTGCCGAAAATAATAAAGTAGAGCGTCATCGTGATCACCGGCGGTACCAGCGTCTGAACCCAGATGCGAGCGAAACGGTTGATCTCTTTGGCCCAGATACTTTTCAGCGCCACCCAGTACAAATGTGTCATGCTTTCACTCCTTTGCCCTGCACCAGGCTGACAAACAGCTCTTCCAGGCGGTTCGCTTTATTACGCATACTCAGTACCTGCACGCCCTGCGCGCTGAGCTGGCCGAACACGCTGTTCAGCCCCTGCTCGCGCATCACCTCCACTTCCAGCGTCGAGGCGTCCACCAGACGATACTGGAATCCTTCCAGCGTCGGTAGCGGACTGCCTGACGCGAGATCGAGAATAAAGGTTTCCGACTGTAGCTTAGCCAGCAGCCCTTTCATTGAGGTGTTCTCCACCAGCTCGCCGCTCTGAATGATGCCGATATTGCGGCACAGCATTTCCGCCTCTTCCAGATAGTGCGTCGTTAAAATAATGGTAGTGCCTTTTTCATTCAGCTCTTTGAGGAAGGTCCACATTGAGCGGCGCAGTTCGATATCGACCCCCGCTGTCGGTTCGTCGAGGATCAGCAGCTTTGGCTCGTGCATCAGCGCCCGGGCGATCATCAGACGCCGCTTCATCCCGCCGGAAAGCATGCGCGCGCGCTCGTTGCGCTTGCCCCACAGGTCGAGCTGGGTCAGATACTTTTCTGCCCGCTGCTGCGCCTCGCGGCGCTCCACGCCGTAATAGCCCGCCTGGTTGACGACAATTTGCAGCACGGTCTCAAAGGGGTTGAAGTTAAACTCCTGCGGCACCAGCCCAAGCTGGCGTTTGGCGTTGACCACCTCTTTTTCCAGGTCATAACCGAACACGCGGACGCTGCCGCTCGATTTATTTACCAGCGAACTGATAATTCCGATGGTGGTCGATTTACCCGCGCCGTTTGGTCCCAGCAGCGCATAAAAATCACCGGCTTCAACGGTAAGGTCTATTCCTTTAAGCGCCTGTACGCCGCCGGAATAGGTCTTGGTCAGCCGGGAAAGTTCCAGTGCATAAGTCATTCCAGTTCCCTGTCCTGTTTTAATGTCGGTGTGTCGTAACAGACATAGCGAGCCGCTGGCTGACGCAATGTCGCCGCAACGTTGTTACTTATGATGAGCCACCCTGAGCGTAAAATCCTCCAGGATGAGCATTTTTTTGCGGAGGTACAGGCTGAACTCCTGTATCGGAGCACAGCCTACACCAGGCCGATGTACTCGGCCTTGGAAGATTGTGCGGTCAGACTCAGGCCTCGAGCGGCACCACTTTGCCGATATAGGGCAGATGGCGATAGCGCTGGGCGTAGTCGATGCCGAAACCGACCACGAACTCGTCGGGAATGGTGAAGCCAACATACTCTACCGTCACGTCGACTTCGCGGCGCTCGGGTTTATCCAGCAGCGTGCAGATGGCCAGGGATTTCGGCTCGCGCAGACGCAGGATCTCGCGCACTTTACTCAGCGTGTTGCCGGAGTCGATGATGTCCTCCACGATCAGCACGTCTTTGCCGCGGATATCTTCATCGAGATCCTTGAGGATTTTTACGTCGCGCGAACTCGCCATGCCGCTGCCGTAGCTGGAGGCGGTCATAAAATCGACTTCGTGCGGCACCTCAACGGCACGGCAGAGATCGGCCATAAACATGAAGGAGCCGCGCAGCAGCCCAACCAGCACCATCTCGCTGCCGCTGTCGCGATAGCGCTCGGAAATCTCTTTACCCAGTTCAGCAATACGCGCCGCGATCGCCTCTTGGGAAATCATCACTTCAACAGTATGTTTCAAAAGCTGCACTTCTCGTTGAATTTAAAAGATTTGTTCATCCTCAGCAGCGGATGAACAGGGAGAACCTGCTCAGACCTGAGCAGATAGCGATGCGCAGGAGAGTATCACAGCTTGCCACAGGCGGCGAGACACAGCGCACTTTCTCTGCAACCAGATGCTATTAACTTAGAACATACCGGCCTTTAACAGAACAATCCTCTGCATGCTAGCCTATGCTCAACATATCGTTACCTTACCACTGCGATGAGCAGGAGATCCCATGTCCCACCATTCCAGCAAAAAAACGCATATTGGCGATCGCAAGCTGCACCCTGAAACCCAGATGCTTAACTACGGTTACGATCCGCGCCTGTCGGAAGGCGCGGTCAAACCGCCGGTGTTTCTGACCTCGACCTTTGTCTTTAACAGCGCCGAAGAGGGCCGTGACTTCTTTGATTACGTGGCGGGACGACGTGAACCGCCGGAAGGCAAAAGCGGCGGCCTGGTCTATTCACGCTTTAACCATCCCAACAGTGAAATTGTGGAAGATCGTCTGGCCATCTATGAAGAGGCCGAGAGCTGCGCGCTCTTCTCTTCAGGCATGTCTGCTATCTCAACCACGCTGCTTACCTTTGCCCGGCCTGGCGATGTTATTCTGCATTCGCAGCCGCTGTATGGCGGCACAGAGACGCTGCTGAGTAAAACGCTGCGCAATCTTAATATTGAGCCGGTCGGCTTCAGCGACGGCACCAACGAAGAGAAAGTCCGCGCCGCCGCGCAGAAGGCGCTGGGGATGGGCCGCGTGGCGCTGATCCTGATCGAGACGCCAGCCAACCCGACCAATAGCCTGGTGGACATCGCGCTGATCGCGCGCATCGCCGACGAGATCGCCCGGCAGCAGGGATCGCGTCCGGTGGTGGCCTGCGACAATACGCTGCTGGGTCCACTGTTTCAGCGCCCGCTTCATTTTGGCGCGGATATTTCGCTCTATTCGCTGACCAAATACGTTGGCGGTCACTCCGATTTGATCGCCGGTGCGGCGATGGGCAGCAAGGCGCTGATTACCCAGATCCGTTCACTGCGCAGCGCCATTGGGACGCAGCTTGATCCCCACTCTTGCTGGATGATTGGCCGTTCGCTGGAGACGCTGTCGCTGCGTATGGAGAAAGCCTGGCAGAACGCCGAAGCGGTGGCGGCGTTTTTACGCAATCATGAGAAGGTAGCAAAACTGCACTGGCTGCCCTATCTCGATCAGAACAGCCCGCAAGGTCGTGCCTATAACCAGCAGTGCAGCGGTGCCGGCTCGACCTTCTCATTTGATATTGTAGGTGGAGAGTCAGCCGCGTTCCGTTTTCTCAACGCGCTGGCACTGTTTAAGCTGGCGGTCAGCCTGGGTGGCACCGAATCCCTTGCCAGCCACCCCGGCAGTACCACCCACTCCGGCGTGCCGGAAACGGTGCGTCAGCGCATCGGCATCAGTGACGCCACCATCCGCCTCTCTATCGGTATCGAAAATGCAGGCGATCTGGTTGAGGACATTCGGCTGGCACTGGAAAAAGCCTGATTAGCCCACCGTGAAGCCCAGCATCATGCCGGTATCTTCATGCTCCAGCAGATGGCAGTGCGCCATATAGGCGTGTTCGGCGGCGGCGCGGTGATCGAAGCGTACCAGCACTTCGCTGCGCCAGCCGTCAACATTTACCATGTCCTTCCAGCCCTGACGGTGCGGCACAGGCGGTTTGCCGTTCTCGGAGAGAATGCGAAACTGCGTGCCGTGAATGTGGAATGGATGCAGCATCTTGTCGCCTTCGCCGGAAATCGTCCATTTCTCCAGTTGCCCGGGCGCAACGTTAAATATCGGCTTCGCCATATTAAAGGCCTGACCGTTGATCTTGTTGCCGTTATGGAAATCGACGCCTTTGGCTGTGGCGTCATGCGCGTCGTGCATCGACATAGCGTGATCGTCCATGGCCATCGCCTCGTCACCGCCTGATGGCATAGCGTGATGCCCGCCTGACGGCATGGCATGATGTCCGGCCGCCTTGCCCATCGCCTTATCGCCGTAGCGCTGCATCAGCGCCGCCATGCCTTGCTGATCGAGCTGGGGATCCATCATCAGCTGGAGCCAGCGCGTGTTAAGCCCTTCTGCTGAGGGTAGCGGCGGTAGCGGTATCAGCTGGTCTGGCAGCGTCGCGCTTGCCATGACGCGCAGCGGCAGGATCTGCACCAGCGGCAGCGGCTGATCGAACGGGGGCAGCGTCATGCCCATCTGCTCGACCGGCAGGGTAACCATATCGAAGGGTTTACCGTCAGAGGTATCAACCATCACTTCAAAGCGTTCACCTGGCAGCAAGGGCAGCGATGCCACGCTGACCGGCTCTGACAGCATGCCACCGTCACTGCCAATGACATAGAGCGGTCGGTTATCGCTGGCCGCAATATGTAGCGAGCGGGCATTACAGCCGTTCAGCAGGCGCAGACGCAACCAGCCGCGCGGCACGGCCTGCTGCGGGTACTGCACGCCGTTGGTCAGCATCATGTCACCAAACCAGCCAACCGCCGCGCTCATGATGTCCAGCTCATAGTCGATGCGGTCCCCCGCCTGCGTCAGCCGTTTATCCTGGAAAATCAGTGGTACATCGTCTGAGCCCCACTGCGTGGGCAGGCGCAGCTTATCGGTTTCATCATCCTGAAGCAGGATCAGGCCCGCCAGTCCCTGAGCCACCTGATGCCCGGTTTTACCGTGCAGATGCGGATGAAACCAGCAGGTGGCGGCGGGCTGATCGGGCGTGAAGGTGACCTGCCGTGTGGCACCAGGAGCGATATGCGCCATCGGCCCACCGTCAACATCCCCTGGGATCGCCAGCCCGTGCCAGTGCAGCGTTGTCGCCTCCGGCAGTCGGTTATGGATAGTGACCGTTGCCGTTTTACCACGACGCAGCACCATGGCCGGGCCGAGCAATCCACCGTTGTACCCCCAGGTAGGCACGTCCTTACCCTGCCAGCGGCTGCTGCCCGTCATCGCGGTAATCTGGAACTGGCCACGCGGATCGGCCTCGAGCCGTTGAGGAACCGGTAGCAGCGGGCGGCTGGCCGCCATCAGGGAGCGGCTCCAGAGCGGCAGCGCCCCGGCTGCGCTCAGCGCGGCGGTCAGTTTAAGAAAGTGGCGACGATGCATAGCTTATTCATCCGTGTGATAAGTGAAACCACAGCCTAAACCCTTACCCTGCGGGAGGGTCAAGCCCTGTTAGCGGAAACACCTGAAAAAAGCAGCCGCTGCGGCCTTTGCGGCAAAATAATCGGAATCCTGCCAGCCTCTGTGCTATCGTCACTGAACGACTAATGATTGAGACTGACTATGAAGAAAAGCATCAGGATCCTGTTACTGGCAGGACTCTTTGGCTTCTCCTCCACCAGCTTTGCCCTGAGCGAATCCGAAGCAGAAGATTTGGCCGATCTCACCGCCGTGTTTGTTTACCTGAAAAATGATTGCGGCTATCAGGATCTGCCTGATGCGCAAATCCGCAAAGCGCTGGTGTTTTTTGCCCAGCAGAACCGCTGGGATTTGAGCAACTACGCCAGCTACAACATGAAGGCGCTGGGTGAAGCGAGCTATAAAGATCTCAGCGGCATTGCCATTACCAACGACAAAAAGTGTAAATCGCTGGCGCGTGATTCTCTGAGCCTGCTCGCCTACGTCAAATAATCCCCACCCCGCTCCCCTGCTGAACATTGGACCGTGCATGCACGGTCAGTTCTGGTTATCATGTGCCGCTCTTTTTCATGGCAACGTCATCAGAGAGGAGTGCATCATGGCGCAGCAGGAAATGTGGTATGAAACCCTTCATGCCGGTTTCGGACAATATTTCACGGTCGACAAAGAGCTTTACCGGGAAAAAACGGCGCATCAGGATTTAATCATCTTTGAGAACGCGCAAATGGGCCGCGTAATGGCGCTGGATGGCGTCGTACAGACCACCGAGCGTGACGAATTCATCTACCACGAAATGATGACGCATGTGCCGCTGCTGGCGCACGGCGCGGCAAAGCGCGTGCTGATTATTGGCGGCGGCGACGGCGCAATGCTGCGTGAAGTATCACGTCATCAGCAGCTGGAAAGCATCACGATGGTAGAGATTGACGCGGGCGTCGTGACCTTCTGCCAGCAATATCTGCCTAATCACAGCCAGGGTGCCTATAACGATCCGCGTCTCAATCTGGTCATTGACGATGGCGTAAACTTCGTTAATCAGACGCAGGAGAAATTCGACGTGATCATCTCTGACTGCACCGATCCTGTCGGTCCGGGCGAGAGTCTGTTCACCTCTGAATTCTATGCGGGTTGTAAAAATGCTCTGAATCCTGGCGGCATTTTCGTGGCGCAGAATGGCGTCTGCTTCCTGCAACAGGACGAAGCCATTAACAGCCATCGTAAGCTCAGCCACTATTTTAACGACGTCAGCTTTTACCAGGCGGCGATCCCGACCTATTACGGCGGCATTATGACCTTTGCCTGGGCGAGCGATAACCCGGCTCTGCGTCAGCTCGATCTCGCCACACTTGAGGCGCGATTCCATGAGGCGGGTCTGGCATGCCGCTACTACAATCCTGCTATCCACAGCGGCAGTTTTGCGCTACCGCAATATCTGCTAGAGAGCCTTTATAAGGAGGTGAACCAAATTGCAAAAGCTTAAACTGCATGGCTTCAACAACCTGACCAAAAGCCTGAGTTTTTGTATTTACGACATTTGTTATGCGAATACTGAAGCCGAGCGCGATGGCTATATCGCCTACATTGACGAGCAGTACAACGCGAATCGTCTGACTGAAATCCTGACAGAGACCTGTTCGATTATCGGCGCAAACGTGCTGAATATCGCGCGTCAGGATTATGAGCCGCAGGGTGCCAGCGTCACCATTCTGGTGAGCGAAGAGCCGATCGATCCCAGGGACATCGACAATTCAGAGCATCCCGGCCCGCTGCCGAATTCTGTCGTGGCCCACCTCGATAAGAGCCATATCTGCGTGCACACCTATCCGGAAAGCCATCCGGAAGGCGGCCTGTGCACTTTCCGTGCCGATATTGAAGTCTCAACCTGCGGCGTGATTTCACCGCTGAAGGCGCTGAACTATCTTATCCACCAGCTGGAGTCAGATATCGTCACCATTGATTATCGCGTTCGCGGCTTTACGCGCGATATCAATGGCGTGAAGCACTTTATCGACCATGAGATCAACTCGATTCAGAACTTTATGTCGGAAGACATGAAGGCGATGTATGACATGGTGGATGTAAACGTCTATCAGGAAAATATCTTTCACACCAAAATGCTGCTGAAAGAGTTTGAGCTGAAACACTATCTGTTTAATACCCGTCCGGAAGATCTGACGCCGGAAGAACATAAGCGCATCACAGACCTGCTGTGGAAAGAGATGCGCGAAATTTACTATGGCCGCAATATTCCGGCTGTAGGACTGAAAACCCTGTAATGATTTAGCGTGCGTCACCGGGTGATGCACGCGCTTTCCTGTCTCAGCCTGCCAGCAGAGCGTCGCCCCGCGTTACCTGATCGCAAACAATATACTGCCTGCGTGGCGGTGCTATTTTCAGCACTCTGGCTTTTTTCCCTCTACCACGACAGGCAGAAAATATGGCCACTCTGAAAGTAACCGATTTTGATGCTGTCCCCGACGGTGCCACGCTTTCCACCCGGGCAATTCAGCGCGCAATCGACAGCGCCTCGGCTGGGGATACCGTTCTGATCCCCGCAGGGCGGTTCCTCACCGGATCGCTGTTTTTAAAAAGCAATCTGACGCTGGAACTGGCAGACGATGCCGTGCTGCTTGGCAGCCAGCACCTGGCAGACTATCCCCGAATACCAACGCGCGTCGCAGGCATTGATATGGTCTGGCCTGCGGCGATCCTGAACGTTAATCACTGCCACAATGTCACGGTCTGCGGCAGGGGCACCATTGAAGGTCAGGGCGCGGTCTGGTGGCATAAATTCTGGGGTGATGACGAGAACAGCGGCATGCTGGCTGACTATAGCCAGCGCGGACTGCGCTGGGTGGTAGATTACGACTGCGAACGTCCGCGCAACCTGGTGGTATATGAAAGCGCGTCAGTTACGCTGGATAGCTTTACGTCACGCGAGTCTGGTTTCTGGAACATTCATCTCTGTTATTCGAAACGCGTGGTCTTGCAGGGACTGAGGGTGCAGAACTCAGCCGGCCCCAGTACCGACGGTATAGATATTGACTCCAGCCAGCAGGTCCGGGTGGAAGGCTGCACGGTCTCCTGCAATGACGACAATATCTGTGTGAAAGCCGGACGCGGCGCTGAGGCACAGCGGCTGGCAAAATCGGCACGCAATATCGTTATCCGTCACTGCACCCTGCTGAAGGGATCGGGCATTACGCTGGGCAGTGAGACCTCAGGCGGCATTGAAAATGTACTGATTGAACACAACCGGTTTTCAGGCACCGGCGTTGGGTTTCGCATTAAGTCAGCCCGCAATCGCGGCGGCTGGATCAGGCACATTACCGTGCGGCATCTTACGCTGGAAGATGTCTGCTACCCCTTTATGATGCAGCTGAACTGGTTTCCACAATACAGCTACAGTGAGCAGTCAGTCGGCCGTGAACAGCCGCCCCACTGGCAGAAGCTTGCTGAAGGGGTAGACGGCGAAGCGGGTCTGACGCAGGTGGACAATATTCGCATCAGCCATATCACCAGCAGGCTTACGCAACCCGCTGCTTTCTCACGGGCATTTTTTATCGAAGGCACGGCTGAACGCCCGATTGAAGCACTTTATTTTAATGACGTCAGTGTGCAGGCACAGGAATTTGGCAAAATCGCCGGGGTAAATAAGCTGGTCTTTGAGCGCGTCACGGTGGATGCGCCAGCGGTGACGCTGTCGGAAAATGATATTTACCAGCGTTAAAAGCGCTGGTTTCAGGTGATACTCAGACCTGTTGCTGACAGCGCTGAGCGGGTAAACGGCTTTGATGTCTTGACTATCGGGGATGGGTTTTGATGGCGGGTTCAGGCATATGATCCTGCACAACAGGGGCGTCAGGCTGTTTGCGCAGCGATGAGCGTCAATGCAGGCCACGCTTTTGACTGAGTTTGCAGTGCGGCTTAAGCGATAACCCTTATGCGATGGGACATGACTGCTCGCCTGAGTGTTGGGCGACCTGTAGGGCAATGAACCCTTTCCTTAATAAACTACCCGTCTTATCTTCCCGTGAAAAAAGGGCTCCCGGCGAGCCCACCCTTTTGCAACATCACTGTAAAAACTTATTTTTCAATAAATTACAATAAACACCGGAACAGAGCTCAACGCTGGAAGGCTGGCAACGGCGCATATTCCTCTTTGCGCCACGCGCCAGACACGTCAATCAGGATGGGTTAGGGCGGCTCACGTTACCTGTGCAGCAGAAACAACCGCGCCAGGAGAGACGTTAACTCACACCTGACCTCAATCGGTCAGCGTCAGCGCAATCCCTCGCTCACGCAGCGTATGGCAAACGTCCTCATCCAGCCGACTGTCAGTTACCACGTCAGTGAGCTCATCGACCGGCGCGGCGCAAAACAGTGACCAGGAACCATATTTACTGCTGTCTGCCAGTAAAATACGGCGGCGCGCATTCGCCAGCAGATCCCGCTTCAACCCCGCCTTCTCCTCTGTTGGCGTGGTGATTCCGCGCTCAAGACTCCAGGAGTTACAGCTGACAAAAGCGATATCAGGATTAATGCTGCGCAACAGGCGACGCCCGTGCTCACCGATACAGGACTGACTGGACTCGTCAATTCGGCCACCAATAATGGTGACTTCAATCTGTTTAAATTCACACAAAAACAGCGCGATGTGCAGGTCAGCGGTAATGACGCGCAGCGGCAGATGGGTCAGCTGACGCGCCAGCTCCAGCATAGTGGTTCCGGCATCCAGCACCACCGCATCGCCTGCCTGAACAAAGGTAGCAGCCTGATGGGCGATGGCCTGCTTCTCCAGCAGGTTACGCTGCATCTTCTCCAGCGTCGTGGGCTGCGCCGGAATAAAGCGGTTAAGCGTGACGCCGCCGTGGCTGCGGCTAATCACGCCTTCTTTGTCCAGCTTGATCAAATCACGTCGAATGGTAGCTGGCGAGGCGGAGATGGCACTCACCAGCTGATCAACAGTCACCAGATTATGGCTTTTCAGATAATCCATAATCTGGTCAAGGCGACTTTGTCCCTTCATATTTCCCTATGCTAGCTGCATCGCGAGTTTAATGGAGATCGCCATGCTCTCAGACTTCGCTTTACCTGTCCATGCGATATCAAAAGCGGTGCCATGGTCGGCAGACGTCCGTATAAACGGCAGACCGGCAGTGATATTCACACCGTCATAAAAGCCCAGCAGTTTGAGCGGGATGTGTCCCTGATCGTGGTACATCGCCACCACAATGTCATACTGCCCTTCCTGACATTGCAGGAAAACCGTATCCGGTGGGCACGGCCCGTAAACTTCAATGCCCTGCTCCTTCATCGCTTTCACCGCAGGAGCAACGGTAGTGATCTCCTCATCCCCGAACAGACCGTTCTCGCCGGCATGCGGGTTGACCCCGGCGACCGCAATACGCGGTTTTGCAAAACCAACGCGACGTAAAAAGGTGTCCGCCATGCCAATCACCGTTTTAATACGCGTCTGGTTCAGCGTGTCGAGGAACTTGCGTAGCGCAATGTGCGTCGTGACGTGAATGACCTTCAGCTTATCGGTGTAGAGCACCATGGCGTAGTCTTTGGTGTCGGTGAGATGCGCCAGCAGTTCGGTATGGCCCGGATAGAGATGGCCTGCCGAATGCAGCGCCTCTTTGTTCAGCGGTGCCGTGGCAATCGCGTGCACCTCGCCCGCCAGCGCCAGTTCGGTAGCGCGCTTCACGCAGCGCCAGGCGAGGTCGCCTGCCTGCTTCTGCACCACGCCCGGTTTCAGCGCATCTGCATCGGCCAGCGGCTCATCGATCACGTTGAGAATACCCGGCGCAAAGTGCGCCTCCTCTACCCTGTCGAGCACGCGCAGCTCAACCTGCGGCGTGATATTCAGGGCCAGGATGCGACGCAGCGTCGCCGCACACCCTACGACTACCGCTGGCGCACCGCTCAGTTCGCCTTCCGCCAGCGCTTTAATAATGATCTCCGGGCTGATGCCCGCCGGATCGCCCATGGTCACCGCAATAATTTTACTCACTCGACTTCTCCTCAATAAAACGAATGGCTGCCACCAGGGTGTTTTCGTCGCCAAAACCGCCCGCTTTGGTCATCACCGGCAGGGTAAATTCACCGTTAAGCAGGAAACCGTGGGGCACACAGCCCGCCACGATGCCCTGAATATGGAAACCGCTGGCGCCCAGCGCCTTTGCGACCGCAATCGCCACATCGCCGCCGGAGAGATAGAGTCCGGCAGGGCATGACGTGCGGCACAGCGTCTGGGTCAGCTCGCCTAAGTAGTGGCAGATCGCCTCGCCAAGCTGCTGGCGCGTCATCTGATGCTGCTGACACAGCGCATCGATCTCATGGCGTTGATTGGCGCGCTGGCAGGTACGGATGACCGTATGGTGTCCGCTGCGCAGCGCAGCGGCAGCCTGTTGCGTCCACTCTGCGCTGTCGGGCCAGCGGGGTTGTGCAAACAGCTGGCGGATGTCGACATCCACCAGCGCAATATCGCGCTGCCGGGCCAGCCCGGCAATCTGCTGCTGTGCACTGGCGCTCATCGAGCCGATCACCGCCAGCACCGGCGTAGGAGCGCGCGCTACCTGCTGCATAGCCGGCGTATGACCAAAGACGCCACTCCTCCCCCCGCCACTTCCTGCTGCCAGCAGGCCCCCCAGCGCATCGCTCAGTCCAGCCGCACCCACCAGCAGCGGCGTCTCATCAAGCTGCGCCGCCGCGGCCAGGATGAGCGCAATATCGCTCTCCTGCTCGGCATCGATCACCACCACGCCCTGCTGTTGCGCCAGCCGCGCAGAAAAACGATCGCTGCGCAGCGTAGCAAGATCGATCTCGCTGCCCGCGATCCGCAACTGCGTCAGGACGTGCGCGCTGATTACCGGCGTTTTGGGATCGCTGGCATATTCGGTGTCGATCAGCGGCACGCCGTTGACCTCGACTTTTCCGTGGCGCGTTATGCGTCCCAGACGCGGGACGGCAGGCACAATCAGCGCCCGTTTTTTGCCACTGGTGGCCAGCGCGGCACGTACTTCTGCACCGATATTGCCGCGCAGCGTGGAATCAATCTTTTTAAACAGCCAGCCTTGTCGAATAAAGGCATCATGCTGGCGTATCACGGTCGCCGTGCGCGCCGCGGCCTCTGCCTCACTTATCGCACGGCTGTCGGTACTGATTACCCAGACGTCAGCCACGGCGGCATCAGGCAGCCTTTCGCTGTTGAACAGCACATGCACGCGCGCTCCCGCCTGTGCCAGCCCGCTGCCTGCATCGTTCGCGCCGGTAAAGTCATCGGCAATAACCAGCACCGGGGTTTTCCATGACGTCTGCGTCATCTTCTCTCCTGATTCGGCTCTTTGCCGCCAGATATGATTATATTCAATCATGATTGATTATATGTGAGCAAGATCAAATTAATCGAAATCAATATGACCTATAAAATGGGGCACAGTAAGTGATATACATCGCACTGAAGTGAGCAAAACCAATCATTCAGTCCGGCTTCGCAGTAATAAGGGTATGAAATGAATATCAACAGCACGGTAATTAGCGGCTATCAGGCACTGAACGACATTAGCTATCTGCTGAACGGAAAAACCAGCGCGCTGCTGGTAACGGATAAAAACATTGAAGGCATTCCGGCTGTGCAGGCGCTGATCGCCCAGCTGAAACAGCATGTTGTCAGCGTCAGCGTGGTGAACAGCGTACCGCCAGAGCCGAGCCAGCATGACGTGGCGGCAATCCTGTCGGCCCTGCCCACGCGTGACGTCGATCTGGTCGTGGGGGTCGGTGGCGGCAGCGTGCTGGACGTCGCCAAGTTACTCTCTGTGCTTTGTGTGGCTAACGCACCGACGCTGGACGCGCTGCTGGCCGGTGAAAAACCTGCCACGCGCACGACGTCGCTGTTGATCCCAACGACCGCAGGCACCGGCTCTGAAGCTACGCCAAATGCGATTCTTGCTATTCCTGAGCGTGAAACCAAGGTCGGCATTATCTCACCGGTTATGTTGCCCGACTTTGTGGCGCTGGTGCCGGAGCTCACCACCAGCATGCCTGCGCATATCGCCTCATCGACCGGTATTGATGCACTTTGCCACCTGATTGAGTGCTTTACTGCAACCGTGTCGAATCCGGTCAGTGATAACTACGCCCTCATCGGGATGAAAAAGCTGTTCGCCAGCCTCGAAACTGCCGTGGCCGAGCCGCACAATTTGCAGGCGCGCCTCGATATGCTCTGGGCCTCGTGGTACGGCGGTGCGGCGATTGCCCATTCGGGTACCCATCTGGTGCACGCCATGTCCTATCCGCTGGGAGGGAAATATCATCTGCCACACGGCGTCGCTAACGCGATTCTACTGGCTCCCTGCATGACTTTCGTGCGTCCGGCGGCCGTGAGCAAATTCGCTCAGGCCTACGATTTGCTGCCCGACGCCGATCGCTCGCTGGATGATGAAGCTAAATCGCACGCGCTGGTGGCCTATTTCACCGCGCTGGTTAAACGCCTCAAGCTGCCAGCCAGCCTTGAAGAGCTAGGCATCGGTCCGGATCACCTGCCCTATTTAGTGGAGGCAGCACTCGACGTGCAGCGTCTGATGAAGAACGTGCCTGCTGCCGTCAGCGCGAATGACGTCCGCAACGTCTACCTGACGCTTTTCCCTTCACATCAGGAATAAAGAGGATTGTATGAGACAGAAAATTAGCGGCGTATTAACCGCCATCGTGACCTGTTTCGACAAAGCGGGCGCGTTCAATCCGGCCAGCCAGCGCGAGCAGGTGAAGCGCCAGCTTGAAGCAGGCAATGGCATTTTCTGCGGCGGCACCAACGGCGAGTTCTTTGTGCTGAACGAGCAGGAAAAAATCGCCGTTACAGAAACCTGCGTTGATGAAGTCAACGGCCAAACGCCAGTGGTTGCGCATATCGGTGAAATTTCGACGCGCGAGACCATCCGCCTTGGCAAACAGGTAGCGAAGCTGGGCGTTGATGCGGTATCGGTGATTACCCCTTACTTTGTACCGCTGAAGCAGGATGAGCTGATCTATCACTACCAGACCGTGGCTGACGCGCTGGATGTGCCGCTGTTCCTCTATAACATCCCGGCACGTACCGGCAATACTTTACAGCCGGAAACCGTACGCACGCTGGCGTCGCATCCCAATATTATTGGCATCAAAGATTCGGCGGGAAGCTATGAAAGCCTCAGCGGCTTTATCAAAGCGGCAGAAGGCATAGAGGACTTCGACGTGCTGAATGGCCCGGACTCATTGATCCACCAGGGTTTTGTTGATGGCTGCTCTGCCTGTATCTCCGGCCTGGCGAACGCAGCACCGAAAGAGATCAATGCTATCTGGGCGCGCTTCCGTGCCGGTGACATCGAAGGCTCACGCGCAGCGCAAGAGAGCGTAACCGGCCTGCGCACCGACCTTTACAGCCTCGCCTTTTCACCGGCTGCGGTAAAAAAAGCCGTATCGCTACTAGGCTACGACGTGGGTGACAGTCGGTATGCGGTGCGCTTCAGCGCGGAGGAAGAGCAGAAAATCCGTCAGGTCGTTAATCAATACCTGAAATAATGGCCGTCAGGGCAGCGGTTGCTGCCCGACTTAAGCACCGGGAAAGAGGACGAAAGTCATCTGCATCTCGCCCTTGTTTGCCACATATGACGCCGCGCATTGAGACCCCGAACAGCGCGGCCTGTAGCGGGTAACACTGCCCGCTGATACGCCGCCTGAAGCGCCGGGGCGCACCTGCCCGATGCCGTGGCAATGCACCGTCTGAAGTGCGGGGGCGCACCTGCCCAATACCGTGGCAATGCACCGCCTGAAGTGCGGGAGGCCGTATCGGCCCGATACCGCGACAGTTATTGTCGCTTTCACCATGATCGGTGAAACGCTGCTGCGCCTCTCTTTATGATGTGCCGCCCCTCTGGCTCACAAGGCGATTATCGTCTGGCAGGATGACAGAGTGAAAGCAGCGTCAACGTGAAGGGCTTCAATGCAGAAACGATAAATCGGGGAGGTATCAGCGCTGATTCAGCGCCCCTGCAGGAACAGGCGATAGGCGTTCATAACGGCCAAAAAATCTTCTACGCCGCAAAACGACAGGCTCTCTTCGTCGTAGTAATTCATACCCTCTTCAAGACCGTCATCTTCCAGCGCAAGATGATTGGCGCGGATCATCACCTCTTCGTCATCCATCCACAGCGTATATTCATGACCAATACGCTGCCAGCTGCGCTCACTTCCCTTAACACCGCGCATGGCGGCTTCAACCTCATCCAGCAGCGCCAGATTTTCTTTCACCTCGTCGTTGAACCAGTGGCCCACCGCTTCGTGATCCATCGACATGCGTACTTTCACCTGACCGGTGAGATCGCGTAAAAATTCATATTCCATGGGCTAACTCATTAGTTAATGACGCGTGTAAATCCGCACAGCAACATCTTGTGCGCATCATCAACGCTAAAGTGGGATCGGGCCGACATTATTACGGGGAACAAGCAAAAGAAAAAGGGGCGATTAATCGCCCCTGATGATTTCAGTGGTGACCTCAGACGGCTGTCTGGAAAATCACATTGTCTGCTTTGTCAGTGTACTGAGTCAGCTGATCGAAGTTGAGGTAACGGTAGGTGTCGCTGGCGGTTTTATCCACCTGCACCATAAACTGCTGATACTCGTCCGGCGTTGGCAGCTTACCTAACAGCGAAGCGACCGCAGCCAGCTCCGCTGATGCCAGATAGACGTTCGCACCGGTGCCGAGACGGTTCGGGAAGTTACGGGTTGAGGTGGAGACCACCGTCGCACCATCCTGTACGCGTGCCTGGTTACCCATGCAGAGCGAACAGCCCGGGATCTCAATACGCGCACCGCTCTTGCCAAAGACGCTGTAGTAGCCCTCTTCGGTCAACTGAGCCGCATCCATTTTGGTCGGCGGCGCAACCCACAGGCGGGTCGGCAGCTGGCCTTTGTGGCTGTCGAGCAGTTTACCTGCCGCACGGAAGTGACCGATATTGGTCATGCACGAACCGATAAACACTTCATCGATCTTCTCACCCTGCACGTCAGAGAGCAGGCGCGCATCGTCCGGATCGTTCGGTGCGCAGAGGATCGGCTCTTTGATCTCAGCCAGATCGATCTCGATCACGGCAGCGTATTCCGCGTCAGCGTCCGCTTCCAGCAGCTGTGGATCCGCCAGCCATTTTTCCATGCCCTGGATACGACGCTCCAGCGTACGGGGATCGCCGTAGCCTTCCGCGATCATCCACTTCAGCAGCACGATGTTGGAGTTGAGATATTCGATAATCGGCGCTTTATCCAGCTTGATGGTGCAGCCCGCCGCCGAGCGCTCAGCAGACGCATCGGTCAGTTCAAATGCCTGCTCGACTTTCAGATCCGGCAGACCTTCGATCTCCAGGATGCGGCCAGAGAAGATGTTCTTTTTGCCTTTCTTCTCAACGGTCAGCAGGCCCTGTTTGATGGCGTACAGCGGGATGGCGTGCACCAGATCGCGCAGGGTGATGCCCGGCTGCATTTTGCCCTTAAAGCGCACCAGCACGGATTCCGGCATGTCGAGCGGCATGACGCCGGTCGCTGCCGCAAACGCAACCAGGCCAGAACCGGCCGGGAATGAGATGCCGATCGGGAAACGGGTGTGCGAGTCACCGCCGGTGCCGACGGTGTCCGGCAGCAGCATGCGGTTCAGCCAGGAGTGGATAACGCCGTCGCCCGGACGCAGCGAAACGCCGCCGCGGTTCATAATGAAGTCCGGCAGCGTGTGGTGCGTGTTAACGTCGACCGGCTTCGGATAGGCGGCGGTGTGGCAGAATGACTGCATCACCAGATCGGCGGAGAAGCCGAGGCACGCCAGATCTTTCAGCTCATCACGCGTCATCGGACCGGTGGTGTCCTGCGACCCCACAGAGGTCATTTTCGGTTCGCAGTAAGCCCCTGGACGGATACCGTCAACGCCACAGGCGCGACCGACCATCTTCTGCGCCAGCGAGTAGCCGCGCGTGCTTTCTTCGGCATCCTTCGCCTGGCGGAACACGTTGCTGTGCGGCAGGCCTAAAGATTCACGCGCTTTGCTGGTCAGGCCGCGGCCGATGATCAGCGGGATACGGCCACCGGCGCGGACTTCATCAATCAGCACGTCGGTTTTCAGTGCGAAGCTGGCCAGCAGCTCGCCGGTTTCATGGTTGCGGACTTCGCCTTTATAAGGGTAGACGTCGATAACGTCGCCCATGTTCAGCTCACCTACGTCCACTTCAATCGGCAGTGCGCCCGCATCTTCCATGGTGTTAAAGAAGATCGGTGCGATTTTGCTGCCCAGTACCAGGCCACCGCCTTTTTTGTTCGGCACGTTCGGGATGTCATCACCCATAAACCACAGAACGGAGTTGGTTGCCGACTTACGAGAAGAGCCGGTGCCGACGACGTCACCCACATAGGCCAGCGGATAGCCTTTCGCCTGTAACGCTTCAATCTGTTTGATCGGGCCAACGTTGCCCGGCTCATCAGGATCGATGCCCTCACGGGCGTTCTTCAGCATGGCCAGCGCGTGCAGTGGGATATCCGGGCGTGACCAGGCATCCGGTGCCGGAGAGAGATCATCGGTGTTGGTCTCGCCGGTCACTTTGAACACGGTAACGGTAATTTTTTCAGCCAGCTCGGGACGCGACAGATACCACTCTGCATCCGCCCAGGACTGCATTACCTGCTGCGCATGAGGATTACCTGCTTTCGCTTTTTCTTCAACGTCGTAGAAGCTGTCAAACATCAGCAGCGTGTGCGACAGCGCTTTAGCGGCAACAGGAGCCAGCTTTGCGTCGTCCAGCGCATCGATCAACGGATGAATGTTGTAACCGCCCTGCATCGTGCCCAGCAGTTCAATCGCTTTTTCAGGGGATACCAGAGGAGAGGTCGTTTCGCCTTTGGCGACCGCGGCAAGAAAACCCGCTTTTACGTAGGCGGCTTCATCAACGCCGGGTGGGACACGGTTGACCAACAGATCGGTCAGGAATTCTTCTTCACCCGCTGGCGGGTTTTTCAGCAGTTCAACCAGCGCGGCCATCTGGGAAGCATCTAACGGCTTAGGTACGATCCCCTGGGCAGCACGCTCGGCAACGTGCTTACGGTATTCTACTAGCACGACGTTCTCCTCGCTCTCATTGTATGGGTTTCCGGTGCACCCCGATGCTAAGCATTCCATGAGTAGGGTAAGGTGCCCGGTTCCGCGTGGGGCAGCATATCAGGGTTCGGGCTGTTTGTTAATCTGTTTACAAAAACACAACATAATTAACAGGGGAAAATGAGGTGGTTTGCGCGCAGTTTTTAGACGGCCGCAAGGTGGACAATCTATAGTTAAAACCAGCGTTCCTTCATGACAAGACATAACTTTCAGCCGTACCGTCAGCGGGCTATCAACAGGTTTGGTTATGGTTTCTGCTTCAGATAACCCACAGGTAAATACTCTCACGTCCGCAGCAACCCTTAACGGATAACGAACCGGGCAGGCTGGATAAGCATTTACTAAAGATGAAAGATACGCTTTCTCCACTTAGTGCTAATCGCTTGTCGCCTCCCTCTTACCAGTAACGAATAATAAATAAAAGAGCCATGGCAACGACAATTAACGTACAAAAAAGCCAATTATCAGAAAAATCTTTTAGAACGTTAAGCGAGTCACGGCTGAAATCATTAAATTTGACCCTTGCCTCTTTTTCACTTTCTGCTTCAACCTCAACAGGATGCTTTTTATACCCTCGCCTTCTCATACCTTTAATGAGTTCACGATTGATCAAATCTTTTTTTATTATCTGACACGTCGTATCTTTGAAAAAAATGACATATTTATTCATCTCTGTCTCTCCTTAGATATGCAGATGATTAACGTTGTTCTGACTGCATTATTTTTCCTCTTTACGCTGATGAGGAAATAATAATTATCTGAGCTGCAGCGCGCCAGTCGCTGCCCTGCGCCAATGGCTACCGTCTGCCCTCTCTTGTCTGTGAGATTCGGTATGAGAGCATTTATCCCCGCAAACAGGTGGGATGCATGTTTGCAAACGCCTTTGCCAGCTGCCGCCGTAGTTAATCCCCGTACATGCAAGAAACACCGGCGTGGTTTCATGAAAGAACTGAGCGCGAGCAGTACAGCCTCGCTCGCGCGGGGAACACTTTTTCTTCACTACGCGCCTCGGCAACACTCGCGGTTGCCCCCCTGCTTGCGCGGGGAACACTCGTTCTGTGCGGACAACTCATCTGCCATCTACGGTTCATCCCCGCTCGCGCGGGGAACACTTGCGGAATTTAGCAAAGCCGTCATTAGCGGCCGGTTTATCCCCGCTCGCGCGGGGAACACTCTAAAAACATATCACTGATTAATAACACCTTTTCCAGCATCATTAATTCTACCAGCCTGATAGCCCAAACTTTACCCAAGCGAACCAGCAATCACAAGGCGAAAAAAAAGCCCCCATGTCGGGAGCTTTTCTTCAGCAAAGACGCTTACTTTTTCTTCGCTTTCGGGTTCGGCAGGTCGGTAATGCTACCTTCGAAGATTTCAGCCGCCAGGCCAACCGACTCATGCAGGGTCGGGTGCGCGTGAATGGTCAGCGCGATATCTTCTGCATCACAGCCCATCTCGATTGCCAGACCGATTTCGCCCAGCAGCTCACCGCCGTTGGTACCAACAACCGCGCCGCCGATAACGCGATGCGTCTCTTTGTCGAAAATCAGTTTGGTCATACCGTCTGCGCAGTCAGAAGCGATAGCGCGGCCTGAAGCCGCCCACGGGAAGGTAGACACCTCGTAGCTGATGCCTTTCTCTTTCGCTTCTTTCTCGGTCAGACCCACCCATGCCACTTCTGGCTCGGTATAGGCAATTGACGGGATCACTTTCGGGTCGAAGTAGTGCTTCATACCCGCGATGACTTCAGCGGCAACGTGGCCTTCATGCACGCCTTTATGCGCCAGCATCGGCTGACCGACGATATCGCCGATAGCGTAGATGTGCGGCACGTTTGTGCGCATTTGCTTGTCGACACGGATAAAGCCGCGATCGTCCACTTCCACGCCCGCTTTGCCCGCGTCCAGACCTTTACCATTCGGCACGCGACCGATCGCCACCAGTACGGCGTCGTAACGCTGCGGTTCAGCAGGGGCTTTTTTGCCTTCCATCGTGACATAGATACCATCTTCTTTGGCTTCTACGGCTGTCACTTTGGTTTCCAGCATCAGATTGAACTGCTTCGCAATGCGCTTGGTGAAAACTTTCACCACATCTTTATCGGCTGCCGGGATAACCTGGTCAAACATCTCAACCACGTCAATCTGCGAACCCAGCGCGTGGTAAACGGTGCCCATTTCCAGACCGATAATGCCGCCGCCCATAACCAGCATACGCTCTGGCACTTCTTTCAGCTCCAGCGCATCGGTAGAGTCCCAGACGCGCGGGTCGTCGTGTGGGATAAACGGTAGCGTAATCGGACGAGAACCGGCCGCGATAATAGCGTTATCGAAGTTGATGGTGGTCGCGCCGCCTTCCCCTTCCACAACCAGAGTATTTGCACCGGTGAATTTGCCCAGGCCGTTAACCACTTTAACTTTACGACCTTTCGCCATACCTGCGAGACCGCCGGTCAGCTGGTTGATGACTTTCTCTTTCCAGGTGCGAACTTTGTTGATGTCGGTGGACGGCTTGCCAAACACGATGCCGTGCTCTTCCAGGGCTTTCGCCTCTTCGATGACCTTGGCAACGTGCAGCAGCGCTTTTGACGGGATACAGCCCACGTTCAGACAGACACCACCCAGGGTGCTGTAACGCTCTACCAGTACGGTTTCCAGACCTAAATCAGCGCAACGGAAGGCTGCAGAGTAACCTGCAGGACCAGCCCCAAGTACCACGACCTGGGTTTTAATCTCTGTACTCATCATGACCTCTTAGTTGTGATCCGGCGGGTCAGACGTAGAGCGCTTCTCATCAGGCTGGTCGGCCACTTGCATCCGGGCAGTGCGCGACGCCTCGCGTATCTTCAGTACGCTGCGGGTATTGCGCGCTGGGCGTCAACAACTGACTGCGCCAGTTACGCCTGACGAAACAGGCTCACGATGTCCTTTGCTCCACCGGGACATTTTTCACCGCAAGAGTTTACAGAATTGTTAAAAAACTGCAAACCACGGTGCCACGAATCTTTACAACAAGGCCGGCAAATGCCGGCCCCGATTGCGCTTACATCACCAGACGGCGAATGTCAGACAGCATATTACCGATAATGGTAATGAAACGTGCACCGTCCGCACCGTCGATCACGCGGTGGTCGAAGGAAAGAGAAATAGGCATCATCAGACGCGGGACAAACTCTTTACCGTTCCAGACCGGCTCCATCGCAGATTTAGAAACGCCAAGAATAGCCACTTCCGGCGCGTTGACGATCGGCGCAAAATGCGTGGTGCCGAGGCCGCCAAGGCTGGAGATGGTAAAGCAGCCGCCCTGCATATCGCTGGCGGTCAGCTTACCGTCACGGGCTTTCTTCGAGGTCGCCATCAGCTCACGAGAGAGCTCAGTGATGCCTTTCTTGTTCACGTCCTTAAAGACCGGAACCACCAGACCATTTGGCGTATCAACCGCCACACCGATGTTGATGTATTTCTTCAGCGTCAGGCGCTGCGCATCTTCCGACAGCGAGCTGTTGAAGCGTGGCATCTGCTCCAGCGCGGCAGCAACAGCTTTCATGATGAACACTACCGGGGTGTACTTCACATCCAGCTTGCGCTTCTCAGCTTCAGCATTCTGCTGCTTACGGAACGCTTCCAGATCGGTGATATCGGTTTTGTCGAAATGGGTAACGTGCGGGATAACCACCCAGTTACGACTCAGGTTCGCGCCTGAGATCTTCTGGATGCGGCCCAGTTCCACTTCTTCCACTTCACCGAACTTACTGAAGTCAACTTTTGGCCATGGCAGCAGGCCTGGCAGGCTTCCGCCGCTGGCCGCAGCAGCCGGAGCCGCTTCAGCACGTTTCACCGCGTCTTTCACGTAGCTCTGGACGTCTTCTTTCAGGATGCGGCCTTTACGGCCCGTGCCCTTCACCTTCGCCAGGTTAACGCCAAATTCGCGCGCCAGACGACGGATAACCGGCGTGGCGTGCACGTAAGCATCATTCTCAGCAAAGTCGCTTTTTGCGTCCGCTTTCGGCGCTGACGGTGCAGCAGGTGCTTCAGCTTTTGCCGGAGCCTGCGCGGGTGCCGCTTCCTGCTTCGGCGCTTCGGCTTTCGCCGCGCCTTCCACTTCGAACACCATGATCAGCGAGCCAGTGCTTACTTTGTCACCGGTAGCGACTTTCAGCTCTTTGACGGTACCCGCGAACGGTGCAGGAACTTCCATAGACGCTTTATCGCCTTCAACCACAATAAGTGACTGCTCAGCTTCAACTTTATCGCCAACCTTCACCAGCACTTCGGTCACTTCAACCTCGTCGCCGCCGATATCCGGGACGTTGACCTCTTTCGCGCCTGCGGCCGCAGCCGGTGCAGAGGTTGCTTCCTCTTTCATCGCTGGCTTCGGAGCGGCAGCAGGTGCTGCACCTTCTGCGTCAAAGACCATAATCAGCGAGCCGGTGCTGACTTTCGCGCCGGTCTCAATTTTGATCTCTTTTACGGTGCCCGCAAACGGCGCAGGCACTTCCATAGACGCCTTGTCACCTTCCACCACGATCAGTGACTGCTCGGCTTCGATTTTGTCGCCAACCTTCACCAGAATCTCAGTGACTTCAACTTCGTCGCCGCCGATGTCCGGCACGTTAACGTCTTTTGCTGCGGTTGCCGTGGTGGCCGGCGCCGGAGCGGCTTCGGCTTTCTTCTCTTCCGCCGCGGGCGCAGCGTCTGCTGCACCTTCTGCGTCAAACATCATGATCAGCGAGCCGGTTTCGACTTTGTCGCCGGTCGCAATTTTGATCTCTTTCACCACGCCTGCCTGCGGCGAAGGAACTTCCATAGAGGCTTTATCACCTTCTACAGTGATCAGCGACTGTTCAGCTTCTACCTTGTCGCCAACCTTCACCAGGATCTCGGTGACTTCAACCTCATCAGACCCGATATCCGGTACCTTAATTTCAGTAGCCATTACTCTTTTACCTCTTAAGCCAGACGCGGGTTAACTTTATCGGCATCGATGTCGAACTTAGCGATAGCATCCGCTACGACTTTCTTGTCGATTTCGCCACGTTTAGCCAGTTCGCCCAGCGCCGCAACCACCACATAGGAAGAGTCAACTTCAAAGTGGTGACGCAGGTTTTCGCGGCTGTCAGAGCGGCCGAAGCCGTCAGTGCCCAGCACGCGGTAGTCGCTGGCCGGAACGTAGCTGCGAACCTGTTCAGCGAACAGCTTCATGTAGTCAGTTGATGCCACCGCTGGCGCATCGTTCATCACCTGAGCAATGTACGGCACGCGTGCTTCTTCCGTCGGATGCAGCATGTTCCAGCGCTCGCAGTCCTGGCCATCGCGAGCCAGTTCAGTGAACGAGGTAACGCTGTAGACGTCAGAACCGATACCGTAATCTTTTGCCAGGATCTGCGCCGCTTCACGCACGTGACGCAGGATTGAACCTGAGCCCAGCAGCTGCACTTTACCTTTGCTGCCTTCCACGGTTTCCAGCTTGTAGATACCTTTACGGATACCCTCTTCGGCACCTTCCGGCATCGCTGGCATGTGGTAGTTTTCGTTCAGCGTAGTGATGTAGTAGTAAATATTTTCCTGCGCTTCGCCGTACATGCGCACCAGGCCGTCATGCATGATGACCGCGACTTCGTAGGCGTATGCCGGATCGTAAGAAATGCAGTTCGGAATGGTCAGTGACTGAATATGGCTATGGCCATCTTCATGCTGCAAACCTTCGCCGTTCAGTGTGGTACGGCCAGACGTACCACCGACCAGGAAGCCGCGTGCCTGCTGATCGCCTGCCAGCCACATCAGGTCGCCGATACGCTGGAAACCGAACATAGAGTAGTAGATATAGAACGGAATCATCGGCAGGTTGTTGGTGCTGTAAGAGGTCGCCGCCGCCAGCCAGGAGGAACCTGCGCCCAGCTCGTTGATCCCTTCCTGCAGAATCTGGCCTTTCTCATCTTCTTTATAGTAAGCAACCTGCTCACGGTCCTGCGGGGTGTACTGCTGGCCGTTCGGGCTGTAGATACCAATCTGACGGAACAGACCTTCCATACCAAAGGTACGGGCTTCGTCCGCAAGGATCGGCACCAGACGATCTTTGATCGACTTGTTTTTCAGCATCACGTTCAGGGCACGCACGAAGGCGATGGTGGTTGAGATCTCTTTGCTCTGCTCTTCCAGCAGCGCTTTGAACTCTTCCAGCTTCGGCATTTCCAGTTTTTCAGTAAATTCCGCCTGACGCGTCGGCAGGTATCCGCCCAGCTTCTCGCGCTGGCCGTGCAGGTAGTTGTACTCTTCGGAACCTTTCTCGAAGGTCACATACGGCAGCTCTTCGATCTTGTCGTCAGCCACCGGCACGTTGAAGCGATCGCGGATGTAGCGAACGCCATCCATGTTCATCTTCTTGACCTGGTGCGCGATGTTTTTGCCTTCCGCGGTGTCGCCCATACCATAACCTTTGATGGTATGTGCCAGAATCAGCGTCGGCTGACCTTTGGTTTCCTGCGCTTTCTTCAGTGCCGCGTAGATTTTCTTCGGATCGTGACCGCCACGGTTCAGTGCGAAAATCTCTTCGTCGGACCACTCTTTCACCAGCTCTGCCGTCTCCGGATATTTACCGAAGAAGTGCTCGCGCACGTAAGCGCCATCGCGGGATTTAAAGGTCTGATAGTCGCCGTCGACGGTTTCATTCATCAGCTGGATCAGCTTGCCGCTGGTATCTTTCTTCAGCAGCTCGTCCCAGCGTCCGCCCCAGATCACTTTGATCACGTTCCAGCCAGCACCCGCAAAGATGCCTTCCAGTTCGTTGATGATCTTGCCGTTGCCGGTTACCGGGCCGTCCAGACGCTGGAGGTTACAGTTGATGATGAAGACCAGGTTATCCAGCTTCTCACGGGTTGCGATAGTGATCGCTCCTTTGGATTCCGGCTCGTCCATCTCGCCATCGCCGAGGAAGGCGTAAACGGTCTGGTTAGACGTATCTTTCAGGCCGCGGTGTTCCAGATACTTCAGGAATTTCGCCTGATAAATGGCGTTCAACGGTCCCAGGCCCATCGAAACGGTCGGGAACTGCCAGAAGTCCGGCATCAGTTTCGGGTGCGGGTAAGATGACAGGCCGTTGCCGTGTACTTCCTGACGGAAGTTATTCATCTGCTCTTCAGTCAGACGACCTTCGAGGAACGCACGGGAATAAATGCCAGGAGAGATATGTCCCTGGAAGTAGACCAGATCGCCGCCGTCTTTGTCGCTACGCGCGCGGAAGAAGTGGTTAAAGCACACTTCATAAATGGTCGCAGAAGACTGGAAGGAAGAGAGATGGCCGCCCAGCTCCAGATCTTTTTTCGACGCGCGCAGTACCGATACGATGGCATTCCAGCGGATTGCGGAACGGATACGACGCTCCAGAGACGTGTTGCCCGGATATTCCGGCTCGTCTTCAACGGCAATAGAGTTGATGTAGTTGCTAACAGCGTTGCCGCCTGCCGCTACTTTTACGCCGCCTTTGCGGGCTGCGCTCAGCACCTGGTCAATCAGATACTGTGCACGCTCAACACCTTCTTCACGGATGACCGATTCGATCGCCTGTAGCCAGTCACGAGTTTCGATCGGATCCACGTCATTCTGTAAACGTTCTGACATGGGGGGTATTCCTTATCTGTGTCTAATACGTTGAATTGTCTGGAGCCTGTCTCCCTGTACTCTGTTGCCAACGCACAAGGAGACAGGCCCATCGTTGATGTCCGCACGTTCTTTGCCGCGCGTTATTCCTTACGTTGCTGTAAACGACGCAGGGAGCGTTCACGACGAGTCTGCTCCCGATTTCTGTCCAGCAAGATTTCCTCTATGAACGCCAGGTGACGATGCGAAGCCTCGCGCGCCTGTTCAGGCTCACGCGCCACAATCGCCTCGAAAATACTGGCGCGGTGACCGCTCACTTTCGCCAGCATTTCCCGGCGTGAGTAAAGCAATTCAAAATTCTGTCGAACGTTTTGTTTCAATACCGGTCCCATCGAACGCAGCAAATGCAGCAGTACCACATTATGCGCCGCCTCTGTGACAGCGATCTGATACTGCATCACTGCATCGGCTTCCGCATCGAGATCGCCGCTGTCCTGTGCCTGCTGTATCTGCACATGGCAGTGGCGGATACGCTCGATGTCCTCTTCGGTGCCGCGCAGCGCCGCATAATAGGCTGCAATGCCCTCTAGCGCATGACGCGTTTCCAGCAGATCGAACTGGGATTCCGGGTGCCTGGTGAGCAGATTGACGAGCGGATCGCTCAGGCTTTGCCAGAGATGCTGCTGGACGAAAGTGCCCCCGCCCTGACGGCGCAGCAGCAGACCTTTCGCTTCAAGGCGCTGGATGGCTTCGCGAAGGGATGGACGTGAGACATCAAACTGTTTGGCGAGTTCGCGCTCGGGCAGCAGTTTCTCACCAGGACGTAGCGTCCCTTCCATGATCAGAGATTCCAGCTGCTGCTCAATGGCATCAGAGAGCTTGGGTTGGCGAATCTTACTGTAAGCCATCTTCCCTTCTTATCAAGCGGCTGTCCGAAGTAAATTGGTAATACCAATTGAAAAAAGTTGGCCGTAAAGTAACAAAGTATTCACCTTGTGTCTATACGACCCCGGTCACAAACCTGGGCTGACTGGGGGTAAAGAAGGGATAAGTGTGCGCTGAAAAAAGAAATTTTGAGGTAAATGAGATGTTAAATACCGACGCTTTTACCAAACCTTACACTGAATTAACCGGAAACCCGCCCCCAGCTATAAGGCAATGTTATTCGTCATCCATGGAGATTCATGGCAAAAAAGCCCAGGCGGCAGTGTGACGATGACGAGGATTTTTCAGTCATCTCCCAGCACATAAAGAGAAAGCAGGTGCAAAGCGCATCGCATATCACTATTCTTGTCGCCAGGGTAGCATCCGCCTGCATACAGTGCGCCTGATACCGTAAATAATTCAATACGTTATTGTAACCACTTCCTGCCAGCCAACGGTGCTGCAAAAGAAGAATTAAAACAACATGAGGTTTGTATGGAACAACAGCACGGCGATACGCTGAAGCGCGGGCTTAAAAACCGCCATATTCAGCTAATCGCGCTGGGTGGTGCGGTGGGCACCGGCCTGTTTCTGGGCAGCGCATCCGTCATTAAAGCCGCTGGCCCAGCCGTTATTCTGGGATATGCTATCGCGGGTTTTATTGCCTTCCTGATCATGCGTCAGCTGGGTGAAATGGTGGTTGAAGAGCCGGTCGCGGGCAGCTTTAGCCACTTCGCCTATAAGTACTGGGGCAATTTTGCTGGCTTTGCGTCAGGCTGGAACTACTGGGTACTCTATGTACTGGTTGCCATGGCCGAACTGACCGCCGTGGGCAAATATGTTCAGTTCTGGTGGCCAGATATTCCTACCTGGGCCACCGCTGCCGTGTTCTTCGTCTTAATCAACGCCATCAACCTGACCAATGTCAAAGTCTATGGTGAGATGGAGTTCTGGTTTTCAATTGTAAAAGTGGTTGCGGTTATTGGCATGATCCTGTTCGGCGGCTGGTTGCTGTTCAGCGGCACCGGCGGCCCACAGGCGACCGTGACCAACCTCTGGGCACAGGGAGGCTTTTTGCCGAACGGCTTCAGCGGCCTGATCATGATGATGGCGATCATTATGTTCTCTTTTGGTGGCCTTGAGCTGGTAGGCATTACCGCTGCGGAAGCCGATAATCCAGAGCAGAGCATCCCGAAAGCTACTAACCAGGTTATCTACCGTATTCTGATTTTCTATATCGGTTCGCTGGCAGTGCTACTGTCGCTGATGCCCTGGACGCGCGTTACCGAAGAAACCAGCCCGTTCGTACTGATTTTTCATGAGCTGGGCGATGCGCTGGTTGCGAATGCGCTCAATGTTGTGATCCTGACTGCTGCGCTCTCTGTTTATAACAGCTGCGTCTACTGTAACAGCCGCATGCTCTTCGGCCTGGCACAGCAGGGCAACGCGCCGAAAGCTTTGCTGAAGGTAGACCGTCGCGGCGTGCCCGTCGCCACAATTCTGGTCTCTGCCGTCGCAACCGCCTTCTGCGTACTGATTAACTACCTGATGCCAGGGGAAGCTTTTGGCCTGCTGATGTCGCTGGTGGTCTCGGCCCTGGTGATCAACTGGGCGATGATTAGCCTGGCGCACCTGAAGTTCCGCCGTAAGAAAGATCAGCAGGGCGTCACCACGCGCTTTAAAGCCCTGCTCTACCCGTTCGGCAACTGGCTCTGCCTGGCTTTCCTTGCGGGAATTCTGGTCATCATGGCGATGACGCCAGGTATGGCGATTTCCGTCTGGCTGATCCCGGTCTGGCTGATCGTTCTGGCTATCGGCTATGCCGTTTTACGCAAAAGTAAAAATACGGCAAAAAATTAATGTCTTCTGGTGCGCGTCATCTTTCGCGCACCCCCTTAAATGGCCGCATTGCTATTTTTCTCCTTTATTTCGCAGATAAGATTGGTTTTCGCTTATTAACAAAGGAGAAATTGTCATGCGTGAACTCAACCTGGATGAAGTTCTGGCGGTTAGCGGTTGCGGCGTGATTAAAGATATCACTACGGGTTTGGGCCAAATGGCTGGATCTTTCGTTGGCACAGCCATTGGTGGGCTGGTGCCTCTACCCCTCCTGTCAGGGTTTATTTCAAAAGCCACAAGCAGCCTGCTGGGTTATTTAGGCAGTTTACTCGGTAGCTGGGTAGGCGATCTGGTGGAAGGTAATAATACAGGCTCACTGTCCAGCTAATTCTGTTTTCCCTCTGGCACGCATGCAGACACGTGCCAGCTCACACTTTTTCCCCCCCGCGCGTTTTGTCCATCTCTTTCACTGTTTGTTGCTGCATCGCTTCTGCACTCTGCGCCAATAATCACTGGCGTCATGATTGGCAGGAGACGTCTATGAAGCCCACAGCGCTTACGTTCAGAGAGAAGCTCGGCTACGGCATGGGCGATGCCGGCTGTAACATGATTGGCGGGGCCATCATGTTGTTTCTTAACTATTTCTACACAGATGTGTTTGGCCTTACCCCCGCACTGGTCGGCACGCTGCTGCTGTCAGTACGCGTGCTGGATGCGGTGACCGATCCGATTATGGGCGCGATTGCCGATCGCACGCAAAGCCGCTGGGGACGCTTTCGTCCCTGGCTGCTCTGGGTATCCGTGCCCTATGTCCTGTTCAGCGTGCTGATGTTTACCACGCCGGACTGGAGCTATGGCAACAAGGTTATCTGGGCGTTTGGCACCTATTTTCTGATGTCGCTGACCTATACCGCTATCAACATTCCCTACTGCTCACTCGGCGGCGTCATCACCAGCGATCCCGGCGAGCGCGTCTCCTGTCAGTCTTACCGCTTTGTGATGGTCGGTATCGCCACGCTGATCCTCTCGCTGTCGCTGCTTCCGATGGCCGAATGGTTCGGCGGCGAAGATAAGGCACGCGGCTACCAGCTGGCGATGAGCGTGCTGGCGCTGACTGGCCTGCTTATGTTTCTGTTCTGCTTCGCCACGGTACGTGAGCGCATCCGCCCGGCCATACCAACCCATGGTGATGTAAAAAACGACCTGCGCGACGTGTGGAAGAACGATCAGTGGGTGCGCATTCTGCTACTGACCTTCTGCAACGTCTGTCCCGGCTTTATTCGTATGGCCGCCACCCTGTATTACGTCACCTGGGTGATGGGTCAGACAACCCATTTTGCCACGCTGTTTATCAGTCTCGGCGTGGTGGGCATGATGGCTGGCAGCACGCTGGCGAAACTGCTCACCGATCGCTGGTGCAAGCTGAAAGTCTTCTTCTGGACCAATATCGCGCTGGCGCTCTTCTCCTGTGGCTTTTACTGGATCGATCCGCACGCAACCCTGGCGGTCATCGTCGCCTATTTCCTGCTGAACCTGTTGCATCAGATTCCCTCACCGCTGCACTGGTCTCTGATGGCTGACGTTGATGACTATGGCGAATGGAAAACCGGTAAGCGTATTACCGGCATCAGCTTTTCAGGCAACCTGTTCTTCCTCAAGGTCGGGCTGGCAGTGGCAGGCGCAATGGTTGGCTTTCTACTCTCGCTTTACGGCTATGACGCGGGTGCGAAGCAGCAGTCTTCACAGGCGGTCAACGGCATTATGCTGCTGTTTACCGTGATCCCTGGCGTCGGCTATCTGATTACCGCTGGCGTAGTGCGCCTGCTGAAGGTCGACCGCACGCTGATGCAGACCATCCAGCACGATCTTGCCCTGCGCCGCGCTCACTTTCGCGAACGGCATGACAGGCCTCAGCACGACGATATGGTGACCCAACCCGGAGAAGCAAAATGACCACACCCTGGCTGAACCCATTTATTACGCAGCGAGCGGATCCCTTTATTCTGCGCCATGAACAGCACTATTACTTTATCGCTTCCGTGCCCGACTATGACCGGCTGGAGCTGCGTCGTGCCAGCACGCTAATGGATTTGCGTCGGGCCGAGCCGGTGGTGGTGTGGCGTAAGCCGGACACTGGCCCCTGTAGTGAGCTGATCTGGGCACCTGAGTTGCACCGCATCGACAACCAGTGGATCATCTATTTCGCTGCCGCGCCAACGCGCGATATCAAAGATGGCCTGTTCCAGCATCGTATGTACGCGCTGGTATGTGATAACGCCGATCCGCTGAGCGGACGCTGGCAGGCTCCGCGCCGCGTCTTTAGCCAGTTTGACAGCTTCGCGCTGGACGCAACCCACTTCGTACATCAGGGCAAAAACTGGTATCTGTGGGCGCAAAAAGATCCCGCCATTCCGGGGAATTCAAATCTCTATCTGGCAGAGCTGCTCAATCCCTGGACGCTGAAAAGCACGCCGGTCATGTTAAGTCGCCCCGAGTTTGAGTGGGAGTGTGCAGGCTTCAGCGTCAATGAAGGACCCGCGGTGATTAAGCATGGCGATCGACTGTTCGTCACTTACTCCGCCAGCGCGACGGATGAAAACTACTGCATGGGGCTGCTGTCAGTCGACGGCCATCAGGATCTGCTCAATCCCGATAACTGGCACAAATCGGCGCGGCCGGTGTTTACGTCAAACTGGGATAATCATCAGTACGGGCCGGGACACAACTGTTTTACGCAGGATGAAAAAGGTGGGGATTTACTGGTCTATCACGCGCGCAGCTACACGGAGATTGAAGGCGATCCGCTGTGGGATCCTAACCGTCATACACGGCTGAAAAACTTTGGCTGGCGCGATGACGGCACGCCCGACTTTGGCGTGCCGCCTGCGGATTACACCAGCGTCCCGTAAATGGTCAGCAGCGCCACCACCACCACCAGCACCAGCGAGATGCGCTTTGCCAGCGCTACCGCAATGCGTGGCGTTTCAACCTTATCCAGATGCGGATCGCGTTCCAGTGAGAACTGCGCCAGGCTGGTCAGCACCTGATATTGCGAGCGGTGGCGATCGGTCAGCGCAGCAAACCAGGCTGGCAGCGCCTTCTCACCGTGACCCAGCAGTGCATAGGCTACGCCAGCCAGCCGCGCCGGGATCCAGTCAATCACGTGCAGCAGGCTGTCAACGCCTGACTGTGCACGCTCAAGCGGCGTATGGTGTTTTGCCAGCCAGCTCTGCCACGCGCGCAGAAAGGCATATCCGACCAGCAGCACCGGTCCGTAAGGTCCGCCCACTACAAACCAGAACAGCGGCGCCAGATAGTAGCGGAAGTTAATCCAGATCAGTGCATTTTGCAGCTCCCGCAGGAATTCGCGCTCGCTGCACTCCACCGGCACGCCGTGGATTAAGGTCAGCTCTGCCGCCATCGCCTGATGGGCCGCCACCTCATCGCGGCTTGCTGCTTTCAGATAGGCGTGATAGTGCAGACGTACCGAACCGGCACCGATGCAGAGCAAACCGATAAGAATCCACAGCAGCAGCTGTGCGACGCCAAACAGAATGCCCTTCATGCTCCAGATCAGCAGCGCCGTTATCGCCATCGCCAGCAGGGTCATCAGCAGCGTGCGCAGCAGTGAAAAGTGGCGTCGGCGTCGGAACAGCGGCTCCAGACGATGATCGAGCTGCCAGTGCTCGCCCAGCTTAAACAGGCGTTCCCAACCTAAAACCAGTAACAAGGAAAACAACGTCATACCCACTCCGGGAAAGTCAAAATGAAGTCTGCGCCAGTAGCCGCTGATAGTGCTGCCAGTCAAAAGCGGGCCCAGGATCGCTCTTGCGTGCCGGGGCAATATCGCTGTGTCCGGTAATGCGGGAAGGCGTTAAGGGATAGTGCTGTAAAAGCAGCTGCGTGACGGTGGCCAGCGCCTGATACTGCGCCTCGCTGTAAGGCAGCTCGTCCGTCCCCTCTAATTCAATGCCAATAGAAAAGTCATTACAGTTTTCACGCCCCTGGTAGCAGGAAACGCCGGCATGCCAGGCGCGGTTATCAAAAGAGACATACTGGACGATCTCACCATCACGCCGGATGAGACAGTGCGCAGCGACTTGCAGATGGGCAATATCAGCAAAATAAGGATGCGCATCGGGCGGCAATGTGCCGGTAAAAAGCCGATCGATCCATGGCCCGCCAAATTCGCCGGGCGGCAGGCTGATATTGTGGATGACCAGCAGCGAGGGGGCCTCGTCATTGGGTCGTTGATTAAAATGCGGTGACGGCACCTGACGCGTGTCAGTCAGCCAGCCCTGTTCCAGTTTCATGCCGGTTTTTCCTTAGCGAAGTCGGGCTGAGAATAGCATGATTTATGACAATTTTTTGCAGGTTAATGCCCTGAGGGCTGCTCAGGCTAGCCATTGAGTTAAGGATACTAAACAAAACGGTCATTTCAGCTGGCGAAACGCCTTATTTACGTCTATTGTGGCTTCCTCTTTGTTCAGGTCTTCAGGAGCGAAATCGTTATGCCAACTCGTCGTTATGATGTCGACAGCCGTCGCAAGATGCTGATTGCGCGTATTGAACAGGATATCCCCGCCGCCGTCGCGCGCGCCTTGCAGGAGGATCTCGGCGGTGAGATCGATGCTGACCGTGACATCACTGCGCAGCTGCTTCCTGAAGAGAGCCAGGCGCATGCTCAGGTCATTACGCGCGAGGCGGGTGTTTTCTGTGGTAAACGCTGGGTGGAAGAGGTATTTAATCAGCTGGGCGGCCACGTTACGCTAAGCTGGCAGGTGGAAGACGGCGATAAGGTGATGCCCGATCAGCAGCTGTTTACGCTGGACGGCCCCTCTCGCTGCCTGCTGACCGCCGAACGCACGGCGCTCAATTTTGTTCAGACTTTGTCAGGCGTGGCAACCGAAACCAGCCGCTATGTAAAACTGCTGGAAGGCAGCAACACACAGTTGCTGGATACGCGCAAAACTCTGCCGGGACTGCGCACGGCGCTGAAATATGCTGTGCTATGCGGCGGCGGCGCAAACCATCGCCTTGGACTCTCCGATGCCTTCTTAATTAAAGAAAACCATATCATTGCCAGTGGTTCAATTCGCCAGGCGGTGGAAAAAGCATTCTGGCTGCATCCGGACGTGCCGGTTGAGGTGGAGGTAGAGTCGCTGGATGAGCTGGATCAGGCACTCGCGGCCGGTGCCGACATTATTATGCTGGATAACTTCACGCTCGATGAGATGCGCGCTGCCGTAACACACACTCAGGGGCGCGCGCAGCTCGAGGTTTCTGGCAACGTCACAGAAGCGACGCTGCCGCAAATTGCACAAACCGGTGTTGACTACGTCTCGGTTGGCGCTCTCACCAAGCACGTTCGCGCACTCGATCTCTCCATGCGCTTTACCACGCTGTAAACCTGAAACGCCGTGTGGCTGCACACGGCATTCTTGCGTTTCTGCTCCCATATCGTTGCTTTTCCTGCTGCAATACAGATCGTTTATTGCGACGCCTTTTCCACACGGCTGATTCGCCGCTGGGTTTATGCGCTTCCCTTTTTTACTCTGCTGCCTCTTATCCAACACGGAGGCGATGTAATGACAAATCAGCAGGGATTTACGCTTATCGAACTGATGATCGTGGTGGGGATCGTGGCAATCCTCAGCGCTATCGGCTTACCGGCTTACCAAAACTATCTGCAACGTGCGGCGCTCACCGATATGCTGCAAACCATGGTGCCGTATAAAACCGCCGTCGAGCTGTGTGCCATGGAACACGGTGGGCCTGCGCAGTGTCAGGCTGGCGAGAAGGGAATCCCGACAGCAAAAGGGTCACGCTATGTTTCCGCGCTTAGCGTCGTGAATGGCGTCATCAGCCTGACTGGTCAGGAGAGTCTGAATGGGCTGAGCGTTGAGATGACGCCGGTGTGGGACAGCGTCGACGGCAGCCTGACATGGCAACGCAGCTGCACCAGCAGCAGTGAACGCCTGCGCGACAACTGCCTGGAACAGTTCCGCTTCGGTGATAAAGGGGCTGACAATGCCAACGGCTGAATCCGCTATTCATACCCTGTGCCAGCGTTACCGGGCTCTGTTGCTGCATCACGATGCAACGCTGCTGCGCGTCGCGGTGGCAGAGCCGGTGCCTGAAGGCTTAAGTGAAGCGCTGAGTTTTGCCAGCCAGTGCCAGATTGAGATTGAGTGCTGGCCACAGGCACGTATCGATCTTTGTCTGCACGAGAGTGCGACTGCAGCGCCACCGCGTGACGTTCTGCCTGAATCCGCTGTCGAGGCGGTCAACCAGATGCTGCAACAGGCACTGCGGCGGCGAGCCTCAGATATCCATATTGAACCCCAGCGCGACGGCGTGCGGATACGGCTGCGTATTGACGGCGTTCTGCAACCGCTCACTACGGCAGTAGAAGCACCGTCCGCCGCGCTGTTAGCCAGGCTGAAGATTCTGGGCGGCCTGGATATTGCCGAACGCCGTTTACCGCAGGATGGCCAGTTTACTCTGTCGCTGGACAGCCACCTCGCCGCCTTCCGTGTGGCCACCTTGCCCGTGCAGTACGGTGAGAAAGCGGTCATTCGCCTGCTGCAAAGTGAAGAGAGCGCACTGTCGCTGGACAAGCTCGGGCTGCCAGCGGCGCAGTTCAGGCTGCTGGAGGCCGCACTGGTACAGCCGCAGGGGCTTATCCTGGTGACCGGTCCCACCGGCAGTGGTAAAACCTTTACGCTCTACAGCTGCCTGAGCAGGCTCAACCGACCTGACATCAACATCAGCAGCGTGGAGGATCCGGTAGAAATCCCGCTGGCCGGCATTAATCAGACGCAGATCAACCCTAAGTGTGGTCTGGACTGTAACCGGGTACTGCGTGCTCTGCTGCGCCAGGATCCTGACGTCATTATGGTCGGCGAAATTCGAGATGCCGAAACGGCGGAGATTGCGGTTAAGGCGGCGCAAACCGGCCATCTGGTCCTCTCGACGCTACACACTAACTCAACGGCAGAAACGCTGACGCGGCTTCGTCAGATGGGAATGCCGGGCTACCTGCTGGGCCCGGCGCTGCGTCTGATTGTCGCTCAGCGACTGGTCAGGCGGCTATGCCCTCACTGCCGTCAGCCAGCGCAGGCGGTAGCGCACTTTCCGCCAGATATCTGGCCCGGTACGCTGCAAACCTGGCGAGCGCCGGGCTGCGATCACTGCTTTTCTGGCTACTTCGGGCGGCTGGCGCTGTTTGAAATATTGCCAGTGAGCAGCAGGCTGCAAAATGCCATCGCCGCTGAGATGCCGCTCGACAGTCTGGTGGCGCTGGCAAAATCGCAGGGGATGAAAACGTTACTGAGCGCTGGACTGGAAGCCGTCAGCCGTGGCGAGACATCGCTAGAGGAGATGCAGCGCGTCACGGGTTTCGAAGATGTCCAGGCTTAGTCTCTACCGCTGGCAGGCGGTAAACAGCCAGCAGCTACTGCATGAAGGCCAGAGTCTGGCCGTCGATCAACAAAGCCTGTTGGACGAGCTGGCCGCACAGAATCTGCTGCCGGTGAGCTGGCAACGCCGCAGAGTCTGGCGTGCTTGCGACTGGACATGGCAGCACAAGATCGACTTTTTCAGACAGCTGGCCACGCTGCTCAAAGCCGGTTTGCCACTGGCTCAGGGGCTTGAACTGTTGTCGCAGGGCCATCCGCACACAGGCTGGCAGATACTGCTGCATGCGCTACGGCTGCGGGTATTGAGCGGGATGTCATTTTCCCGGGCGTTAAACCAGTGGCCGCAGATCTTTCCGCCATTGTTCGCCGCGTTAATGCAGGTTGGCGAACTGACCGGGCAGCTTGACGTCTGCTGCGCGCAGCTGGCCGAGCAGCAGAGCCGCCAGCAATATTTGTGGAAGAAAGTCATCAAAGCGCTGCGTTATCCGCTCTTTATACTGTTGGTTGCTGTCGCGGTCAGCGCAGGCATGCTGTTGCTGGTTCTGCCAGAGTTTGTTGCGATCTACGCCTCGTTCAATGCGCCACTGCCTGCTTTTACCGCGGCGGTTATGGCGCTTTCAACCGCTCTGGAGCACTGGGGTTACTGGCTGCTTTTGTTGCTTGTGCTGTCTGCCACAGGTTACCGTGCGCTGCGACAACGCTCGCCAGCATGGCAGCGGAGAGAGCAGCAATTGCTGCTGCGTCTGCCGCTACTCGCCCGTCTTTGGCGCGGCAGCCAGCTCAGCCAAATTTATGCCATTTTACACCTGACACAGCAGGCCGGTATTCCCTTGCTGCAAGGACTGCAGGCGGTTGAGGTTACCCTCACCTCGCGGCTATGGCGCGACACTGTCAGTGAGCTTCAGCAGCATATTGCGCGGGGAGAGCCACTGTATCAGGCTATGCAGCATCACGCGCTGTTTACACCGCTCTGTATACAGCTGGTACAGGTAGGAGAAGAGTCTGGAGCACTGGACCTTATGCTGGCTCGTCTGGCGGAATGGCATGAGGCACAAACGCTCTCGCTCGCCGACGCACTCGCCGCCTCGCTGGAACCCCTGATGATGGTGATAACGGGTGGCATTGTCGGCACGCTGGTAATTGCGCTCTATCTGCCGGTGTTTGGTCTGGGAAATGTAATCCATTAGGGTGCATTGCGCACCCTGATGTCAGCAAGGCCTTAACGGTTGAATACGCGGTTTTCCTGCTCGGCGACGCGAATAAAAGTGGTTCGCTTGGTTAGCTCTTTCAGTCGTTCTGCGCCAACATAGGTACAGGCAGAGCGCAATCCGCCAAGAATGTCGCGAGCGGTTGCGTCAACCGGTCCCCGCAGTGGCAGCTTCACCGTTTTGCCCTCTGCTGCGCGATACTGTGCGACACCGCCAACGTGGCGCTTCATCGCCGACTCAGAGCTCATCCCGTAAAACAGCATAAACTGTTCGCCGTTCTCTTCTACCACGGTTCCTTCACATTCGTCGTGCGCAGCGAGCATGCCGCCCAGCATGACAAAATCCGCACCGCCTCCAAATGCCTTGGCAATATCACCCGGCACCGCACAGCCGCCATCGCTGACGATTTGACCTCCCAGCCCGTGTGCGGCATCAGCGCACTCAATGACAGCAGAGAGCTGAGGATAGCCCACTCCCGTTTTTACGCGCGTGGTGCAGACCGAGCCTGGACCAATGCCCACCTTAACGATATCGGCACCGGAGAGGATCAGTTCTTCTACCATCTCGCCTGTTACAACATTGCCTGCACAGATGGTGCGATCCGGGAATCGCGCGCGCGCGCGTTGCAGAAAGGTCACGAAGTGCTCAGAATAGCCGTTCGCTACGTCAATACAGATGAATTTCAGACTGGCAGAGAGCGCCAGAATATCCGTGAGCTTTTGCAGATCGGCATCCGACGTGCCCGTTGAGACCATAATATGGTTCAGCACCGTCTCTGACGAGCGCTGGATAAAGGCGCGCCACTCTTCAACGGTGTAGTGCTTATGCACAGCGGTAAGGATACCGAAGCTGGCTAACGCCTGCGCCATGCTGAAAGTACCGACGGTATCCATATTTGCAGCGATAACCGGCACGCCGCTCCAGCTGAGGCCAGAATGTTTAAAAGTAAAGCGACGTTCCAGTTCGACGTCAGAACGGCTTTTCAGCGTGGAGCGTTTAGGGCGAATGAGAACGTCTTTAAACCCCAGCTTTAAATCTTCTTCAATACGCATAAAAAAGTCCTGGTAAGTGGCATCTAATCGTTATTCGGGTAGCGCACACGGCTCCAGTGACATAATCATACGCTCCATATGCCTGGCGACAAGACTGCGAATTTCACTTTATTTACGCTACAATCCCATAAATTTAGCTGAGAATTTTCATTGTGATCGCGCACACAGTTTCGCGCTTCGGGTGTCCAGCTGTGTTGCGTGCCTGAGAGAGTGATATGCCCTATACCGTGGCACTGACCGGTGGAATCGGCAGTGGAAAAAGCACGATTGCCAGCGCTTTCGCCGCGCTTGGCGTTCCCGTTATCGATGCGGATGTTATCGCACGCGACGTGGTCGAGCCGGGCTCGCCTGCGCTACAGCAGATCGCGGAGCGCCACGGCAACAGCATTCTGACTGAAGAAGGCATGCTAAATCGCGCCAGGCTAAGAGCGATCATTTTTCAGTCGTCGGAAGAGAAAGCCTGGCTGAATAACCTGCTTCATCCCCTGATCAATGCCCGCACGCAGCAGTTGAAAGCGCAGACGGTCGCTCCCTATTTACTGTGGGTGGTGCCGTTACTGGTCGAAAATGGCCTGCAGTACCAGGCAGACCGCGTACTGGTGGTTGACGTCGATGAAGAGACGCAGCTCAGACGCACGATTCAGCGCGACGGCATCGATCGTCTGCAGGCGCAAAATATTTTGTCCGCTCAGGCGACGCGCGACGCGCGTCTTGCCGTGGCCGACGACGTCATTAATAACAGCGGCACGCCAGATGAAGCAGTGCCGCAGGTTGCCGCCCTGCACCATCGTTATCTGGCACTGGCGGCAGCGCAACAGGATTAACACCATGAGTACAATCGTTCTGTTTGAACACCCTTTAAATGAAAAAATGCGTACCTGGCTGCGCGTTGAATTTTTGATCCAGCAGCTGCACGAAACCGTGCCTGTTACCCGCTCCTCCACGGCACTGACTTTTTTTCGCGTGATCGGCGAGCTGCTGGATATCTTCGAGCGCGGTGACATGCGCACTGAGTTACTGAAAGAGCTGGAACGCCAGCAGCAAAAATTGCGCGCCTGGGCCGATGTGCCTGGTGTGGATATGAGCGTGGTTGATGCGCTGCGTGACAAACTTAAAGCGCAGTCTGTTCAACTCAACAGCGCGCCACGTATGGGGCAGCAGCTGCGGGAAGACCGACTGATTGGGCTGGTACGCCAGCGTCTGAGTATTCCAGGTGGATGCTGTAGTTTCGACCTGCCTGGGCTACATATCTGGCTGCATCAGCCGCAGGAGATGCGTGACCGCCATGTGTCGACCTGGCTTTACACGCTTGAGCCGCTTCATCAAAGTTTGACAATGGTTCTGGATCTTATCCGCCAGTCAGCCGCATTTCGCCATCAAACCAGCCTGAATGGGTTTTACCAGGACAATGCAGAAGGGGCGGACCTGCTACGCCTGCAACTGCATCTGGAAGATGCGCTTTATCCCCAGGTTTCTGGTCATAAGAGCCGTTATGCGATTCGCTTTTTGCCGCTTGACAGCGAGCGCGGTGAAGTCCCTGCGCGACTCGACTTTGAACTGGCCTGTTGTTAGAGGTAGCTATGCAAAATGAAGTGATTACCGTTTCCTGTCCGCACTGCGGCAAAGATGTGATTTGGGATGAACTGAGCCCCTGGCGGCCGTTCTGCAGCAAACGCTGCCAGCTGATTGACCTGGGCGAATGGGCTGCCGAAGAGAAGCGTATCCCCAGCGAGGGGGATCAGAGCGACAGCGACGAGTGGAGCGAGGAACAGCGCTAACCGCAGGGGCATAAGCCCCTGCTTTTACAGCTCACTGGCCAGCAGGCGCGCAATCAGTGCATGATTAGCCGGTGGAAACTCCTCTGCCACCAGCGCGCTCTGCGCCACCCAGCGCTGCGGCTGGCCTTCCCGTCCCCACGGCTCGCCGCGCCAGCCTTCAACCAGAAAGAAGTTTAGCGTCACGCGCAGATTTTCATAGGTGTGATCCGCTGCACCAATGGCCGTTGCGTGCGTAACCTCAATACCCGTCTCTTCCATCAGCTCGCGCTTCAGCGCTTCTTCGGCGCTTTCGCCAGCCTCAATTTTACCACCAGGAAACTCCCACATATTCGCCATGTGCGACGACGCCGGGCGCTGAGCCAGGAAGATCTGTTTATCGGCGTTACGAATAATGCCAACGGCCACTTGCAGGTGCTTCATAGAATTTTTCCACGTCAGAAGGATGAGTGTGCACAAATTTTAAATCATGGGTGGTGCAAAGTTAATCCGCACCGTCAGGAGCATTAAAAAAGGAGCCGAAGCTCCTTTTTATTAGCGTCAGGCCAGTCGGCCATGGCACTGTTTATATTTTTTACCCGAGCCGCACGGGCAAGGATCGTTACGTCCCACCTTACGCTCGCCCGCCTGTGCTGCCAGTGAAGCCGCAGCGGCGGTTTCGTCGTCAACATGACTCAGCTGCTGCTGCTGTGCAAGACGTTCAGCCTCTTCGCGACGCTGCTGCTCCATCGCCTCAACCTCTTCTGGCATACGTACCTGCACCTTACTCAGCGTGCTGACCACTTCATATTTCAGAGACTCCAGCATGGCGGCAAACATGGCGAAAGATTCGCGCTTGTACTCCTGCTTCGGATCCTTCTGCGCGTAGCCGCGCAAATGGATGCCCTGACGCAGATAGTCCATGGCGGCCAGGTGCTCTTTCCATAAGGAGTCCAGCGTTTGCAGCATCACCCCTTTTTCGAAGTTGCGCATCATCTCAACGCCAACAACCTCTTCTTTGCTGGCGTAGTTTTCGCGCGCGCGCGTCATGATGCGCTCGCGCAGCGTCTCTTCGTGCAGATCTGGCTCTTTATCCAGCCATTCTGCGATGGGTAAATCGAGATCAAAATCGTTGCGCAGACGTTCTTCCAGGCCTGGCACATCCCACATCTCTTCCAGCGACTGCGGCGGAATGTAGCTGTCGATAGTGGTTTTGAAGACATCGTCGCGAATGCTGTTAATGGTTTCACTCACGTCGGAAACATCCAGCAGTTCGTTACGCTGGCTGTAGATAGCGCGACGCTGGTCGTTCGCCACATCGTCATATTCCAGCAGCTGCTTACGAATATCGAAGTTGCGGCTTTCCACTTTGCGCTGAGCATTGGCGATCGCTTTGGTGACCCACGGGTGCTCAATCGCCTCGCCTGGCTTCATGCCCAGCTTACGCATCATATTCGACACGCGATCGGAGGCAAAAATACGCATCAGCGCATCTTCCATTGAGAGGTAGAAGCGTGAGGAACCGGCATCACCCTGACGACCTGCGCGACCACGCAGCTGGTTGTCGATACGGCGGGACTCGTGACGCTCGGTACCGACGATGTGCAAACCACCTGATGCCAGAACCGCATCGTGACGAACCTTCCAGGCCGCTTTGATCTCTTCGATTTGCGCTTCGGTCGGATTCTCCAGCGCCGCCACATCGGCATGCCAGCTGCCGCCCAGCATAATATCGGTACCACGACCCGCCATGTTGGTGGCGATCGTTACCGCTCCCGGCTGACCCGCCTGCGCCACGATATCCGCTTCACGGGCGTGGAATTTGGCGTTCAGCACGTTGTGTTTGATGCCTGCGCGGGTCAGTTCGTTAGAAACCACTTCCGACTTCTCAATGGAAATGGTACCAACCAGAACGGGCTGCCCATTAGCCGTACGCTCGCGAATGTCTTCGATGATCGCATCGATCTTCTCTTTCTCGGTCATATAGACCAGATCGGGCAGATCTTTACGCACCATCGGTCGGTTGGTCGGCACAACAATGGTGTCGAGCTTATAAATAGAGCTGAACTCAAAGGCCTCGGTATCTGCCGTCCCGGTCATACCGGCCAGCTTCTCATAAAGGCGGAAGTAGTTCTGGAAGGTAATAGAAGCCAGCGTCTGGTTCTCGTTCTGGATCTCTACCCCTTCTTTGGCTTCGATGGCCTGATGCAAACCATCTGACCAGCGGCGGCCCTGCATGGTACGACCGGTGTGCTCATCGACGATAACCACTTCGCCATCTTTTACGATGTAATCGACGTCGCGGGTAAAGAGCGCATGGGCGCGCAGGGCTGCCGTGACGTGATGCATCAGCATAATGTTGGTCGGTGAATAGAGCGATTCGCCCTCTTCCATGATGTTCTGGCTGACCAGCAGCTCTTCCACTTTAACCAGACCGCGCTCGGTCATGTGCGCCTGGCGCGCTTTCTCATCTACCCAGAAATCGCCTTCGCCCTGGAAGGTGTCAGAATCTTCTTTCTCCTGACGCACCAGGTTCGGGATGATCTTGTTAACCTTGATGTACATATCAGAGCTATCTTCCGCCGGACCGGAGATGATCAGCGGCGTACGCGCCTCATCGATCAGGATGGAGTCCACCTCATCCACCAGCGCATAGTGCAGTTTACGCTGGACGCGCTCTTCCGGGCTGAACGCCATGTTGTCGCGCAGGTAGTCAAAGCCATATTCGTTATTGGTGCCGTAGGTAATATCAGCAGCGTAGGCTTCACGCTTTGCCACAGACGGCATGCCCGGCAGGTTGATACCCACGCTCAGGCCCAGGAATTCAAACAGCGGACGGTTGTTTTCTGCATCACGCTGCGCCAGATAGTCGTTGACGGTAACAACGTGGACGCCTTTGCCGCTCAGGGCATTCAGGTAAGCAGGCAGCGTTGCAGTCAGGGTTTTACCTTCACCCGTACGCATCTCTGCGATACAGCGATCGTTGAGCACCATGCCGCCCAGCAGCTGCACATCAAAGTGACGCATACCGAAAACGCGTTTGCTTGCTTCACGTACCGTAGCAAAAGCTTCCGGGATCAGACTCTCCAGCGACTCGCCCTTTTTCAGACGTTCGCGGAACTCATCAGTTTTAGCTTTCAGCTCATCGTCTGAAAGCTTCTGGAAGTCCGGTTCCATTTTGTTGATAACGTCTACCGCTTTGCGCATACGGCGCAGAGTACGATCGTTGCTGCTGCCAAAAACTTTCGTTAACAATTTGATTAACATATTAAAAACATCTCAATTCAGCCGCGTTGAGCGGACTGCGATAAAGTAAAAGGTTTGAGAAAAAAGGTATCAGACAAGCAGCGTAGACGGTCCGGCGCGAATTGCATGAATTTTGCCGCGCCAGTTGGCCAGCGAGGGGGAAGACTCGAGCGTATCGCACAGCGTCCCCGTTTCCTGTACTGGCTGATGAAGAGAAGTGTGGGTAGTCAGCAGCGCCTGGAGTGAATCGATCAGGGCCAGCTTATGTACCGCCAGCGGCAAGGCACCTGCGGTTTCCGCCTGTGGCGTCAACGTAAATGAAAGATGGCGGATAACGGTGCGGATGGCATGCTGATGCCAGTAATCGACCGTAAAGCTGGGACGGCGCACCGTTTCCTGCAGACGGATCAGATGATCGAAACGCGCGGCATTGCCAACAAAAAGGCTACTGGACGGTGATTCAGACGACGCATTCAGCTCGGCGCTTTGCGCACTGACAGGCAGGCCGAGGCTGGCCGCCACCATCCCCAACAGGAGATGAGGCCAGAAGTAGCGTCTGCCTAATTGTCGCCAGCGTAAAAAAATTCCGATCACAACTATTCCATTGCGAACCAGTATCGCGTCGTTGTTGGGGTTTACCGCCTGTACCTGACGGCGGATCAGCGTTATTTAGCGCCCTGATAGTACCATCAATATGGGATAACCACATCAGGGTTTAAAGGGCCGCTGGAATAAAACGCGCCTGATTGTTCAGCGTTTCAGCAACGTTGCAGCTATGGCTGAGAGCGCTCTTCAGGTTTGGTGTTAGCCTGTTTCAGGCAATAAAAAACGGCTGGTGCCGCTGACCGGAGAGGGTGTCAGCATTGCCAGCCGTTTCAGAGGATCTGGGGTAATTAAGCCAGAACCAGATTCGGTGCCTTGAACGCCAGCGGCAGTTCAGCTTCGTCTTCGAAGGTTGCCCATTCCCAGGCTTCCTGCTTAGCAAGAACAGCCTGCAGCAGTTTGTTGTTCAGTGCGTGGCCTGATTTGAACGCGCTAAACGCGCCGATAATATTGTGGCCGCACATAAACAGATCGCCAATCGCATCCAGCATTTTGTGACGAACAAATTCGTCCTCAAAACGCAGACCTTCTTCATTCAGCACGCGGAAATCGTCAAGACCAATAGCGCAATCCAGACTACCGCCCAGGCACAGGCCTTTGGATTGCAGATATTCGATTTCACGCATAAAACCAAAGGTACGAGCACGGCTGATCTGGCGAACAAAGGAATCCGCAGAGAAATTCAGCTGATAACGCTGAGAGCTGGAGTCGATCGCCGGGTGCTTAAAGTCGATGGTGAAATCCAGAGAAAAACCGTTGAACGGCTTGATCTCGGCCCACTTGTCACCGTCTTCTACACGAACAGCCTGCTTAACGCGCACAAATTTCTTGGCGCTGCTCAGCTGCTCGATGCCTGCATCCATCAGCAGATAGATAAAGGGCGCGGCGCTACCGTCCATAATGGGAATTTCCGGCGCATCAACCTCAACAATAATGTTGTCGATACCCAGGCCAGCCAGAGCGGCATTCAAATGTTCAACCGTCGAAATACGCACGCCTTCATCATTCACCAGGCAGGTACTCAGCATGGTGTCGCGCACGTATTTTGCATCAGCCGGGAAATCAACCGGTGGATTCAAGTCAGTGCGACGATAGATGACCCCGGTGTTAGCCGGCGCAGGGCGCAGTGTCAGCGTGACTTTTTTGCCGGTATGTAAACCGACACCCGTCGCCTGAACAATACGTTTTAATGTCCTTTGTTTGATCATCGTATTATCTCGCAATATTACCCATCCGACCGCCAGTATACGTTACCAGCGGGCGAACACTTTAGCACAAAAAGCGGAGATTCCCAATTCTCAGGTTATTCCTAGTCGGCCTGCTTACGCAGAAACGCTGGAATATCAAGATAATCAGGCTCTTTATTAGACTGCGCGCTCTGGTCGTTAACCACCTTCGCAGCAGGCTTCTGCTCCTGCGGCAGCGGCGACATACCGTGCTGCTGATAACGGTGATCCATAACCGGCTGGCTGGCTGGCTTGTTGGTCACCAGGGTGATTTCAGGACGCTTGTCCATACCGATACCCGTAGCAACAACGGTTACGCGCAGCTCATCATTCATCTCTGGATCCAGCGAGGTACCGATCACCACGGTCGCGTTGTCAGACGCAAAGGCGCGGATAGTGTTACCCACTGTTTCAAACTCATCCAGACGCAGGTCAAAGCCCGCCGTAATGTTAACCAGCACGCCGCGCGCGCCGGAAAGGTCGATATCTTCCAGCAGCGGGCTGGAGATCGCCATTTCGGCTGCTTCTTCCGCACGATCTTCGCCACAGGCAACGCCGGATCCCATCATGGCATAACCCATTTCGGACATCACGGTGCGCACGTCTGCGAAGTCAACGTTCATCAGACCAGGACGCGTAATCAGCTCGGCAATACCCTGCACCGCGCCTTTCAGTACGTCGTTTGCTGCGCCAAAAGCGTCGAGCAGGGAGATGCCGCGACCCAGCACTTTGAGCAGCTTGTCGTTCGGGATAGTAATCAGCGAGTCCACATGCTTCGACAGCTCGGCAATGCCTTGCTCGGCAAAAGCCATACGCTTTTTACCTTCGAAGTTGAACGGTTTGGTAACGACTGCAACGGTCAGAATGCCCAGGTCTTTAGCGACTTCTGCCACCACCGGCGCAGCGCCGGTACCGGTACCGCCGCCCATACCCGCAGCGATAAACACCATGTCTGCTCCATCCAGCGCAGAACGCAGTGCTTCGCGATCTTCTTCCGCTGAGGTACGCCCCACTTCCGGGTTCGCCCCAGCGCCCAGACCTTTGGTGATGTTGGTACCGATCTGGATGGTCTGGCCAACCGCTGTTTTACGCAACGCCTGCGCGTCAGTATTTACAGCGAAGAATTCTACACCTTCGATACGCTCGCGTACCATGTGCTCTACGGCGTTGCCACCGCCACCGCCGACGCCGATGACTTTAATCACCGCGTCATTGGTTAATTCCATCGGTTCAAACATGATTTCTCTCCGTTATGTGCCTGTCGCCTGGAGACCATAAACAGTGCCAGCATGGTCTCCTTTCTAAAATCAAAATTCTTTCTTCAACCAGCTATTAATGCGCTTAAACCAGTTACCCACCGATGCGCGTTTTTCCGTCTCTGCATCGCCGTTCATATGGGACTCTTTGCCATAGTGCAGCAGTCCCACTGCGGTGGAGTAATACGGCTCCTGCGCGTAATCCGTCAATCCTGTGATATTGAGCGGCTGTCCAATGCGCACCTGCGTATGAAAAACGCGTTGTGCGCAGGCGGCCAGCCCTTCAATCTGCGCGGCCCCTCCGGTCAGCACGATCCCGGCTGCCAGATGGTGCTTAACGCCCTGCTGACGCAGTTGTTCCTGGAGCTGCAAAATCTCGTCATTGACCAGATTCAGCAATTCGGTGTACCGCGGCTCAATGACTTCAGCCAGCGTCTGACGTTGCAGACTGCGCGGCGGGCGTCCGCCTACGCTCGGTACTTCTACATTTTCATCTTTGCCGACAATCGATCCCAGCGCGCAACCGTGACGCACCTTGATGGCTTCCGCGTCGGTCGGTGGTGTGCCGAAGGCGTAAGCGATATCGCTGGTCACCACATTCCCGGCATAGGGGATCACTTTGGTATGACGCAGCGCGCCACCGGTATAGACAGCGATATCCATTGTACCGCCACCGACGTCGACAACACAGACGCCGAGCTCACGTTCGTCTTCTGTCAGTACGGCGAAACTGGATGCCAGGCCAGCAAAAATCAGTTGGTCAACTTTGAGGCCACAACGTTCAACTGCTTTGACGATATTTTTCGCCATATCGTTGTGACATGTGATCAGGTGCACTTTTGCCTGCATACGCACACCTGAGAGACCCACTGGATTTTTAATGCCTTCCTGATAATCGATAGCGTATTCCTGAGGAATAACATGCAGGATGCGGTGCTCATCGCGCACGCGCACTGATTTCGCAGTGTGTACGACGTTTTCTACATCATCCTGAGTCACTTCCTCTTCGGAAATCGGAACCATCCCGATTTCGTTCTGGCAGCTGATATGTTTGCCCGATAAAGCAAGATAGACGGAGGAAATCTGGCAGTCCGCCATCAGCTCAGCCTGATCGATAGCGCGCTGCACGCACTTCACTACCGATTCCAGATCGTTTACGCCGCCTTTATCCATACCACGAGACGGACAGCTGCCCACCCCGATAATGTTGACCATACCATCGGGCAGAATTTCCCCAACCAGGGCGGCAACCTTTGCGGTGCCAATTTCGAGTCCAACTACCAGTTTTCTGTCCGTTGCCTTGATCATTGTTTAGCCTGTGCCTGGTTCTGTTGCTGATTACTGTCCTGAAGCTCTATAGGCTCCGGCGTCCAGCCCACCGCCGCGCCCGAATCGTATCGCAAATCGACATAGCTGATACGGTTATGCTCGTTCTGCCCTTGCTGCTGCAACGCCGGATAAAGCTCAATAAATCGGTTCAGACGCTTCATGGGTTCACCCCGTCCCAGTTCGATACGCACATCGTCGCTGGTGACCAACTGCCATGACCGCCGCGCCGTCATCGACGCTACCTTCAGGGTAAACTTGTTCGCCTTTAGCACGTCACCCATGCTGTGGTAACCCGCCAGCACCTCTTTTTCGCTGCCTTCTGGCCCATACAGCATTGGCAGCGCCTCTTTGCCAATATGGCTGGCTGGCAGGCTAAAAGAGACGCCGTCTGCGTCCACCATATGTACGTCATTCCAGCGGGCAACGGGCACATACTCCACCAGATGAATTTTCAGTTCGTCCGGCCACTGTTTGCGCACGCTGACCTGCTTGATCCAGGGCAAACGCTCAATCTGTTGCTGGATGATATTCACATCCTGCGACATGAAGGTGCCCGGCGCACCCAGCGACAAAATCGCCTGGCGAATATCGTCATGCGTGGTGTAGTGGGTTTCGCCCGTCACCACCAGCCGCGAAAGCGGCAGCCGTGAGGCGTCGTTCATCCACTTCAGCACCACCAGTCCGCCAAAAATCATAATGCCAATAACCATCAGCAAAAACACGATGCCGAAAAGTCTGGCTCCGTTGCTACGCCCGGTGCGCGCGCGCTCCTGGGGTTCACGGTTTCTTGCGTTCAGGGCCGCCTGTGACATATCAGTCGGCCAGTTCCAGAATGTGTGACACCAGCTGCGAGAAGCTCATTCCCGCTTCCCTGGCCGCCATCGGCACCAGACTGTGGCTGGTCATGCCCGGGGAGGTATTCACCTCCAGCAGCTGGAAATGGCCTTCGCCATCCGTCATCACGTCAACGCGGCCCCAGCCGCTACAACCCAGCGCACGCCAGGCATCCAGCACCAGCGTTTGCAGTTCTGCCTCTTTCTCCGCACTCAGTCCTGCCGGGCAGAAGTATTGAGTATCGTCAGAAATGTATTTAGCTTCATAGTCATAAAATTCACTGGCGGTCTGAATGCGTATTGCCGGCAAAATGCGATCGCCAATGATGCCCACCGTGTACTCTGCGCCGCTGAGAAAAGCCTCAATCAGCACATCGTTGTCATGACGAAAAGCCTCTTCCAGTGCGGCGGGCAGTGCATCAGGCGTATTGACGCGACTGATACCAACGCTTGAGCCCTCACTGCTGGGCTTAACAAACAGCGGCAGACCCAGCGCACTAATGGCGTCGCGCGTTTCTGCATCAAGGCCATCCTGATACTGCTGGCGCGTCAGCCAGACAAAACGTCCTGAGGGCAAACCACGTCCCTGCCACAGCAGTTTGGTGCGCAGCTTGTCCATGGTGATGGCTGAAGCCATCACGCCGCTGCCCGTGTAAGGCAGCTGCAAAAATTCCAGCACCGCCTGTAAGGTGCCATCTTCGCCGCCGCGACCGTGCAACGCAATGAAAGCGGAGTCAAAGCCCTGCGCTTTCAGGGTCAGCACTGAAACCTCGCGCGTATCAACCGCGTGCGCATCAATGCCCGCTTCACGCAGGCCAGCCAGTACGGCCTTACCCGACATCAGCGAAACCTCGCGTTCTGCGGAAGTGCCGCCCATCAGGACGGCCACTTTATTAGTCATGACGCTCCTCCGCTTTACGCTCGGGCTGTAGTTTGCATTCTGCCAGCTTGCGTGCCACTTTACCGACGTTACCCGCACCCTGCACCAGAATCAAATCGTTACCCGACAGCAGCGGCGCCAGCATTTCCGGCAGCGCGTCATGATCCGGTACCAGCACAGGATCGACCTTGCCACGACCGCGAATCGAGCGGCAGAGGGCGCGGCTGTCCGCGCCGGGAACAGGCGCTTCACCGGCCGAATAAACATCCAGCATCAGCAGCACGTCGACCTGCGACAGCACATTAGCGAAGTCATCAAACAGATCGCGGGTACGGGTATAACGGTGAGGCTGAAATACCATCACCAGCTTTTTATCCGGCCAGCCCGCGCGTGCCGCTTTGATAGTGGCGTCCACCTCCGTTGGGTGGTGACCATAATCATCCACCAGCATCGCTTTGCCGGGAGTGCCGTTTACCGGCTCCGTCGAAAACTCGCCCAGTACATCAAAGCGGCGCCCTGTTCCCTGAAAGCTCTCCAGCGCAGCGAGGATCGCATTGTCGTCGATGCCCTCTTCACTCGCCACGGCGACAGCTGCCGCCGCATTCAGCGCGTTGTGACGGCCCGGCGCGTTGAGCGTAACCTGCAAACGCGGCTTATCGTGGCGCACCAGCGTAAAGTGCCCCTGCGCGCCGCGCTGTTCGTAGTGCTCAATTCGCACGTCGGCATCGTCGCTGAAGCCGTAAGTGGTAATGTGACGCCCAACGCGCGGGAGCAGATCGCGAATGACCACATCGTCAATGCACATCACTGCGCGACCATAGAACGGCAGGTTGTGCAGGAAATTGATAAAGGTCTGCTTCAGGTTCTCAAAATCGCCCTGATAGGTATCCATATGATCGGCTTCGATATTGGTGACCACAGCGACCATCGGCTGCAGATGCAGGAAGGAAGCATCGCTCTCATCAGCTTCTGCAATCAGATAGCGGCTACTGCCAAGACGCGCATGCGTGCCTGCCGCTTTAACCAGTCCACCGTTGACGAAAGTGGGATCCATGCCACCTTCCGCATAAATGCTGGATACCATTGCCGTCGTGGTTGTCTTACCGTGCGTGCCAGCAATGGCAATGCCGTGGCGAAAACGCATCAGCTCAGCCAGCATCTCAGCGCGACGGATCACAGGAATACGCTGCTCGCGCGCAGCAACCAGCTCAGGGTTGTCCTGCGCCACCGCACTGGAGACCACAACCACGCTCGCGTCGGTGACGTTTTCCGGGCGATGGTTGAAATAGATGGTCGCCCCCAGTCCAGCCAGATGCTGCGTCACCGCGTTCGGTGCCAGATCGGAACCGCTGATGTGGTAACCCTCATTCGCCAACACTTCGGCAATACCGCCCATGCCGGCACCGCCGATGCCGACAAAGTGAATGTGCCGGACGCGACGCATCTCGGGCACAATGGAGCGCAGTTTTGCCAGTTGTTGTGTATTCATCGTTCTCAGTTACCTGTCATCTTATATCCGTGCCCTGACGGCACAGGTCAGCCATGCTGACCCGATTATTCACTTGGCGGTACGCGCCACTTCCTGTGCAACCCGTTCAGTTGCATCGGGGATCGCTACCTGACGGGCTTTTTCCGCCATGCTCAGCAGCACAGAGCGATCCCAGTGGCGCAGCGTCTCCGCTACGGCATCCGCAGTAAACTGCGGCTGCTCAAAAATTTTGGCGGCGCCCGCTTTTTCCAGCGGCAGCGCGTTCCAGTACTGCTGACGATCTTTATGCTGGAAAGGCACGAAGATAGCCGGTAAACCCGCTGCGGCGATTTCACTGACGGTCAACGCCCCCGAGCGACAAACCACGACATCAGCCCAGGCGTAGGCCGCTGCCATATCGTCAATAAATTCCGTGACTTTATGCTGTGGCTGGCCAGCCTGCTGATAAGCCTGAGTCACTTGCTGCTGTGCCCCTTTCCCGGTCTGGTGCCACAGCGTTATGCTGTCGCCCAGTGCGGCAGCGACCTGCGGCAGCGTCTGGTTGAGCACCCGCGCGCCCTGGCTTCCGCCGATAACCAGCACACGGATCGCTCCGCTGCGGTTCGCCATACGCGCTTGCGGCAGCGGCAGCGCCAGCACATCGGTGCGTACCGGATTGCCGACGACCTCAGCATGAGGAAAGGCCCCGGGAAACGCCTGCATCACTTTGCTGGCAATCTTCGCCAGCCACTTGTTTGTCAGGCCGGCAATGCCGTTCTGTTCGTGCAACACCACCGGGATACCGCAACTCCAGGCCGCCAGGCCACCCGGGCCAGAGACGTAACCGCCCATCCCCAGCACCACGTCCGGCTTCCAGGCCCGCATGATGGTACGAGCCTGACGCCAGGCATTGAAGATGCGCATCGGGGCCAGCAGCAGCGCTTTCACACCTTTGCCGCGTAGCCCGCTGATGCGAATAAAGTCAATCTCAATGCCATGCTTCGGTACCAGATCCGCTTCCATACGGTCAGCCGTGCCGAGCCAGCGAACCTGCCATCCCTGTTCCATCAGATGATGGGCAACGGCCAGACCGGGGAAGACATGTCCACCCGTTCCACCCGCCATCACCATCAAACGCTTCCCACTCATCGGGCACCTCGGGTAAACGCCTGCGCTTTAGTCAGGCGCGTTTCATAATCAATACGCAGCAAAAAGACGATAGCGGTCGACATAATCAGCAAACTGGACCCTCCGTAACTGATTAACGGCAGCGTCAGGCCTTTTGTCGGCAGCATACCCGCCGCCGCGCCAACGTTAACCAGCGCCTGGAAGCTAAACCACACGCCGATTGAACAGGCGAGGAAGCCAGAAAAACGTTGGTCAATTTCCAGCGCGCGACGGCCAATCGACATCGCACGAAAAGCCACGAAGAATACCATCAACAAGGCCAAAACCACACCGATATAACCCAGTTCTTCACCAATGATGGAGAAGATAAAGTCTGTGTGCGCTTCCGGCAGATATTCGAGTTTCTGTACTGAGTTTCCCAGCCCCTGGCCCCAGAATTCACCACGGCCAAACGCCATCAGCGACTGGGTCAGCTGGTAGCCGCTGCCGAACGGATCTTCCCAGGGGTTCCAGAACGAGGTGACGCGGCGCATACGATAAGGCTCGGCAATAATCAGCAGCACGACAGCGAAAATGCCCGAGCCGATGATCGCCAGGAACTGCCAGAGTTTTGCGCCCGCCAGGAATAACATCGCCAGCGTAGTGACAAAGAGTACGACCACGGTGCCGAGGTCTGGCTGCGCCAGCAGCAGCACTGCCAGCACGACCATTACGCCCATTGGTTTGCAGAAGCCCCAGAAGTTATTACGCACTTCCTCAACCTTACGCACCAGGTAGCTGGCGAGATAGCAAAACAGTGACAGCTTCGACAATTCCGCAGGCTGAATACGCAGCGGACCAAGAGCAATCCAGCGTGATGCACCGTTGACCGAGCTGCCGACCACCAGAACGATAAGCAGCATCACGACCGATGCCAGCAGCATGGCGTTGCTGTACCGCTGCCAGAAATCCATCGGCACGCGCAGCGTCACCAGCGCCACCCCCAGGCCCAGCGCAATGTAGAAAGCATCACGTTTAGCGAAATAAAAGGGATCGTCGTTCAGACGCTGACCGACCGGCATCGAAGCCGAAGTCACCATTACAAAGCCCACAATCGCGAGGCCAAAGGTGAGCCACAACAGCGTACGGTCATACAGCACCAGCGCAGAGTCATCGCTTTCGCGCGCACCCATCACCCAGTCTTTCAGGCGGCTGGCAATAAAAACGGAGAAGCTGGCAATCAGTCCAGCGCCAGGAATACGCATCAGCCTAACTCCTTCGCCAGCTGCGCAAAGCGATCGCCGCGCTCTTCAAAGTTGCGGAACTGGTCAAGGCTGGCGCAGGCAGGCGATAACAGCACCAGATCGCCGGGCTGAACCTGCGGCGCAATCTGCTCCATTGCCGCTTGCAGGGTATCAGTGCGTACTGCACGGTCAGGACGCAGCGCTGCCAGTGCATCGCCATCGCGACCAAAGCAGTAGAGGCGGACTTTTTCACCCTGCACGTAGCGCGCCAGCGGTGAAAAATCGGCAGACTTGCCGTCGCCTCCCAGCAGCAGCCATAGCGTGCCGTTGACCTGCAGGCCGTTCAGCGCCGCCTCGGTGCTGCCCACGTTGGTGGCTTTAGAATCATTAATCCAGCGCACACCGTTAGACTCATGCACCAGCTGAAAGCGATGGGCCAGACCGGTAAAAGCGGTCAGTGCCGCCAGGCTGGAGGCACGCGGCAGGCCAACGGCATCCGCCAGCGCCAGCGCGGCCAGCGCATTGGTGTAGTTGTGTTGGCCAACCAGTTTCATCTCGTCGGTATTCAGCACCTTTTCGCCTTTCACGCGCAGCCAGGTGGTGCCCTGCTGGCGATTCAGGTGATAGTCACCGATGTCGATGCCAAAGCTGACGCAGCGTGCGTCGACACCGCGCACCGGCATGGTCATCGCATCGTCAGCGTTTACCACACACACTTTTGCATTTTCATAGATGCGGAGCTTGGCGGCGCGATACTGCTGCATCCCAAGTGGATAGCGATCCATATGATCTTCAGTGACGTTGAGGATAGTGGCTGCTGCGGCTTTCAGGCTCCACGTGGTTTCCAGCTGGAAGCTGGACAGTTCCAGCACGTAGAGCTGTGCCGGCGACTTCAGCAGCGTCAGCGCCGGCAGGCCAATATTGCCGCCAACGCCAACCTGCCAGCCCGCCGCCTGCGCCATTTCACCCACCAGCGTTGTCACGGTGCTTTTGCCGTTCGAACCGGTGATCGCCACAATCGGCGCCTGTGCCTCGCGACAGAACAGTTCGATATCGCCGACGATCTCGATGCCAGCTTCCGCAGCCTCGCTGAGTGCCGGATGCGCCAGCGCCATGCCCGGGCTGGCAACAATCAGATCGGCCGCCAGCAGCCAGTCACTGTTGAGTCCGCCAGTATAGCGCTCAACCTGCTCAGGGAGTTTATCCAGCCCCGGCGGGGACACACGGGTATCCATCACGCGCGGCGTCACGCCATGCGCTAAAAAGAAATCAACACAGGAGAGCCCGGTCAGGCCCAGCCCGATAATGACCACTTTTCTGCCCCGATAGTCAGCCATAATTACCGTACCTTCAGCGTGGCCAGGCCAATAAGCACCAGCATCAGTGAAATGATCCAGAAGCGCACGATAACGCGCGGTTCCGGCCAGCCTTTCAGTTCATAGTGGTGGTGGATCGGTGCCATGCGGAAGATACGCTGACCGCGCAGCTTGAACGATCCGACCTGAAGGATCACCGACAGCGTTTCAACCACAAACACGCCCCCCATAATCACCAGCAAAAACTCCTGACGCAGCAGTACGGCCAGCGTACCGAGTGCGCCACCCAGCGCCAGCGATCCTACGTCGCCCATAAATACCTGCGCCGGGTAGGTGTTAAACCACAAGAAGCCCAGCCCTGCCCCAACGATAGCGGTGCAGACAATCACCAGTTCACCCGCATGACGCAGATAGGGAATATGCAGGTACTCTGCAAACTTCACGTTGCCGGTCGCCCAGGCCACCAGCGCAAAGCCAGCGGCGACAAAAACCGTAGGCATAATGGCCAGACCATCCAGACCGTCGGTGAGGTTAACCGCATTGCCGGTACCGACGATGACAAAGTAGGCCAGCACGACATAGAACAGCCCCAGCTGCGGCATAATGTCTTTGAAAAAGGGCACCACCAGCTGCGTTGCGGGCGTGTCTTTACCGGTGACATAGAGCGCAAAAGCTACGCCGAGCGAGATCACCGACATCCAGAAATATTTCCAGCGCGCGATTAGCCCCTTCGTGTCTTTCCGCACCACTTTGCGGTAATCATCGACAAAGCCAATAATGCCGAAACCGACCAGCACCACCAGCACGCACCAGACATAGGGATTGGAAGGATAGGCCCACATCAGCACCGATACGGTGATTGAGGTCAGGATCATGATCCCGCCCATGGTCGGCGTACCGCGCTTACTGAAGTGCGATTCAGGACCGTCGTTACGCACGACCTGGCCGATCTGAAGCTTTTGCAGCCAGGCAATCAGGCGTGGCCCCATCCATAAAGAAATAAATAACGCGGTCAGCAGGCTGACAATGGCGCGAAACGTCAGATATGAAAAGACGTTAAAGCCAGAATAAAAAGCGACCAGATGCTCGGCCAGCCAGACTAACATGTTCCCATCTCCTGTAAGTTCTGCACGACCTGCTCCATGGCGGCGCTTCGTGAACCTTTAATCAAAACGGTTAATTCCCGATGTTCGGACAACAGCGTCCGTAAACGTTCAATCAGTGCGGTTTTATTGCCGAAATGTTCGCCAACCCCACTGCTTTCACTTATATATCCACTCAGACTGCCCACGCTGAGTACGCAATCGACGCCGGCGGCTTTAGCCGCCAGACCCACTTCGCGGTGACACTGTTCAGCCTCGTCACCCAGCTCCGCCATGTCACCGACCACCATTACGCGATAGCCCGGCATGTCACCCAGTACCTGTGCAGCGGCTGTCATTGAGCCAACATTGGCGTTGTAGCTGTCATCCAGCAGCAACTGATGCCCGGAGAGACGAATCGGAAAGAGACGCCCGGGCACAGCCTGGAGCTTTTTCAGTCCGGCCTGAATGGCACTCAGCGGCGCATCTATCGACAGCGCCAGCGCGGCCGCAGCCAGTGCGTTAGCGATGTTGTGACGGCCAGGCAGCGGCAGCGTGATAGCAATGTCGCCGCACGGCGTCTGCATGGTGAAGTGCGTACCGTCTACGGTCAGACGAACGTCGCGAGCGGTGAAGTCGCTGTCAGCAGAGTGCGGTGAAAAACGCCATACGCGTTTGCCGTGCAGATTTGCCTGCCAGTGCGGCCAGTCATTACTGTCCGCGTTAAGAATGGCGGTGCCGCTGGCGGGCAGGCCGTTAAAGATTTCACCTTTCGCCTTCGCCACGCCAGCCAGTGAGCCAAAGCCCTCCAGATGGGCAGCCGCGAGGTTATTTACCAGCGCGCTTTCAGGACGCGTCAGCTCAGTGGTATAGGCTATTTCGCCCTGATGATTAGCGCCCAGCTCAATAACGGCATAGCGGTGTTCCGCCGTCAGTCGCAGCAACGTCATCGGTACGCCAAAGTCGTTATTCAGGTTGCCCGCGGTATAGAGCGTTTCACCGCACTCGCGCAGAATGGCCGCCGTCATCTCTTTTACCGAGGTTTTACCAGACGAACCGGTCAGCGCCACGACGCGCGCGGTAGACTGCTGGCGCACCCAGGCAGCCAGCTTGCCAAAGGCGATACGCGTGTCGGCAACAACGACCTGTGGCACAGAAACGTGTAAATGCTTACTCACCAGTAGCGCCTGTGCACCGTTGGCAATAGCATCCGTAACAAAGTCATGTGCATCAAAACGCTCACCCACCAGGGCGACAAACAGGCTGCCCTGCGTCACTTTGCGCGTATCGGTGGTGACGTCGCTGAGCGTCAGATCGCTGCCGTACAGCGTCCCACCGCTGATTTCAGCCAGGGTTTTCAGGGAAACCGGGATCATGCCGTTACTCCTAACAACGCGGCAACCGTGGCGCGGTCTGAATAATCCAGACGGCGATTGCCCACGATCTGATAATCTTCGTGACCTTTGCCCGCCACCAGTACGATGTCTTCAGGCTGCGCCTGCAAAATGGCGTTAGTAACTGCTTGCGCACGTCCCGCCATTACACGGGCACGATGCGGTTCAAGCAAACCGGTCAGAATGTCATTGACGATAGACTGAGGATCTTCACTGCGTGGGTTATCGTCAGTGATAACGACCACATCGGCGAACTGTTCAGCAATGGCACCCATCAGCGGGCGTTTGCCTTTATCACGATCGCCACCGCAGCCAAATACGCACCATAGCTTGCCCTGGCAGTGCAATCGCGCGGCTTCCAGCGCCTTTTCCAGCGCATCGGGTGTGTGGGCGTAGTCCACCACAACGGTGGGTTTGCCCGGCGCGCTAAAGACTTCCATGCGTCCGCATACCGGCTGTAGCTGTGGTGCCGTCTGCAACAGATCGGCAAGGGGATAATCCAGCGTCAGCAGCGTGGCAAATGCCAGCAGCAGATTACTGACGTTAAACGCGCCCATCAGACGGCTGTTGATTTCGCCCTCGCCCCAGCTTGAGCGAAAACGGATATGCGCGCCGTTATCGTGAAAAGTCACTTCATCTGCTTTTACCCAGCGGCCGTGACAGCCGGGCTGGAGGTTATTCTCCATCGTAACGGCAACGGCATCAGGCAACGTCGCCAGCCAGCGGCGGCCGACCTCGTCATCGGCGTTCAGGATCATTGCACCGACCTGGTGTTCCGTGAACAGCAGCTTCTTGGCCGATTCGTAGGCCTGCATATTGCCGTGATAGTCGAGATGGTCGCGGCTCAGGTTGGTAAAGACCGCCGCCGCAAACGGCAGAGCTGCCACACGGTGCTGCACCAGACCATGCGAAGAGACTTCCATCGCGGTCAGCGTGGCACCCTGCTGTGCCAGCTCGTGCAATACATGCTGCACCTCAACGGCTGAGCCGGTGGTGTTTTCGGTAGCGGTGAGTTGACCGAGCAGGCCGTTACCCACGGTTCCCATAACAGCGCTGGTTTCGCCCAGTCGCTGCGCCCACTGCGCCAGCAGCTGTGTCGTCGTGGTTTTTCCATTGGTGCCGGTCACGGCAATCAGCTTCTGCTTTTCACCCGGCTCACCATAGAAGCGACCAGCCAGCGCAGAGAGTCGCTGTGGCAGTTGTGCCAGATAAATGACCGGCACGCCGTGCATTTCGCGAATATCGCCATCGCTGGCTTCGCCTTCGGCTTCGGCAATCACGGCGGAAACGCCCTGCGCGATGGCCTGCGGAATAAAGCGCCGCCCATCGGCATGGTGGCCAGCAACGGCCACAAACAGATCGCCGGATGCCGCTTTGCGGCTGTCCAGTGTCATGTCACCCAGGGGACGCGCCGGCGCACCTGGCACCCACGGGCCCAGTAAGTCGCGCAGGTTACGATCTGTCACTTTTTTCCTCACTTCGGTTTGTCACCAGCTCGTTTTTGTCATTGGTCGGCAATGCATCCGGCTCGATGTTCATAGTGCGCAACACGCCACCCATGATGGCACCGAATACCGGTGCGGAGACCGCACCACCGTAATATTTACCGGCCTGAGGATCGTTGATCACCACCACCAGCGCAAAACGAGGATGACTGGCAGGCGCTACGCCTGCGGTATAAGCAATGTATTTATTGACGTAGCGGCCATCCGGCCCGACTTTTTTCGCCGTACCGGTTTTAATCGCGATACGATAGCCTTTAATGGCCGCTTTCACGCCACCCCCGCCCGGCAGCGCCACGCTCTCCATCATATGAACTACGGTTTTCACCAGTGATTCAGAGAAGACGCGTTCGCCTGCCACTGGCGGATCAACTTTGGTAATCGACAGCGGCCGATAAATGCCGTAGCTGCCAATCGTTGCGTAGACACGCGCTAACTGTAACGGCGTTACCATTAGCCCGTAGCCGAAAGAGAAGGTGGCCCTCTCTATGTCAGACCACCGTTGTTTTTGAGGGTATAAGCCACTGCTTTCCCCGACCAGCCCCAAATTGGTCGGTTTACCCAAACCAAAGCGCGCGTAAGTCTCTACCAGCGCTGAGGAGGGCATCGCTAACGCCAGACGTGAAACCCCGACGTTACTCGACTTCTGCAAAATCCCGGTAAGGGTCAGTTCGTTATAGCGTGCTACGTCTTTAATCTCATGACCGTTGACGCGGTAAGGGACCGTGTTCAGTACGCTGTTTTCCCGTACTACGCCGCGCTGAAGCGCCGTCATCACCACCATAGGTTTCACGGTGGAGCCAGGCTCAAAGATGTCAGTGATGGCGCGGTTACGCATCATCTCTTTGGGTGTGTTGCTGAGGTTGTTCGGGTTATAGGCCGGGCTGTTGGCCATCGCCAGTACTTCGCCGGTGTTAACGTCCACCAGCACGGCCGAGCCAGACTCGGCTTTGTTAAACGCCACCGCATTATTAAGCTCGCGGTAGACCAGCGCCTGCAGGCGTTCGTCAATGCTCAGCGTCAGGTTATGCGCTGCGCGGCTGTCCACGGAAGAAATGTCTTCGATGACGCGGCCATAGCGGTCTTTACGCACCGTACGCTCGCCGGGCGCACCGGTCAGCCACTTGTCGAAGCTTTTTTCGATGCCTTCAATACCCTGACCGTCAATATTGGTAAAGCCGATCAAATGCGAGGTGACCTGACCTGCTGGATAGTAACGTCGTGACTCTTCACGCAGGTGAATACCGGGCAACTTCAGTTTTTTGATGTAGTCGCTGATGGCAGGGCTAACCTGGCGCGCAAGATAGATAAAACGGCCTTTGGGATTGGCGTTAACGCGCGTAGCCAGCTGATCGAGCGGAATGGAAAGTGCGTCCGCAAGCGCTTTCCAGCGGCTGTCGAGGGTGACGCCACCCGCATCGTGCAGCTCTTTGGGATCGGCCCAGATAGCATTTACCGGCACGCTGACCGCCAGCGGACGACCAGCACGATCGCTGATCATGCCGCGTGCGGTAGGCACTGCCTGCACGCGCAGCGAGCGGAGATCGCCCTCTTTTACCAGCTTATCGGGGCTAATCACCTGTAGCCAGGCGACACGCGACAGCAGGCCAAACAGCGCCAGTAAAATACAGCCGCACAGCAACGCAAAACGCCAGCTTACAAAGCTGGCCTTATCTTCCTGTTTTTTTAACTTCAGCGTTTTGCTTGCGCCGCCCATTGCGATTTAGCGTTCCTTATTTCTGTACGACAATATTTTCCTGTGAAGGATCGACATGCCGTAGCTGCAGCTTCTCGGTGGCGATGCGCTCCACCCGGCTATGATCGCCTAGCGCGTTCTCTTCAAGGATCAGGTTACGCCATTCGATGTCTAGCGCGTCACGCTCTAATACCAGTTGCTCGCGCTGTGCGGTCAGCAGACGCGTTTTATGCGTCGTCGTCACCACCACCACCGCGGAAACCAGGACGGCAACCAGCAGGATCAGCGGTATTTTGCCAAACCGCAGCAGGTCGCCGCCGATAACAGCGGGCAGGCTGTGACGTTCGTTGCCGATCATGCGTCTGTTCTCTCTGCGATGCGCAGAACGGAACTGCGGGCGCGGGGGTTTTCAGCGATTTCAGCCTCGCCCGGTACCATTTTGCCGAGCAGCTTCAGATAACGTCCGCCCAGCGCCTTGAGCTGCGCTTCGGTCATAGGAATGCCCGCAGGCACCTGTGGCCCTCGGCTTTGATCGCGCATAAAGCGCTTCACCAGCCGATCCTCCAGCGAGTGGAAGCTGATAATGGATAAACGCCCTCCCGGGGCCAGCACCGTCAACGCGCCTTTGAGCGCCGTTTCGATCTCTTCCAGCTCGCTGTTAATCCAGATACGAATCGCCTGGAAGCTGCGCGTTGCCGGATGCTTGAATTTATCTTTTACCGGCGTTGCCGCCGCAATGACCTCGGCCAGCTCTTTGGTGCGTGTCATGGGCTGCTCGCGGTTGCGCTCAACAATGGCGCGCGCAATGCGCTTCGCGAAACGCTCTTCGCCATAGGTCTTCAACACAAAGGCGATGTCCGCCTCTTCCGCATTCAGCAGCCATTCAGCCGCAGAGTGTCCGCGCGTAGGGTCCATACGCATATCCAGCGGTCCGTCACGCATAAAGGAGAAACCGCGTTCGGCGTCGTCCAGCTGCGGCGATGACACGCCTAAATCAAGCAGAACACCATCAATCTGGCCGGTTAATTCCAGCGCTTCGACATAGTCGGACAGCGCTGAGAAGGGTCCGTGCACAATGGAAAAACGCGGATCGGCAATTTCCGCGGCTGCAGCGATAGCTTGCGGATCGCGATCGATGGCGATAAGTCGCCCCTGCGCGCCCAGCTGCGACAGAATTAAGCGTGAATGTCCGCCGCGACCAAAGGTGCCGTCAATGTAGATGCCGTCTTCCCTGATGTTAAGGCCGTTAACTGCCTCATCCAGTAGCACCGTGGTATGTTTAAAATTTTCCTGCATAGCTATAGCGACAAGTCCTGCAACCGCTCAGTTAGTGGTTCCTGAGCCGACTGTTCTGCGTCAATATCATCCTTGACTTGTTGATACCAGGTCTGTTCATCCCACAGCTCAAACTTGTTGAACTGGCCGACCAGCATCACTTCTTTCGTCAGGCGCGCATGCTGGCGAAGCGTGTTCGCCAGGAGTAAACGGCCTGCGTTATCCATCTGACACTCACTGGCATGTCCCAGCAGCAGACGCTGTACGCGTCGCTCAACAGGGTTCATGCTGGACAGGCGAGACAGTTTTCTTTCAATGATTTCCCATTCGGGCAGGGTATAAAGCAGCAGGCATGGCTGATGAAGGTCGATGGTACACACCATCTGCCCTTGAGATTCCCCGATCAGCGTCTCGCGATAGCGCGTTGGCACGGCCAGTCGCCCCTTACTGTCGAGATTGACTAACGTTGCTCCACGGAACATGCCAGCCTCACCCTCAGTTACCCATTTTCACCACTTTATCCCACTTTTTACCACGCCACGAGTTTACGGAGGCGATGAAATCGTTGTCAAGCCGAAGCGCGGCGGGAATATAACTATTTACAAGGGCGGATTTCACTGATTGAAAAGTAGCTAAGCGGGAAAAAGGTCAATTTTTAAAATAACCTGATGAATAATGGATTAAAAAAAAGAGCAATAAAAAAAACGCTTAAAAATAAACCTGACGGCATGCGCTAATATTGGTCACTGTTTCTGAGACGAGGGCTGCATTTTAGGGGATTTCCGAAAAGGAGCATGACCACCCCAGGCATGACAGGAGTCAGACACGCGCCAGAAATCTGGACATTTAACAAACACATCGTTGCTAATTTGTTAGACGAAATGTCGTAAATTTACGCTTTTTTACCCTGAGGATTTAGAGATATTAACCGATGAAAAATAATGCGCGGCACCGGTACCGCGCCTTTGCTATTTAACTTTTCTGCTAAGCTGGCCGCGGCGAAATAAATTTCGACGGATGCGAGTTAATCCCGGTTTCGGTTTTCGGGGCTCATCAAGAGAGGCCAGGACTAACTCCAGTACCCGCTCTGCTACATCACGATGACGCTGTCCTACAGCCAATACCGGACACTCTAGAAAGTCCAGTAATTCGTGGTCGCCAAAGGTGGCAATTGCCAGTTCGGTTGGCAGGCGCCCGTCACGTTTCAGCGTGACGTCCATAACGCCCTGAAGCAGGCCAAACGACGTGGTGTAAAGCGCCTCTGGCATATCATGATCCTCGAGGTACTTTTCAAACAGCGCGGCCGCTGCCGTACGCTCGAAGCTGTTGCAATAGATATAGTCGATGGGCCGGGTGTCCTCTTTCCAGGCGTCGCGGAAGCCCATTTCGCGCAGGAAGCTGACTGAAAGTTCAGGCAGCGCCCCCAGAAACAGGACATTTTTCACCGGGAGCTGACGCAATTCAGCCGCCAGCGTAAAAGCGTCATCCTGATCGGCACCGACCACACTGGTGAAGTGTTCACGATCCAGCGCGCGATCTAACGCAATGATCGGCAGGGAATCGTTGATCCAGCGCTGATAAAAAGGGTGTTCAGGCGGAAGCGACGTGGAAACGATGATGGCATCTACCTGCCGCTGCAGCAGATGCTCGATGCAGCGCATCTCATTATCCGGCTGATCTTCCGAGCAGGCGATAAGCAACTGGTAGCCACGCTGACGCGCCTGACGTTCCAGATAATTCGCGATGCGGGTATAGCTGGTGTTTTCCAGATCGGGGATCACCAGACCGATAGAGCGCGTACGTCCAGCACGCAGGCCAGCTGCTACCGCGTTAGGATGGTAGTTATGCTCACGCACCACCGCCATCACTTTCTCGACGGTTTTTTCGCTGACACGATACTGCCGTGCTTTACCATTGATAACATAGCTGGCCGTGGTGCGCGACACACCCGCCAGGCGCGCGATTTCATCCAGTTTCACGATAGCTCCATTACTTCACGGCAAGCTGAGTTGCTGCCGATGACCGCAACTAAGCTAAGGGTAACCTGTTTGTCACATCTAACAGCAGAAAACCGCGCTGAGCAACCGCTTTTCTTGCTGAACAGTGGTTAACGCATAAAATAAAAAAAACCCGGCATTACGCCGGGTTAGCAACAATAACCTGCCGTGATTAGCGCATAATGCGATCGCCGCGCGAGACACCAACGATGCCGGAACGTGCGACTTCAACAATCTCGGCAACTTCACGCACTGAATTAAGGAAGGCATCCAGTTTGTCACTGGTCCCCGCCAGCTGAACCGTGTACAGCGTGGGCGTCACATCAATGATCTGACCGCGGAAAATTTCCGCGCTGCGCTTCACCTCTTCACGACCGTAGCCAGTGGCCTGCAACTTGACCAGCATAATTTCACGTTCAACGTAAGCGCCCTGCCCCAGTTCGGTTACGCGCAGCACATCAACCAGCTTGTGCAGCTGCTTCTCTATCTGTTCCAGCACCTTTTCATCGCCGACCGTCTGGATAGTCATGCGTGACAGCGTAGGATCATCCGTTGGCGCTACGGTAAGGCTTTCGATGTTGTAGCCGCGCTGGGAAAAGAGCCCCACTACCCGAGACAATGCGCCGGATTCGTTTTCCAGCAGAACCGATAAAATACGACGCATAATTAAGTCCTCTCCGTTTTGCTTAGCCACATCTCATCCATCGCTCCGCCACGGATCTGCATCGGGTAGACGTGCTCGCTTCCATCGACCGTGACATCGACAAAGACCAGGCGCCCTTTCGCCAGGGTATCCAGCGCCAGCTGCAACTTCTCTTCCAGTTCAGACGGGTGCTGGATGGCGATGCCAACGTGGCCATATGCCTCGGCAAGACGCACAAAATCAGGCAGCGACTCCATATAAGACTGCGAATGGCGGCCTGAATAGATCATGTCCTGCCACTGCTTCACCATGCCAAGGAAGCGGTTGTTGAGATTCAGCACCAGCACTGGCAAATCGTACTGAAGCGCAGTGGAGAGCTCCTGAATATTCATCTGAATACTGCCGTCGCCGGTGACACAGATGACGGTTTCTTCCGGCAGCGCCATCTTCACGCCCAGCGCAGCCGGCAGACCGAAGCCCATGGTGCCCAGCCCGCCAGAGTTAATCCAGCGGCGCGGTTTATCAAAGGGATAGTAGAGCGCGGCGAACATCTGATGCTGACCCACATCCGACGTAACATAGGCGTCCCCCTGGGTGAGTCGCCAGATAGTTTCGATCACCGCCTGCGGCTTAATCGCCTCACTGCTGCGATCGAATGACAGACATTTACGGCTACGCCAGCCTTCAATGCTCTGCCACCAGTCGCGCAGGCTGTCGAGTTCCTGCTTCGCCTCGGTTTGAGTCAGCAGCTCCAGCATCTGCTGTAGCGTCTGCTTCGCATCGCCAACGATGGGAATATCCGCCGCGACGGTTTTCGAGATGGAGGTCGGATCGATATCGATATGCAGCACCGTGGCGTTTGGACAATATTTTGCCAGGTTATTGGTGGTGCGATCGTCAAAACGCACGCCCACTGCAAAAATCAGGTCGGCGTTATGCATGGTCATATTCGCTTCATAGGTGCCGTGCATGCCCAGCATTCCTACCGCCTGCCGGTGGGTACCAGGGAACGCCCCCAGTCCCATCAGCGAGGTGGTCACCGGAATATTCAGCGTCTCGGCCAGCTGCAGCAGCTCAGCTTCACATGCCGAGGTAATCGCCCCGCCACCGGCGTAAATAACCGGCTTATGCGCCGCCAGCAGCGTGTTCAGGGCGCGTTTGATTTGCCCCTTGTGCCCCTGAATGGTGGGATTGTAGGAGCGCATGCTGACAGCGTCTGGATAGTGGTACGGCAGCTTGTTGGCCGGGTTGAGAATATCTTTCGGCAGATCGATAACCACCGGGCCGGGGCGACCGCTGGCAGCCAGCCAGAATGCTTTCTTCAGCACGGTTGGAATCTCTTCGGTGCTTTTTACCAGAAAGCTGTGCTTCACCACCGGACGAGAAATCCCAACCATGTCGCACTCCTGAAAGGCGTCATAGCCAATCAGCGAGGAAGGAACCTGGCCTGATAAAATGACCAGCGGAATCGAATCCATATAGGCGGTCGCAATACCGGTGATCGCATTGGTTGCGCCAGGCCCGGACGTCACCAGCACGACGCCCACCTCACCCGTTGCGCGTGCCAGCCCGTCGGCCATATGCACCGCACCCTGTTCATGGCGCACCAGTACGTGGTCGATACCGCCAACGGTTTGCAGTGCATCATAAATATCCAGCACCGCCCCGCCCGGATACCCGAATACCTGTTTTACGCCCTGATCGATCAACGAACGGACGACCATCTCGGCTCCTGACAACATCTCCATCTTCTGCCTCCAGGCTTGAGGAACGGAATCCACTGACGCTCGCTGTTCTGGCGCGTCACTGGCATCCTGCCCCACATTCGCCAGTTAAGATCAAAACCTTATGTTTATGCGCAGACGCCGAAACGCATTTCCGGCATCCAGATACAGAGAAATCTGCTTGGTTGATTGTTTTAAGAGTTGGTCGATTACCATAACCGTAGAAAACCTGACAGGCAAACGTCAGACGCGTCGCTTATCGTTAAATCGGCTTTAAAGCCTCTACGCGATAAGTTAACTCTGCGAGGAATTATCTAATTCAACGGAATCAAGGCAGCATAAAATGCTGGATAAGAAATCATATGCAGCCGGTTATAAGAAATAACAAAAAGTTTATTCCCGGTTCATTAGCTCACAATGTTCCTGATAAATTCATTTCTGGCGTGATTAACTCCAAAATAATGCTAATGCACGACATCCTGCTAATTGCCCGGCAGAAACAACGTATTAAAACCCTTAAAAGATTGCAAATTAAAGCTTTAATTTCAAAAGGATAGCCAGGAAAAGTGCGCACTACCCCTGCCAGATCCCCTGCATTTTATTACTGCTGACGGGTTTCACCATTCAGGCCGTAAACAACAGGATTTATTTCTTAAGGTGCCGACAAAAATACCCTTTTACTTATGGTTGACATCCTCTCCTGATTCCAGTACCAATATGTGCAGCACAAAATTTACGAGGTTCGAATCCATGTTTCATTCATTCCGCCTACTTGGTCTACTACTTAACGCATTCAATTTGCGCGGTAGACTGGTGGGCAGAATCAAACACTGATTCGAACCTGCTGAAAGTTAAAAAACCCGCGCCTGGCGCGGGTTTTTTTATGCTCGTTGCACGGCGAAGTTAACGCATAAGGATGAACAGGATGAGCCAGCAAGTCATTATTTTCGATACCACTCTGCGCGACGGTGAACAGGCCTTACAGGCCAGCCTGAGTGTGAAAGAAAAACTGCAAATCGCTCTGGCGCTGGAGCGCATGGGCGTTGACGTGATGGAAGTGGGTTTTCCGGTTTCTTCCCCGGGCGATTTCGAGTCCGTGCAGACCATCGCGCGCACCATTAAAAACAGCCGCGTCTGCGGCCTGGCACGCTGCGTTGAGAAAGATATTGATGCCGCTTACGAAGCGCTGCGCGTAGCAGAGGCCTTTCGTATTCACACCTTTATCGCCACATCGCCGATGCATATCGCCACCAAACTGCGTAGCACGCTGCCAGAGGTGATTGAGCGCGCCGTGCATATGGTCAAGCGCGCCCGAAATTACACCAGTGACGTGGAGTTTTCCTGCGAAGATGGCGGCCGTACACCTATTGACGATCTGTGCCGCGTTGTCGAAGCGGCGATCAACGCCGGTGCGACCACCATCAACATTCCTGATACTGTCGGCTACACCCTGCCGGGTGAATATGCCAGCATTTTCAGCCAGCTGATCAACCGCGTACCGAATATCGACAAAGCCATTCTCTCTGTGCACACCCACGATGATCTGGGTATGGCGACCGGCAACGCGCTGGCCGCTGTGCAGGCTGGCGCGCGCCAGGTAGAAGGCACGCTGAACGGTCTGGGCGAACGCGCCGGCAACTGCGCGCTGGAAGAGGTAATCATGGCGATTAAAACCCGTCAGCAGGTCATGAATGTTCATACCGCTATCAACCATCAGGAGATCTACCGCACCAGCCAGATGGTGAGTCAGATCTGTAATATGCCGATTCCCGCCAACAAGGCCGTGGTGGGCTCCAACGCGTTTGCTCACTCCTCGGGTATCCATCAGGATGGCGTGCTGAAAAACCGTGAAAACTACGAAATCCTGACGCCAGAATCGATCGGCCTGCATAAAATCCAGCTGAACCTGACGTCACGTTCTGGTCGCGCAGCGGTAAAACACCGTATGGAAGAGATGGGCTACAAAGAGAACGACTACAGCCTGGATGCGCTGTATGACGCTTTCCTGAAGCTGGCTGACAAAAAAGGCCAGGTGTTTGATTACGATCTGGAAGCACTGGCCTTCATTAACAAACAGCATGAAGAGCCAGAGCACTTTCAGCTGAATGAATTCAACGTGCAGACCGGCTCCAGCGTGACGGCCACCGCATCGGTGCAGCTGCGCTGTGGCGACGAGGCTAAAGCCGACGCCGCCACCGGCAACGGCCCGGTGGATGCCGTCTATCAGGCTATTAACCGCATTACCGGCTTTGAAGCTGAGCTGGTGAACTACAAGTTAACGGCGAAAGGTCACGGCGAGAACGCGCTGGGTCAGGTCGACATCGTGGTGAACTACAACGGCCGTAAATTTCATGGCGTGGGGCTGGCGACCGATATTGTCGAGTCCTCCGCTAAAGCAATGGTCAATGCGCTGAACAACATCTGGCGCGCCAAAGAAGTTGAAAAAGAACTGCAGCGCAAATTTCAGAAGGAAACGGTGTAATGATGTCTACCTCCTCTCATATCGCAGTATTGCCTGGCGACGGCATTGGTCCGGAAGTCATGGCGCAGGCACTGAAAGTGCTGGACGCTATTCGTCACCGCTTTGATATGCGTATCACCACCAGCGAATATGACGTCGGCGGTATTGCCATCGACCGTCACGGCGAACCGTTGCCCGCCGCCACCGTTGCGGGCTGCGAGCAGGCCGATGCGATTCTGTTTGGCTCAGTTGGCGGACCGAAGTGGGAGCATCTGCCACCGGCCGCACAGCCAGAGCGGGGTGCGCTGCTGCCGCTGCGCAAACACTTCAGGCTGTTCAGTAACCTGCGTCCGGCCGCGCTTTATCAGGGTCTGGAAGCGTTTTGCCCGCTGCGTGCTGATATCGCGGCAAAAGGCTTCGATATTCTGTGCGTGCGCGAACTGACCGGCGGTATCTATTTTGGTCAGCCAAAAGGCCGCGAAGGCAGCGGTCCACACGAGCGCGCCTTTGATACCGAGGTTTATCACCGTTTTGAGATTGAGCGCATTGCGCGCATCGCCTTTGAGTCAGCGCGTAAGCGTCGCAGCAAAGTGACCTCAATTGATAAAGCCAACGTGCTGCAAACCTCAGTGATGTGGCGCGAGATTGTGAACGAGGTGGCGAAAGACTATCCGGATGTAGAGCTGAGCCATATGTACATCGACAACGCCACCATGCAGCTGATTAAAGATCCGTCGCAGTTTGATGTGCTGCTCTGCTCTAACCTGTTCGGCGACATTCTTTCCGACGAGTGCGCGATGATCACCGGTTCAATGGGCATGCTGCCGTCAGCCAGCCTGAATGAGGAAGGCTTTGGCCTGTATGAGCCAGCTGGCGGTTCAGCCCCCGATATCGCCGGGCAGAATATCGCTAACCCGGTCGCACAGATCCTGTCGCTGTCGCTGCTGCTGCGTTACAGCCTGAATGCCGACGCCGCGGCTGACAGCATTGAGCGCGCCATCAGCCGCGCGCTGGAAGAAGGCTATCGCACCCGAGATTTGGCCGGTGATGGCCCCGCCGTCACCACAGATGAGATGGGCAGCATCATTGCCCGCTTTATCGCCGAGGAAAAATAAAACAATGAAAACGTTATATCAGAAGTTATTTGATGCACATGTCGTTCACGAAGCGCCCAACGAGACGCCACTGCTCTATATCGATCGTCATTTGATCCATGAGGTGACCTCACCGCAGGCCTTCGATGGACTGCGCGCGCATGGCCGTAAAGTGCGTCAGCCGTCGAAGACGTTTGCGACGATGGACCACAACGTCTCGACTCAGACCAAAGACATCAACGCCTCTGGCGAGATGGCGCGCATCCAGATGCAGGAGCTGATGAAGAACTGCGCCGAGTTTGGCGTGCAGCTGTACGATTTGAATCACCCCTTTCAGGGCATCGTGCACGTTATCGGGCCAGAGCAAGGAATGACCCTGCCCGGCATGACCATCGTCTGTGGCGACTCCCACACCGCGACCCACGGCGCCTTTGGCTCGCTGGCATTTGGTATCGGCACGTCGGAAGTAGAACATGTGTTCGCCACCCAGACGCTGAAGCAGGGCCGGGCGAAAACCATGAAGATTGAAGTGCTGGGCAATGCCGCTCCCGGCATCACCGCCAAGGACATCGTACTGGCGATTATCGGCAAAACCGGCAGCGCAGGCGGCACCGGTCACGTTGTGGAGTTTTGCGGCCCGGCTATCGAAGCGCTGAGCATGGAGGGTCGGATGACCCTGTGTAACATGGCAATCGAGATGGGGGCAAAAGCAGGTCTGGTTGCACCGGATGACATTACCTTCAACTATCTGAAAGGTCGCCAGTTTGCCCCGCAGGGCGAGAAGTGGGAACAGGCCGTGGAATACTGGCGCACCCTGAAGTCAGACGACGGCGCGCACTACGATGCCGTCGTTACGCTGAATGCGGAAGATATTGCGCCGCAGGTCACCTGGGGCACGAACCCGGGTCAGGTCATCGCCGTCGACCAGCTGATCCCGAACCCTGCATCCTTCGCCGATCCGGTTGAGCGTGCCTCTGCCGAAAAAGCGCTGGCCTATATGAATTTACAGCCGGGCATCCGCCTGACCGATGTTGCCATCGATAAGGTCTTTATCGGGTCCTGCACCAACTCCCGAATTGAAGATTTGCGGGCCGCCGCAGCCATCGCCAAAGGACGCAAAGTCGCACCAGGCGTTGTCGCGATGGTGGTACCTGGCTCTGGCCCGGTCAAAGCCCAGGCGGAAGCGGAAGGTCTGGACAAAATTTTCCTGGAGGCGGGTTTCGAATGGCGTCTGCCGGGCTGTTCAATGTGTCTGGCAATGAACAACGACCGTCTGAATCCGGGCGAGCGTTGTGCCTCTACCAGCAACCGTAACTTTGAAGGTCGTCAGGGCCGTGGAGGCCGCACCCATCTGGTTAGCCCCGCCATGGCCGCCGCTGCCGCGGTATCTGGCCACTTTGCCGATATTCGTGAACTGACAGGAGCCTGATCATGGCGAAAAAATTTACACAGCACACCGGCATCGTTGCCCCGCTGGACGCGGCGAACGTGGATACCGACGCCATTATCCCTAAGCAGTTTCTGCAGAAAGTGACGCGCACCGGCTTTGGTGCTCACCTGTTTCACGACTGGCGCTTCGATGACGATGCAGGCAAGGTGCCCACTGCCAGCTTTGTGCTGAACAAGCCGGAGTTTCAGGGCACCAGCATTCTGCTGGCGCGTGAGAACTTTGGCTGTGGCTCTTCGCGTGAGCATGCTCCCTGGGCGCTGACCGATTTCGGTTTTCATGTAGTCATTGCGCCCAGCTTTGCCGACATCTTTTACGGCAACAGCTTTAACAATCAGCTGCTGCCGGTGCGTCTGAGCGATGAAGAGGTCGATGAGATGTTTAAGCTGGTTGCCGCACAGCCAGGCATCCGTTTTACCGTCGATCTTGAAGCGCAAACGGTGACGGCGGGTGACAAGGTTTACGCGTTCGAAATCGACAGCTTCCGTCGCCACTGCATGCTGAATGGCCTGGACAGCATCGGCCTGACGTTACAGCACGAAGCGGCGATTACCGATTATGAACAGCGCCAGCCCGCGTTTCTGAATTAAGGCTGACAACGCGCGATCCCAGGCAGCCTCAGCGTTAACACGTCGGTATCCTGGGCCAGGGGCAATGCGTCCCGCGGCAGCTATGTCGCGGGCCGAGTGCGCCTGAAGGCGCTGAGCGACAGTGTGATGGCCCCCTGCCCTGTGCGCTCGCCAGATACCACTCAGGGTGGAGGGCAGCGCGTCTTTTTACGCGTTCTTCACGCGCGCCGACATAGCAAAGGCCACCACAGCCAGCCCCAGCGACAGCCAGTACACCGCAATATGGCCGAAGCGCTCACTCAGCGTTCCCTGGATCACGCCGGCCAGAATCATGCCGGTAGAGATTGAATTGGTAAACATCGTGGTGGCTGCGCCCGGCCTGCCCGGCATCAAATCCTGAAACCACAGCATGCCGATCCCGGCGATAATGCCGATAAAAACCGCGTTAAATAGCTGTAGCGCCATCAGCGCCGTTTGCGATGCAAACATCACCAGCCCGGCGTAAAACAGAATGCCCGCCGCCAGCGCAATCAGCATCAGATTCCGTTTGCCAGTATGTTTCGCGTAGTGACCGGCCAGCAGCATTACCGGGATCTCCAGCCCCGCCGCCGTCCCCATCAGCAAGCCTGCCAGCTTTTCAGGCAGTCCCAGTGTGACGCTGATATAGAGCGGCATATCAATAATGTACATGGTGTTGCAGGTCCACATGGTTACCGACGCGATAAACAGCAGGCGTACGTCGCGGTCGCGCCAGCCGCTAAGCGGCATACCGCCACTCTGCATCAGCGGCGCACTCCGCGGCACCGACGGCAGCGTAAACTTAATCAACAGAATACAGATCAGAAACAGCGCCGCGGCCACCAGGAACAGCGTCACGAAGCCAAAGTTAAGCGCCAGCGCAAACGACAGCGGTGGACCAATCACCCAGGCGAGCGACAGCTGCGCACGCATGACCGAGCTGAACATCACGGCCTCACGCGCAGACTGATCGGCATACTCCCGTGCCAGTGCAAAAATCTGCGGCATCGAAACGCTGGCCAGTGCTGAAAGCAGCACGCCCAGCGTAATCAGCGTCAGGTAGTGCCGGGTAAAAGCGAACAGCAGCGCGTTGCAGAGCGCCATCAGGCAGCAAAACAGAATTAAGGTCCGGCGGTCGCCCCGGCTGTCGGAGCGCTTCGCCACCAGCATACTGACTACGATACCCGCGATGGCGTTAACGGTAAAAAAAAGCCCAACCCAGAATGGCCGTGCCTGCACTTCTCGCGTCAGAAACAGGCTCAGCGTAGGAGCCTGTAGTGCCCCTGCTACGCCGATCATAAAAGAGGCCGCCATAAAGGCGAGAAAGACCGGATTGATACGGCGCTTCCGGGTTAACAGCGACTTCATAGCGAAATCCCTTTGAGATGGTGAAAGCAGGACAAAAGAGAGTGGATTCTAGCGCAACAGAAAAAAGCCAGCAGGAAAATCGCTGCTGGCGGTGTAATTGCACCCTACTCAGAAATGATCCGCCGCAGCGGAACCCTGGTTGAGCGCCATTCCAGAGAGAATGCCTCCCGCTCTTCCAGTTGTTCCGATTTTGCCCTTAATATAGGGCAGGAAAAACTGAGCGCTTTTCGCAGGGAGTTCCTCTTTTATGTCCTCGTCACGCCTTAAACAACAGTTCATCCGCCTGTGGCAGAGCTGCCAGGGTGAAAGCCAGCAGGCGACGCTAGGCGAGCTGGCGGAGCGACTGCACTGCTCACGCCGCCATATGCGCAATCTGCTTAATACCATGCAGGAGGCAGGCTGGCTCACCTGGCAGGCTGAAGCAGGACGCGGTAAACGCTCGCAGCTAACCTTTTGCTACACTGGCCTGGCGCTCCAGCAGCAGCGCGCGGAAGATTTGCTGGAGCAGGATCGTATCGATCAGCTGGTGCAACTGGTCGGTGACAAAGCGGAAGTGCGCCAGATGATCCGTGCCCATCTTGGCCGCAGCTTTCGCCAGGGCAAGCATATCCTGCGGGTGCTCTACTATCGGCCACTGGTTAATCTGCTGCCCGGCTCAGCGCTGCGCCGTTCGGAAACGCATCTGGCACGCCAGATCTTTAACGGACTCACGCGAATAAATGAGGAAAACGGGGAAGTCGAAGCCGATATTGCCCATCACTGGCAGTCGCTGTCGCCACTGCACTGGCGTTTCTATCTGCGCCCGGCGATCCGCTTTCACCACGGGCGCGAGCTGGAAATTGCCGATGTGATCGCCTCGCTGCAGCGCCTCCAGCCGCAGCCGCTCTTTTCCCATATCAGCGCGGTTGATTCTCCTGCTGCGTGGACGCTGGATATCCATCTTAAAGAGCCGGACAGCTGGCTTCCCTGGCTGCTCGGCAGCGTCAGCGCGATGATCCTGCCGCGCGAATGGCCACAGATGCGTGACTTTGCCCGCCAGCCGATCGGCACAGGCCCCTATCGCGTCGTGCGAAACCAGCAGAGCCAGCTAAAAATTGAAGCCTTTGACGACTACTTCGGCTTCCGTGCGCTGATTGACGATGTCTCTATATGGGTGCTGCCGGAGATCAGCGACGAGCTGGTTTTTTCGGGCGTGCGTCTGCAGGGCGCTGAAGACGATGAGAAGTCGGAGGAGAGCCGGCTGGAAGAGGGCTGCTATTTTTTGCTGTTCGATCAGCGCTCGGCAACAGGGCGCGACGCCGCAACCCGGCGCTGGCTCGCCCAGCTTTTTAATCCCGTTGCGCTGCTGAACCAGGCTGACAGGGGATACCAGCGCTACTGGTATCCCGCTTACGGATTGCTGCCGCGCTGGCATCACCGCCGCGATCTGACACCGGTAGACAAACCGGCGGGCCTGGAAAGCCTGACGCTGACGTGGTACAGCCAGCATGTCGAACATGAGGGCATCGCCAACGCGCTGCGCCCGCTGCTGGCGCAGCATAACGTACGGCTGCTAACGCGTGCGGTTGATTATGACACCTGGCATCGGGGGGAGGCGGAGAGCGATATCTGGCTTGGCAGCGTTAACTTTACGCTGCCGCTGGAGTACGCCCTGTTCGCCCAGCTCTACGAAATTCCGCTGCTGCATCACTGCTTGCCTGTCGACTGGGAAAAGGATGCCGCTCGCTGGCGGCGCAAAGCATTGCCGCTGGCGGAATGGAGCAAACGCCTGCTCGATACAGACGTTTTGCATCCGCTGTTCCATCACTGGCTGCTGCTTGAAGGCCAGCGCAGCATGCGCGGCGTAAGACTCAATACGCTAGGCTGGTTCGACTTTAAGTCCGCCTGGTTTGCGCCACCGACGCTGTAAGCCTTTCGCCTTGCCGATGAAATGTCTAGAATGAGCCGTTCTCAACGGGGTGCCTGCAAAAGGCTGAGAGAAACCCGTCGAACCTGATTCGGTTAGTACCGACGTAGGGATTTGAGAGGCTGCTACGCTCAGATCCTTTGCGACTCATAACAATTCTCCCTAAGGAGCGCAAAGTGGTTAAACAGATCCTTCCTCTGCTGCTGTTGCTGTCTGTCCCGGCACTGGCCGCGAAACCTCTTCTCACCGTCTATACCTACGACTCTTTCTCTGCTGAATGGGGGCCAGGACCAGCCGTCAAAAAAGCGTTTGAAGCCCAGTGCGGCTGCGAGCTGAAATATGTGGCGCTGGAAGATGGCGTATCGCTGCTTAACCGCGTGCGCATGGAAGGCAAAAACAGTAAGGCTGACATCGTTCTGGGTCTGGATAACAATCTGCTTCAGGCTGCGCAGCAGACCGGGCTGTTTGCCAGAAGCAGCGTCGACCTCAGTAAAGTGACGCTGCCGGATGGCTGGCAGGATCAGACCTTTATCCCGTTTGACTACGGCTATTTCGCCTTCGTCTATGATAAAAATCGCCTGAAGAACCCGCCGACCAGCCTGAAAGAGCTGGTGGAAAGTCCGCAAAAGTGGCGCGTAATTTACGAAGATCCACGCACCAGCACGCCTGGCCTGGGCCTGCTGCTCTGGATGCAGAAAGTCTATGGCGACAAGGCACCCGATGCCTGGCAAAAACTGGCGCAGAAAACCGTTACCGTGACCAAAGGCTGGAGTGAAGCCTATGGCCTCTTTTTAAAAGGGGAAGGTGATCTGGTGCTGAGCTATACCACCTCACCCGCCTATCACCTGATTGAAGAGAAGAAAGAGAACTACGCCGCCGCATCCTTTAGCGAAGGCCACTATTTGCAGGTCGAGGTCGCCGCTCAGCTCGCCAGCAGCAAACAGCCCGCGCTGGCCCAGCAGTTTATGCAGTTTATGCTGACCCCCGCATTTCAGCATGCGATTCCGACCGGCAACTGGATGTATCCGGCGATCAAAAGCGATCTGCCTGCTGGCTATCAGACGCTGACCGTGCCGCAAACCGCGCTGCAGTTTACGCCGCAGGAAGTGGCGCAGCAGCGCGCCAACTGGACTGGTGCATGGCAACGCGCCGTCAGCCGCTGATCCCGCTGTGGATCGTGCCAGGCGGCGGCGCGGCGCTACTGCTGTGCGCCGTGGCGCTGCTGGCATTTGGCGCGCTCTGGGTTAGCGCGCCTGCCGTTGACGGACAGGCGCTGCTGCACGACGACTATCTGCATCACGTCGTGCTCTTCTCGTTTATGCAGGCGCTGCTTTCTGCCCTGCTCTCTCTGCTGCCCGCCATTCCGCTGGCGCGCGCGCTCTACCGACGCCGCTTTCCTGGCCGCCAGCTCCTGCTACGCCTGTGCGCTATGACGCTGGTGCTGCCGGTGCTGGTGGCCGTGTTTGGGCTGCTGACGGTGTATGGTCGCGTCGGCTGGCTGGCTCAGCTCTGTCAGCTGGTGGGTATCCCTTACCGCTTTTCGCCCTATGGACTGCAGGGCATCCTGCTGGCACATCTCTTCTTTAATCTGCCACTGGCCACCCGCCTGATGCTACAGGCGCTGGAGAGCATTCCCGGCGAGCAGCGCCAGCTTGCCGCCCAGCTTGGGCTACGCGGATGGCACCGGTTTCGTCTGCTGGAGTGGCCCTGGCTACGCCGTCAGCTGCTGCCCACTGGCGCGCTGATTTTCATGCTCTGCTTTGCCAGCTTTGCTACCGTACTGTCGCTGGGCGGCGGCCCGCAGGCGACCACCATTGAGCTGGCGATTTTTCAGGCGCTGAGTTACGACTACGATCCCGGTCGCGCCGCGCTGCTGGCGCTGATCCAGCTCGCGTTCTGCCTGACCCTGGTGCTGCTGAGCCAGCGCTTCAGCAAGGCGATCCCCGCCGGAAGCGCTCCACTGCGCGGCTGGCGCGATCCGCAGGATTCACCGGGCGCACGCCTGGCCGACTCGCTGATTATCGGCCTGGCCCTGCTGTTGCTGCTGCCACCGCTGCTGGCGGTCATGGTTGACGGACTACGCGGTGGCGTCAGTGGTGCGCTGGTACAGCCAGCCCTGTGGCAGGCGACCTTCACTTCGCTGCGCATTGCCATCGGTGCGGGCATACTCTGCGTAATACTTACCTTGATGCTGCTCTGGAGCAGCCGCGAGCTGCGCTTGCGCCAGCGCCTTCTGCCAGCCCAGATGATGGAAACCAGCGGTATGCTGATCCTGGCCATGCCGGGCATTGTACTGGCGACCGGCTTTTTTCTGCTGTTCAACGCCACAACGGGCCTGCCTGACTCGCCAGCCGGGCTGGTGATGTTCGCCAACGCCCTGCTCGCCATTCCCTATGCGCTCAAAGTGCTGGAAAATCCGATGCGCGATATTGCCGAGCGCTACGCCTTTCTCTGCGCCTCACTGGGCATTACAGGCTGGAACCGTCTGCGGCTGATTGAGCTGCGTGCGCTGAGGCGTCCGCTGGCGCAGGCACTCGCCTTCGCCTGCGTTCTGTCGATCGGTGACTTTGGGGTGGTGGCTCTCTTTGGCAGCGCTGACTTTCGCACGCTGCCGTTTTATCTCTATCAGCAGACCGGATCTTATCGCGGTGCAGACGGTGCGATCACCGCCCTGCTGCTGCTGCTGATCTGCCTGCTGCTTTTTACCCTGATGGAAAAATTACCGGGCCGCCATGCTGACGCTGACTAATCTGACTTATCTGTATCAACATCTGCCGATGCGCTTCAGCTTTCACGCTGATCGCGGCGAACGGCTGGCGGTGCTGGGCCCAAGTGGCGCCGGCAAAAGCACGCTACTCAGCCTGATTGCCGGTTTTCTGCCGGTCAGCCAGGGGACGCTGACCATTGATGGCACAGACCATAGCCATAGCGTGCCTTCCCAGCGGCCAGTGTCGATGCTGTTTCAGGAAAACAACCTGTTTCCGCATCTCAGCGTGCAGCAGAATATGGCGCTGGGCCTGCATCCGGGATTAAAGCTGAACGCGGCCCAGCAGCGGCAGTTGCTGGAGATTGCCGAACAGACAGGGTTAAGCGATCTGCTGACGCGCCTGCCAGGCCAGCTCTCTGGCGGCCAGCGGCAGCGCGTGGCGCTGGCGCGCTGTCTGCTGCGTGACCGTCCACTGCTGCTGCTGGATGAGCCTTTTTCAGCACTCGATCCGGCGTTGCGCAGTGAAATGCTGCAACTGGTGCGTCGCGTCTGTGAGGCGCGGGCGATTACCCTGTTAATGGTGTCGCACAGTCTGGAGGATGCGCAGCAGATTGCGCCGCGCAGTCTGGTGATTGTTGATGGCCGCGTTTACTGGGACGGCGCGACCGACGCGCTGCTGTCTGGCAGCACGCACGAAGCCGATGTGCTCGGTATTGCGCGTGCGTCAGGCTCAGGCAAAGAATACGCGCCATAGCAGCTGGCGAAACATCGGCATCATGGGATGGAACTGGATAGCAGCCAGGGCGGCAACGCCAACGATCATCCCCAGCGGCGCCAGCCAGCGCAAACGCTCAGGTGGCAGATACGGCGTAGCCCAGTCGCGGCTTTTACCGCTGCGCCACCAGCGCCAGCCCAGCCAGCCGCCCAGCCACACCAGCAGCGCCACCAGCAGAAGTAGCCATTTAAATGCGCCGCTCTGCGCGTCTTTCGGTACGTCAATCGCGACGCCTGCCAGAATGCCCGGCAGCAGATAGAGCGGCGGCCACAGAACGCAGCCGATAAGATTCGGCGGCAGAAACTTCCGCACCGGCAGCTCCAGCATGCCTGCCGCCAGCGGGATCAGCGGACGCGTCGGCCCAACAAAACGCCCGACCAGAATAGTGAACATGCTGTGCTGATGGAGGGCGTGCTCGGTTTTGTCCAGCAGTCCCTTATACTTTTGCAGATATTTCCAGCGGTGCAGCGGCCCCTGAAACTTCCAGCCGATACCGTAAGAGATCCAGTCACCCAGTAAACAGCCGACGAAGCCCGCCGCCCATGCGGGATAGAGCCCAATCTGGCCGCTGCCTACCAGCGCGCCCAGGCTCGCCATCATTACGGTACCGGGCAGCAGCAGCCCGACAAAGGCCAGCGACTCCAGAAAGGTCACCAGCGCAACAGCGATAAGCGCGTACTCCAGCGATTGCGTAAACAGGTGTTGAATCCAGGCTTCCATAACCTTCCTTATCAGACGTGGGATGCTGGATTGTCCAGAGGTAGCGCAACAGCGTCAAGGTAAGAATTGTAGGCCAATATTGACAAAAGCGCACCGCGAGCACTGGATAAATAACCATGTTATACTCTGGCTGTTTTTTCATCTGGAGCTGATGTGAATAAGCCACGTGCAGGATACCTGCTTACCCGCCACTGGCGCGACAGCCCTCAGGGCATTGAAATCATTCTCTGGCTGGCGACAGACAGCGGTCCCCAGCGGCTGGTGCTGCCAGCCCAGGAATCTGTGGCGTTTATTCCCTGCGACTACCAGCCGCAGGTAGAAGCGCTGTTGCGCGATGAGCGTCAGCTGCGGCTACAGCCGCTGGCGCTGAAAGATTTCCGTCGTCGCCCCGTTTTCGGTCTCTATTGTCGCCAGCACCGCCAGCTTCAGCGTATTGAAAAGCTGCTGCGCGAGCAGGGTATTCCAGTCTATGAAGCGGACATTCGGCCACCTGACCGTTTCCTGATGGAACGCTTTATCACTGCGCCGGTCTGGTTTAGCGGTGAAGCACAGGGCGAGGCATTGATTAACGCGCGGCTGAAGCCCCATCCCGACTACCGGCCGCCGTTGAAATGGGTGTCGCTGGACATTGAAACCACCCAGCACGGCGAGCTTTACTGCATCGGTCTGGAGGGGTGTGGCCAGCGCCAGGTTTTTATGCTGGGCCCGCCCAACGGTGACGCCAGCGCGCTCGATTTTGACCTGATCTATGTTGATACCCGGCCACAATTGCTGGAGGCGCTTAACGCCTGGTTTGCGCAGCACGATCCCGACGTGCTGATCGGCTGGAACGTCATCCAGTTCGACCTGCGCGTATTGCAAAAACATGCCGACCGCTACGCCATTCCGCTGCGGCTGGGCCGCCAGAATGCCCCGCTGGAGTGGCGTGAGCATGGCTTCAAGCCTGGCGTATTCTCCGCCAGTGCGCCGGGTCGGCTGCTTATCGACGGCATTGAGGCACTGAAATCCGCCTTTTGGGACTTTCCCTCCTTTAGTCTGGAATCGGTGTCGCAAAACCTGCTGGGAGAAGGCAAAGCTATTGATAATCCGTGGCACCGCATGGAGGAGATCAACTGGCGCTTCGCGAACGATAAGCCCGCCCTGGCCCGTTACAACCTCAAAGACTGCGAGCTGGTGACGCGCATCTTCCATAAAACTGAAATTATGCCGTTCCTGCTGGAACGTGCGGCAGTTAACGGCCTGGCCGTCGATCGGCATGGCGGATCGGTGGCGGCGTTCAGCCACCTCTATATTCCCCGCATGCATCGCGCGGGCTTTGTGGCCCCTAACCTCGGCGAGATCGCACCGGAAGCAAGCCCCGGCGGATACGTGATGGATTCGCGCCCCGGCCTCTATGACTCGGTGCTGGTGCTCGACTATAAAAGCCTTTATCCCTCTATCATCCGCACTTTTCTGATCGATCCGGTTGGGCTGGTGGAAGGCCTGGCACACCCTGATGATGCCGATTCGGTGCCCGGCTTTCGCGAGGCGCGTTTTTCGCGCACCACGCACTGTTTGCCCGCTATGGTTGAGCAGATCTGGCAGGGACGTGAAGCCGCCAAAAAGCAGGGCAATAAGCCGCTGTCGCAGGCACTGAAAATCATTATGAACGCGTTTTATGGCGTGCTGGGCACCAGCGCCTGCCGCTTCTTTGATCCGCGTCTCGCCTCATCCATTACGCTGCGCGGCCACGCCATCATGCAGCAGACGCGCGAGCTGATAGAAGCAGAGGGCTTTGACGTAATTTACGGCGACACCGATTCTACCTTTGTCTGGCTGAAAGCGCCGCACAACGAAGCGGAAGCCGAAGAGACGGGCCGCCGGCTGGCGGAACGGGTTAACCGCTGGTGGCGCGAACATCTGCAACAGCAGTATGGCCTGACCAGCGCGCTTGAGCTGGAGTATGAAAATCATTTTAGCCGCTTTCTGATGCCGACCATTCGCGGTGCCGAACAGGGCAGCAAAAAGCGTTACGCCGGGCTGATCCGCGACGGCGTAAACGAGCGGCTGGTCTTTAAGGGGCTGGAGTCGGTACGCACCGACTGGACACCGCTGGCGCAGCAGTTCCAGCAGGCACTCTATGGCCGCATCTTTCGTAATGAGCCCTGGCAGGATTACGTGCGCGACACGGTGACGAAGCTGCTGGCGGGCGAGCTGGACGACCAGCTGGTGTATAAAAAGCGACTGCGCCGCCCACTGGCTGAATATGAACGCAACGTGCCGCCGCACGTGCGCGCCGCGCGGCTGGCAGACGATCAGAACCGCAAGCTGGGCCGTCCTCTCCAGTACCAGAAAGGCGGCTCGATTCGCTACGTCATTGCCACCGCCGGACCTGAGCCGCTGGAAGCGCGCGTTACGCCGCTTGACTACGATCACTACGTCAGCAAGCAGCTTCAGCCCGTGGCTGACGGCATTTTGCCGTTCGTTGACGGTGATTTTGCTACACTGATTACGGGGCAGCTGGGGCTTTTTTGACAGGTGACGAATGGCCTGCCTTCCAGTACCATAGCGCCCTTCCCTTACCTCACCGCTCTTAAAACCTGACCAGACCTCTTTTTGTCTGGCGAAAAGGTATTGCCTGTGGCTGGGAAACCTCTCCAAAAACACATTAAAAATTCGAGCTAACAAGATATGGTTTTTACATTAGGTCAACGCTGGATTAGTGACACTGAAAGTGAACTGGGACTGGGAACGGTGGTCGCGGCGGATGCCCGTATGGTTACGCTGCTGTTTCCGGCTACAGGTGAAAACCGTCTGTATGCCCGTAACGACTCCCCGGTGACTCGCGTTATCTTTAATCCGGGCGATACGGTAACCAGCCACGAAGGCTGGCAGATGCGCGTCGATGAAGTCCGCAATGACAATGACCTGATGACCTATATCGGCACGCGTCTCGATACTGACGAGACCGGTGTCGTGCTGCGCGAAGTGATGCTCGACAGCAAGCTGGTGTTCAGTAAACCCCAGGATCGCCTGTTTGCTGGACAGCTTGACCGTATGGATCGCTTCGCCCTGCGCTTTCGCGCCCGCAAATATCAGAGTGCCCAGTATCGCCTGCCGGTCAGCGGCCTGCGCGGCATGCGCACTAACCTGATCCCCCACCAGTTACATATTGCCCATGACGTGGGCCGTCGCCATGCGCCGCGCGTGCTGCTGGCGGATGAGGTAGGACTGGGTAAAACCATTGAAGCCGGCATGATCATCCAGCAGCAGCTGCTGGCCGGACGCGCCGAGCGCGTGCTGATTATCGTGCCGGAAACGCTACAGCATCAGTGGCTGGTTGAAATGCTGCGCCGCTTTAATCTGCATTTTGCGCTGTTCGACGACGACCGCTACGCCGAAGCGCAGCACGACAGTGATAATGCGTTTGAAACCGAACAGCTGATTATCTGCTCGCTCGATTTTGTCCGTCGCAACAAGCAGCGCCTTGCGCTCCTGGCGGAAGCAGAGTGGGATTTGATGGTGGTAGATGAAGCGCATCATCTTGCCTGGAGCGAAGGCGAGCCGAGTCGTGAATATGCGGTTATTGAGCAGCTGGCGGAGCAGATCCCCGGCGTGTTGCTGTTGACCGCGACGCCGGAGCAGCTGGGGATGGAGAGCCACTTTGCGCGCCTGCGCCTGCTCGATCCTGATCGTTTTCATGACTTTGCTCAGTTTGTTGAGGAGCAGCAGCATTTCCGCCCGATTGCCGATGCGGTCTCTTCCCTGCTGGCAGATAAAGCCATCTCGCAGGACGAGATGAATATGATTAACGATCTGGTTGGTGAACAGGATATTGAGCCGCTGCTCCAGGTCGCTAACAGCGATCGCGACGGCAAGCAGGACGCCCGTAAAGAGCTGATCACCATGCTGATGGATCGCCACGGCACCAGCCGCGTGCTGTTCCGCAATACGCGTAACGGCGTAAAAGGCTTTCCGAAACGTGAGCTGCACCAGATCCGCCTGCCGCTGCCTGCCCAGTATCAGACCGCCATCAAGGTCTCGGGTATTATGGGCGCGCGCAAAAGCGCTGAAGAGCGCGCGCGCGATCTGCTCTATCCGGAACAAATTTATCAGGAATTTGAGGGCGATACAGGCACCTGGTGGAACTTCGATCCGCGCGTTGAGTGGCTGCTCGGCTATCTGACCAGCAACCGCAAAGAGAAAGTGCTGGTGATCTGTGCGAAAGCGGCCACCGCGCTTCAGCTGGAACAGGTGCTGCGCGAGCGAGAAGGCATCCGTGCAGCGGTGTTCCATGAAGGCCTGTCGATTATTGAACGCGACCGTGCGGCGGCATGGTTCGCTTCGGAAGAGAACGGTGCGCAGGTGCTGCTCTGCTCTGAAATTGGTTCCGAAGGCCGCAACTTCCAGTTCGCCAGCCGTCTGGTGATGTTCGATCTGCCGTTTAACCCCGATTTACTTGAGCAGCGTATCGGCCGACTCGACCGTATCGGTCAGGCGCACGACATTCAGATTATGGTGCCCTGGCTGGAGAAAACCGCTCAGGCGGTACTGCTGCGCTGGTATCATGAGGGGCTCGACGCCTTCGAACATACCTGTCCGACCGGCCGCACGATTTATGACAGCGTGCATCAGCCGCTGATTAACTTCCTTGCCGCGCCGGAAAACAGCGAAGGCCTGGACGCGTTTATTGTCGAGTGCCGCAAGCAGCATGAGGAGCTGAAGTCACAGCTGGAGCAGGGCCGTGACCGCCTGCTGGAGCTGAACTCTAACGGCGGCGAAGCGGCGCAGGCGCTGGCGGCAGAGATTGCTGCGCAGGATAACGACACTGAGCTGGTGAACTTTGCCCTGAATCTGTTTGATATCGTCGGTATCAACCAGGAAGATCGCAGCGATAACCTGATCGTGCTGACGCCGTCCGATCATATGCTGGTGCCCGATTTCCCCGGTCTGCCGGAAGATGGCTGTACCATTACCTTCAACCGTGACCAGGCGCTTTCGCGTGAAGATACCCAGTTCATCACCTGGGAACATCCGCTGATCCGCAACGGCCTGGATCTGATCCTCTCCGGCGACACCGGCAGCTGTGCGCTGTCGCTGCTGAAAAACAAAGCGCTGCCGGTCGGCACGCTGCTGGTAGAGATGATCTATGTCGTAGAGGCGCAGGCGCCGAAGCATCTGCAGCTGACTCGCTTCCTGCCGCCAACGCCGATCCGTATGCTGCTGGACCGTAATGGCACGAACCTGGCGGGCAAGGTGGAATTTGAAAGCTTCAACCGCCAGCTTAACGCGGTAAACCGCCATACCGGCAGTAAACTGGTGAATGCGGTACAGCAGGATGTGCATGCGATTCTGGTACAGGCCGAAGAGAAAGTGGTGGCGGAAGCACAAGCCTTGATCGCAGCGGCGCGCACCGAAGCTGACGAGAAGCTGGGCGCAGAGCTGTCGCGTCTGGAAGCGCTAAAGGCGGTGAACCCGAACATCCGTGACGATGAGGTCGAGGCGCTGGAGAGCAACCGTCAGCAGGTGCTGGAAAGCCTGAGCGAAGCTAACTGGCGTCTGGATGCGCTACGCCTGATCGTGGTAACGCATCAGTAGCCTCTTTCAGACGGTTAAAAGGCCTGCAGGCAGGTAAGCGGGACCGGGAAGCAAAGTGTCTCGCGTCAGGGATGACGCGGGGCGAGCGGGCAACAAGGCCGCCTTTTGCGCCTTTGCGATCGGGCCCGCTCACTTGCGCTGGCACAGAGTGAACAAACGCCGGGATCATCCGGCTCCTTTTCTTCGATCAATAAGCAGAATAAACCATGGAACCCTACAATCCGCCGCGCGAACCCTGGCTGCACATCCTCTATCAGGATGCGCACATTATGGTGGTCAACAAGCCGAGCGGGTTACTGTCGGTGCCTGGCCGCCTGGAAGAGCACAAAGACAGCATCATGACGCGCATTCAGCGCGACTATCCGCAGGCGGAATCGGTGCATCGTCTCGACATGGCCACCAGCGGCGTGCTGGCGGTCGCCTTAACCAAGGCAGCGGAGCGCGAGCTAAAGCGCCAGTTTCGCGAGCGCGAGCCGTCAAAAAGCTATGTGGCGCGCGTCTGGGGCCATCCGGCAGCGGAAAAAGGGGTTATTGATCTGCCGCTGATCTGCGACTGGCCGAACCGGCCGAAACAGAAAGTCTGCTTTGAAACCGGCAAAGCGGCGCAGACCGAGTATGAAGTGCTGGCCTGGCTGGACGACAACAGCGCGCGCGTGGCGCTGAAGCCGATCACCGGCCGCTCGCATCAGCTGCGCGTCCATATGCTGGCGCTGGGCCATCCGATCCTGGGCGACGGCTTTTACGCTCATCCGGACGCAAAAGCCCGCGCGCCGCGCCTGCTGCTGCATGCCGAATCGCTGACCATCACGCATCCGGTATTTGGCAACAGCATGACGTTTCGTCAGCCCGCCGATTTTTAAGTGAACCCGCGCGCTACTTAAAGCCTTTCTCGCGGCGAATCAGATCGTAAGCCGCCTGAATTTCCTGCGCCTTCTGCTTCGCCATCTCCATCATTTCCGGCGGCAGGCCTTTCGCCACCAGCTTGTCGGGATGATGTTCGCTCATGAGTTTGCGGTAGGCGCGCTTAATGGTGGTCGCGTCGTCGCTGCTTTTAACGCCCAGCACGCTACAGGCATCTTCCAGCGTCGGCCCACGCTGCGCCTGCTGAAAGCCGCCGCTCTGGCCACCGCCAAACTGCTGGCCGCCCTCCATCATGCGTAAAAACTGATCGAACTGAACGCGCGAAATTCCCAGCTCTTCTGCGATAACGTAGAGTACCTGGCGTTCATTCGGGTGCAGCGATCCGTCAGCGAACGCGGCCTGGATCTGAATTTCCAGAAACATCCGAATAAGATCAAAACGCCCAAAACAGGCGCTGCGCAGCTCGCGCAGTTTCGTGCGTAGCGGATAATCGCCCTGCTTGCCCTCGCGGAAGGCGCGCTGCGCAGCCGTACGTGCCTCGCCATGAAGCTGCATGCGATCCATTAATAAGGAAGCAATTTGAATATCGGCTTCGGTGACGCGCCCTTTCGATTTGGTCAAATGGCCCATCACCTGAAAGGTGGTCTGAAAAAACAGCGTCTGACGCGTCTGATTATTGGCAAACCAGGCCTGTCCTTTGGCGCTGCGAACCTTGTCGATGAGATGGCCAATCAGCAGGCCGAGCACGATACCCCAAAAACCCGCGCCGGAAAGTAACCCCAGCACCAGCCCAATAACTTTTCCCCAGTAGCGCATAAACTCCTCAATTCGCCATGCTTGCGGCTGAAAATTGCATTATCATACCTGTCATTTATCCCAGCGCCTAACGGCAACGCGGACAGACACGGATTAACACTGGCACAACGCCGGGCAGTACGTTAGTCTCTGAGCCGATTGTCGGCATGATGCCAGTTTTCATGGAATTCTCGATACCGCGTATGAATAAACGACTACCTACCCTGCTGGCCACCATGATTGGCGCAGCACTTTCCAGTCAGTCTGCTCTGGCCGACGATCTCATGTCGCAGTGTATGCTGGGCGTGCCGAGCTATAATCGCCCGCTGGTCACTGGCCAGACAAACCAGCTGCCGGTGACAATCCACTCCGACGCAGCAAAAGGGAACTATCCAGACGACGCGGTATTCACGGGGAATGTGGATGTCCAGCAGGGCAACAGCCGCCTGCAGTCGGACGAGATGCAGCTGCATCAGCGCCAGCAGGAGGGGCAGACCACCCCGGTTCGTACCGTCGATGCGCTGGGTAACGTGCAGTATGACGATAATCAGGTCATTCTCAAGGGCCCTAAAGCCTGGTCAAATCTGAACAGCAAAGACACCAACGTCTGGAACGGTAACTACCAGATGGTGGGACGTCAGGGACGCGGCGACGCCGAGCTGATGAAGCAGCGCGACAGCAACCGCTACACCATTCTGGAAAACGGCACTTTTACCTCCTGTCTGCCCGGCTATAACAGCTGGAGCGTGGTGGGTTCTGAGGTTATTCAGGATCGTCAGGAAGAAGTTGCTGAAATCTGGAACGCCCGCTTTAAACTGGGCGCGGTGCCGGTCTTTTATAGCCCCTATTTGCAGTTGCCGATTGGCGATCGTCGTCGCTCCGGCTTCCTGATCCCGAACGCAAAATATGGCAGCAGTAAAGGGTTTGAATTTGTTCTCCCCTACTACTGGAACATCGCGCCGCAGGCGGATGCCACTATTACGCCGCATTACATGTCGAAGCGCGGCATGCAGCTGGAAAACGAATTTCGTTATCTGACGCAGTTTGGTGCGGGTCTGATGGAGTTTGATTATCTGCCGTCAGACGATCAGTACGATAAAGATAAAGCGGTGCGTGGTATCGCAGAGGACAAGAGCAGCGACCGCTGGCTCTTCTACTGGCAGCACGCGGGCGTTTATGAACAGCACTGGCGTTTTAGCGCCAACTATACCAAGGTCAGCGATCCATATTACTTTAACGACCTCGACTCCAAATACTACAGTTCCACCGACGGCTATGCGACGCAAAAATTCAGCATCGGCTACGCCGACACAAACTGGGATGCCACGCTTTCGAGCAGGGATTTCCAGGTCTTTGGCGACACCAGCAACAGCAACGTATATCGTGCGCAGCCACAGCTGGATGTAAACTTCTACCAGAACGATATGGGGCCGTTTGATGGCCGCATCTATGCGCAGGCGGTGAAGTTTACCAACGTCAACGACAACTATCCTGAAGCAACACGTCTGCATATTGAGCCGACGCTTGACCTGCCGCTCTCTAACGGCTGGGCCAGCCTTGATACTCAGGCTAAGCTCCTGGCCACGCACTACCAGCAGGATTCACTGGATTACTACAATGCGAATCTGGCAGGAAATGCCAACAGCCAGAGCAGCCAGCTGAAGAGCACGGTCAACCGCACCATGCCGCAGTTCAAAGTCGATGGCCGCCTGGTTTTCGATCGCAATATGGACTGGGCAGAGGGCTATACCCAGACGCTGGAACCGCGCGTTCAGTATCTTTATATTCCGTACCGCGACCAGAGCAGTATCTACCCGTATGACTCGACGCTGCTGCAGACCGACTATACTGGCCTGTTCCGCGACCGTACTTACAGCGGCCTGGATCGTATCGCCTCGGCCAATGAAGTCGCATCCGGTGTTACCACGCGTATTTATGATCAAGATCTGGTTGAACGTTTTAATGTTTCCGTGGGTCAAATCTACTCGTTTACCCCTTCACGCACTGGCGTGAATCAGACCACCAAAGAAGATGACACCGGCAGCCTGATTTGGGCTGGTGACACCTACTGGAAGGTCAGCGACCGTTGGGCGGTGCGCGGCGGGCTGCAATATGATACCCGTCTGGATAACGTGGCGCAGGGCAATACCGTACTGGAGTACCGCCGCGATGCGGATCGTATTCTGCAGCTGAGCTACCGCTACAGCAGCCCGGAATACGTTGCCAGTGCGTTGAATAACTCTGCACTGGTGAACAACCCGATTTACAAAAACGGGATTTCACAGGTGGGCGGTACGGCCAGCTGGCCAATTGCAGATGCCTGGTCGGTGGTGGGTGCGTATTATTACGACACGCGCAACAAGAAACCGGCGTCGCAGCTGCTGGGCCTGCAGTACAGCTCTTGCTGCTACGCGATCCGCGTCGGCTACGAACGTAAGATCAACGGTTGGGAAAATAACGATAGTAAGTATGACAACCAAATCTCATTCAACATTGAGCTGCGTGGTTTGAGCTCCGGTTATGGCTTAGGCACCGATCAGATGCTGCGCCAGGGAATCATCCCTTACCAGCGCGCTTTCTGATGTTGTGATGTTTGACTGGTAATTCCCGCACTGCGGAAACAACTATGGAAAAAGTATGAAGAACTGGAGAATGCTGATTCTGGGTGTGGCGGTAGCCGCTAACACCGCGTTCGCAGCACCACAAGTGGTTGATAAAGTCGCTGCCGTTGTTAACAACGGCGTCGTTCTTGAGAGTGACGTAGATAATATGCTGCGCACTGTGAAGGCGCAGGCGCAACAGGCCGGTCAGCAGCTGCCAGATGATAAGACATTGCGTCATCAGATCCTTGAACGTCAAATCATGGACAACATCATTCTGCAGATGGGCGAAAAAGCAGGCCTGCAGATCAACGATCAGCAACTCGACCAGGCGATTAGCAATATTGCCGCGCAAAACCGTATGAGTCTCGATCAGCTGCGTAGCCGTCTGGCCTACGACGGCGTCAACTATGGCGACTATCGCGCGCAGATCCGCAAAGAGATGTTGATTTCGGAAGTGCGTAATAACGAGGTGCGCCGTCGCGTTACCATTCTGCCGCAGGAAGTGGATACGCTGGCCACGCAGGTGGGTGCTCAGAATAGTCAGGGTACCGAGCTAAACGTCAGCCAGATTTTGCTGCCGCTGCCGGAAAACCCGACTCAGCAGCAGGTTGACGATCAGGAAGCACTGGCTAAGCAGCTGGTTGGTGAGCTGAAAGGTGGGGCAGACTTCGGCAAACTGGCTGTAACCTACTCCGCCGATCCGCAGGCGCTGAAGGGCGGTAACATGGGCTGGGGCAAAATTGAAGAGCTGCCAACCCTGTTCGCCCAGGCCCTCTCTTCCGCTAAAAAAGGCGATATCGTTGGCCCCGTTCGCTCAGGTGTGGGTTTCCATATCCTGAAGGTGAATGACCTGCGCGGAGAGAGCAAAAACATCTCCGTTACGGAAGTGCACGCGCGTCATATTCTGCTGAAACCATCCCCGATCCTCACTGACGACCAGGCGCGTGCAAAACTGGAACAGATTGCAGCGGACATCCGCAGCGGCAAGACCTCCTTTGCGGCGGCGGCAAAGCAGTTTTCTGAAGATCCCGGCTCCGCTAACCAGGGCGGCGATCTCGGCTGGTCCTCGCCAGAAGCGTTCGATCCGGCATTCCGCGATGCACTGCTACAGCTGCAAAAAGGCCAGACCAGCAAGCCAGTGCACTCCTCTTTTGGCTGGCATCTGATTCAGCTGCTGGATACGCGTCAGGTAGATAAGACCGATGCGGCGCAGAAAGAGCGTGCCTACCGCCTGCTGTTCAACCGTAAGTTTGCGGAAGAAGCGCAAACCTGGATGCAGGAACAGCGCGCCAGCGCCTATGTGAAGATTCTGGACGGCAATGCTCAGTAATTTCCGTGTAGTGATTACGCCCGGCGAACCCGCCGGGATTGGTCCCGACCTGACCATTCAACTGGCCCAGCAGAGCTGGCCCGTTGAACTGGTGGTGTGCGCGTCGCCGCAGCTACTGCTTGACCGTGCGGCACAGCTCGGCCTGCCGCTGACGCTGCGCGACTATCAGCCAGATGCCGCGCCGCAGCCGCAGCAGGCGGGCACCCTCACGATACTGCCGATTGAGACCGCTCAACCGGTTACGCCGGGATCACTTCAGCCCGCAAACAGCCCCTACGTGCTGGCGACGCTGGCACGCGCCTGCGATGGCTGCCTTAACGGTGAGTTTGCCGCGCTGATCACCGGTCCGGTGCATAAAGGCGTGATCAATGATGCCGGTATCCCCTTTACCGGCCACACCGAATTCTTTGCCGATCGCGCAGGCGGTCACCGCGTGGTCATGATGCTGGCGACAGAGGGATTACGCGTGGCGCTGGCAACCACGCACCTGCCGCTTAAAGATGTCTCTGCCGCCATTACCCACGCCAGCCTGCGCGAAGTGATCACCATTTTGCATCGCGATTTGCAGCAAAAATTCGCTATCCCTCAGCCGCATATCTTTGTCTGTGGGCTTAACCCCCATGCGGGCGAGAGCGGCCATATGGGACGCGAAGAGATAGATACTCTTATTCCCGCGCTGGACTCTCTGCGTGAGCAGGGTATTCAGCTAACCGGCCCGCTCCCCGCGGATACCCTTTTCCAGCCCAAATATTTGCAGCACGCCGATGCGGTGCTGGCGATGTATCACGATCAGGGCTTACCGGTGCTAAAATTTCAGGGGTTTGGCCGTGCCGTCAATATCACGCTTGGCCTGCCCTTTATCCGTACCTCCGTTGACCACGGCACCGCGCTGGAACTGGCCGGTCTGGGCCAGGCGGAGCCGGGCAGCTTTATTACGGCGCTTAACCTCGCCATCACTATGATCAAGAGCAGTAATGAATAATCGCGTCCATCAGGGGCACTACGCCCGTAAACGTTTCGGGCAGAACTTCCTGAACGATCAGTACATTATCGACAGCATTGTCTCCGCCATCCATCCACAGCGCAGCGAGGCGCTGGTTGAGATCGGCCCTGGCCTTGGCGCGCTGACGGAACCCGTAGGTGAACGCCTCGATGCCTTGACGGTGGTCGAACTGGACCGCGATCTGGCGTCGCGTTTGCAGACGCACCCGTTCCTTGGTCCCAAGCTGACGATTTACCAGCAGGATGCGATGACCTTTGATTTCGCTGCGCTGGCGCAGGAAAAAGGCCAGCCGCTGCGCGTGTTTGGCAACCTGCCGTATAATATTTCGACCCCGCTGATGTTTCACCTTTTCAGCTATACTGGTTCGATTAAAGATATGCACTTCATGCTGCAGAAAGAGGTGGTTAACCGTCTCGTCGCCGGGCCTGGCAGCAAAGCCTATGGCCGCCTCAGCGTGATGGCGCAATACTACTGCCAGGTCATCCCGGTGCTGGAGGTGCCACCGCACGCCTTTACGCCGCCCCCTAAAGTGGATTCGGCGGTTGTGCGTCTGGTGCCTTTTGCAGAGCCACCCTACCCGGTGAGCGATGTGCGTGTTCTGAGCCGCATTACCACCGAAGCCTTTGGCCAGCGCCGCAAGACCTTACGTAACAGCCTGGGTTACCTGTTTACCGCTGGCGCGCTGGACGCGCTGGGCATTGATGCAGGACTACGTGCAGAAAACGTGACGGTAGCGCAATACTGTCAGTTAGCCAACTGGCTGGCGACACATCAAGGTGAACAGCTGGAGTAATGCATGAGTGAATCGGCCCGGATGTCCATTCAGGTACAGAGCCTGTATATCGCTTCGCAATCCTCACCGGAGGAAGAGCGCTATGTTTTCGCCTATACCATTACCATCCGCAATCTGGGCCGCAATGCCGTGCAGTTGCTCGGCCGCTACTGGCTGATCACCAACGGGAACGGCCGCGAAACCGAGGTTCAGGGTGAAGGCGTGGTGGGTGAGCAACCCGTTATCGAGCCGGGCAGCGAATTCCAGTACACCAGCGGTGCGGTTATCGAAACACCCATGGGCACCATGCAGGGGCACTATGTTATGCAGGATGAAGAGGGAGAAACCTTTAACATCGACATCCCCGTATTTCGCCTCGCGATAGAAACCCATATACACTGATTTTTTTCTTCTTCGCCCGGCTCTGCCGGGCGAAACCTTTTTTGCGGATGATTCTCTATGAGCACATATCTGATTGGCGACGTCCACGGCTGTTATGATGAGTTACGCGCCCTGCTAAAGCAGGTCGACTTCTCGCCTGAGCAGGATACGCTGTGGCTGACCGGCGATCTGGTGGCGCGCGGCTCAGGCTCTCTTGACGTGCTGCGCTATGTCAAATCGCTGGGCGACAGCGTGCGTATCGTTCTGGGCAACCACGACCTGCACCTGCTGGCGGTATTTGCCGGTATCAGCCGCAACAAGCCCAAAGATCGTCTGACGCCCCTGCTGGAAGCAGAGGACGCTGACGAGCTGGTTAACTGGCTGCGCCGCCAGCCGCTGCTGCAGGTGGATGATGAGAAAAAGCTGGTAATGGCGCACGCCGGTATTACACCGCAATGGGATTTAGAGACGGCAAAAACCTGCGCACGTGAGCTGGAAGCGGTGCTTGCCAGCGACAGCTATCCCCTGTTTCTTGATGCCATGTATGGCGATATGCCTAACAACTGGACGCCAGAGCTGAGCGGGCTGGCACGCCTGCGCTTTTCTGCCAATGCATTAACGCGGATGCGCTTCTGCTTTCCTAACGGGCAGCTCGATATGATCTGTAAAGAGACGCCGGACTCAGCGCCGCCGCCGCTTAAACCCTGGTTTGCGATCCCCGGCAAGCTTTCTGCGGAATATACCCAGGTGTTTGGTCACTGGGCATCGCTGGAAGGCAAAGGCACGCCGCCCGGCGTTATCGGGCTGGACACGGGCTGCTGCTGGGGAGGCATGCTGACCATGCTGCACTGGGAAAGCCAGCGCTATTACACTCAGGCGTCTAACCGTCAGCCGTCCGTCACAGAGAGCGTGACGCCATCGCAGTCGGCATAACCGTCGCACAACGTAAAACGCCTTGTCCATGGACAAGGCGTTTTGTTTTGTATCGGCTTTCGCGCCCCACAGGACAAGGCGGTTTGCTGACGCTGGCTTACTTAGCGACGGTCAAGAATTTCGAAGCAGTAGCTGTGAGAATTTTGCTCATCAGCGTCATGGAATTCGCTGAAGGTTGATTGCCACTCATCCGGTTCATAATCCGGGAATTGTGTATCCCCTTCTACCTCGGCGTCGATATGGGTGAGATAGAGACGATCCGCACGCTTCAGCATCTGCTCATAGATACGTCCGCCGCCAATTATCATCATCTCCGGCACGTCACCGGCTGCGGCAATCGCCTCGTCCAGTGAGGTCACCCAGGTCACGCCCTCCGCCGTGCCTGGCTGGCGGCTGACGACGATATTAAGACGTCCCGGCAGCGGGCGACCAATGGATTCAAAGGTCAGACGGCCCATAATTACCGGTTTGTTCAGGGTGTTACGTTTAAACCACGCCAAATCTGCAGGCAGGTTCCACGGCATGGCACCTTCCATACCAATGACGCGATCCGCTGCTAATGCCGCGATCAGACTAATCATGTTAAAAGACTCGTAGTAAAAAATTGGCGCCATCATACGTAAAGGCGAAACTTTCGTCGATAGCGGGAAGAGTGTAATTACGTAAAGCTTTTTTGCCTCCGCATTTTTGTTATTGTACAGAGTTTTAAACCGCCTTTTTCTTCCGCAGTACTGCAAGCCGCCAGATAAAATCGGTTACCCGGTACAAGGGCGGGAAAAGCGTTTCGCGGTTTGACGCAGCAAAATTTACTGTTCTCTTTTTTCTTTTAAAAGGACAAATCAGGTGAGTCACTATCTGGCCGTTTTAAAAATGTATGCCGTGTTCAACGGGCGCTGTCGCCGTAAGACGTTCTGGCTTTTTTTATTGTTCAGCACCCTTATCTCTCTCGCCTGTAGCGCCGTCGATGAGCTACTCGGACTTAACGTGTTTCGCGATCAGGGGCTGCTATCGCTAATCTATTCTGTGGCTGTGCTGATCCCTTCCGTCGCTGTCGGAGTACGCCGCCTGCACGATCTCGATCGGTCTGGCTGGTGGCTGCTGATTATGCTTATCCCGCTTCTGGGCACGCTGCTGCTGCTGATTTATTTCTGCCTGCGCGGTACGGTTGGCCCTAACCGCTTCGGCCCCGATCCGCTGGAAGTCTCTTTTCTTTCCCAATAAAAAAACGGCTCCTGCGGGAGCCGTTTTGCCATGCTGACGATTAGAAATCGTAGCGCAGACGCACCAGGTTCATATCACCCAGATTGTCGGTGCTGGAGGTAAAGACATGTTCATAGTCGACGCGGAAGCCGTAGTCGAGGAACAGCGTCACGCCCAGGCCGTTGTCGATGCGCTGGTAGTTGCGGCCGTTAACGTACTCCAGACGATCCCCCATCACGTAAGGCTGAACGGCTGTCAGGCCGTACTGCTTAACCGGGATTTTATAGCCCGCAAAGTATTCCAGGCCCCAGGCGTCGTCGGCAAAGTAGTCGTGAACGTTGTTACGTTTGCTCAGCAGGAAGTTCTGATACCAGCCGCCGCCCGCAGAAAGTGTCCAGTTGCCTGGCTTCCAGCTTAATGCGGTGCCGTAGATATTCTGGTTGTAATCGCCGCTGTCGCCTGTGCCCGGATTGCGCATCGTGGCGCGGGTATAGCTCCACGCGGTGCCCCAGGTCAGATCGTCGGTAATATGGTAATCCACGCCCAGCGAGCCGCCGCCTTTGCGCTTGTAGCGCAGGCCGTTGCCCGGCAGATATTCATTATCGCTAAACAGGTAGGAGGCGTAGAGATCGACCGCACCAAAGCTATTTTTATATTTTAACTGCTTACGCGAACGGTAGGAGCCATCATAGTCGCCATTAATACCGTTACCTGGCGCCTGACCTTTCATGTCGTAATCCCAGATATCCGTTTTCGCGCCAACAACGTCATAAAATACGCTGTTCTGCTGGCCAAAATAGATCTCGCCCCAGGTTTTACTTTTCAGACCGGTATAAAGCTGGCGACGCGTTGTGTCGTTAGCACCGTCTTTATAATGGTTATCCCAGTCGAATACGGCGGGAATATTCACCCCCACCTCATAGTAGCTGGCCCAGCTAATATCGTCGAAGAGGTAATAATCGGCGGCGAAACGGAAACGGGTGCCGCCGTCAAAGCCGTTACGCTTGAAAGATTTATCGTTAACACCAGTCTGGTGTTCGAACTGCGGACGAATGCTGCCGCCCACGGTAAAGTTCAGTCGGCTCAGCGGATCGCCCGCCTGCGGATCTTGTTTAAGAAGTGTTATTTCTGCCTGGCTGGTCAATGGCGCGGCCGCCATTAACGCAGCAATAGCGCTCAGTGTGAAAGCACGCATTTTCATTTTTATACATATCCCTGATTGGGCTCGAATTATGAGCGGCGAGATATTACGTCTTGCTGGCAGGCATGCGCATTATAATTTTGTGCGATTTTTTCGGGCGAGGATAATTAAAGCACGATGCGCTAATCCTAAAGACAAATCAGTTTAACTTTAATCGTTTTTAGTTATTTATTATCGGTAATCAATTTATAAAAATAAAAAAAACGGCCCTGACGGGCCGTTTAGTAACACACGGAAATTAACCGTTGATTAGCGCGTGCATTTCCTGAACAGAAATTACTTTTTCCGTTGGATCCGCATTCAGCGACATGGCGGTAGCAAAACCACCGTTTAACGTTGTGTCATAGTGCACTTTATATTGCAGGGCGCTGCGGCGAATAATCCGCGAATCTTCAATCGCCTGGCGACCCGCAGTGGTGTTGACGATATAGGTGTATTCGCCGTTTTTCAGACGGTCCTGAATATGGGGACGGCCCTCATGCACTTTATTAACCAGACGCGGATTAATACCCGCTTCGCCCAGCACGACCGCCGTGCCGTGCGTGGCATCCAGCTCGAAGCCAAACTTCAGCAGTTTAGCGGCCAGGTCAACGATGCGCTTCTTGTCACCTTCGCGTACCGACAGTAGCGCACGTCCGCTCTTTTTCATGTTGCTCTGCGCGCCCAGCATCGCTTTAGAGAAGGCTTCAGCGAAAGTGCGGCCAACACCCATCACTTCACCGGTGGAGCGCATTTCCGGGCCAAGAATAGGGTCTACGCCCTGGAACTTGTTGAACGGCAGCACCACTTCCTTCACCGAGTAGTACGGTGGGATCACCTCTTCAGTGACGCCCTGCTCAGCCAGGGTTTTGCCTGCCATCACACGTGCGGCCACTTTAGCCAGCGGCACGCCGGTTGCCTTGGAAACGAACGGAACGGTACGCGCGGCGCGTGGGTTCACTTCGATAAGGTAAACCTCATTGTCCTTCACAGCGAACTGCACGTTCATCAAACCGCGCACGTTAAGCTCGAACGCCAGACGCTCGACCTGCTGGCGCATCACGTTCTGAATTTCCTGGCTCAGCGTGTAGGCCGGCAGTGAACAGGCGGAGTCGCCTGAATGCACGCCTGCCTGCTCAATATGCTCCATGATGCCGCCAATCAGCACGCGCTCGCCGTCGCAGATGGCATCGACGTCAACTTCGACCGCATCGTCAAGGAAGCGATCCAGCAGCACCGGTGCGTCGTTAGAGACCGAAACGGCGGTCTGGAAATAGCGCTTCAGATCGATTTCGTCGTAGACAATTTCCATCGCGCGGCCGCCCAGCACGTAAGAAGGGCGAACCACCAGCGGATAGCCAATGCTGGCCGCTTTCTCTACCGCCTGTTCCAGCGTGGTAACGGTGGCGTTGGCAGGCTGCTTCAGGCTGAGACGATCCACGGCCTGCTGAAAACGTTCACGGTCTTCCGCACGGTCAATGGCATCCGGGCTGGTGCCAATTACCGGCACGCCTGCGGCTTCCAGCGCGCGCGCCAGTTTCAGCGGCGTCTGACCACCGTACTGCACGATAACGCCTTTCGGCTGTTCGATGCGGACAATCTCCAGCACGTCTTCCAGCGTCACCGGCTCAAAGTAGAGACGATCAGAGGTGTCATAGTCGGTTGAAACGGTTTCCGGGTTACAGTTCACCATAATGGTCTCGAACCCGTCTTCGCGCAGCGCCAGCGCGGCGTGCACGCAGCAGTAGTCAAACTCAATGCCCTGGCCGATACGGTTTGGTCCGCCGCCCAGCACCATAATCTTGTCGCGATCCTGGCTCGGGTTCGCCTCGCACTCCTCCTCATAGGTGGAGTACATATAGGCAGTATCAGTCGCGAATTCAGCGGCGCAGGTATCTACACGTTTATAAACCGGATGCAGATTGTACTGCTGGCGCAGCTTGCGAATTTCACCCTCAGATACGCCCGCCAGCGTTGCCAGACGCGCATCGGCAAAGCCTTTGCGCTTCAGGGCGCGCAGGAACGGCTGGCTCAGGCCATTAACGCCCTCGCGAGCTACCTGCTCTTCCAGGCGCACCAGCTCTTCGATCTGAACCAGGAACCAGCGATCAATATTGGTCAGGTTAAACACGCCATCCACTGACATGCCGGCACGAAATGCATCGGCCACGTACCAGATACGATCGGCACCGGCATCTTTCAGCTCGCGACGGATACGGGTCAGCGCATCAGCATCATCCAGATGTACTTTTGGATCAAAACCGGTTGCGCCCACCTCCAGGCCGCGCAGCGCTTTCTGCATTGACTCCTGGAAGGTGCGACCAATCGCCATCACTTCGCCCACAGACTTCATCTGAGTGGTCAGGCGATCGTTGGCACCGGCAAACTTCTCGAAGTTGAAGCGTGGAATTTTGGTGACAACATAGTCGATAGACGGCTCAAACGACGCCGGCGTCAGGCCACCGGTAATATCATTCATCAGCTCGTCGAGCGTAAAGCCGACCGCCAGCTTGGCAGCCACTTTAGCAATCGGGAAGCCGGTCGCTTTGGACGCCAGCGCTGAAGAGCGCGAGACGCGCGGGTTCATCTCGATAACGATCAGGCGGCCGTTACTGGGGTTAACCGAGAACTGCACGTTTGAACCGCCAGTTTCGACGCCGATTTCACGCAGTACCGCCAGCGAGGCGTTACGCATGATTTGATACTCTTTATCGGTCAGGGTCTGGGCTGGCGCGACAGTGATGGAGTCGCCGGTATGAATGCCCATCGCATCGAAGTTTTCAATGGAGCAGACAATAATGCAGTTATCATTTTTGTCGCGAACCACTTCCATCTCATACTCTTTCCAGCCAATCAGCGACTCATCAATCAGCAGCTCATTGGTCGGGGAGAGATCCAGACCACGTTCGCAAATTTCTTCAAACTCTTCGCGGTTATAGGCAATACCGCCGCCGGTGCCGCCCATCGTAAAGGAGGGACGAATAATGCACGGGAAGCCAACGTCTTCGGCAACTTTCAGCGCCTCTTCCATGGTGTGGGCGATACCAGAACGTGCCGTTTCAAGGCCGATCGCCTTCATCGCCTTGTCAAAGCGCTGGCGATCTTCTGCCTTATCGATGGCATCCGCCGTGGCACCAATCATGGTTACGCCAAACTCTTCCAGCACCCCCTGACGCTCCAGTTCCAGCGCGCAGTTCAGTGCCGTCTGTCCCCCCATCGTCGGCAGCACCGCGTCGGGACGCTCTTTTTCGATGATTTTGCGTACCACTTCCCAGTGAATTGGCTCGATATAGGTTGCATCGGCCATCTCAGGGTCAGTCATGATAGTCGCAGGGTTGGAGTTTACCAGAATAACGCGGTAACCCTCTTCGCGCAGCGCCTTACACGCCTGCGCACCAGAATAGTCAAACTCACAGGCCTGGCCGATAACGATCGGGCCTGCGCCAAGGATCAGGATGGATTTTATGTCGGTACGTTTTGGCATTTTCAGGCTCCTGATTACTTAGCTTTTGAACGGTAGGCTTCAATCAGTTCGATAAAGTGGTCGAACAGTGGCGCGGCGTCATGCGGCCCTGGGCTCGCTTCCGGGTGCCCCTGGAAACTGAACGCGGGTTTGTCGGTGCGATGAATGCCCTGCACCGTTTTGTCGAACAGCGAAACGTGGGTCACACGCAGGTTAGCAGGCAGGTTAGCCTCATCAACGGCAAATCCATGGTTCTGTGCGGTGATCATGACGCGGTTATTGTCGAGATCCTGCACCGGATGGTTACCGCCGTGGTGACCCAGCTTCATTTTCACCGTTTTTGCACCGCTTGCCAGCGCCAGAAGCTGATGGCCAAGGCAGATACCAAATACCGGAATATCGGTTTCGAGGAAGGTTTTAATCGCGCTGATAGCATAGTCGCACGGTTCCGGATCGCCCGGTCCATTGGAGAGGAAGATGCCATCTGGGTTCAGCTTCAGCACCTCTTCGGCAGGGGTCTGCGCCGGTACCACCGTTAAGCGGCAGCCGCGATCCACCAGCATGCGGAAGATGTTAAATTTTACGCCGTAGTCATAAGCCACCACGTGATAGGGCAGTGCCTCTGCGCTTTGCTGCTGTGGCAGACCTTCTTCCAGCGTCCATGAGCCCTGCTGCCAGCTATAGGTTTCGGCCGTTGTGACCTCTTTTGCCAGATCCATGCCTTTTAGGCCGGGAAAGGCCTGCGCTTTCTGTAACGCCAGCGCGGCATCCGGCTTGTCCCCGGCGATAATGCAGCCGTTTTGAGCGCCCTTTTCGCGCAGCAGGCGAGTCAGCTTACGTGTATCGATATCGGCGATGGCCACGATGTTGTTGCGCTGTAAATAGGCTGACAGGCCCTCTTCGTTGCGAAAGTTGCTGGCAATCAGCGGCAGATCGCGGATAACAAGCCCTTGAGCATGGACCTGATGAGATTCTGCGTCGGCGGCGTTAGTACCAACATTGCCAATATGGGGATAAGTGAGGGTGACGATCTGGCGGGAATAGGAGGGATCAGTGAGTATTTCTTGATAACCGGTCATTGACGTGTTGAAAACGACCTCCCCCACTGCCGATCCTGTTGCCCCGATGGCCCGACCGTGGAATTGGGTTCCGTCTTCCAGAACCAAGAGCGCTGACTTAATCAAAACATCCTCCAGGGAATAAACAGTCACAATATTTGCATATTAATTCAAAATTTGCCCCTGAATCAAGGCAAAAACCGCCTGAATGGTCGATTTTTGGCAAATTGGGCGCATTCTAATGATCGCACTAAAGCTTGTCTACCCTGAACGGCAATTATTTTGTGATTTTCAGGTCACTGCCTGTTAAAAGTGGAGGTAAGGCGCGAAAAACAGAGATTTTAGGGCGGGATAATCGGTTGCTCAGCGGGAAAAAGATAACTTGCACGCCAGAGAGGGGATTTTTTTGACCATTTGGTCAAAAAAGTATTTTTTCGTCGCTAAAAAAACAGGATAAACGTGATTTTTAAATAACTCAGTAAAAAAACCAATCATAGCCTTCATTTAAAAAATCAAAATTAAGGGCGATAAAAAATCGCCCTTTTCAATCAACAAATTAATGATTGAAATAACCACATCACGATGGTTCAAAAAACTTATAAAACCGACAAACCGAGGACATCCCGCATATCATAGAGACCCGTTTTCTCCCCTTTAAGCCACAAAGCCGCCTTAACAGCACCTTTTGCAAAAGTCATACGACTTGAAGCCTTGTGAGTTATCTCAATACGCTCGCCAGCATCTGCAAACATTGCCGTATGCTCGCCGACGATATCGCCCGCCCTGACCGTAGCAAAACCGATCGTCTGTGGCTTGCGCTCGCCAGTATGGCCTTCACGCGCGTAGACCGCGTGATCTTTTAAATCCCAGTGCATCGCATCGGCAATCGCTTCCCCCATCGCCAGCGCGGTACCAGAAGGCGCGTCAACTTTGTGGCGATGATGCGCTTCGATAATTTCGATATCTGCGTAATCACCCATTACCTTTGCTGCTTTTTCCAGTAGCTTCAGCACCAGATTCACGCCAACGCTAAAGTTGGCCGCGAAGACAATGCCGATCTCTTCTGACGCCGCGCTGATGGCCGCTTTGCCCGCTTCATCAAAACCCGTCGTGCCGATCACCATTGCCTTCTTATATTCCCGGCAGAGTGCCAGATAGTGCAGCGTTCCCTCGGGACGGGTAAAGTCGACCAGCACGTCAAAGTCATCCATGACGCTGCGTAAATCGTCAGTAATGATGATGCCGTTTTTACCCAGACCGGCCAGCTCGCCGGCATCGCTGCCAGTCAGCGAAGAACCGGGACGTACCAGCGCGGCTCCCAGCTCAACGCCCTCAGCCTGCTGTGTCGCCTCTATTAAGTTGCGTCCCATGCGGCCCGGTGCACCCACAATGGCAATGCGGTAATTACTCATATTTATTCATTCCTGATACAAAATTATGCATGCAAAGCGTAATCAGGTTAACGGTCAGTTAACAGTCACGCCACTATTAATGCGAGATAATAAGAATTTCAGCGGAATGCCTGCCTGTTATCAGTAAAAGCAATTCCCGCTGCTGGAACTCTTTTTTAAGCCAATAAAAAAGACCGAACAAGTCGGTCTTTTCAATGTATCCGCGCAGGATGTTACTGCACGTTGCGAACCTCTACGCGCAGCTCTTTTGGCACCTCAAACACGATATTCTCTTCGCGTCCAATCAGCTCAATGGCAGCTTCACCGCCTAAATCGCGCAGACGCTGGATTACCTGCTGCACCAGGATATCAGGCGCAGAGGCACCTGCGGTGACGCCGATGCACGCCACGCCTTTCACCCACTCTTCCTGAATGTCATCTGCCGAATCGATCAGCTTCGCCAGCTTGCCCGCGCGCTGCGCCAGCTCAGCCAGACGATTAGAATTCGAGGAGTTCTTCGAACCCACCACCAGCACGACCTCGGCATCACGGGCCAGCACGCGCACCGCTTCCTGCCGGTTAGTGGTGGCGTAGCAAATGTCGTCCTTGCGCGGGCCAACAATCGCCGGGAAGCGGATGCGCAGGGCATCAATCACGTCAGAGGTATCATCCACTGACAGCGTAGTCTGCGTCATAAAGCAGAGGTTGCTTTCGTCTTTCACCTGCAACCTGAAGACATCCTCTGGCGATTCCACCAGATACATGCCGCCCTCAGGATTACTGTACTGCCCCATGGTGCCTTCGACTTCCGGATGACCCGCATGGCCAATCAGAATTGCCTCGATGCCCTTGCGGCTGGCGCGGGCAACTTCCATATGCACTTTCGTAACCAGCGGGCAGGTGGCGTCAAACAGCATTGTCAGGCTGCGTGCTTTGGCTTCGGCACGAACGGCCTGCGAGACGCCATGCGCGGAAAAGATCAGAATGGCGTTGTCGGGAACTTCTGCGATCTCCTCAATAAAGATCGCTCCGCGCTCGCGCAGGCTGTTTACCACGTAGCGGTTATGTACCACTTCGTGACGCACGTAGATAGGCGCGCCATACATCTCCAGCGCGCGCTCCACGATGCTGATGGCACGATCGACACCAGCACAAAAGCCGCGCGGGTTAGCCAGCAGGATTTGCATCATTTGCCTCCAGTACCGGATTGACTTCCAGCACGTCGATATCAAAATGAACCTGATGACCGGCCAGCGGATGGTTGAAGTCCACCGTAATGGAATCACCGGAAATATCGCGGATCACACCAGGCATCTCACTGCCGCCCATGCCGGTAAACAGCATAATAGCGCCGATTTCCGGCTCGCCCGCATCAATAAAGTCACGGCGTGAGAAGTACTGGATGAGATCCGGGCTGACGACACCAAAAGCGGCATCCGGTTCCAGCATGAAGGCGTGTTTGTCACCCGCTTTCAGCCCGAGCAGCTCCTGTTCCAGTGCATCGGAAAGGCTGCCATCGCCCAGACGGAACAGCGCCGGTTTACCAGAGGCGGAGGTTGACTCTGCGACAGAGCCATCCTCAAGCTTCAGGGTGAAATGCAGCAGCACTGCGCTGTCGCGCTGTACAGAGACGGTCATGTCTTACCCTTGTTTTGCCTGTTTGCCAGAGGGGCTGAAAAAGCCCTCCAGCACCACTAACGCAGCACCGATACAGATGCCGCAGTCAGCGATGTTAAAGGTAGCGAAGTGCCAGTTACCAATATAGAAGTCGATAAAGTCGACGACAAATCCGTGCCAGGCGCGATCGAACAGGTTGCCTGCCGCGCCACCAATAATCAGCGCGTAGGCGATATTAACCATTTTCTGGCTGGCGCGGCTGCGGTACATCATGACCAGTAGCGCGACTACGATAGCGATAGCGATACCGGCAAAAAACCAGCGCTGCCAGCCGCCTTTATCTGCCAGAAAGCTGAACGCGGCACCGTAGTTGTGCGCGTAGAACAGGTTAAGGAACGGCATCAGCGGCTGCGTTTCATGCAGCATCATGTTGTTCATCACCCACTGCTTGCTGGCGAAGTCCACCAGGATCACCACCAGCACCAGCCATATCCAGCGTAAGCCGGTTGATAAAAGAGATTTACGCATCAGGCAAATTTACGCTCTTCGCCGTTACCGGACAGGTTAGTGTAGCAACGACCACACACGGCAAGATGCTCCGCATTCTGGCCAACGTCAGTAGTGTAGTGCCAGCAGCGCGGGCATTTCTCACCTTCTGCTTTATGCAACGCGATTTTCAGACCTTTCACCAGCTCGCTCTGCTGCGCTTCTTCGCTCGCCAGCGCATAGTCGGCCACTGTCGCACCTGAGGTCAGCAGTACAAAGCGCAGCTCGTTGCCCAGCGCCTGCAGTTTCGTCGCCAGCGCCGCATCCGCATAAAGCGTCACGGTAGCCTCCAGCGCGCCGCCGATACGTTTGTCGCTACGCGCCTGCTCAATCGCTTTGTTCACTTCGCCACGCACTTTCAGCAGCTCGGCCCAGTATTCATCGTTCAGCGCTTCATCCTGTGACAGACCAAACAGCCCCTCATACCACTCTTCGGTGAAGACATACTGCGCGCGTTTACCTGGCAGGTAACCCCAGATCTCATCGGCAGTAAACGACATGATCGGTGCCATCCAGCGTACCAGCGCCTCAGCGATGTGCCACAGCGCGGTCTGGCAGCTACGACGCGCCAGACTGTCGCCCTTCGCGGTGTACTGGCGATCTTTGATGATATCCAGATAGAACGAGCCCATCTCGATCGAGCAGAACTGCATCAGGCGCTGAATAACCTCATGGAAGTCGTAGTTGTCGTATGAGGCGATAATGTCGGCCTGTGCAGCCTGCGCACGGCCAACAGCCCAGCGATCCACCACTACCATCTCTTCTGGCTTGACCCTGTCGGTTTCAGGATTGAAGCCATTCAGGTTCGCCAGCAGGAAGCGCGCGGTATTGCGAATACGACGGTAGGCATCGGCGGAGCGCTTAAGGATCTCGTCTGACACGGCCATCTCACCGGAATAGTCGGTAGAGGCCACCCACAGACGCAGAATATCCGCACCCAGTTTATTCATCACGTCCTGCGGCGACACGGTGTTGCCGATAGACTTGGACATCTTGCGACCCTGGCCATCGACGGTAAAGCCGTGCGTCAGTACCTGGCGGTAGGGCGCTTTGCCCTTCATCGCGGTAGAGATCATCAGTGAGGACATGAACCAGCCACGATGCTGGTCGGACCCTTCCAGATACATATCAGCTGCGTGGCCGCCGAATTCCGGACGCGCGTCGACAACCGCATAGCTGGTCGATCCTGAGTCGAACCAGACGTCCAGCGTATCTGGCACTTTTACATAATGGTCAGCGTCATCGCCCATCAGCTCGCGCGGATCGAGATCCCACCACGCCTGGATGCCATCCTGCTCGACGCGCTGCGCAACTTTCTCCATCAGCGCCAGCGTATCGGGATGCAGCTGCTCGGTCTCTTTGTGCACAAACAGCGCCATCGGTACGCCCCAGGTGCGCTGGCGGGAGATACACCAGTCTGGACGGTTTGCGACCATCGCTTCGATGCGCGCCTGACCCCAGTCCGGGATCCACTGCACGCCTTTGATCTCTTTCAGCGACTGCGCGCGCAGCCCTTTCTGATCCATGCTGATAAACCACTGTGGCGTGGCACGGAAGATGATGGGCGTTTTGTGACGCCAGCAATGCGGATAGCTGTGCAGCAGTTTTTCCACATGCAGCAGCGCGCCCTTCTCTTTCAGCAGCTCAACGATAACGTCGTTGGCTTTAAATACGTTCAGGCCGTCCAGCGTTGGATAGGTGCCCGGCAAATAGGTGCCGTCCGGACCCACCGGATTCGCCACTTCAATGCCATATTTCTGGCCGATCACGTAGTCGTCCGGGCCGTGGCCTGGCGCGGTATGCACGGCACCCGTACCGGCTTCCAGCGTAACGTGTTCACCCAGGACGACCGGCGACTGAATATTGACCAGGAACGGATGCTGGAAGGTGAGACGCTCCAGCGCTGCGCCTTTACATTCGCCCAGCACGGTCCACTCGGTGACGCCTGCGCGCTTCAGCACGCTCTCTGCCAGCTCTTTCGCCAGGATCAGCGCGCGGCCGTCAGTCTGCACCAGCTGATAGTCAAATTCAGGATGCAGGGAGATGGCACGGTTGGCTGGCATAGTCCATGGGGTGGTCGTCCAGATCACCAGCGAGATCGGTCCCTTGACCGGCGCGTCGCCGAACTGCGCACGTACAGCCTCGCTGTCGACCGCATTAAACATCACGTCGATCGAAGGCGAGGTTTTGTCGTAGTACTCAACTTCGGCTTCCGCCAGCGCTGAACGGCAGTCCAGACACCAGTGCACCGGCTTCGCGCCCTTATGCAGATGGCCGTTGCCAATGATTTTACCCAGCGCACGGATGATGTTGGCTTCGGTCTGGAAGTTCATCGTCAGGTAGGGACGATCCCAGTCGCCCAGCACACCAAGACGAATAAAGTCTGCCTTCTGCCCTTCCACCTGCTCGGCGGCATATTTGCGGCACGCTTCGCGGAATTCAGCCGGGGTCACTTTCTCGCCCGGTTTGCCGATCATCTGCTCGACTTTGTGTTCAATCGGTAAACCGTGGCAGTCCCAGCCGGGTACGTAAGGCGAATCAAAGCCCGCCATGCCTTTCGACTTAACGATAATATCTTTCAGAATCTTGTTAACTGAGTGACCGATATGAATGCTGCCGTTCGCATAAGGAGGGCCGTCATGCAGAATAAAGGTTTTTTTCCCTTTTTTGGCTTCGCGGATGATGTTGTACAGATTGTCATCATACCAGCGTTGCAGCATTCCCGGTTCGCGTTTGGCCAGATCGCCGCGCATCGGGAACCCCGTTTCGGGCAAATTCAGGGTAGATTTATAGTCACTCATCAGATTCTCGTTTCCGTATTTCGCGGGATTAAAGCCCAAAGAATTGCCGGGCGGTTACCACATCTTTCGCAATTTGTTCTTTCAACGCCTCCAGTGAGGCAAAGCGCTGCTCGTTACGTATTTTATGCTTCAGCACCACATCAATGTGCTTTCCATACAGATTGATATTGATGTCAAGCAGGTGAACTTCAAGCTGCTGGCGCAATCCTTTTACCGTCGGTCGCGTGCCAATATTCGCGACGCCTGGAACCGGTGTGCCCAGACCAAGCACTTCCACCGCATAAACGCCTTTTACCGGCGAGACAGTGCGCCGTAAAGGAAGGTTTGCCGTAGGGAAACCGATGGTGCGCCCCAGCGCATCGCCATGCACGACGCGGCCAGAGATACTGAAGGGATGGCCCAGCAGCGTTTGCGCCAGCACCAGGTTGTCATCGGCCAGCGCCTGACGCACGGCAGTACTGCTGATACGCTTACCACCGTCGCAAAAGGTCTCAGTGCTGACCACGTCAAAGCCGTATTCGGCACCGGCTTTCTGTAATAACAGGAAATCGCCATGACGACCAGCGCCAAAGCGGAAATCATCGCCGACCGCCAGATAGTTGACGCCAAGCTTATCCACCAGCAGATCGGTGATAAAGCACTGCGCGGACTGTGCAGCAAAGCGACGATCAAAGCGTACGCACAGCACGCGATCAACGCCCGCTTCCGCCAGATATTTCAGCTTCTCACGCAGGCGTGTAAGCCGGGCAGGTGCTTTGTCTCCGGCGAACAGTTCAAGCGGCTGCGGTTCAAACAGCATCACCATCACCGGAAGCTGGCGTTTTCGTCCCTCTTCGCACAGGCGCGACATCAGCGCCTGATGGCCGCGATGCACGCCGTCGAAGTTACCAATGGTCAGGACGCAGCCGCGATGCTGCTCGTTTAGATTATGAATACCGCGGATAAACTTCATGGCTGACTCAAACCGGTGGAAATCGGCGGATTATACCCTTGAAAGGGTCGAAGGTTAACCCGTTAACGACACCTTTCCTGAGCAGCGCGCGATTTATCAGGGCCTGGCGCGTCTGCGTCTCCAGGCTAAGAATTTTGTTGCGAAACGCTGTATTCAATGCGGCGAAGCTGGTAGAATCTTGCGCCATCAATTACGTAACCGAGCGTGGTTTGTAAAACGACGCTTATTTGCACAAATCCATTGACAAAAGAAGGCTCAAAAGGCATAGTCCTCGGCCTTTGATTTGTCCATATAGAACACATTTGGGAGTTGGACCTTGGCTAATATCAAATCAGCTAAGAAACGCGCCGTAACATCTGAAAAACGTCGCAAGCATAACGCGAGCCGTCGTTCTATGATGCGTACTTTCGTTAAGAAAGTATACGCGGCGATCGCAGCTGGCGACAAAGCTGCTGCGCAGAACGCATTTAACGAAATGCAACCAATCGTGGACCGTCAGGCTGCTAAAGGTCTGATCCACAAAAACAAAGCAGCACGTCATAAAGCTAACCTGACTGCTCAGATCAACAAAATGGCGTAAGCCTTTGTTCATCGCTTTGTAAAAAAGAACCGGCGCTTAGCCGGTTTTTTTTCGTCTGTATCAGGCCACGCCCCGGCGCGCCAGGCGCCTGCTCAAAATCACATAGCCCGCCACCGCCGACAACACCGACCCCATCAGAATGCCCAGCTTCGCCAGAGTAATCAGCTGCGGGTTGCTTTCGCCATAGGCCAGCGAGGCAATAAAAATCGACATAGTGAAGCCAATGCCGCACAGCACGCCAACCGCGGCGATATCGGTCAGGGTCGTATTTTTCGGCAGCGTCGCCAGCCTGAGTTTTACTGCAAGCCAGCAGAACAGCGTAATACCGAGGGGTTTACCCAACAGTAGCCCGGCCATAATGCCCAGCGGTAGAAGGGACAAAATATCGCCAGCATGGATACCCTCAAGCGAGACGCCCGCATTGGCAAAGGCGAACAGCGGCAGAATCAGCCAGCGCACCCAGGGATGCAGCGCATGCTCCAGGTGAATGGCTGGCGAATGTCCCTCCTGCTTTTTCAGCGGGATCAGGAAACCCACAACCACACCAGCCAGCGTGGCGTGCACGCCGGACTTGAGCACGGCAGTCCACAATATCAGTCCAGCCAGCAGATAGAGTCCCGTGTTGCGAATGTTCAGCAGGTTCATCGCCGCCAGTACCGCTATCGCCAGAGCAGCAATGACCAGCGCCATCATCGACAGATCGCTGGTGTAGAACAGCGCAATAATCACTATCGCGCCCAGATCGTCGATGATCGCCAGCGCCATCAGAAAAATTTTTAGCGCAGGCGGAACGCGGCTGCCCAGCAGCGCAAGAATGCCCAGTGCAAAAGCGATATCCGTAGCGGTCGGAATGGCCCAGCCGCTGCGCGTCGCCGCATCTGCGCCGTTAAAAGCCAGAAACAGCAGGCCAGGCATCACCATACCGCCCAGTGCGGCAATCAGCGGAAAAATGGCCTGTTCACGCTTCGCCAGCGCTCCCATCACCATTTCGCGCTTCACTTCCAGGCCGACCAGCAGAAAGAATATGGCCATCAGCGCATCGTTAATCCACAGCAGCAGATTCTTGCTGATATCGAGCGCGCCGAAGCGAAACTCTACCGGTATGGTTAGCAGGTTTTGATAGCCCTGCTGCGTCGAGGCGTTATTCGCCAGAAACATCGCCAGCGCCGCCGCAAGAATTAGCACCACGCCGCTGGTTGCGTCATTATTGAGCAGTTTTTTTAGCCCGATATTCACTAAGCCATCCTTTTCAGAAAAATAAAAAGCAAACAGGCGCTAATGATAACAGTTTGTAACAAAGGTTTATTGCCCAGGAGGAGACATTCGGGCGTTTGCAGGCGAAAAAAAGCCAGCGACAGAGCGCTGGCTTAGCAGGGAGTAAGGCCGATCCGTTAACGGGTCAGGTCGTCAAAAAATTTCTTAACGCCGTCGAAGAAGCTTTTAGAGCGCGGGCTGTTATTTTCACCCGTCGGGCCGCCAAAGCTCTCTTCCAGGTCACGCAGCAGCTTTTTCTGTTTTTCATTCAGATTGACCGGGGTTTCCACTACCACACGACAGAGCAGATCGCCTACTGCGCCGCCACGGACAGATTTGACGCCTTTGCCGCGCATGCGGAACAGCTTACCCGTCTGGGTTTCAGCCGGGACTTTCAGCTTCACGCGGCCATCCAGCGTCGGCACCTCAATTTCGCCGCCCAGAGCCGCCATCGCGAAGTTGATCGGTACTTCACAGTAAAGATTATTATCTTCGCGTTCGAAGATGGGGTGTTTCTTCACCGATACCTGAACGTAGAGATCGCCAGCCGGTGCGCCCTGCTCACCCGCTTCACCTTCACCACTCAGACGAATGCGGTCGCCAGTGTCGACACCTGCGGGAATTTTCACCGACAGGGTTTTCGACTTCTCAACGCGACCATGTCCGTGACAGGCATTGCACGGATCTTTAATCACCGAGCCACGGCCGTGACAGGTCGGACACGCCTGCTGTACGGTAAAGAAGCCCTGACGCATCTGCACCTGGCCTGCACCGTGACAGGTTGGACAGGTCTGCGGCTGCGTGCCAGATTTCGCACCGCTGCCGTGGCAAACGTCACACTCCTGCAGCGTTGGGATGCGGATCTCTTTGGTCACGCCGCGCACCGCTTCTTCCAGCGTCAGCTCCATGTTGTAGCGTAAATCGGCACCGCGCGCTGCGCGCTGACGACGACCGCCGCCAAAGATATCGCCGAAAACGTCGCCAAAGATATCGCTGAAGTCTGCGCCGCCGCCGCCAAAGCCGCCGCCGCCGAATCCACCACCGCCCATGCCGCCCTGTTCAAACGCTGCATGGCCGTATTGATCGTATGCCGCGCGTTTTTGCGCGTCGGTCAGGATTTCGTAGGCTTCCTTAACCTCTTTGAATTTGGCTTCCGCTTCTTTGTCACCCGGATTGCGGTCAGGGTGATACTTCATTGCCAGGCGTTTATACGCCTTTTTAATTTCACGTTCGTCTGCGGATTTGGAGACGCCTAAAATCTCGTAGTAGTCACTCTTCGCCATATTTTCTTAGCCCTTAACATGCTCGCACGGGCGTGGAGAGATCTCCTACGCCCGTGCTGGTTTCAACGGCTGTCAGGCCAACCGTCGCGCCCGGTCAGGGGCAATTATTTTTTGTTATCTTTCACTTCTTCGAATTCAGCGTCGACAACGTCGTCATCTTTCTTCGCAGAAGCGTCGGCTGCATCAGCCCCGCCAGCCTGTGCCTGCTGCTGTGCCGCTTCCATCAGCTTGCTGGAAACCTGCATCAGCGCCTGCATTTTGGCGTCGATGGCTTCTTTATCTTCGCCTTTCAGCGCCGCTTCCAGCTCGCTCAGTGCTGCTTCGATAGGCGCTTTGTCATCGGCAGAGAGTTTGTCACCGGCTTCTTCCAGCTGCTTACGGGTGCTGTGCGCAATCTGGTCGCCCTGGTTACGCGTCTGCACCAGCTCTTCGAACTTGCGATCCGATTCAGCATTCGCTTCTGCATCGCGAACCATTTTTTCGATCTCGTCCTCGTTCAGGCCAGAAGAGGCTTTGATGGTGATCTTCTGCTCTTTACCGCTGTTCTTGTCCTTAGCAGAGACGTGCAGGATACCGTCCGCATCGATGTCGAAGGTGACTTCAATCTGCGGCATACCGCGCGGCGCAGGCTGGATACCGTCCAGGTTAAACTGGCCCAGCGATTTGTTGTCGCTTGAACGCTTACGCTCACCCTGCAGAACGTGAATGGTCACGGCTGACTGGTTGTCTTCTGCTGTTGAGAACACCTGGCTGTGCTTGGTCGGAATCGTGGTGTTCTTGCTGATCAGCGAAGTCATCACGCCGCCCATGGTTTCAATACCCAGCGACAGCGGAGTCACGTCCAGCAGCAGAACATCTTTCACGTCACCCGCCAGCACGCCGCCCTGTACCGCAGCACCCACGGCAACAGCTTCATCCGGGTTCACGTCTTTACGCGGCTCTTTACCAAAGAACTCAGCGACTTTGGACTGTACCATCGGCATACGAGTCTGACCGCCGACCAGGATAACGTCATTGATGTCAGAAACAGAGAGACCCGCATCCTGCAATGCCACTTTCAGCGGCTCGATAGAGCGGCTCACCAGATCTTCTACCAGCGACTCCAGCTTAGCGCGGGTCACTTTGATGTTCAGGTGCTTCGGACCGGTTGCATCAGCCGTGATGTACGGCAGGTTAACGTCGGTCTGCTGCGCAGAAGAGAGCTCAATTTTCGCTTTCTCTGCAGCTTCTTTCAGACGCTGCATTGCCAGCGGATCGTTGTGCAGATCGATGCCCTGATCTTTTTTGAATTCTGCAACCAGATAGTTAATCAGGCGGCTGTCGAAGTCTTCACCACCCAGGTGGGTATCACCGTTGGTCGCAAGCACTTCAAAGGTTTTTTCGCCATCAACTTCGTCGATTTCGATAATAGAGATATCGAAGGTACCGCCACCCAGGTCATAGACCGCGATAGTACGGTTGCCCTGACCTTTGTCCAGACCGTAGGCCAGTGCAGCTGCGGTAGGTTCGTTGATGATACGTTTTACTTCCAGACCAGCGATACGACCGGCATCTTTCGTGGCCTGACGCTGCGCATCGTTGAAGTAGGCCGGAACGGTAATAACCGCTTCGGTAACCGGCTCGCCGAGGTAATCTTCAGCGGTCTTTTTCATTTTTTTCAGGACTTCCGCAGAGATCTGCGGCGGAGCCATTTTCTGGCCTTTTACGTCCAGCCAGGCGTCACCGTTGTCAGAAGAGGTGATTTTGTACGGCATGATTTTGATGTCGCGCTGTACTTCTTCATCCTGGAAACGACGGCCGATCAGACGCTTGATAGCAAACAGCGTGTTCTGCGGGTTAGTCACCGCCTGACGTTTAGCCGGTTGACCAACCAGAGTTTCGCCATCCTGCGTATACGCAATAATTGAAGGCGTGGTGCGATCGCCCTCGGCATTCTCCAGCACGCGTGCTTTGGTGCCGTCCATAATCGCAACACAAGAGTTGGTTGTACCCAGGTCAATACCAATAATCTTACCCATCTAAACGTCTCCCACTTAAATTCTTTGTCAATTTGGGTTGTGAACCTTTAATGCGGGCGCTTTATTGGCTTTCAACCGCCACTACTCGCTTTTTTTCCCGGACTCACAACGCTCGATGACAACTAAATGGGGCCGCTTCGAAGCGCATCAAGGGTTAAAAGAAAAAAATTTTTCAGGTCGCGCTTCTGCAGAGGATTTACGCTTTATTTTGCGTGCGGATGCAGGGGAGAGTGGCCACGATGAAATTACCTGTTGAAAATGACGCTGGCTGAAGATGATGCAGCGAAAAATGCGCGCCCCGTAAAGCGAAAAACCAGGAATAGCCCTTATCAAAACGCGTTTGTGCCCCTCTTTCGCTTTGCTGTTCAGTAATCAACGAATGATCCGGGGCTGACATACTTACCTGCCCTGTCGTCGCCAAAAAACATGAACGTGCTTAACCTTGCTCTTTGCGCTGTTGCATCAACCCTTTTCGTCTGTTGCAGGGAAAATAAAACGTGCGGTCAGACTGGCAGGCTGGCCTTGCCAACAACGCCACCCGGCTGAAGACCGATGTGGCGTAACAGAAAGCCGTTGCCGATGCAGCCTGCCATATCATTACAGCCGCGTTTCACTCACCAGGTGGTTTTGCCGTCCGCCATTGTGCAACCACAGGCCAGTCAACATGCCGAGTACCGCCAGTGCCAGCACATACCAGGCCGGAGCCATCGGCGTCAGACGCAGGATTAAGGTTACAAAAATCGGCGTCAGCCCCCCAAAAATGGCATAGGCCACATTGTAGGAAAAGGAGATGCCGGTAAAGCGTACCGCCGCCGGGAAAGCGCGCACCATAAGAAAAGGCACAACGCCAGCAACCCCTACGCTCAGCCCGGCGAGGCCATAGTTAACAAATAAACTTGCCGCGTCCGCCGTCTGGTGCGAAAAGAAGTGCCAGCTGCAGATTGCTAACAGCAGCGAGCCGCCGGTCAGCGTTTTTGCCGCCCCCATCCAGTCCACCAGCCATCCGGCTATCACGCAGCCCGCCAGCAGCATCACAGTCGCCAGACAGTTCGCCTGTAAACTGAGCGCTGCGCTGATGCCGTGCTGTTTCTGCATCAGCGCCGGAGCCATCAAAATCACGACCACAATACAGGCAGAGAGCAGCCAGGTAAGCAGCATAGAGAGCACAATGCCGCCTTTATGATGGGTAAGCACGGTTTTTAGTGGCAGCGTATCGGCAAGGGTTTTTCGCTGCTGCATCTGCTTAAATACCGGTGTCTCATGGAGCCAGCGACGCAGATACATGGCCAGCAGGCCAAACAGGCCGCCCAGGAAGAAAGGAATACGCCAGCCGATGCTGGCGACCGTCTGCGGCGACAGGCTGCTGTTGATGGCAGTGGCTACCAGCGATCCCAGTAAAATCCCGGCTGTCAGTCCTGCGGTCAGCGTACCACAGGCAAAACCGACCCGCTTTTCTGGCACATGCTCCGCCACAAAAACCCAGGCTCCCGGCACTTCACCGCCGATAGCGGCCCCCTGCAACAGGCGCAGCATTAGCATCAGCAGCGGAGCAATAATGCCCGCGGTGTCATAGGTAGGAAGAATGCCCATCGCCAGGGTCGGCAACGCCATCAGCAAGATGCTCAGGCTGAACATTTTTTTGCGCCCCACCTTATCCCCGAAGTGCGCCATGACCAGTCCACCCAGCGGGCGCGCCAGATAACCGGCGGCAAAAATGCCAAAGGTCTGTAGCTGACGTAGCCAGTCAGGAATATCGGGCGGGAAAAAGAGTTCGCCAATGATCGCAGCGAAAAAAACGAAAATGATAAAGTCGTAGAACTCAAGTGCGCCACCGAGTGCGGCCAGCGACAGCGTTTTGTAATCTTTTCCGGTCAGGCGATGTGAGTCAGAGGTATGCGATTCCATAAAGGCATGGCTTCCAGGGCAGAAGAGAAAGTTGTCAATACAGCCTTACTATACCGTCAATCTTTCTCCACACCAGTTCCACCAGAGGCTATGCCTGAAATCCCCGATATTTAGTTATTTATCTCTCGTATCGCGCTTTTAGGGCGAAAAGCTGCTACCACTTCACGATGAGTTTCCACATAGGGCCCTTCCAGAAGTTGTAAACAATAAGGTACAGCAGCAAAAATACCAGGCACCTTCACCTTGCCTTCAGGATCTTTCAGGCCTTCCAGCGTCTCCTTAATCGATTTTGGCTGTCCCGGTAAATTCAGCACCAGCGACTGTTTACGAATGACGCCAACCTGACGCGACAGAATCGCGGTAGGGACAAACTGCAGACTGATTTGACGCATCTGCTCACCGAAGCCGGGCATTTCACGATCGGCAATCGCCAGCGTGGCGTCGGGCGTCACATCACGCCGCGCTGGCCCTGTCCCCCCGGTTGTCAGCACCAGATGGCAAAAACGCTCATCGACCAGTTCGCAGATGGCCTGCTCGATCAGCGGCTGCTCATCGGGCACCAGACGAGTTTCAGTAATAAAGGGGGTGGCCAGCGCGCTGCTGAGCCAGGCTTCCAGCGCGGGAATACCCTGATCCTGATAAATGCCATTCGCGGCGCGATCGGAAACGGAGATCAGGCCAATGCGTAAAGTATCCATGCGTTTTTTACCTGGTTGACCGCAATGCGGTAAGAAGAAGAGAGCAATAGCAGGAAGGATAATAGAAAGTGGGGCAAAGAGAAAACCGTGGCGGCTGGCCGCCACGGTGAAAAATCAGAGCAGATCCGCAATCATCTTCTCAAGTTTGCCCTGGTCAACGGCAAAATTGCGGATACCTTCAGCCAGTTTCGCCACGGCCATAGGATCCTGATTATGCTGCCACAGGAACTCAGATTCGGTCATTTTCGCCGGACGCGCTTTCACATCGCCGCTGTAGCTCAGCTTACGCTCGACGGTGCCTTCGCTCTCCGCCAGCTCTTTCAGCAGTGCCGGGGAAATGGTCAGACGGTCGCAGCCCGCTAATTCCAGAATCTCACCGACGTTTCGGAAGCTTGCGCCCATCACCACAGTTTCATAGCCGTGCTGCTTGTAGTAGCTGTAGATTTCAGACACGGACACCACGCCCGGATCTTCATGTGGCGCATACTCTTTTTTATCAGTGTTGTTTTTGTACCAGTCGAGGATACGGCCAACGAACGGAGAAATCAGGAAAACACCCGCTTCGGCACAGGCGCGCGCCTGGGCGAAAGAGAACAGCAGCGTCAGGTTACAGTTGATGCCCTCTTTCTCCAGCTGCTCTGCTGCGCGGATGCCCTGCCAGGTCGAGGCCAGCTTGATCAAAATACGGTCGTTGCTGATGCCAGCGTCGTTATAGAGTTTGATCAGGCTACGCGCTTTCGCGATGCTGCCTTCGGTGTCGTAGGAGAGACGCGCATCGACTTCGGTCGAAATGCGGCCTGGAATCAGTTTCAGAATTTCCAGTCCAATGTTAACGGCCAGCTTGTCTGACACCAGCGAGATCAGCTCTTCTTTGCTGCCGTTCTGCTCGCGTGCCCAGACAATGGCTTCATCAATCAGCTTGCGGTATTCAGGGATTTGCGCGGCATTGAGAATCAAAGAAGGGTTCGTCGTCGCGTCTTGCGGCTGGTACAGCTTCATCGCTGCGATATCACCGGTATCGGCGACAACGGTGGTCAGTTGACGCAGGGAGGTCAGTTTGTCCGTCATGTCTCTTATCTCTTCTGTAATGTCAGGGTGAAAAAGGCTGTTGCGATAATATCATGCGGCAACCGACGCGCAAGGTCACCCGATGCCGTTTACGATAGTGCTGACGAATGACTGTGATTTGCCGTTTGCGGCGGCTTTTTTGTTACACTCGCGACCTGATAAACAGCCCTTTTCCTGTGACAACAAAGGATAACCGAGGAAGCGACTATGTTAATGGTGATCTCACCCGCCAAAACGCTCGATTTTAGCAGCCCGCTGGCAACGCAGCGTTTTACCCAGCCTGCCCTGTTAGAAAAGTCACAACAGCTGATTGAGGTGGCGCGCGATCTCTCACCGGCCCAAATCGCTTCGCTTATGAGCATCAGCGATAAGCTGGCGCATCTGAATGTTGAACGTTTCAATAGCTGGCAGCCCGATTTTACGCCGGATAATGCACGTCAGGCGATTCTGGCCTTTAAAGGCGACGTTTATACCGGCCTGCAGGCGGAAACGTTCAGCGAAGCCGATTTCGATTTTGCTCAGCAGCATCTGCGCATGCTGTCAGGCCTGTATGGCGTGCTGCGCCCGCTGGATCTGATGCAGCCCTACCGCCTGGAAATGGGCACTAAACTGGCTACCCCGGCAGGGCAAGACCTCTATAGCTTCTGGGGCGATCTGCTGACAGAGCATCTGAACGCCGCGCTTGAAGCTCAGGGTGATAAAGTGCTGATTAACCTGGCGTCAGACGAGTATTTCCGTGCGATTAAGCCAAAGCAGCTAAACGCGCGTCTGATTAAACCGGTATTCCTGGACGAGAAAAATGGCGCGTTCAAGGTCATTAGCTTCTATGCGAAAAAAGCACGCGGATTGATGAGCCGCTACATCATTCAGCAGCGCCTGACCGATCCGGCGGCGTTGAAACAGTTTGATGTGGAGGGTTATTTTTATGATGCGGAAGCCAGCAGCGAGAATGAGCTGGTATTCAAGCGCTACGAGCAAAATTAAAAGGGGTTTGCCGCCGCTGAGCGGCGGCAAACGCTTCACCGTCATGGCAATAATGCAATCACCTTCTCTCCTGACCAGCCGTTTTTTGTTACGCCAGGGATCCCCCTGAATTCATGCCTGTTATTAAGATCAAACAGAGCACTATTAACAATTTTTATTAAATCAATTCATGCCAGCTATTTATTGGTCACTCATGTTTCGAAAAAGTTAACCATGAGAACATTTATCATCTGACAGCATGTTTTTTCCTTTCTCGATTTTTGTTGAATATTTATATAACTCCTGTCGCCAATAATATTTAGCCTCCTGGTCTGCCCAGATGAGTCAGGCCATACAGGCGTTGCAAGGCGATCAGGTCGCAAAGCAAAGCTTTGCTGATCACTTAGCATGTACTCAAAGAGATATTTTCAATGAAGATTAAAAACAGCTTTTTACCCCTAATTCTAGCAGGCTTCATGACCTCGGGCGCGGCTTTGGCTGGGCCTGCTAATGGTCCTTCACCCATTACTCCCAACCCGGGCACAAGTGCCGGTACCCAGGGCGCAGGCGGCGAAATCAAATTCACTGGCGAAATTTCGGATGTGTCTTGCGAAATCTCAACGGCGAGCAAGAACCAAAGCGTTGATTTAGGCAAATGGGCAAAATCTTACTTTGTAAGACGTACAGAGACAACACAAACGCCTTTCACTATTTCAGTGAAACATTGCCCTCAGTCGGTGGCGACAGTGGCTGTGCTGTTTGATGGGGATAAAGACAACGGCGACAGCACACTGTTGAAAGCAAGCGGCGGCGCAACCGGCGTTGGTATCAAACTCTATGAGGCTGACCGCACCAGCCCGGTATCTATCGGCTCAATTTCCAAAGCGGTCAATGTTACCAGCGGTAGCGGCAATGATGGCGGTTCAGCAGATCTGAACTTCTATGCCGATTATAAAAGCGATGGTGCAACCATCACCACTGGTCAGGCAAATGCTACTTCTAATTTCGTGATGATTTACAACTAAGCAAAGGCAGGGGAAACCCTGCCAGCTACTTCCTGAAAAGAATAATCGCAATGAAAGTGTTTATTTTTAAAAAAATAAGAACTTTGGTTCTTCTTTCAGCTTCTCTGCTGAGTATAACGGCGCAAGCAGGTATTGTGATGGGCGGAACCCGCGTCGTTTTCCAGGAAGGAAAAAAAGAAGCCACATTAACGGTGACCAACCAGGATAAAGATACGCCCTACCTGGTGCAGTCATGGATTGAAAACTTTGATAACAGTCAAGCTCCGGTGCCTTTTATTATTACGCCGCCGCTGTTTCGTCTTGATGCAGAAAAAGAAAATATACTCCGTATCAACTATAACGGCCTGCCGTTGCCGAAAGATCGCGAGTCTGTATTTTGGCTGAACGTTAAATCGATTGCGCCTTCGTCGCGCGATCAGAGTAACGAGCTGCAAATTAATATTAAATCTAAGTTCAAACTTTTTTATCGTCCTAAAGGCTTGACCGGATCGGCAACCGATGCCTGGCAAAAGCTTACTTTTCATCGCGAAGGCAATCAGCTTATTGGGCATAACCCTACTCCCTATTTCATCTCTTTTTACAAGCTGAGCGTCGGCGGCCATGAAATTCAGCAGCCCGGCATGATTGGCCCAGGAGAAGATAAACGCTGGACGACGACCGGTGCGGGTTCCGTTACCTGGTCAGCAATAAACGATTTTGGTGGAACCACGCCAGAGCAGACCCGTTAATTGTCCTGTTCCGCGCCGCGTAAAACACTGTTTTAGCGAATCGCCTCTGGAAATATCGACGTGAAAGTAAGCTCCCTGGTCTGCAAAATTAAAACCCGCCATTCTTGCTCCTTTTGGATGGCGGGTCTGCCGGGTTTACTGATACTCATTAGCCCGGGGCGAAATGCTTTTGCAGAGGATTACTTTAATCCTGCCGCGCTGGAGTTCTCCTCAGCGCAGCAGAAAACTGCGGATCTGCACTATTTCAGCCGGGAAGGTGGCGAGCAGCCCGGCACCTATCATGTGGCCGTTCTGCTGAATGATAATATGTATGAGAGCCGCGACGTAACCTTTGTGGAAGGACGCCATGGTCTGGTTCCGCTGCTGACGGTGGCTCAGTTGGCGGAGATGGGTGTCAACGTTCACGCGTTCTCGGCTTTTGATCGATTAAAAGATGGCGAAACGGTGCAGGAGCTGGGAGATTTTATTCCCAACGCGTCAACCCGATTTGATTTTTCGCAGCAGCAGCTGAATATCAGCATTCCGCAAATCGCCATGATGGAAAAAAAAGATGACGATATCGATCCCACTAAGTGGGATGAAGGTATTCCAGCCGTCTTTGTTAATTACACCCTGTCCGGCTCCCATTCCCAGGATGCCAGCAGCGACTGGCAGTCTGCCCTGCTGAGTCTGCACAGCGGTGCCAATCTTGGCGCCTGGCGTCTGCGCAATACGTCCTCTTACCGTCACGATCTGACCAGTCACTGGCAGTCGCAAACAACCTATCTTGAACGCGACATTAAAACCCTGCGCAGTCAGTTTCGTATAGGCGATACCTATACCTCTGGTGAAGTGTTCGACAGCGTGCAGTTCCGCGGGGTTAAGATGACATCTGACGACAATATGCTGCCGGACAGCCAGCGTGGCTTCGCGCCAGTCATTCATGGCATTGCCCACAGCAACGCCAGAGTGACCGTGAGCCAGCACGGCTATGTGATCTATGAAACTCAGGTAGCGCCAGGGGCATTTGAGATCAAAGATCTCTACCCCACGTCGCAAAGTGGCGATCTCGAAGTCGTCATCAAAGAGAACGACGGCACGGAACGCAAGTTTACCCAGCCCTACTCTGCCATTCCTTTCATGCTGCGCCAGGGGCATCAGCGATATAGCATCAGCGCAGGCCGTTATCACTACGCTGGCAGCACATCACTCCAGTCGCCGACATTTATGCAGTCCACGCTGTTTTATGGCTTACCCATGGACTTTACCGCCTTCGGCGGCGCGCTACTGGCTCGAAATTATCATGCTCTGGCAGCTGGTCTGGGAAAAGGATTAGGTGACTTTGGCTCTTTTGGCGTAGATGTTAGCCTGGCAAAAACTGCGCTGCCTGAAGGCAAGCACAGCGTGGGGCAGTCGGTACGCGTGCAGTATCAGAAAAATTTCGCTACGACCGATACCACCTTCAGCATGGCGAATTATCGCTACTCATCCGGCGGCTTCTACTCTTTCAGCGAAGCAAACGCACTGATAAATCCCACTACCTTTGTTGACAGTAAACGCAGCCGTTCAGAAGTGTCTGTTTCACAAGGTATTGGCGACTATGGCAGCCTGAGTTTCTCCGCTTATATGCAAAATTACTGGCGAACCGGCCGCCAGGAGCGCACGTTGCACCTCGGCTTTTACAGCGTCTTCAAAAGCGCCTCATGGGGAGTGGGTTACTTTTACACCGGCTCCAGCGGCAGCAAAAAAGCGGATCGCTCCATCACCTTCAACATCAGCATTCCCCTCAGTACCCTGCTGCCGGACAGTTCAGTCAGTTACAGCATGAACACTGACAACTCCAGAAACACATCCCAGCAAGTCGCCCTGTCAGGATCGATGCTGGAGGGCAAAAATCTCTATTACAGCCTGCAACAGGGCTATGACAACAAAGGACAGAGCGTTAACAGTAATGCCTCACTAAGCTATCGCGGCAGTCGCGGTACGGCCAGCCTGGGCATCAGTCATGACAAACACAGCAGCCAACTCAGCTATGGCCTGTCGGGCGGTATCGTTGCGCATGCACATGGCCTGACCCTGAGCCAGCCGCTGAGCGACACCTTTGCCATTGTTCGGGTGCCTGACGCCGGCAACGTTGCCATCCAGAGTGCCAGCGACGTTAGCACTGATGGGCGCGGCTATGCGGTGGTGCCCTCTCTGTCGCCCTATCAAAAAAACAGCATTGAGCTAGAGGAGGATACGTTGCCGGATAATGTCGACGTCGACTCTGGCGCGCAAACAACGATCCCAACCAGCGGTGCAGTGGTGATGATTGACTACGCCACGCATATCGGCAATCGCGTGCTCTTTACGCTGGCTTATCACGGCGAACCGCCACCATTCGGTGCCGACGCCAAAGTAGATACGCCAGAGCAGGGAGAAGGTAGCAGCAGCAGCGGTATTGTCGCCGAAAAAGGGCAGCTTTATCTCGGCGGCGTACCGTCTCAGGGAACGCTAATTCTGACCTGGCGGGAGGATGGCATGGCAAAAACCTGCCGTGCGCCCTTCCGCCTGCCAGATACCCCTACAACCAGTACGATCAAACTGATCTCTGTTACCTGTCAGTAATCAACAGGAACTGCCAATGAACTCAACTTTTTTTGTCAAAATACCGTTGCTGGCTTTAGCAACCCTGTACAGCCTGCCTACCCTCGCCCAGGAAGAGTGTCACGGCGTCAGCCAGATTGTGGTGCAGACCCATGATGTTAACTATCTGCCGGGTGCAGCGGACGGTACGCCGATTTCAGCGCAGATGCCGCTGAATAATGACAATGCCTTTAGCTGCAATAAAAACAGCGGCGAAAGCGGCCTGAATTATAAGGATATCGGCTATACGATTGATGCCGAAGAGAGCGGCCTGCATGCGACACTCGCTGGCGGTCACAGCACGCCGATTTATCGCGTTGCGGGGACCAACGGCATTGGTTTTGCCATTGGTTTTAAAGAACCGACTTACTGCGGCGGTACCTTTTACGACACGTCGGCAAAAGGCAAGCGCACCTCTGTTTGCAACTCGATGATGAACGCACAGATCAGCCAGGCCAGAACGCTCACCCTGCAATCCTATCTCGTCTTTTATAAAATACCGACGCAAGGCTCGCCGCTTCATCCGGGAAATCAGCCAGCCAGCATACCTGAAACCACCATCGGCACGGCCTCCTTACAGGTGGGCAACAGCGCCGCCAGCAGTCAGCCAATAGCCGACAAGCCGCGGCTTCTCCTGTCCAGTTTTACCGTGAAGTATGGCAGCTGTGCAGTAACGTCCAGTCAGTCGACCATTAACGTAAATATGGGCAAAGTCAGCAAAAGCGAATTTCACGGCGTGGGCAGTACAGCGGGTAGCGAAAAACGTTTCCAGATACAGGTTCGGTGCGAAAACAACGCCTCGATTAAAGTGGGATTCTTTGGCATGGCGGCCAGCGGGAATAAAGATGCGCTGGCGCTGGCACCCCAGGCGAATTCGGCATCGGGCGTCGGCATCGTGCTCTCCTACGGTTCAGGCATGAAGGTTGAGCCAGGTTCGCGCGTGCCGCTGAATAAGCCCACCGATCAGCTGCCCGTAATGGCCACGCTCAACACGCCTAATCAGACTCAAACGCTGGAGTTCAACGCGCAATACATCCAGACGGATGCGCAGGTGATGGCCGGCAAAGCGGACAGTATGGCGACGTTTAATCTCGTCTATAACTAGCGGGAATGTTCAGCGCGCCGACGGAGGCAAAGCCCCGGACAGCGCGCTGAGCGGCAGGATTACGCCTGCAGAAGAAACGCGCGCAGCGGCGCGAAATCGGCCTGCATCTTGTGCGACAGCAGCGGCAGCCCGGCGCGATCGGCCAGTTCCTGCGGCAGCGGCAGCGTCTGACCCAGGATCGCTTCCACACTTTCCTTAAATTTCGCCGGATGCGCCGTGCCGAGGAACAGGCCAAACTCTCCTTCCTGCAGCTGATCGCGCAGCAGACGATAGGCAATAGCGGCATGCGGTTCGGAGATATAGCCGATTTCAGCCAGCTCGCGCATCGTCGCTTCGGTGGTCTCATCGCTCACAGCGCCGTAGGCGAGATCGGTCAGGCGCCAGGTTTTACGGCGGAACAGCTCCTCCACGCGCGGCCAGTTATTCGGCTGGCTGACATCCATGGCGTTCGACAGCGTGGCAACCGTAGCGTTTGGCGTCCAGCTGCCGCCCTGCAGGAAGCGCGGCACGGTGTCGTTGGCATTGGTGGCGGCGATAAAGCGCTTGATCGGAAGGCCGAGTGATTTCGCCAGCAGACCCGCCGTCAGATCGCCAAAGTTACCGCTTGGCACTGACACCACCAGCTGGTTGCGCTTCTCCTGCGGCAGCTGCGCTACCGCTTCAAAGTAGTAGCAGATCTGGGCCAGCAGACGGCTGATGTTGATAGAGTTGGCAGAGTTCAGACCTATCGCCTGCTTCAGCTCCTCGTCGTCAAACGCCTGTTTCACCAGCGCCTGGCAGGCATCAAAGTCACCGTCGATAGCAATGGTTTCAATATTACCGCCCAGGGTACAGAACAGCTTCTCCTGCAAAGGACTGATTTTGCCCTGCGGATAGAGGATCACCACGCGCACATTTTCCATGCCGTAAAACGCGTGCGCTACGGCCGCGCCGGTGTCGCCAGAGGTCGCGGTAAGAATAGTGATCTGTTCATCTGCGCCGGAGACGTAAGAGAGCATCTGCGCCATAAAGCGCCCGCCGAAATCTTTAAACGCCAGCGTCGGGCCATGGAACAGCTCAAGGCAGGAGATATCGTCACTGACTTTGGCGACCGGTGCAGGAAAGGCAAAGGCGGTTTTTACGCGCTCGGCCAGCTGGTGCGGCGCAATTTCATCACCAATATAGGCAGAAAGAATTTTGCTGCTGCGGCTGACGAAATCCATTTCCAGCATCGCGTCGATATCGGTCAGCTCAAATTCTGGCAGTTCAAGCGGGAAAAACAGCCCTTGCTGCGAGCCCAGGCCCTGTTTCACCGCCTGCGAAAAGCTCACCTGCTCGTTATGATCTTTAAGGTTGTAGAGTTTCATGCGTTATCCCAGTTTACGTGCGCCGACCGTATCAAGACGGCAAATATGGACGAAGCCTTCATCATTCTGCAGATAGTGCTGGCGCAGCCAGTCCGCCATCCGCTGTGCCGTTTCCATCTGATGACAAACGGCGAAAAGTGTGGGGCCTGAACCAGAGATCCCGCAGGCCAGCGCACCGATATCGGCTGCGGCCTGGCGTGCCTCGGCAAAGCCTGGCAGCAGTCTGGTACGGTAAGGTTCGGCGATCACGTCCTGCATCAGTTTAGCGGCCAGCAGCGGCTGGCGAGTATGGCAGGCGTGAATAAAGCCCGCCAGCAGGCGGCCATGTTTGATGACATCCTCTTTGCGATACTGCGCAGGCAGAATCGCGCGCGCTTCGGCGGTCGACACTTTGATGCCCGGATAGGCCATTACCCAGAGCCAGTCATCAAAGCCCGGCACGGCCTGGCTGATGATCCCGTTCTCTTCCAGCATCAACTGAATGCCGCCAAGGAAACACGGCGCAACGTTATCGTAATGGACGCTGCCAGAAATGCGCCCTTCCAGCTCACCCATCAGCGTCAGTAGCTGATTGTCGTTCAGGGGCTTGCCGCAGTGTTCATTCATTGCCATCAGACCCGCAACCACTGAACAGGCGCTGGAGCCCAGGCCAGAACCGATCGGCATGTTTTTTTCCAGCGTCATGGCAACCGGGACTTCTTCGCCAATTTCCTCGCAGAAACGCTGCCAGCACTGGTAGACAATGTTCTCTTTAGGGTCGGCCGGCAGTTTGCTGACGAAACGCCCGCTGTTTTGCAGCGTAAAGTGCTGCGCTGCTTCTACTGAAACGCAGTCGCCCAGTAAGGTGCCATCCACCGGAGACACCGCCGCGCCCAGCACATCAAAGCCGACGCTGACGTTGCCTATCGAGGCGGGTGCATAAACTTTTACCATCATTAAACTCCCAACTTCCACGACAGCGTACGCAGCAGGTCGGCAAAAACACCTGCCGCCGTCACATCATTTCCTGCGCCGTATCCACGCAGCACCAGCGGAATCGGCTGGTAATAGCGGCTGTAAAAGGCCAGCGCGTTCTCGCCATTTTTCACTTTATAGAGCGGATCGTTGCTGTCGACCGCGTCGATCTTCACTTTACAGACGCCGCCCTCTTCAATCGCCCCGACAAAACGTAACACTTTACCCTCATCACGCGCTTTGGCAACGCGCGCGGCAAAGGCGTTATCCAGTTCCGGCAGGCGCTGCATAAAAGCCTCTGTATCGGCGATTTCCGTCAGGCTGGCGGGCAGCAGCGGCTCAATCTCAATGTCGCTTAGCTCAAGCTGATGACCCGCTTCTCGCGCCAGAATCAGCAGTTTGCGTGCCACATCCATGCCGGAGAGATCGTCACGCGGGTCGGGCTCGGTAAAGCCCATCTCGCGCGCCATCTTTGTCGCCTCAGAGAGCGATATCCCCTCGTCCAGCTTGCCGAAAATAAAGGAGAGCGATCCTGACAGGATGCCGGAGAACGTTATCAGTTCGTCGCCGGCGTTAAGCAGGTTTTGCAGGTTCTCAATCACCGGCAGCCCTGCGCCAACGTTGGTATCGTAGAGAAATTTGCGGCGCGACTGTGCGGCGGCGGCACGCATCTGCTGATAGTAATTCCACGAGGAGGTGTTGGCCTTTTTGTTGGGCGTCACCACGTGGAAACCGTCAGCCAGAAAATCGGCGTACTGGTCAGCAACCGCCTGGCTGGAGGTACAGTCGACAATCACCGGATTCAGCAGATGATACTCTTTTACCAGTCGGTTGAGACGGTCGAGATTAAACGGCTCTTTGGCTCCGCTCAGCGCACCTTTCCAGTCGCTCAGGTCGATGCCGTGCACGTTGGTGAGCAGCGCGCGCGAATTGGCGATACCACAGACGCGCAGATCGATATGCTTCTGCTTCAGCCACGCCTGCTGGCGATAAAGCTGATCCAGCAACGCGCCGCCGACGCCGCCGACGCCCACCACAAAGACCTCAATAACCTGATCGGTGGCAAACAGCATCTGGTGCACGACGCGTACGCCCGTGGTTGCAGCGTCGTTGCTGACGACCACTGAAATAGAACGCTCTGATGAACCCTGGGCGATAGCCACGATATTGATATTGGCGCGAGCCAGCGCCGAGAAGAATTTGGCGGAGATCCCGCGCAGCGTGCGCATGCCGTCGCCCACCACCGAAATTACCGCCAGCTGCTCCATCACCTCTAGCGGATCGAGCAGGCCATTTTTCAGTTCCAGATAGAACTCATCTTCCAGCACGCGGCGCGCGCGTGCCTGCTCATTCTGCGGTACGCAGAAACTGATGCTGTACTCTGAAGAAGACTGAGTAATCAACACGACGGAAATTCCGGTGCGCGACATCGCGGCAAAGACGCGGGCTGCCATACCGATCATGCCTTTCATGCCCGGGCCTGAAACGTTGAACATCGCCATATTATTCAGATTGGTGATGCCCTTAACGGGGTTCTCATCCTGCTCGCCTTCGCCGCCGATCAAGGTGCCCGGCGCTTGTGGGTTTGCGGTATTTTTAATCAGGCAGGGGATCTGAAACTGGGCGATAGGGGCAATCGTGCGCGGATGCAGGACTTTGGCACCAAAGTAGGAGAGCTCCATCGCTTCCTGGTAGGACATTGATTTCAGCAGGCGCGCATCCGGTACCTGGCGCGGATCGCAGGTATAAACACCATCGACATCTGTCCAGATCTCGCAGCAGTCAGCGCGCAGGCAGGCAGCCAGGACGGCAGCAGAGTAGTCAGAGCCGTTGCGGCCCAGCACTACCAGCTCGCCCTTTTCATTGCCTGCGGTAAAGCCGGCCATCAGGATCATATTCTGCGGTGGGATCTGGCTGGCGGCAATGCGACGCGTTGACTCCGGGATATCGACAGTGGACTCAAGATAGTGACCAATGGCCAGCAGCTTCTCAACTGGATCGATCACCGTCACGCCATGGCCGCGCGCCAGTAGCAGCGCTTCCATAATGGCAATAGAAAGCTTTTCACCGCGACAGATAATGGCAGCATTGACGCTGTCCGGACACTGCCCCAGCAGGCTGATGCCATGCAGCACCTGTTTGAGCTGGGCGAACTCGAGATCGACGCGGGTTTTCAGTCCGTCATAATCAAAGCCTGGCTGCGCCGTCGCCAGCCCTTGCAGCAGATCGTCAAAGATGCGTTCAGCGTCAACCAGGTTAGGCAAAGCGTCCTGGCCGCTGATGGTCTTTTCAATCATCGCCACCAGGTGATTAGTGATCTTTGCGGGTGCAGAGAGTACGGTGGCAACCTGTCCCTGCTGCGCATTACTTTCCAAAATGTCAGCGACGCGAAGAAAACGTTCCGCATTCGCCACTGAGGTCCCGCCGAATTTCAGCACTCGCATAGTTGAGCTCTCCTGAATTTATGCCGAAAAAAAAGCCCGCACTGTTTAGGTGCGGGCTTTTTTCGTTTTTCCTGTATGCGTCAGCCCGCACCCTTACCGGTGGTAATGGTGGTGGTAATAATGGTGGTGTTCAGGCTGGTTGAGTTACGCATTTTGATTTTTTTTCTGTCTGTCTTATTGAGTCTGTCTGGTTCCAGAAGTAAAGCAAAGCGCCGGTTAAGTCAATGAATTTGTCCAGTGGTCAGTTTCTCAACGCTGCGCACTGCTGCCTGTCGATCAGAAAAACGCCTGCACGATCGTTTGCTCGTTACCTGCTTTTTGCGATCAGCCGCTACGAAATGCACTTTTTCAGGAAGATTTATCTATAAGTTTTTTTTCTACATCATGCAGAAGGCGATGCAGCATCGCACTGTCGCGCTGCTCCAGCAGGCCAATCCGCTGATCGAGCCAGTCAGCCATCTTGCGATCGTCGCTGACCTCCAGCGTATGCAGCAGACGGTCAAAGCGCTGACGCAACGCCTCGAGCTGCTGTCCGTCCGCCTGGGAGGCGGCAGGTGGCGCGATGCGATTAAGCGAGGAGAGCTGATAGCAGAAGACCATGACCGCCTGCCCCAGGTTTAGTGAAGGGTAATCCTGCGCCATAGGAATGCCGGTCAGCAGATCAGCCAGCGCCAGCTCCTCGTTGGTCAGTCCGCTGTCTTCCCGACCAAACACCAGCGCCATGCTGTTTACCCACTGCCGCTTCTCCAGCAGTTGCGCTTCTACCTGCTGCGGTGTGGCGTAGTAACGGAATTTTGCGCGGCTGCGCGCCGTCGTTGCCACTGAGAAATCAATATCCTCCAGCGCCTGGCTCAGGGTGTCAAAGGTACGCAGGTTGTCGAGTATCTCTCCGGCACCGTGCGCCACGCGGCGTGCCGCAGGATCCTGCCAGGCGTCGCTGGCAACGATACGCAGCTCGCTGAAGCCCATCGTTTTCATGGCGCGCGCCGCAGCGCCAATATTTTCTGGTCGGGCGGGCGAGACCAGAATGAGTGGAAAATGCATGATTATTCCATTTGTGTTTAGAATTTGCGTCGTATAGTAACACGCAAGGCAACAGGAGCCGGTATTATGCCGAAACAGAAAGTAAGATGTTAAGGATGTTAAAACTGGATAAACAGAGCTGATGAAAAGAATAAATGCACAAGGCCTTTATTGTTAAAGTTAATTCAATAAAGCGCTTTTTTTTCAGATTAATAAACGACGAGTAGCCAAATTTTATTCCGTCCTGCCTCCCCTGGAAAAATGTAGCAAATATGATGCTTTTTGTGAGCTAAGAGTGCATTACAAGAGAAGTTTTTCACAAAAGTGTTAACGTGCTACAATTGCATTTGATATAAGTCAACGAAGCGTTGTTTTTATGCTTATCGGTTGTTGTTGGTGCTGTTAGGTTGCTGTTAATACAGTTAGGATATGCACCACTTATTCTCTCCTGGGGCATGTAATTTCATCCTGACTGGCTGAGCTAACACTGTTGTTGACGTTGATAGATGGTGTATCAAGAACATAATTTCGTACAACGGTTAAGCGCCTCATGCGGTGCGTTTACTAGCGAGCCTGAAGACCCGAGTACGCCCTGTTTTCAATTTGTTGGCAAATTTTAGGTAGCGAAACATGCAGACCCCACACATTCTTATCGTTGAAGACGAACTCGTCACGCGCAACACTCTCAAAAGCATTTTTGAAGCAGAAGGTTACGTTGTGTATGAAGCTACCGATGGTGCTGAAATGCATCAGGTGCTCACCGAAAACGACGTCAATCTGGTTATCATGGACATCAACCTGCCTGGTAAAAATGGCCTGTTGCTGGCGCGCGAGCTGCGCGAGCAGGCAAACGTGGCGCTGATGTTCCTGACCGGTCGTGATAATGAAGTGGACAAAATTCTTGGTCTGGAAATTGGTGCAGATGACTACATCACCAAGCCATTCAATCCGCGTGAGCTGACCATCCGCGCACGTAACTTACTGTCGCGCACGATGAATCTGGCGATGCCAAGCGAAGAACGTCGCCAGGTGGAAAGCTACAAGTTCAACGGCTGGGAGCTGGACATTAACAGCCGTTCGCTGATCAGCCCGAACGGTGAGCAGTATAAGCTGCCGCGCAGCGAATTCCGCGCCATGCTGCACTTCTGCGAAAACCCTGGCAAGATTCAGACGCGCGCAGACCTGTTAAAGAAAATGACCGGCCGTGACCTGAAACCGCACGACCGCACCGTTGACGTCACTATTCGCCGTATTCGTAAACATTTTGAATCTACGCCGGATACGCCAGAGATCATCGCCACGATCCACGGTGAAGGCTATCGTTTCTGCGGCGATTTGCAGGAATAAGCGCGCAGCTGGGGCCATAAGAACCGTGCCTGCGCCCCGCAGTTACCGTCTGAAAACGCCCTTTCGGGCGTTTTTTTATTCCCGCCAGGGCATAATCGGTACTGCACTCAGGGCGTTTTTCGGTGAGCCCTCTACGACCCGGTCAGAATAGCTCAGGTAGATTAGCGCATGACGCTTCTGATCGAAGAAGCGTACCACCTGAAGCTTTTTAAACACCAGCGAAGTCCGTTTTTTAAAGACGACCTCCCCCTGGGCTTTGCCGTTAGCGATAGCGTCACTGAGCTCTACTGGCCCAACCTGCTGGCAAGAGATGGCAGCATCGGCGGTATCTTCAGCCAGCCCTAACCCGCCTTTGATTCCGCCTGTTTTTGCCCGACTGATATAACAGGTTACATTTTTTACGTCAGGATCGTCGAAAGCTTCCACCACGATCTTGTGGTCAGGCCCGAATATCTTAAACACCGTATCCACCGAGCCGATCTCCTCCGCCATCGCCGAAGAGGCCAGCGTGAACAAAGTGAGCGAAGCCGCAAAAAAGCGAGATATTGTCATAGCGTTACCATTGCAAACTTAATAGACGAGCATGTAATGTACTGGCAATTGTCCGCGTTAACCAAACCAAACCGGTTTACTCCCACATTGACATGGCACAATCTCCCAACAAAACTGCCCATGCCTGAAGTGCAATGAGTGCTATTATTCGGCGACCACGTTAGCCGCGCCCAGAGAGTATGAGGATGTTTTATGGACCAAGCCGGTATCATTCGAGATTTGCTTGTCTGGCTGGAGAGCCATCTGGATCAACCCCTTTCACTGGATAATGTTTCCCTGAAGGCGGGCTACTCCAAATGGCATTTACAAAGGATGTTCAAGGACGTAACCGGCCATGCGATCGGGGCCTATATCCGTGCCCGTCGCCTGTCTAAGGCTGCGGTGGCGCTGCGTCTGACCAGCCGCCCTATTCTGGACATCGCCTTGCAGTACCGCTTTGATTCACAGCAAACCTTCACCCGCGCCTTTAAAAAACAGTTTAATCAAACACCGGCGTGGTATCGTCGCTCATCAGAGTGGAATTCGTTTGGCATCCGCCCACCGATTCGCCTCGACGACAACAGCATGCCTGAATCAACATTCGTCACGCTGCCGGAAACGGTTCTGGTCGGCCAGACGCAGACCTATACCTGCACGCTGGAGCAGATCTCACGCTATCGTGACGAAATGCGCATCCACTTCTGGAAGCAGTTTCTGCTGGAGACTGATACGGTTCCCCCGGTGCTCTATGGCCTGCATCAGGTGCGCGCCAGCCAGGAGAAGGATGACGAGCAGGAGATCCTTTACACGACCGCTGTGCCCTCTGACCAGGCCGTTAATCTGCACTCGGGCCAGAGCGTCATTCTGGAGGCGGGCGACTATGTGCAGTTCACCTACAACGGGCCACGCCATGAGCTACAGGAGTTCATCCTGCTACTGTATGGCACCTGCATGCCTACGCTCGGCCTGACGCGGCGTCAGGGCCAGGACATCGAACGTTTCTATACCCACGGCGGCAAGAAACGCAGCGAACCCCCTAAAGAGATCCGCTGCGAGTATCTCATCCCAATCCGCCGCCAGCAGGCCAGCTAATCACCTTGCCGTCTTGACGACGGCATGTTTATTAGCGCTGTAGCTCATCCAGCGCAGGTGCCTCAAGGTGCGATACATCTCCCGCCGTCTCCACTACCCACCCTTCTGCCAGCCATGCGCTGTGTTGATGATCAACGCGTGAGATAGAGCAGTTACGCAGGCGCAGACGCCGTTCTGCATGAGCCGGCAGGCCGAGAATAGTGCTGATTAACCCGCCCAGCGCCATACCGTGGCTAACCAGCAGCGGGCGACTGCCTGCGGGCAGTGACAGACAGGCGTTTAGCGCTTCGTGCATCCGCGCCGCCATCTCCGTCATTGATTCGCCCTGCGGAATGCGGCCGTTTTCTGTGCCATCCACCAGCGTGCTGCGCCAGCGCTCTTCTTCGCGGGTTAACCCGTCCAGCGGACGCTTTTCCAGTACGCCCATATTCAGCTCGCGCAGGCGTGGATCGAGCGTAACCGTACAGCCACAGGCGTCAGCGATGATTTCCGCAGTGCGCCGCGTGCGGCCCAAATCGCTGGCGATGACGTGGGTTATACCAAGATGCTTGACGCGCTCGGCCACCTGATGGGCCTGTTGCTCTCCTTTTTCCGTCAGCGGACTGTCGGATTGTCCCTGAATGCGGCGTTCCGCATTCCATACCGTTTCACCGTGACGAACAAGATAGACCTGTAGCATGCTGAGTTTCCGTTATACTGCGACAAATTTGCCTAAAGGGTTCAATAGATTATGTACCAGGTTATCGCAGCCACCATCAATCCGGCAAAAATTCGCGCAATTTCTCAGGCGTTCAGCGATGTTTTCGGCGAAGGATCCTGCCATATTCGCGGGGTCGAGGTCGATAGCGGCGTTGCCGCCCAGCCGCTGAGCGATGCAGAAACGCGAACCGGCGCACGCCAGCGCGTAGCCCATGCGCGCCAGGCTGCGCCGGAGGCGGATTTTTGGGTCGCGATCGAGGCCGGTATTGAAGAGGATTGCGCCTTTGCCTGGATGGTTGTCGAGAACGCGACACAGCGCGGCGAATCGCGATCTGCCAGTTTTACCCTGCCCAGCGTGGTGCTTGAGGGAGTGCATGCCGGACGAGAGCTGGGTGAGGAGATGGCGCGGCTAACCGGCGTGGAAAATATTAAACATAAAGGCGGTGCCATTGGGGCATTCACGCACGGGTTACTCACCCGTTCCAGCGTGTACCATCAGGCGTTAATCCTGGCGCTCTGCCCTTTTACACATCCGCTTTATCAGCGCTGACATCGCCGCGTCCAAGTTGCGTTTCAAGCCAGTGGCGCAGTTCCGGCGGGGCCTCTTTCAGGCTGTTTGAGCCGCGCGTGATGGTTGCAATGCCGACGCCCAGTTCGTTTTTCAATTCGCGCTGGCTCATTACGCCATTCATCAGCTCTTCGACAATACGCAGACGCGTACCCAGCGCTTCGCGCTCATCCGGCGTTAGCATCAGCTGCAACAGCGGCAGCGCCAGATCGTCGGTATACGCCTGCTGCATCAACGCAATAAAGCGTCGCCAGTTCTCTTCTGACGAGGAAGGCTGCGCCGCACGGGCAAGAGATTGGGTCATTCAAAAGGCTTCCGTACTCGTTAATGAGTACGGAAGCATAGCACAGCTAGTAACGGCGATTCCACTCGCTGTCAGAGAGCACCTTATCCGGCTGGCCCATAAAATGACGATAGTAGGCATCGTAAGCCAGTACGTTCTTCACGTAGCCGCGCGTTTCCGAAAAAGGAATGGTTTCAATAAAGGCCACCGCATCGAGATTGCCCGCGCTGATATTCTGCCAGCTGCGCACGCGACCCGGCCCGGCGTTGTAAGCTGCCGAGGCAAAAATACGGTTCTGCCCGAACTGCTGATAGACATACTCAAGATATTGCGTACCAATTTGAATATTGGTCTGCGGGTCCAGCAGCTGGTTACTGTCGGCATAGCCGGGAATATTGTACATTTTGACGGTATGCACGGCGGTGGCCGGCATCACCTGCATCAGACCGCTGGCTCCCACCGGTGAACGCGCTTTTGGATTCCAGGCGCTCTCCTGACGCGAGATGGCCATGGCGTAGCTCGGCTGGATCGCTTTATCACGGGTATTGCTTTGATAGAAGCTCTCCCACGCCAGCGGAAAGCGCTCTTTCAGGCTGTCCCACATTTTCGCCGTAATGGTGGCCTGCACACTGAGATCCCACCAGTCCTGTTCATTCGCGTAGCGCGCCAGCATCTGCTGCTGGGTACGGTTCTTGCTGCCGATCAGGTTGGCCCACTCGCTGCGCGCAAGGTTATCCAGACCCCAGAACATCAGCTCGCGCACGCGCGCCAGTTCAGGCCCCTGCACGGTGGCGCTGTCTGGCTTCGGCGCTTCGTCAATCTGCAACGGATAGTTCACGCCCAGCCGTTGCGCCGCCACCATCGGATAGAAACCGCGCGCCTGCATCAGCTTGTGCAGAATGTCGTCCGCTTCCTCCTTGCGGCCCTGTGAATAGAGCAGGTCGGCCTGCCAGTACTGCCACTCATCTTTCTCTTTTGCTTCTACCGGCAGACGGGCAATCCAGGTGTTCAGTCCGCGGCGATCGTGCTGCGTCAGCGCCAGACGTACGCGTCGCTCAATCAGCGCGGTCGACTGGCTGTTCATCACCACCGCATCGCGCCAGCGCGCCTGCTCTGAGGTGAGATCGCTGCCCATCATGCGCCAGACAACAATCTCTTTCAGCGCCTGCTCATCATCCGCTTCCATCTTCTGCGCCCGCACCAGCAACGGGATTAGGCTGCGCGCGTTTTCCATATCGGCACGCGCCACGCGGGTAAAGGCATAGATCGTCGCCTGACGGGTAAAGTCAGTCGGCCCCACTGTCTGCGCGAAGTTCAGCACGGTCTGGGGATCGCGCTGCAGCGCCAGCACGCCGTTGGCGATGGTCTGATAATCTTCCGGCAAGCTTTTCGCCAGAAAGCTCACCAGGCTGTCATTGCCCGCCTTCATCGCCAGACGAATACGTTCCAGCACGGTAACAGGAGACATCTGGCCAGAAGATTGCCACACCGAGAAGAGACGATCGCAGTCATTTGGCAGCGAGGTACCGCGCAGCCAAATCGCCTTCGCGCCTTCAAACGCCTGCTGCTGTGCGCCGGTTGCCCATTTAGCGTAGAGCCAGTTACAGCGGGCCTGCACCGGCCCCGGCTCTTCCGGGCTAAAGCTCAGAATGCCCTGCCAGTCCTGGCGGTGCGCCAGCACGTTAACAAAACGGGTTTTCAGCGAACGCGCAGGAGGCAGCGTGGGATATTGCTGAATGAAATTGTTGATGGCGAGCGGCGTTTCCTGATCGAGATCCTGCGCCAGCAGACGGTACTGTAAATAGGGGTAAAGCGGATAATCCCGCAGCGTTGGCAGCAGCTGATCCACCGTTGCCATCTGGTTGCTGTCCCACGCCTGTTTAATCTGTTGATATCGTTGTCGCTGCTGATCAAGCGAGTCGGCCCACGCGCTGCTGGCCACTGCGGCCAGACAGATCCCTGTCATCCAGTTACGCCACTTCTCCACGAAAATCTCCTCTGTTGCTCTCCGGCTGCGTGCCAGGCTTTATTCATGCTAACCAGGGGAACCGGCTCTTGCCACGTTCTTCACAAAATTTACGCAGCGCGTTGAGGTGAACGACGCTTTCGCGCAGGATGGGTTTCTCACAGCGGCGGGCCGGAGGCGCTAACGCAAGGTTTACGGGGCAATCAGATTCCAGTTAAGATGCCACCACTGAAAGCGCAACTTATTCAAATAGCAGAATTTACTGCAATTAACGCTGTTCAGGCAGCGCCGCTGGCGGCGTTCCTGCCCTCTATCAACCACAACAGAGACCTCTATGGAAACCCGGCGCGATGAACGCATTCAGAAACTGATCCTGGCGTTAAAACGCACCGACAAGCTGCACCTGAAGGATGCGGCGCTGCTGCTGGGCGTGTCGGAGATGACGATTCGTCGCGACTTAAGCGAACCCTCATCTTCTGTTGTGCTGCTGGGCGGCTACATTGTCAGCGATCCGAAAAGCCTGGCTGGACACTACTTTGTTTCGGATCAGCATGGGCAGAACGCCACGAAAAAGCAGCGTCTGGCACAGGCTGCGGCCAGCCTGATCAGCGAGAATGACACGGTATTTTTCGACTGCGGTACGACAATTCCCTATATCGTTGACGCGCTGCCTGACGATCTGCCCTTTACTGCCGTCTGCTGTGCCATGAACACATTTCTGGCGCTGAAAGAGAAACCGGCCTGCAACGTTATTCTCAGCGGCGGCGAGTTTCATGCCGACAACGCGCTCTTTACGCCCGTTGGCGCGCACTCAATTCTTGACGATCTCTGCCCAACGCTGGCGTTTATTTCGGCGGCGGGTATCGATAAAGATCAGGGCGCGACCTGCTACAACCTCAACGAGCTGGCGATGAAACATCATGCCATGCTGCGATCGCGCCGGTGCATTCTGGTGGCCGACAGCAGCAAGTTCGGTAAAGTGTTGCCCGCGCGCATCGGCGAGCTGCACCGCTTTGATCTGCTGGTAAGCGACAGCGCGCCCGAGAAGACGCTGGCGGCGTGGCTGACGCAGCTGCCGCTGCCGCTACGCCTGCCCGATTCGGTATAAGTCAGACCGCTATCTTTTGCGTATAACGTCCGAGCACGGCTGGGATTAGCCCGGCAAAAAGGCTAAACTTCGTTACTAATTCACCCACCAGAATCAGAGGCTCATTACAACGTGGCTCAATTCGTCTATAGCATGCATCGCGTCGGTAAAGTGGTACCGCCGAAGCGTCATATTCTGAAGAACATCTCCCTCAGCTTTTTCCCGGGCGCAAAAATTGGCGTGCTCGGCCTGAATGGCGCGGGTAAATCCACGCTACTGCGTATCATGGCGGGCATCGATAAAGATATCGAAGGCGAAGCGCGTCCGCAGCCGGGAATTAAAGTCGGCTATCTGCCGCAGGAGCCGCAGCTCAACCCGGAGCAGACGGTCCGTGAATCCATTGAGGAAGCCGTTTCCGAAGTGGTTGGCGCACTGAAGCGTCTGGATGAGGTTTACGCGCTCTACGCTGAGCCGGACGCCGATTTCGACAAGCTGGCCGCAGAACAGGGTCGTCTGGAGGAGGTTATCCAGGCGCACGACGGCCACAATCTGGAAACGCAGCTGGAGCGTGCCGCCGATGCGATGCGTTTGCCCGACTGGGAAGCGAAAATCGGCAACCTGTCTGGTGGTGAGCGCCGTCGCGTCGCGATGTGCCGCCTGCTGCTGGAAAAACCCGATATGCTGCTGCTGGACGAACCGACCAACCACCTGGACGCCGAGTCTGTGGCGTGGCTGGAGCGCTTCCTGCACGAGTTTGAAGGTACCGTAGTGGCGATTACCCACGACCGTTACTTCCTGGACAACGTTGCCGGCTGGATCCTGGAGCTGGACCGTGGCGAAGGCATTCCGTGGGAAGGCAACTACTCTTCCTGGCTGGAGCAGAAAGACCAGCGTCTGGCGCAGGAAGCGTCTGCTGAAGCCGCGCGCCGCAAATCCATTGAGAAAGAGCTGGAGTGGGTGCGTCAGGGAACCAAAGGCCGCCAGTCCAAAGGCAAAGCGCGTCTGGCCCGCTTCGAGGAGCTGAACAGCACCGAATACCAGAAGCGCAACGAAACCAGCGAACTCTTTATTCCGCCTGGCCCGCGTCTGGGTGACAAAGTGGTTGAGGTGAAAAACCTGACCAAATCCTACGGCGATCGCGTGCTGATCGACGATCTCTCGTTCTTGGTGCCGAAAGGTGCCATCGTCGGCATCATCGGCGCGAACGGCGCGGGTAAATCAACCCTGTTCCGCATGATGACCGGTCAGGAGCAGCCCGATTCCGGCAGCATCGAGCTGGGGGAAACCGTCAAGCTGGCATCGGTTGATCAGTTCCGCGACGCGATGGACAACTCGAAAACCGTCTGGGAAGAAGTTTCTGGCGGGCTGGACACCATGCGTATCGGCACCTTCGAGATGCCGAGCCGCGCCTACGTCGGCCGCTTTAACTTCAAAGGTACCGACCAGGGGAAACGCGTTGGCGAGCTGTCTGGTGGTGAGCGCGGCCGTCTGCATCTGGCGAAACTGCTGCAGGTTGGCGGCAACCTGCTGCTGCTTGACGAACCTACCAATGACCTGGATATCGAAACCCTGCGTGCGCTGGAAAACGCCCTGCTGGAGTTCCCGGGCTGCGCGATGGTGATCTCGCACGACCGCTGGTTCCTCGACCGTATCGCTACTCACATTCTGGACTACCAGGATGAAGGGAAAGTCGAGTTCTTTGAAGGTAACTTCAGCGAATACGAAGAGTACAAAAAACGCACACTCGGCGCAGAAGCGCTGGAGCCAAAGCGTATCAAGTACAAGCGTATTACTAAATAAGCGATCGGGCGGCGGCAATGCCGCCTGTTTGCTGACGGAAGCTGGCACGCCGTGCGCGGTCAGCCATCTGAAAAAAGGGGGGCGTCAGCCCCTCTTTTTATGCCGGATGTTTTCCATCCATCATCCCTTTCACCAGCTCAATACAGCGCAGGAACCGCGTATCGTAATCGTCCTCGCGTACGTGCTCGAACTCGACGTTGTTCTCGCGCAGCATGGTCACCAGCATTGACTGAAATTCACGGCGATCTACCGAGCTGCCGAGGCTGCGCAGGCCGTCAGCGACCCAGGGCACGTTGTTCTCCAGCAAAATGACCAGGTCAAAGCGGTATTCATCAATCAGCGCCTGCACAAAGGGATGTTCGCGCCCTTCATACTTGAGGCAGAACGCCTGCGTTGTGATGAAATCGGTGTCGATAAAGGCGACTTTGTTGGCGTACTTCACCGCAAAATCGATGTACTGTGCCTGCCCAAGTGCAATCTTGTCATAGTCAGAATATTGCAAGGCCATCTCGTCGCCGCCCAGGTGGGAGAAGACGTAGTCGCGGCCATACTCCCAGGCGCTGGTGGTGTTGAAGATATTTGCCAGCTTGTTGACCAGCGTCGATTTGCCGCTCGATTCCCCACCCAGCACGGCCACGGTGCGCACAAAGAAAGGCTTCACTTCGGTAGGGATATATTCCCAGTAGCGGAACGGATCCTGGCGGATCTGCCCGCCGCTGATATTCATAAAAGATCGTGCCGGATCGATCAGCACGGTGTTAATCCCCAGATGCTGCTGATACATCTCCGCATCCGCCGTTTCGCTGGTGTAGATGCAGTCAGGCGTAATGCCGCGATCGCTGAGAAAGGCCTTTACCCCCTCGCTCCAGACGTCCCAACCGTGCGGATAGGGCTCAATGCCCTCTTCATCAAATGAGTGGATGCGAATATTTTTCTGGTATTTAAACGTCTGCAACAGCCAGCGCAGCCGATCGCTGACGGTCGGCTGCTGAGACATGGCGCTGTTTTCGAACAGCTCACGATCGCGCGGTTCGTCGTGGCCCATGATGATATGCAGTTCATCGACCTGGCTACAGGCGCGCTGAATCAGATAGATATGGCCGGTATGCAGCGGATAAAATTTGCCGAACACCACGCCAACGGTTTTTTCGCGGCGTGGAAACTCCAGCCCGAGAAAACGGTGCAGCGCTTCCAGCTTCTGCGCACTCGGGCTTTTGATTTTGGCGTTGAGCAGCTGGCTCAGATAGCCCTTGGTCATCCCGCTGGCGTCGGCCACCTGCTGCAGGGTATGCCCCTGCTGGCGAATGGCGGTTTTCAGATAGTCGAACGACGTCATGCTGCCTCCTGCATGGATTGAAGTTGCTGCGAGTGTACCCGCTCAGCCTTTAAAGCTCATCCAGTATCGCCAGCGCATCCGCCAGTTTTTTTGCGCTGTAAACTTTCATGCCGTCGATCGCTTTCTTCGGTGCGTTGCCCGCCGGCACGATAGCACGCTTAAAGCCATGCTTCGCCGCTTCGGAGATACGCTCCTGCCCGCTCGGCACCGGGCGAATTTCTCCCGCCAGCCCCACTTCGCCAAAGATCACCAGATCCTGCGGCAGGGGACGATCGCGCAGGCTGGAAACCATTGCCAGCAGCAGCGCCAGGTCGGCACTGGTCTCGGTCACCTTCACGCCGCCGACCACATTCACAAACACATCCTGATCGGCCATTTGCAGCCCGCCGTGACGGTGCAGCACCGCCAGCAGAATCGCCAGGCGGTTCTGCTCCAGCCCCACCGCCACGCGGCGCGGATTGCCCATCATTGAGTGATCGACCAGCGCCTGAATCTCGACCAGCAGCGGGCGTGTGCCTTCCCACACCACCATGACAGAGCTGCCGGAGGTGATCTCGTCGCCGCGCGACAGGAAAATCGCCGAGGGGTTGCTGACTTCGCGCATGCCCTGCTCGGTCATCGCGAAAACGCCCAGCTCGTTGACTGCGCCAAAGCGGTTTTTATGACTGCGTAGCGTGCGGAACCGCGAGTCGGCATCACCGTCCAGCAATACCGAACAGTCGATGCAGTGCTCCAGCACCTTGGGCCCCGCCAGCGAGCCATCTTTGGTGACGTGGCCGACCATCACAATGGCCACGCCGCGCGTTTTGGCAAAGCGGGTCAGGTAGGCGGCGGTTTCGCGCACCTGTGCCACGCTGCCCGGCGACGACTGAATATCTGCCATATGCATCACCTGGATGGAGTCGATCACCATCAGTTTCGGCTGCTCCTGCTCGGCGATCAGACAGATCTGCTCGATGCTGGTTTCTGACAGCATATTGAGGTTTTCACTCGGCAGGCCGAGACGGTGCGCGCGCATCGCTACCTGCTGAAGGGACTCCTCCCCGGTGACGTAAAGTGTCTTCATCTCCTGTGCCAGGCGGCACATCACCTGTAACAGCAGCGTTGATTTCCCTGCACCGGGGTTTCCGCCAATCAGAATGGCGCTGCCCGGCACCACGCCGCCGCCCAGCACGCGGTCAAACTCTTTAAAGCCGGTGGAGAAGCGCGGCAGCGCTTCAAGGCTAATCTCCGACAGCTTCTGCACCTTGCTGGAGCCGGCGCTGCCGGAATAACCGCTCAGGCGCTCATTGCGCGCCGCCGCAGGCGATGCGGCAATGCGCACTTCGGTGATGGTGTTCCAGGCGTGGCAGGCGCTGCATTGCCCCTGCCAGCGCGGATAGTCTGCGCCGCATTCGTTACAAACAAAGGCGCGTTTTGCCGCTTTGGCCAAATCAGTACCTCTAACGCTCTTCGTGGATCAGGCTGCCGCTGAGGATGCAGAAAACGCCCATCAGATCGGCATGGCGGATAGTGACTTCCGTCTGCTCATTCACTTTAGGTTTAGCATGATAGGCGATACCCAGCGCCGACGCTTTTATCATCGGCAGGTCATTGGCACCGTCGCCAATGGCCACGGTTTGCTCTGGCGCGATATCAAAACGCTGCGCCAGTTTTTTCAGGGTATCAGCCTTGTATTGTGCGTCGACAATCTGCCCCAGCACCTCGCCGGTCAGTTTGCCGTCTCGCATTTCCAGTTCATTGGCCGCCACGTGCGCCAGATGAAGTTTGTCGCGCAGGTATTCGGCGAAGTAGGTAAAGCCGCCCGAAGCGATCGCCACCTGCCAGCCGAGCGCCTGGAGCTTCTGCACCAGCTCGGTCAGCCCTGGCATCAGCGGCAGGGCATCGCGTACCTGCTTAAGAATGTTGGCATCCGCATCTTTCAGCGTTGCCACGCGCTGGCGCAGGCTGGCCGCAAAGTCGAGCTCACCGCGCATGGCGCGCTCGGTTACTTCTGCCACCAGCTCGCCGCTGCCAGCCAGCCTGGCAATCTCATCAATACATTCGATTTGAATTGCGGTGGAGTCCATATCCATCACCAGCAGGCCCGGCGTCTTGAGATGCGGGATCTTGCCGAGCGGCGCAACGTCGAGACCGTTGTCATGCGCCAGTTTTGCGGCACGAGGCGTCAGCGAACCTGCCAGACGCACCACCTGGTACTCATCAATGCGCCAGGCGCTGACGATCACCATCGCCGCACCCAGCTGGTGCTGATAATCGGTAAGTTGCTGTTTGTTTAGTCCACGACCATACAGCAGCCAGCCGGTCCGACCGGCACGGTAATCCAGCGGCATGACTTCATCGCCGCTGAGGGAAAGAGGTAAACCCGGCCATTCGGAGAGTTCGGTGGGCAAATCGCACCAGGTAAGACGGTTCGGCATCAGAGCTCCTGTAGGGGACAACAAAACCACGCAAGAGGCTACCTTGTCTGCGCCGCTTCTGGCAACATAATCTCCTGGTTTCTGTTGTGACGTGATATAGGTTACTGATGGCTAAAAGCGCACTGAAATTTCGCTTACATCGCACGGTGATTGTGCTGATCTCGCTGGCGCTGTTAGTTGTGCTCATGCAGGGGGCCTCCTGGTTCAGCCTTGGCCATCAGATGGCGCGCTCTGAGCAGGTTGAAGAGCTGGCGCAGACGCTGACCAGACAGGTCGCCTTTAGCCTCTCACCGCTGATGGATAACAGCGACGATAACCGCAGCCAGATTGAAGCCATCCTCAATCAGATGACCACCAACAGCCGTATTCTTGACGCCTCAGTCTATGCTGACGACGGCAGTCTGGTGGCCCACAGCGGCGAAAACATCAATGTGCGCGACAGGCTGGCACTGGACGGCAAGCGCGCCGGCAGCTATTTCAACCATCAGCTGGTGGAGCCGCTCAACAACAGTGACGGTCCGCTCGGCTTTTTGCGCGTAACGCTCGACACCCATGTGCTGGTAACCGAGTCGCGCCAGGTCGACAACACCACCAATATCTTACGGATGATGCTGCTGCTGGCGCTGGCCATCGGCATTATTCTGTCACGCACCCTGCTGCGCGATCGCCGCACGCGCTGGCAGCAGTCGCCGTTTCTGCTGACCGCCAGCACGCCGGTTAAAGAAGATCGCGACGAGGATGAGAAGCAAGACGCTGCGCCCTAGCCCTGTTATGTGGCCAGATTCAGGGATCTCAAGCCGCAGCGGCAGAGGAAGCGCATCAAGCGCAAAATAAAGCCCGCCCTGCGGGCTCAGATGCCCTGATAAGAGCAGACTCAGGCAAGCAGTAGCGCCTTTAGCTCACCCAGAGAAGTCACCGTCCAGGTGGGTTGAATCGCCTCAGGCAGCGGGCGCGTACCGTGATCGATCCAGCAGGTTTTCAGCCCGGCATTGATCCCCCCCAGAATATCTGACTCCGGCGTGTCGCCGACCATCAGCACGCGGCTGCGCGCCGGATTGCCCATCTTCTCCAGCGCATAATCAAAAATGGCCTTATCGGGTTTAGGCACGCCCACCTGCTCCGAGATCACCAGCGCTGAGAAGTAGTCGCGAAAGCCGGTGCGCTCCAGACGCGCCTGCTGCAACGCGGTAAAGCCGTTGGTGATAATTCCCATCGGCACCTTGTTATGCAAGGCGTGCATCAGGCTGACCGCTCCTTCCAGCGGCATGCAGATCTCTGACATGGCGGTGAGAAAGCCGCTGTTCAGCACCTCTGGCGCGACGCTCAGCTTCTCTGACCAGCCGGTAAAACGGCGCGTCTGAAGCTGTAGCGCAGAAATAGCCCCGTTCTGATAATCCACCCACAGCGGCTTGTTAATCGCCTGGTAGTCGGCGTAATCCTGATCGGTAAACTGCACGTCATAGCCAGCAAAGAGGCGTTGTAATCCGGCAAAGGCGTCAAAATGGAAAAGGGTGTCATCGGCATCAAACAGGATGCAATCCCAGTCTCTTAACATTACAGCTCCTTAAACGCCTATAGCGTCAGCGCCATGATAATGGCGTCTTCACGTCCGCTGGCGGTGGGATAATAGTTAGGACGGCGGCTCACCTGATGGAAGTCGAGCTGCTCGTACAGCGAAATCGCGGGAAGGTTTGAAGCGCGTACCTCCAGCCACAGCGTCATCACCTCACGCTTTTCCAGCTCGGCGATAAGATGCTGCAATAGCTGGCGTCCATAGCCGCGCCGCTGATAAGCGGGATCGACAGCGATATTAAACAGTGATGCCTCATCCAGTACGACCTGCGTAATCGCAAAGGCGGCCATCACGCCGTCAACATCGAGGCGATAGTTAAGAAAACGCTCGCCCTGGTTGCTGGCAAAGGTCTGTTCCCGCCACGGAAAAGCGTGGCTGCGGCACTCAATAGCAAAAGCCTGGGCATTATCCTCAGGGGTGAGGAAAGAGATCGCTGTCATGATTACACATCTGTTGCCAGAGCGCGCGTTTCGCCGCGCCGCTGCTGGAGAGTTCACTTAAAGAGGAGGAGTAGAGCGCGACGCCGCTAAAAGGATGCGCCGTGTCAATACCGAGCAGCCAGCCCGCGCAGTCGAGTGATTCAGGCAGCATTTGCAGCTGATCGGGCGTGAGCGTCATAACCTGACTCGGTTGCAGACCAAGCACGTGCAGGACGTCGCGCACCAGCGGCTCCTGAAGGCCGGGCACCACCTCCGCCACGATAATTAACTTCGTACCGGGCGTCAGCCTGACCGCAATTTCGCCCTGAAGCACGCGCGGGCGACGCAGTTGATACTGCGTTATTCCCATTTGCTGTAACAGCCAGTCGCGCCTGGACGTCATGTTCTACCCTTGATCTGCTGCCGGAATGCGACGCTATGCTAGCAAACCCATCGAACATGCGCCAACAAACCACTATAATCGCCGCTCTGATCTTACAGGAGCCTTTCATGTCTGCTTTTACCCCGGCCAGCGAAGTAATACTGCGCCACAGTGATGAATTTACCGCCCGCCACGTTTTGTTCGCTGGCGATATGCAGGATGACCTGCCCGCTCAGCTGGAAACCGCCTCATCGCGCGCGCATACCCAACAATATCATCACTGGCAAAACCTGAGTCGCCGCATGGGCGAACGGGCGCGTTATGGTCTGGTGGCAACGCAGGAAGACGTTGAAGGCTGTGATACGCTGATCTACTTCTGGCCAAAGAACAAGCCAGAAGCGCTGTTCCAGCTAATGAATCTGCTCTCACTGCTGCCGCCGGGCAGCGATATTTTCGTCGTGGGCGAAAATCGCAGCGGCGTACGCAGCGCGGAAGGAATGGTTGAGGCGTGGACGACGCTGGACAAAATCGACAGTGCCCGCCGCTGCGGCCTCTATCACGGTCGCCTGGAGAGCCAGCCGACGTTCGATGCGGAGAGCTTCCGCGACAGCTACGATCTCGACCCGCTGACCATCTGCACGCTGCCGGGCGTTTTCAGCCGTGACGATCTCGACATTGGCAGCGCACTGCTGCTGACCACGTTGACCCCGCACACCAAAGGCAAAGTCCTCGATATCGGCTGTGGCGCAGGCGTGCTCTCTGCGGTGCTGGCAAACCACTCCCCCAAAGTGCGCTTAACGCTGTGCGACGTGCATGCCGCAGCGATTGAGGCGAGTAAGGCAACGCTGGCGATCAACGGCTTTGAGGGCGAAGTATTCCCCAGCAATGTCTTTTCTGACGTCACCGGCCGCTTCGATCTGATCCTCTCAAATCCCCCGTTCCACGAAGGGCGTGAAACCAGCCTCGATGCGGCCCAGACGCTGATCCGCGGTGCAGTAAAACATCTCAATACCGGCGGCGAACTGCGCATAGTTGCCAACGCTTTCCTGCCCTATCCGCAGGTGCTGGATGAGACCTTCGGCAGCCATGAAGTACTGGCGCAAAACGGTCGCTTCAAGGTTTATCGTGCCGTATACGGACGCGGTGCCAGGGCGCGCTAAGCGCATGCGACGGTGATAACGTTGTTTTTTGCAGCAGTCGATTCACCGTCGCGAAATATCTGTTGACGTCAGGTGTAAAATCTCTAGAATGCGCCTCCGTGGTTGCAATACTCTCATGTATTGCTGGTACGCGAAGGTGGCGGAATTGGTAGACGCGCTAGCTTCAGGTGTTAGTGTTCTTACGGACGTGAGGGTTCAAGTCCCTC